>NZ_FNUB01000005.1:677059-1354118 GCF_900105985.1 Tenacibaculum sp. MAR_2010_89 | reverse complement strand
TCCAAAATTTAATGCCGCTCCAGTATCTGTTAACTGCTTTACCGTTGTTAACTTACATCCAGGAATTGGAATTGTTGGTTGAGTACTCATAATTTTAAAATTTAAGGTTAGTATTTATTATTTTGTTTTCTTAGTTTAAAGAAACAACAAAATAGTAAACTATAAAAAAAGAATGAGTGTAAAACCTTATTTTTTTGGTATAAGATGAGAAATTATTGGAACGGGGTTCATAATATTATTATCTCTTTTTTAATAAGTATATTATTTTAGTCATTTTCTCTACATCGCAATGGCATTTTTTTAAAACGATACATCAGAAGCTAAACAAAAACGTGAATAAAATGTTTAAACACTTTATTCACGTTTTATAAAATTAATTTATTTACTTAATTAGCAACATTAATAAATGGATCCCATAAGTAAAAACCTAAATCAGCTCCATGCTCATCTAATAATTGAAAAGTAATATAGTACTGTACATTTCCTTTTTTAGTTAACATACCTGCAAAACAATAGTTTTGAAACTCTACTGAAGTTGGAGCAACAGTTGCACTACCTACATATAAATCAATGTCAATATCTAAAGAAATTGGATCTATAATACCACTAGCAGAACTAGAGTTCCAATCCATTAATATAACATTGTTTCCTGTCCCTCCTCCTGGACAAGTAATCATCCAACGAACAGTATCTCCTACATTAGCAGCTATTGTTAACTCTGATTTTGCTTGGTCATTTACTACGTAATTATTAGCAGTTATCATATAAATATAAGCATCAGATGTACCATACGACCCTAAAGATGTTGGGTTTGTTTTTGTTCCTTTTTTTAATTTTCCTGACGCTACTGCTTCTTGTAAAGATACTGCATCAACTACTGTTAAAATATCGATTGTATTAGACATAGTTATTAGTTTTAAAATTCCTACTCATAAGGCTTTTCGGATATCGCCTCGTTTTTTATAGTGGGTACTGCTCCACAAGTTTGGTTTTTAAAAGAAAAAAATAACTAGCTAGTGTTTATGTTTCTCGAAGTAAAATTAGGTAACAAACCAAAACAAAATAATTAAAACCCTATAAAACAGGCGTTTTCGGCTATAAGAAAAGGAAAATTGAGGATATAGCTTTTAAATCGACAGATTGTTTCGTCGTACCTCCTCGAAATGACATATATAATCGTCATTACGAACGTAGTCTAGCGAAGTGAAGTAATCTTTCTAATAGAATAGCAGATTTTTTTGTTATACTTCCTCACAATGACATATATAATCGTCATTAAGAACGTAGCCCTAGCGAAGTGAAGTAATCTTCTTAATAAGAATAGCAGATTGTTTCGTCGTACCTCCTCGTAATGATGTATATGTAAGTACCCATAGGTAACTTATCAATAATAACTAATCGTTATTTTAATGTACGCACTTTTTTTATAACTCCTCTATATTTTTCACTAAGAGGTACTTTATGTTTTTTATCTAGTATAATAAGGTTATCAACAGGAATAATCTCTTCAATTTTTTCAATATTAACGATAAAGTTTCTATGAGTTCTACAAAACAATGAATTATCTAAAAGTTTTAAAATTTTTGTGAGTGATATTGATATCACAAACTTTTCTTTTGCTGTAACTATAGAACAGTATTTCTCTTCAACTTCAATAAAAATAACATCATTAATATGTACTTTTTTTAAACTCTTTCCTTTTTTTATAAAAACATAATTTTCACTTATAATTGTTTCTTCTTCCTCATTCAAAAAAGTATTGTCTTCTGTATAAAACATTGAAACAGCCATTTCAATAGCATACAAAATTTCTAACTCGTTAAATGGCTTCATCAAATAACTATAAGGTCTTGTTAATTTAGCTCTCAAAAAAAGTTGTCGGTCTACCGAGTTAGTTAAAAACACAAAAGGTTTTGCTGTTTCAGGATTGGCTTGGATCATTTCTGCAAACGCAATTCCATCAGGACTACCATTCAAAAAAACATCAATTATAACAATATCTACTTTAACTTTATGAAATAGAATTAAAGCTTCTCTAAAGCTTTTAGCTACACCAGATATAGAATAACTATTAGCTTCAAGAAATTTTACTAATCGATTGCTTTCTGCGGGGGTATCCTCAATAATAAATACATTAATATTATTCATTGAGTATCTGTTTTAGATAAAATTTACTATTACAAAAAGACCGATTTTTTAACCAAATTCATTAAAAAAGGTTACAAAGCATTAAAAATCAAGTATAAAACAAGGGGAGAAAGGAATAGAAAAATAGCTTCTATAAATTAGACTCGAAAAGTTATTTTTTTTAAAAGACGTACAACCTCAACATACAACCAAATTAATGTTATTAGAAAGCCCCAAGTAGCCAACCATTCTCTTTCTTTAGAAGCTTTACCAAGGTATCTGTGTATATAATCAAAATCTAATAACAAACTCAACGATGCTACAATAGCTGTACAAATATTAAAAGCAATAGCAAACCTTGAATTGCCTGATAAAAAGAAAACACTAATTCCAAACCACCAAAATATCCATCTTATAAAATACAGCAAAAATATAGTTACAGATGTGGTTATTATAGCTGATCGAAACGCCTTAGTAACTCTAATCACTCTCCATTTATATAAAAAGAACATTACAAAAAATGTAAGTAAAGTAACACCAACAGCCTGAAAAGGTAAATTAGGAATCTGTTTATGAGCATAAGCACTTATACCGCCCAGAAAAAATCCTTTAGCCAACGCATATACTGGCAATAGATATTTAGCTACATTATGTTTATATGAAATATAAATACTACAAAAAACAGCTACCAAAGCTCCAATAGATGTATGCCACTTTACCACTACTCCACTAAAAAACAAATGCCAGGTATAAAAAGCAGTACAACATACTAATACTAACATGAAAAGGGTTTTTGTTATAATCCCTCCTAAAGTCATTTTATTTGATGAATAACTTTTTGACTTCTTCCAAAAGTAATTGGTAAATGCAGGATTTGAAGTTCTAAGCCCGAATACACTCATTAAAAATATATTTGATTAGTTTTGTGCATGTACAAAGTACAATAAAATTTGAAGACAGAAAAAATCATATTAGGTATTGACCCTGGAACCTCTATCATGGGGTTTGGTATTATTAAAATCATTGGTAAAAAAATGGAATTTGTTCAAATGAATGAATTACTATTAAAAAAATATGACGACCATTATTTAAAATTAAAACTCATTTTTGAACGTACTATAGAGTTAATAGATACTTACAACCCTGATGAAATTGCATTAGAAGCTCCTTTTTTTGGCAAAAACGTTCAATCAATGTTAAAACTTGGACGTGCTCAAGGTGTAGCTATGGCTGCAGGTTTATCTAGAGAAATACCTGTTACTGAATATGCGCCCAAAAAAATTAAAATGGCTATTACGGGTAAAGGAACTGCAAGTAAAGAACAAGTTGCTTTAATGCTTAAGTCGTTACTTAATTTAAAAGAATTACCTAAAAACTTAGATGCAACTGATGGTTTAGCTGCTGCTGTTTGTCATTATTATAACTCTGGAAAACAAATTGGAGGAAAAAATTATACTGGATGGGCAGCTTTTGTAAAACAGAATCCTAAAAAAATAAATTAACTAATATTTATAATGGCAGGAATTTATTTACACATTCCCTTTTGTAAGCAAGCATGTTTTTATTGCGACTTTCACTTTTCAACTTCCTTAAAAAAGAAAGATGAATTAGTTCATTGTTTAATAAAAGAACTAGTACTAAGAAAAAACGAATTACAAAACGAAATAATAGAAACTATCTATTTTGGAGGAGGGACCCCTAGCCTATTAACAGCTAGTGAAATTGACCAACTTCTTAATGCCATTTATAAAAATTACAATGTAATAGAAGCTCCTGAAATTACATTGGAAGCAAACCCTGATGATTTATCTAAGGAAAAAATAGAAGAATTAGCAAAATCTCCTATTAACAGATTAAGTATTGGTGTTCAATCTTTTTTTGAAGAAGATTTAAAAAGCATGAATCGCGCTCATAATTCAAAAGAGGCAAAAGAATGTTTAGCTATAGCTACTCACCATTTTGATAATATTACCATCGATTTAATTTACGGAGTTCCAAATATGAGTACTAAACGATGGAAAGAAAATTTACAAATTGCTTTTGATTTTGGAATTAATCATATTTCATCATATGCCTTAACAGTTGAACCTAAAACTGTATTAGATAGTTTTGTGAAAAATGGAAAGTATCCTGAACCTGATGAAACCGAAGCAAAAGAGCATTTTAATATTTTAATGGAGGAAACTTCTAAAAATGGATTTGTTCATTATGAAATTTCTAATTTCGGAAAACCTGATTACTTTTCAAAACACAATACAAGTTATTGGCTAGGTAAAAAATACATTGGTATTGGTCCTTCAGCTCATTCTTTTAACAATACTCATAGAAGTTGGAACATTGCTAATAATGCTAACTACATTAAAAACATACAACTTGGAAACTTACCTAACGAAGTTGAAAAACTAACCAAAGAAGATCAATTTAATGAATATTTAATGACAGGTCTTAGAACAATTTGGGGTGTTTCTTTAACTAAGATAAAACAAGATTTTGGTGACGTTTTGTATAAAAAATTAATTACAAACTCTCAAAAGTTTATAAATGAAAAATTATTACTAATAACTGTTTCGAAAACAGGAAACGAAGTATTAAAAACTACCCAAAAAGGAATGTTCTTAGCAGATGGATTAGCTAGTGATTTATTTATAATTTAAGTATCTTTAGCCCATGATTGCAACTATTAAACATCGTTTAAAAGAGTATACCATTGATTTATCTAACCCATTAGATATTTCAATTCCTATAAACATTTCTAAACAAAATATTAATGCTTGGTATTTAAAAGAACCTGAAATATCACCTGTTTCAACTGATAATTGGGTAGGAAGTGTTGCTGCAGGTTCAGCAGTGAATTTTAATAACATTGCATTTAATCCGCATGCACATATAACACATACTGAGTGTGTAGGACACATAACTAAAGATGTGCATTCAATAAATAAAAATTTACAAAAATTTTTCTTTCTTGCAGAAGTGGTGACGATAGCACCTGAAAAAAAATCTAATGGCGATCAAGTAATCACATTACAACAACTTCAAAAAGTATTAAAAAACAAAACATGTGAGGCTATAGTAATTAGAACACTCCCTAATTCAGAAGAAAAAAGATCAGCTAGATATTCTAATACAAATCCTCCATATATGTTAGAAGAAGCGGCTGTTTATTTACAAGAAATTGGGATTAAGCATTTGCTAATAGACCTTCCTTCAGTTGATAAAGAAAAAGATGAAGGAAAGTTATTAGCGCATAATGCATTTTGGAATACGAAGGGAATCATTCGTTTTAATGCTACCATAACAGAATTCATTTACGTTCCTAATAGTATAAAAGATGGAACATACTTTTTAAATCTTATGATTGCACCTTTTGAGAATGATGCTTCTCCAAGCAAACCAATTTTATATAAACTGGTTTAAAGTGTGTAGGTCTAGCGATTATCGTTTGTAATAAAAAAGCTATTACAATTAAAAGGTAAATAGGTATCATAAACATACTTATATAATTTTTTCTATTTGTTTGTATTATTACTGTAAATGTTTCTTTTTAGTGACTTCTATCTATTTGGCGAAATTTACTTTATGTTTCATCTACACTTCAAAAATAGCACAACTATTCAAATTCAATTTACAATTTAAGTTGAAAGGTAAATTACTATCGACGAATTGAATACAATTACCTTTTAAGTCGAAATACCTTTCGATAATTTACATTAAATACTAGTTTTATTTTCTTTGACTCCCCCTTAACTAAATCAGTATTACTTATCTAAAATCAATATAAAGAAGAAATTAATAACCATCATTTGTAAAAGCTATTCCTTTTTTTTATAGTTTTACGGCATAATTATATAGAAAAATGACAATTTATAATACATATAAGCAATGTAAATCATCTGTTAGGCACAGAAGATATCGGGCTATTAATGTATTATGATTATATGAAAATAAAATATTACTATTATAAAAAGTCCGACTTCACAGTCGGACTTTTTACTTTTATATCACTTCCAAACAACTAAATTTATAACACTATGAAAAAATTGTACTTCAATTATTTAGACACATTTAAAGGCCTCTCAAAAGAAGTTTGGTGGCTGGCCTTAATTACGCTCATTAATAGAGCAGGAACAATGGTTATTCCATTTTTATCGTTGTATTTAACCAAAAGTTTAGAATTTACCAAAATCGATGTCGCTTGGATTATGAGCTGTTTTGGACTAGGTTCAGTAGCAGGGTCATGGTTAGGTGGTAAATTAACGGATAAAATTGGATACTATAAAGTAATGAAAGCTAGTTTACTATTAACAGGTTTATTATTTATAGCATTACAATTTGTTGATACTTTTTCAGGATTTTGTATTGGTATATTTTTAGTAATGCTAGTTGCTGATACTTTTAGACCAGCAATGTTTGTTGCATTAAGTGCCTACAGTAAACCTGAAAACAAAATACGTTCAGTAACTTTAATTCGTTTAGCGATAAACCTAGGTTTTTCAGCTGGGCCAGCAGTTGGAGGGATTATTATTACCTCATTAGGGTATAGCGGACTTTTTTGGGTAGATGGTGTTACTTGTATTTTAGCTACTATTTTATTAATAAATGTATTGCATCCTAAAAAATCAAAAGTCGTTGATGAAGTAAAAGTAGAAAATCCAGTATCAGTTTTCTCTGATAAAGCTTTCTGGATCTTTTTTGTGAGTATGTTTATGTTCGGGTTTATATTCTTACAGTATTTTTCAACAATGCCTCTATATTATAAAGATGAACATCATTTGTCTGAATTAAAAATTGGTTTACTTCTAGGGTTAAATGGTTTTATAATATTTGCCCTTGAAATGCCTTTAATTGCGTGGCTGCAAAAAAGTAAATACTCAAAAGAGTTTTTAATGTTTTTTGGATTGTTTTTAACCGGCTTAAGCTTTTTAGTATTAAACCTTACTGGCTGGATAGGTGTATTAATAATAGGTATGTTACTTATGACTATTGGTGAAATGATAGCCTTTCCTTTTTCAAATGCATTTGTAATGGATAGAGCTAAAAAAGGAAATCAGGGAGAATATATGGCATACTATAGCATTGCTTTTTCAGCATCTCATATATTTGGTCATAATGCAGGATTACAATTAATTGATAAATTAGGTTTCGATAGTACATGGAGTATCATGACAGGCTTATCAATTGTAGGAATGTTAGCGCTTCTACTATTAATGCGTGTAATTAAAAAAGAAAAACATGAACTTAAACCAAGTAACTCTGCCTTCAACTAATGTTGATAAAGCAGTAATTTTTTACACAAAACTAGGCTTGCATCTTATTGTAGATGCAAGTCCTAGATATGTCCGTTTTGAATTACCTAATGGAGATAGCACACTATCTATTCATAAAGTTGATCAAATTGCAACAGAAAATATTCCTATAATTTATTTTGAAGATGAAAACCTTGATACTCTTGTAGAAAAACTACAAGAAAAAGGTATAGAATTTTCTCAGTTGCCTAAAAGTGAAACTTGGCTTTGGCGTGAAGCTCACCTAGAAGATCCTGATGGAAACAAACTTATTTTATATAAAGCTGGAAAGAATAGAAAAAATCCGCCTTGGAGAATTAATTAGCAGTAAGAAACTTTATATTTGAACTCTTAATAGAAGATTAAAAATACTATCTAATGAATATTCAAGACGCACAAAAACAAGTAGATGATTGGATTAAAAATCATGGAGTTCGTTATTTTAACGAATTAACCAATATGGCGCAATTAACAGAAGAAGTTGGTGAAGTTGCCCGAATTATTGCGCGTAGATATGGAGAACAAAGTGAAAAAGAAAGTGACAAAGAAAAAGATTTAGGAGAAGAGTTAGCTGACGTTATGTTTGTAGTACTTTGTTTAGCCAACCAAACAGGAATTAATTTACAAGAGGCTTTTGATAAGAAATTAGATATAAAAACAAAACGAGACCATAATCGTCATCACAACAACGAAAAACTAAAATAAATGAGTTTATTACAAAAAATACAACAACCAATATTTTGGAAAAACGTAGCCAAGGTTGCCATTCCTTTTTTTATAGTGGTAACAATTATTACGCTATTTATGAATAGCTGGCGTGATATTTTTGCAGGAAACTTTGATCTTGTTAACCAAACAAATTTTTCAGAAGGAAAATGGAAACAATTTTGGGGATTCAAAATCGTACTAAGCTTTTTATATGGAATTTGGATGACTAACAAAAAAATGGCATAAACCCCATGAACTTACAACTAAACACAACAACTACAGCTTTAGATGCTGAAATTACTATTTCAGGTTCTAAAAGTGAATCGAACAGGCTATTAATTTTACAACAATTATATCCTAATTTACACATTGAAAACTTATCTGATTCTGATGATACTCATCACTTACAAGATGCTTTATCTTCTAAAAAAGAAATAGCAGATATTGGTCATGCAGGAACAGCTATGAGGTTTTTAACTGCTTTTTTTGCATCTCAACAGGGAGTTACAAAAATTTTACAAGGATCAGATAGAATGCATAACCGTCCTATTGAAATTTTAGTAGATGCATTACGCTCTTTAGGTGCTGATATAACTTATTTAAAAAAAGAAGGATATCCTCCTTTAAAAATTGTAGGTAAAGAATTAACTAAAAATACTGTTTCTATTAATGGTAATGTAAGTAGCCAATACATATCTGCATTAATGCTTATTGCACCTAGTTTAAAAAATGGCCTTAGTATTGAACTTGTAGGTAAAATTACTTCTGTACCTTATATAAACATGACACTTTCACTGCTACACCAATTGGAAATTGAAGCTAGTTTTAGTGGACAAAATATAAACATTTCTCCTAAAACTGCGACAAACAATCAAACTATCGTAGTAGAATCTGATTGGAGTTCAGCGTCTTATTTTTATTCATTAATAGCAATGAGTACAGTAAATTCAACAGTAAAACTAACTGCTTATAAAGAAGATAGTTTACAAGGTGATAGTTCTTTAGCTACTATATACAAGCATTTTGGAGTTTCTACTCATTTTGAAAAAAACAGTATTATTTTAACTAAAAATGAAGCCCATATTAATGATACTCTTATTCAAGATTTAAAAAATGCTCCAGATATTGCACAAACAATTGCTGTGACTTGTTTTGGTTTAGGTATAGCTTGCGATTTAACTGGATTACACACCTTAAAAATCAAAGAAACTGATAGATTAGAGGCACTACGTGAAGAACTTACCAAGCTTGGAGCATCTATTAAAGTTACCAATGAAAGTTTACATTTAAAACCTTCAACAAAAATTAATAAGGACATACAAATTTCAACCTATAACGATCATCGAATGGCAATGGCTTTTGCTCCATTAGCTTTAAAAACAACACTTGTAATAAAAGAAGCTAAAGTGGTAACAAAATCATATAGAAACTTCTGGAATGATATGAATAAAATAAGGGTAGATACTTGCGAATTATAAAATAATACGTTATTAACTTGACAACGCCTATTTCGATATTGTATATTTGCCATCGTTTAGAAAATTTTACATATGAAGTTATCAAATTTTGAATTTGAATTACCAGAAGAATTATTAGCAGAATATCCTTCAGAACATAGAGATGAGGCTCGTTTAATGGTATTACACCGTGATACTCAAAAAATTGAACATAAATTATTTAAAGATTTAATCAATTATTTTGATGAAGGTGATGTAATGATGTTAAACAATACGAAAGTATTTCCTGCCCGTATGTTCGGTAATAAAGAAAAAACAGGAGCTCGTATTGAAGTATTTTTATTACGTGAATTAAATGCTGAAAATCGTTTATGGGATGTATTAGTTGATCCTGCTCGTAAAATCAGAATTGGAAATAAATTATTTTTTGGTAATGATGATAGTTTAGTTGCTGAGGTAATAGACAATACAACCTCTCGTGGTAGAACTTTACGTTTCTTATTTGATGGTTCTTATGAAGAATTCAGAAAAAAATTATTAGAATTAGGAGAAACTCCTTTACCTAAATATATAAAACGTGATGTTGAACCAGAAGATGAGCACCGCTACCAAACTATTTTTGCAAAACATGAAGGAGCTGTAGCTGCACCAACTGCTGGATTACACTTTTCTAAACACTTAATGAAGCGTTTAGAAATTAAAGGAATTGATTTTGCAGAAATGACTTTACATGTTGGTTTAGGTACTTTTAACCCAGTCGAGGTTGAAGATTTATCTAAGCATAAAATGGATTCTGAAAAAATTATAATTCCAGAAGAAAGTGTTAGTACTATTAACAATGCAATAAACACAAAACGTAAAGTTTGTGCCGTAGGAACTACAGTAATGCGTACAGTAGAATCTTCTGTATCTTCTAGCAACAGATTAAATGATTACAATGGATGGACAAATAAATTTATTTTCCCTCCTTATGACTTTAGTATTGCTAACTGTATGATTACAAACTTCCATACACCTAAATCAACTTTATTAATGATGGTCTCTGCTTTTGCAGGTCATGATTTTATGATGGAAGCATATCAAGAAGCTATCAAAGAAAAATATAAGTTTTACACTTACGGTGATGCAATGTTAATTTTATAATTAACACGATAAATTATAACAGAAAACTGGTAATCAAAAATGGTTACCAGTTTTTTAGTTTAACTTTGCAACTAAATTTTAACAATCAATTTTCAATCTAATAGGTTTGAGTAAGAAAAAAGACATACGCGCATTAACTAAAGAACAATTACGTGATTTTTTTGTAAAAAATAACGATAAAGCTTTTCGTGGTAACCAAGTGTATGAATGGTTATGGCATAAAGTAGCTCACTCTTTTGATGACATGACTAATTTATCTAAAGAAACACGTAAAATGTTAGATGATAATTTTGTTATTAATCATATTTTAGTTGATACCATGCAGCGTAGTAAAGACGGCACCATTAAAAATGCCATAAAACTACATGATGGTTTAATTGTTGAATCTGTTTTAATACCTACTGAAAAAAGAACCACAGCTTGTGTTTCTAGTCAAGTTGGTTGTAGTTTAGATTGTAAATTTTGCGCTACTGCTCGTTTAAAACGTATGAGAAACTTAAATGCAGATGAAATCTATGATCAGGTAGCTGCAATTGATAAGCAAAGTAGATTATACCACAACCATAAATTATCAAACATTGTATTTATGGGAATGGGAGAACCTTTAATGAACTATAACAATGTTATTAAAGCTATTGATAAAATTACTTCACCTGAAGGATTAGGAATGGCTGCAAGAAGAATAACTGTATCTACTTCTGGAGTTCCGAAGATTATAAAAAAAATGGCAGATGATGAAGTGCGTTTTAATTTAGCTGTGTCATTACACTCAGCTATTGATGAAGTAAGAACTTCTATCATGCCTTTTAACAGTACTTTTCCTTTAAAAGATTTAAAAGAATCTTTAGAATATTGGTATGAGAAAACCAACAAAACAATAACCTACGAATATGTAGTTTGGAATGGAATTAATGATAAAAAAGAAGACATTGATGCCTTAGTTAAATTTTGTCAATATGTTCCTTGTAAAGTTAATTTAATTGAATACAACCCTATTGATGATGGCGAATTTCAACAAGCTTCTGAAAGAGCTTTAAACAATTATATTTCAAATTTAGAAATGAATGATATTGTGGTTAATGTTAGACGCTCTAGAGGAAAAGATATTGATGCCGCTTGTGGACAATTGGCTAACAAATCGTAAATGATTTTTTCAAAAACACTCTTAGGTCAAACTTTACAAACCCTAGGATGGTTATTTTTTGCTATTTCATTAGGTCTTTTTTTAGATAGTAAATTTATTGCGGAACATTATTATTACAATGCCCAACATATAATTACGCTATTAATTATTCCATTATTTCTCTTTTTATATTACAAAGCAACATCTAGAACAAGAGAACTTTTAATATATGCTACACTTATAGCAATTGCAGGAGAATATCTTTTTTCTAAAACTTTAGGCATGTATACCTACCGTTTGAAAAACATTCCACATTATATACCACCAGGACACGCAATCGTGTTTCTTTTAGTATATTATTTTAGCAGAAAGTCACAAGTAAAATACAATAGAAAAAAAATAGAGGTCTTTTGTACTTCACTTATTATTCCTTTTTCTTTATGTTTTTTAATTTTTAAAAATGATATTTTAGGCTTTGTATGTACTTTTTTTGTTTTTTACTTTTTAAGAAAACATCCTAAAGAGCGTTTATTTTTTCTAGTTATGTATTGTGTAGTAGCAATTACTGAACTTATAGGAACTAGTTTAGAATGTTGGCAATGGCCATCAGTTGCCTTTAATAAACTTAACTTTTTACCTAGTGCTAATCCTCCAGCTGGAATAAGTTTATTTTACTTTGGCTTAGATAGAGGAACTATGTCTTTTTATAAACGACGACATAAAGCAGCTTGGAAACGACTAAAAAAAGTGAGAAGTTTTAACTAATTTTTCTTTTTTAAATAAGCTCGCTGAACAACTGAAATAGGGTATCCATATACAAAAGGTATTTCCTTCGTTCCTTTTCCTGTAGTTATTTTATTTTTAGTTGCAGTAAATAAAATTTCAAAATCAACCTTATCATCTGTAAAAGCCAAACGACTAGTTAACATATTTCCTTGTACTTCAAAAAAACTATATAGAACATTTCCAACTACACGTACAGGTAAAATAATGCCATTATTTTCGTCAATATCAAAGATTCCTTTTATTTTATCTTTTACAACTAATGTATAATTTCTTGGTTGACCATTATACACTAACTTGTAATCATATTTTCCCTCTGTTTTAGTTTCTAACAAATGAAACTCCATAGGTATTTTTTGAACTCCTCTTTTGCTATTTATAGTTAAGTCTCCTTTATAAATTCCTAAAAAATCATCAGGAAATATTTTTGATGTTTGCGCTGAAATCGAAATTGTAAAAAATAAATAAAAAACTACTCCTAAAAAATGTTTCACAGTTATGCATATTGTTTATTCTTCAAATATAAACAATCCCTAATTTATTCTTACTTTTGTCCACTATTATGAAGCCAGTAGAGCAAATAAAACTTCCTATAGCAAAAGAAATGGAACTCTTTGAAACAAAGTTCAAAGATGCCATGTTGTCTAAAGTTCCATTATTAAACCGTATTACCTATTATATCGTTCGTCGAAAAGGAAAACAAATGCGTCCAATGTTTGTATTCTTAGTTGCCAAAATGGTTTCTGATGGCGGTTTTGATGAACGAACTTATCGTGGTGCTTCAGTTGTAGAATTAATTCATACTGCTACGCTAGTTCATGACGATGTGGTTGATGACAGTAATCGTCGAAGAGGTTTCTTTTCCATCAATGCTTTATGGAAAAATAAAATTGCTGTTTTAGTAGGTGATTTTCTACTTTCAAAAGGATTACTTCTCTCAATTGACAATGAAGATTTCGATATTTTAAAACTTATTTCTATCGCAGTTCGAGAAATGAGTGAGGGTGAGCTATTACAGATCGAGAAAGCTCGTAAATTAGATATTACCGAAGAAATTTATTTTGAAATTATACGTCAAAAAACCGCTACACTAATTGCTGCTTGTTGTGGTATAGGTGCTGCTTCTGTTGGCGCAAACAATGAAACTGTACAACAAATGCGTAAATTTGGTGAATATATCGGTATCGCTTTTCAAATTAAAGATGATTTATTTGACTATACTGAAGACAAAATAGGAAAGCCAACAGGAATTGACATTAAAGAACAAAAAATGACATTACCTTTAATTTACACGCTAAATAACTGCTCTAAAAAGGAAAAAGCTTGGTTAATTAATTCTGTAAAAAAACATAACAAGAATAAGAAACGAGTTAAAGAAGTAATTACTTTTGTTAAAAATAATGGCGGATTAGAATACACTACTCAAAAAATGCATGATTATAAAAATAAAGCATTAGCTATTCTTAATAATTACCCTAACTCTACTTATAAAGATTCTTTATTGCAAATGATTGATTACGTGGTAGAGCGTAAAATTTAATTCCTTTAGCTATACCTTTAACTTTATTCCTGGGAAGTGACTTGAAATATAATAGAAAAATGACTTACCTCAAGAAGGTATTGTTTTAATTTTAAATTGTTTTTTATAGATTTTAAAACGAATTAAGCTACTGCTCTCTTTTTTTCTAACCACGAATTAACTCCTCCTAATCGTTGTGCTTCATAAAAATTGGCTTCTTTTAAAATACAGTTTTCTGGAGATAAATTATTATCAACTTTTATAAATCGATATAAAACTAGCTTCAATATAGATTCTTTAACATCTTCATACGTAATATCGTTATTGCTATCAAGTACCTCTTGAATAAAATTTTCAATTCTAGTAAATTTTGTATTAAATAATAACGCTTTAAAAACTACCTCCTCCATAATTAAGTATATTATATATACAAAGTTATTTATAAGGTTCTTTATTAAAAAGGTGATGTCCGCAGAAAATAATGTGATTTTCCGTAAAAATTCAAGTATCATTTCTCTAGAAAAAGTGACAAAACAATCTATTTTATTAACGTTTAAACTTAACTATCTAAAATATAAAAACAGCTTTTTAAAAATTATTTCTATAACAACAAAAAAGCCTCAGGAAATCCTGAGGCTCATTATATAGTTTTTTACTAAAAGTTATTACAAGTTAAAACTCTCTTTAACTTTAGCTACGTAATCTAATTTTTCCCAAGTAAATAACTCTACGTCCATTGTTTTACTTTCACCATTTGGTTGAGTAAAACTTTTAGACACTACTTCATTTACACGTCCCATATGCCCATAAGCGGCTGTTTCACTGTACATAGGTGTACGTAATTTTAATCTAGATTCAATTGCATGTGGGCGCATATCAAAAATCTCAGAAACTTTTTTAGCTACTTCACCATCATTTAAATTAACCTTAGCAGTACCATACGTATCTACAAAAATTCCCATTGGCTCCACTACTCCAATTGCATATGAAACTTGTACTAAAACTTCATCAGCTACACCAGCAGCTACTAAATTTTTAGCAATATGACGCGTAGCGTAAGCAGCAGATCTATCTACTTTACTAGGATCCTTTCCTGAGAAAGCTCCACCTCCATGTGCTCCTTTTCCTCCATAAGTATCTACAATAATCTTACGTCCAGTTAACCCTGTATCACCATGAGGTCCACCAATTACAAACTTTCCAGTAGGATTAATATGATATTTAATATCATCATTAAATAACGCTTGAATTTCTGGTGTTAATTGAGCTTTAACTCTAGGAATTAAAATATCAACAATATCTTTTCTAATTTTTGCTAACATTTCTTCATCATCAGCAAAATCATCATGTTGCGTAGAAACAACAATCGCTTCAACACGTTGTGGTACATTATTATCAGAATATTCAATAGTTACCTGACTTTTTGCATCTGGACGTAAATATGCAATTGCATCATTTTCTCTACGTAAAACCGCTAATTCCTTTAATATTAAGTGCGATAAATCTAACGCTAAAGGCATATAGTTTTCAGTTTCTTTAGTAGCATACCCAAACATCATTCCTTGATCTCCTGCTCCTTGTTCTTCTTTACTAGCTCTATCTACACCTCTATTAATATCATCAGATTGTTCGTGAATTGCTGATAAAACTCCACATGAGTTTCCATCAAACATATACTCACCTTTTGTATATCCAATTTTGTTAATTACATCTCTAGCTATTTTTTGAACATCTAAATACGTATTCGACTTTACTTCTCCAGCTAATACCACTTGACCTGTTGTAACTAATGTTTCACAAGCTACTTTAGACTCAGGGTCAAAAGCTAAAAAATTATCTATTAAAGCATCAGAAATTTGATCAGCTACTTTATCAGGATGTCCTTCTGAAACACTTTCAGAGGTAAAAAAATATGGCATAATTTTCTTCTTTTTTATGTTGAATGAAAGAAGTTTATTTTGATTGCTGCAAAAAGAAGTAGTAGATACTGCTTTAGCATTTTTTAATGAGGTTGCAATCAGAACAAATTTCTCCTCTTATTATTATCGAACAAAAATAAAGATTATTTAGATACTAAAAAACAAACTAGCAATAAAAACTATTGATATAGTGATAATAAAAACTAATTTTCTTAAAATTGAAATGGCAAAATATTTGTTTACATTTGTAATAGTAAACGAGAAATAATAACCTCTAAATAAAAATATAATAGAATGGCATTAGAAATTACAGATGCTTCTTTTGAAGAAGTAGTATTAAAATCAGACAAACCAGTATTAGTTGATTTTTGGGCAGCTTGGTGTGGACCATGTAGAATGGTTTCTCCTATTGTTGATGAAATAAGCGGTGAATACGCAGGTAAAGCAGTTGTTGGTAAAGTTGATGTTGACGCTAACCAAGAGTTTGCTGCTAAATACGGGGTAAGAAACATCCCTACTGTATTAATTTTCAAAAACGGAGAAGTAGTTGACAAACAAGTAGGTGCAGCTCCTAAAAAAACATATACAGATAAAATTGACGCTAACTTATAGTAGTTAATTTTACTAATTATAAAAAAAAGGTTTAGTAATTGCTAAACCTTTTTTTTTATTTTTACTTTTTAAACAAACAACCTCAACACGAACTACTATACTTAAATTATGAATAAATACATACTCTCTTTAAGTTTATTGGTATTGTTTTTTTCTTGTAATAAAGAACAACAGCCCATTAATAAAAATATTGAAAAAGGTATTTCTTTAAACTTAGCTAAGCTTAGAAATAAACAAATAAAAGATGTTATTTATAATTTAAATTTCCATATACCATCCAAAAAAGAAGAAAAAATACCTGCTAAGTTATCTTTATCCCTCAATATAACTAACATAAAAAACGACTTAGTTTTAGATTTCAATGAAAAAACGAATCATTTAAAATCAATAATCGTTAATAATTCTACTAGTTCCATCCTACATAAAAATGAGCATATAATTATAAACAAAACTCTTTTGAAAGTAGGTATTAATAAAATAGTAATTGAATTTGATGCTGGCGAACTTTCTTTAAACAGAAACGAAGAATATTTATACACCCTTTTAGTGCCAGATAGAGCAAGTACTTTATTTCCTTGTTTTGATCAGCCAGACATTAAAGCAATTTACAATTTAACAATTACAGCTCCTAAAGACTGGAAAGTACTATGTGGTGCATTTGAAAAGAATGTAATTCCTAAAGGTGATTTTTCAGAACATCACTTTAAACAAACTGATAAAATGAGTACTTATTTATTTTCGTTTGTTGCGGGTAAGTTTAACGAAGAAATTAAAAACCCTGGTGCATTTCCTATGCGCTTTTTATATAGAGAAACAAACCCTAGCAAAATAAATGAAAGTTTAAATGCTATTTTTTCTATTCACCAAAACTCATTAAACTTTTTAGAAAAGTATACTAACTACAGTTTTCCTTTTCAAAAAATGGATTTCGCAACCCTCCCTCCTTTTCAATATGGTGGTATGGAACATACTGGTGCTATTCAATATAGAGAAAACTTACTTTTTCTAGATAAAAATGCTACGCAAACTCGTAAACTACGTCGAGCAAAATTAATAGCGCATGAAACTTCTCATATGTGGTTTGGTAATTTAGTTACAATGCGATGGTTTAATGATGTTTGGATGAAAGAAGTTTTTGCAAATTTTATGGCTGATAAAATCATGAATCCAGTTTTTCCTGAGGTTAATCATGACTTAAATTTTATGATGTCTCATTACCCTAGTGCATATTCAGAAGACAGAACCAAAGGTACTAACCCTATTCGTCAAAATTTAGACAATTTAAAAAATGCAGGTTCATTATATGGGAGAATCATCTACAATAAAGCTCCAATTATGATGCGACAATTAGAATTACTAGTAGGAAAAGACAACTTTCAAAAAGGAATTCAAGAATACATTACTACTTATGCTAATAGTAATGCTGATTGGAATGAACTTGTAGCTATCTTTGATAAAAACTCATCTAAAAACATTACTCAATGGAGTACTATTTGGGTAAATTCATCAGGACGTCCTATTATATCTGATGCTATTAACTATAAAGATGGAAAAATAGATTCTTTTACTGTTAAACAAAAAGCAGAAGATGGTTCGTCAAATATTTGGGAACAATCATTCTCAATTGGTTTAGTATACCCAAATGAAGTAAAAATACTTTCATGTAATTTAAACAATCAATCAATTACTATAAATGAAGCTATTGGACTTCCTAAACCTTTAGAAATAATATATAATTATAATGGTTTTGGTTATGGTATTTTTCCTTTTAACAACGATGCTATTTTTTTAATTAAAAACGATATTGCTAGAGGGCATAGCTATATTAATTTATTCGAAAATATGCTTTCTGGAAAAACTCCTATCAAAACAGCCATGTATTCTTTTTTAGCAGGATTACGTTCAGAAAAGAATGAATTAATACTCAATTATATTACCAACAGTATCAATACTATCTTTTGGAAATTTTTAAATGAGAATGAACGTATAGAAACTGGTACTAATTTAACCAAAATGATTACTACCGAATTATCAAAATCAAATTCTAAAAACATACAAAAGACACTATATAATTTACTTACAAAAGTAGCTTATCAAGAAAGAGGTACTGCAATTTTATATAGATTATGGAGCGGACAAGTTTCTACAAAAAACTTTACATTAAATGAAAGTGAGTTAACGAGTTTAGCCATGAAATTAGCTATATATAAGCATCCTGAATCTGATATAATTTTAGCAAAACAACTTGAAAAAATTACTAATAAAGATAAAAAGGAACGTTTTACCTGGTTACTTCCTTCTCTTTCTTCAGATGAAAAAATTCGTGATAATTTTATGCATTCCTTAAAAGAAGCTAAAAATAGAGAAAAAGAATCTTGGGTTACAGCTGCTTTAACTAATATTCATCATCCTCTTAGGCAAGAAAGCGCCACTAAACACCTAAAAACATGCTTAGAACTTTTAGAAGAAATTCAATTAACCGGTGATATATTTTTCCCAAAAAGATGGTTAACAAGTTCTGTTGGTAATTATACATCGAAGAAGGCACACTCAATAGTTCAAGCATTTTTAAATGACAATCCAACTTACAATCCTATATTATTAAAAAAATTATTAATGGTAGTTGACACAATGGACAGAGCACAACAAATAAAAAAGTAACTTACTTAAAAGATATAAACTAAAAGGTTTGGCTATTGCTAAACCTTTTTTTATTTTCGGTACTTATGATTGATTTAAACAACTCTCTTTCGTCAGAAATAAAAAACCTTGAACTACACGCCAAACAAGTAGTAGAAGGCTTTATTACAGGGATGCATAAAAGTCCTTTTCATGGGTTTTCTGTGGAATTTTCAGAGCATAAATTATACAATAAAGGTGAAAGTACTCGGCACATAGATTGGAAACTTTTTGCTAAAACAGAAAAGCTATACACTAAGAAGTATGAAGAAGAAACAAATTTAAGATGCCATATTATCATTGATAATTCTGCATCCATGCACTATCCTATTATTGAAAAACAAACTATCAATAACCTTAATAAGATTGGTTATTCAGCAGTTGCCAGTGCATGTTTGATGGATATCTTAAAAAAACAACGTGATGCAGTAGGTTTAAGTATCTATTCTGACAAATATGAGTACTATGCACCTGAAAAAGGAAGTGAACGCCATAGGAAGATGATTTTAAACCAATTAGAAACATTAATCAATTCAACTTCAAAATCATCTACCCATACTTATGAATATCTACACGAGATAGCAGAGAAAATTCATAGACGATCTTTAATATTTTTATTTACCGATATGTTTCAAACAACTAAAGATAATGAAGAACTTTTTGATGCTCTTAGACATTTAAAACATAATAAACATGAAGTAGTTTTATTTCACACATATGATAAAGAATTAGAATTTTCGTTCAATTTTGGAAATTCACCCAAAAAATTTATTGATGTAGAAACTGGAGAAGAAATAAATTTATACGCAGAAAATGTACAGCAAAAGTATACAGAATTAACAAACGATTTTTTTAAAAACTTAAAGAACAAATGTTTACAATACAAAATAGATTATATACCTGTAAACATACATGAAGGCTACAATGACATACTTACGTCTTATCTTATTAGTCGTCGAAAATTTTTATAAGATTTCCTTTTTTAATTAAAATAAAGTTATATATTTGCATCCGCTTAACGCAACGGTCTGGTAGTTCAGCTGGTTAGAATACCTGCCTGTCACGCAGGGGGTCGCGGGTTCGAGTCCCGTCCAGACCGCGAAAAGTTTCTCTTACATAAAGAGACGTTCTTTATAAAATATTTGTAAATAACAGAAGTAATTCTATATTTGCAATCGCTTTAAGCAACGGTCTGGTAGTTCAGCTGGTTAGAATACCTGCCTGTCACGCAGGGGGTCGCGGGTTCGAGTCCCGTCCAGACCGCAAAACCTCTTCAATTTTTATTGAAGAGGTTTTTTTTTACACAAAAGTTTGGTTATGTAAAATTAATTTCTAAGATTTGTCACGTACAAATTAAAGACACAAAGAATGTTACAAAACGTATGGCAAGGTTTCTATTTTTTCTTTTACTATTTTAGTAAGAGCAGAGACTTTATATCATATATTTAAATAACAAAAAAATATTATAACCATAAAGTCTCGATAACATCGAGGCTTTTTTTTTTACACTAAAATGAAAAAAATAGCCATTCAAGGAGCCGAAGGTTCTAATCATCATAAAGTAGCTCGCGATTTTTACGGGAAAGATGTTCAGTTAGAAGAATGTTTGTCTTTTGATATTCTTGTAGATTGCTTATTAAATAAAACATCAGATAAAGCTGTTATGGCTATAGAGAACACAATTGCTGGCTCTATTATACCTAATTACGCTTTAATCGACTCTAATAATTTACACATAAGTGGAGAGGAGTACTTAAATATCCATCATCATTTAATGGCTTTACCTGGTCAAAAAATTGAAGAAATTAAAGAAGTATGCTCACATCCAATGGCTTTATTACAATGTAAAGAGTTTTTTAAAAAACATCCGCACATTAGATTAGTTGAAGATGTAGATACAGCTGAAGTTGCTAAACGTATTGCAAAAGAACAATTAAAAGGAGTTGCAGCAATTGCACCTAAATTAGCCGCTGAAATTTTTGGTTTAGATGTTTTAGAAGATGAAATACAAACCATGAAAGACAACTCAACTAGGTTTGTAATTATTCAAACAGAAAAACCTAACAATGGTATTGACCAAATAAACAAAGCTTCTTTTAAGTTTCAATTAGATCATAAAAGAGGAAGTTTGGCAACTATTTTAAATGTATTAAGCGATTGTAAAATGAATTTAACAAAAATACAATCATTACCAGTTATAGAATCACCTTGGAAATACTCATTCTTTGTTGATGTAACTTTTGATAGTTATAAAGATTATGAAAAAGCAATTGCAATTATAGAAATAATGGCAGAAGAATTTAAAGTTTTAGGAGCTTATAAAAACGGAAGAAAATGATTCAATCAGCAAAAAGACTAGAAACCGTACAAGAATACTACTTCTCAAAAAAATTAAAAGAAGTAAGGCAATTAGCCTCTGAAGGAAAGCCAATAATAAATATGGGAATCGGTAGCCCAGATTTACAACCACCTTCTACTGTAATAAAAGCTATTCAAGATAGCTTAACAGATGTAGGTGCTCATAAATACCAAAGTTACCAGGGCTTACCTGAATTTAGAAATGCTGTTGCCAATTTTTACAAGGCTAAGTATAATGTTATTATAAACCCTGACAACGAAATTCTTCCTTTAATGGGAAGTAAAGAAGGGATTATGCATATTTCATTAGCTTTTTTAAATGAAGGTGATCATGTTTTAATTCCAAACCCTGGTTACCCTACTTATAGTTCAGTGACCAACCTAGTAGGAGCTAAATCGGTTTTTTACGAATTAGACGCTACTAACAATTGGCAACCTAACTTTAATGAGTTAGAAAAACTTGATTTAACAAACGTAAAATTAATGTGGGTAAATTACCCTCATATGCCAACAGGTACAAAAGCCTTAAAAGAAACCTATCAACAATTAATTGAATTCGGAAAAAAACACCATATCATAATTGTAAATGATAATCCATATAGCTTCATATTAAACGATACTCCAAAAAGTATTTTGCAAGTTGAAGGAGCTAAAGATATAGCACTTGAGTTAAACTCCTTAAGTAAATCATACAACATGGCAGGTTGGAGAGTTGGTAAATTAATTGGTAATCAACATTTTTTAAACGAAGTTTTAAAAGTAAAAACTCAAATGGATTCTGGTATGTTTTATGGTATTCAAAAAGGAGCTATAAAAGCACTAGAACTTGACGATAGATGGTTTAAGGAACAAAATAAAATATACCAATCAAGACAACAATTAATTTTCAAAATAGCTGACACATTAGGCTGTACTTATAACAAAAATACTTCAGGAATGTTTGTTTGGGCTAAATTACCTGAAGGCCAAGAATCGGAAAAAGTAGTTGACGATTTATTACATAACAAACACATATTTGTTGCCCCAGGAACAATTTTTGGAAGCCAAGGTGAAGGATACATTCGATTTTCATTATGTGTACCCGAAGAAAAGATTAAAGAAGCAATAACTCGATTTTAGAATGAACGTATTTGTAATAGGATTAGGATTAATAGGTGGAAGTTTAGCACTAGATATTCAACATGAATTTAATGAAGTGATTATTTACGGAATAGACACAAATGAAGAGCATCTTAATCAAGCCTTGGAAATTGGAATTATTCAACAGAAAGCTGCGTTTAGCGACTTAAATAATGCAGATATTGTTATTATTTCTGTACCAGTAGATGCTTCTCTTAAATTAACCCCAAAAGTGTTAGATGAAATTTCTGACAACACATTAGTTATGGATGTAGGCTCTACTAAGGAAGACGTTTGTGAAATCATAAAAAACCACCCAAAAAGAAGAAACTTTTTAGCTACCCATCCAATAGCAGGAACTGAATTTTCTGGACCGAAGGCGGCTCTTAAAAACCTATACAGAGGCAAAACAAACATTATTTGTGAAGTAGAAAAAACAGCTTTTAAGCTACAAGAAAAAGCATTAGATATTTTCTCAAAAATTGGAATGCGTATTCGTTATATGGATCCTAAATCACATGATAAACACATTGCTTATGTTTCTCATTTATCACACATAAGTTCTTTCATGCTTGGAAAAACAGTAATTGAAAAAGAAAAAAATGAGCGTGATATTTTTGATATGGCAGGGAGTGGTTTTGCTTCAACTGTACGTTTAGCTAAAAGTTCACCTGCAATGTGGGCTCCTATTTTTGAGCAAAACAAGACTAATGTTATAGAAACATTGGAAGAATATATTCAAAACTTACAACAGTTTAAAGAACTCATGCTTCAAGATAATTTTGCAGAAATTTATCAAGAAATGGAAAGTACAAATCATATAAAACAAATTTTAAACGGCATAAACTAAAAGCCACAACAACAAGTAAAATGGAAAATACAAAAGAATTAAAAACATGGTTGGATGATATGAATCTTGCTCATCCACTAGTAATAGCAGGGCCTTGTAGTGCAGAAACCGAAGATCAGGTTTTAAAAATTGCACATGAATTAAAAGATTCTGATGTAAACTATTACCGTGCTGGAATCTGGAAACCAAGAACAAGACCTGGTAATTTTGAAGGTGTTGGCGCTTTAGGTTTAAAGTGGTTACAAAAAGTAAAAGAAGAAACAGGAATGAAAACCTGTACTGAAGTAGCGAATGCTGCTCACGTAAAACTAGCCTTAGAACACGATATTGATTTGCTTTGGATTGGTGCCCGTTCTACAGTTAGTCCGTTTATTATGCAAGAAATTGCTGATGCTCTTCAAGGTACCGATAAAATAGTTTTAGTAAAAAACCCTGTTAATCCAGATTTAGCTTTATGGCTAGGTGGAATAGAACGTTTATACTCAGCAGGAATTAAAAACCTAGGAGCTATACATAGAGGTTTTTCTACCTATGAAAAGTCGAAATATAGAAACATTCCAGAATGGCAATTAGCTATTGAATTTCAAAACAGATTTCCTGATTTACCTTTAATTTGCGATCCTTCTCATATTACAGGAAAAAGAGATATGGTTTTTGATGTTTCACAAACTGCTTTAGATTTAAATTTTGATGGTTTAATGATAGAAACTCATATTGATCCAGACAATGCATGGAGTGATGCCGCCCAACAGGTAACACCAGATACTTTAAAGCAAATGATGATCGACTTACGTGTTAGAAAAGAAACAACTACCGATCAAACCTATAGAGAGTCTCTTGATAACCTAAGAGCTCAAATAAATATTACCGATAATCAATTGATTGACATGCTTGGAAAAAGAATGACAATTGCTGACAAAATTGGGGAACTAAAAAAAGAAAAGAATGTAGCTGTCCTTCAATCTAAGCGATGGAATGAAATTCTAGGAAATATGATTTTAGAAGGAGAACGAAGAGGATTGAGTGAAGAGTTTGTTTTAAAAATGTTTAAAGCAATTCACCAAGAGAGTATAAATCATCAAGAAAAAATCATTAAAGGATAACATCTATTTTAATGTTAATAAATGCTATAAGGTTGCCCAAAAGGCAACCTTTTTATTTGTGTTTTTTTTGTAATTTCAACACAACCAAACTTATATTAAAATGCCACCAATTGAAACTATAGATGATGTAATTGAAACATTACAAAATATCATTGAAGATGCTATTAAAAATGAAAGTACTTTAGGCTATTTTGCTGCTCTCTACCTTAAAGTAACTAAAAAAGTTAAACAAGGTATTTCTGAAAATTTCTTCGAAGATGGAAAACGAATGGAAAAATTAGATGTCATTTTTGCTAAAAGATACATCACGGCGTATTATGATTACAAAGAAAACAAACCAATAAGTGCATCATGGGAAAAAGCATTTAGCATCTCTACAAAATACTGGCCTATTGTTTTACAACATTTACTAATAGGAATGAATGCGCATATAAATTTAGATTTAGGTATTGCCGCAGCTCAAGTTTCTGAAGACCAACCAATAGATAATCTTAAAGGTGATTTCAATAAAATAAACGTAATTTTATCTTCTTTAGTAAACGAAGTAGAACAAGACTTAAGTACAATTTGGCCCTTTTTAAAAAAAATACTAAAGTTTACTCATAAAATTGACAGCTTTTTAATTGATTTTAGCATGAAATTAGCTAGAGATGGTGCTTGGAATTTTGCAGTAAAGCTTTCCTCTACTCCAGAAAAAGATAAATTACAATCAATTAAAGAAAGAGATGAAAAAGTTGCACAAAAAGCATCTATAATTATAAACCCTGGGGTAATTCCGCAAATTATATTTATGATTGTTAGAGTTGGCGAACGAGGCTCAATTGCTAAAAAAGTAGGTGATTTGATGCAAAAATAACTCTATTTACATTCATTTTTTATTCTCATCTTTGTTATATGATTGGAACGGTTTATAAATCTACAGGAAGTTGGTATTGGGTAAAGTCTGAAGATACTTTTCATAAATGTAGAATTAAAGGAAAATTTAGGATGAAAGGTATTAAAAGTACGAATCCTATCTCTGTAGGTGATATTGTTGAGTTTAATTTAGAAGCTAAAACAGATGATGAAACTGGAGTAATTTCTGAAATTAAAGAACGAACTAATTATATTGTTAGAAAATCAGTAAACTTATCAAAACAAACTCACGTAATTGCTGCGAATATTGATCAAGTTTTTCTGTTGATCACAATAGACAATCCGCCTACTTTCACCACTTTTATAGATCGTTTTTTAGTAACTGCTGAAGCATACTCAATAAATGTTGTTTTAGTTTTTAATAAAATTGATGCTTATCAAATAGATCAAAAGGCTGAAATATTATATTTAAAAGATATATATGAAGCTATAGGTTATAAATGTATTGAAGTGTCTGCTAAAGAGAATAAAAATATTGACCTAATAAAGGAGTTAATGCTTGATAAAGTTAGCATGTTTGCAGGTCATTCAGGAGTAGGAAAAACAACTTTAGTAAATGCTATTGAGCCAGATTTAAATTTAAAAACTAAGGAAATTTCAGAACAACACAAACAAGGTCAACACACTACTACTTTTGCTGAAATGTTTGATCTTAGCTTTAATGCTAGAATTATTGATACTCCTGGTATAAAAGGTTTTGGTGTAGTTGATATGGATAAGGATGAATTGGGCGACTACTTTCCTGAGTTTTTTGCATTAAAACAAAATTGCAAATTCAACAATTGTATTCATATTAATGAACCTAAATGTGCTGTAAAAGATGCTCTTGAAAAGGATGAAGTATCTTGGTCTCGTTATAAAAGTTATTTACAAATTCTAGAAGGAGAAGAAGAAAATTATCGAACAGATATTTGGAAATAAGTTATAAATGAAAGCCATAATACAAAGAGTTTCAAAAGCTAGCGTTACCATTAACAATAAAAAAGTTGCTGATATTAAAAACGGGCTTCTTGTTTTATTAGGAATTGTTAATGAAGATACTTCTGATGATATCAGTTGGTTGTCAAAAAAAATATGCAACCTTCGAATATTTAATGATGACCAAGGTGTTATGAATACATCTATCATAAATAATAAAGGAGATATTATTATTGTTAGTCAATTCACTTTACACGCTTCTACAAAAAAGGGGAATCGTCCAAGCTATATAAAAGCTGCGAAACCTGATATTGCAATTCCTTTATATGAAGCATTTATTAAGCAGGTAGAGACCGACCTAAATAAAAAAGTTCAAACTGGGCAATTTGGAGCTGATATGAAAGTTGAATTACTAAATGATGGACCAGTTACTATCATTATCGATTCTAAAAATAAAGAATAAAATTAACTTTATGGATTTTATTGATATTCATACGCACGCAACTAAACAATGTCCTGAGATTTTATCAATAATTAATATCTATCCCAATAATATTGTTCCAAAAAACAATCCTTTTTCTATTGGAATACATCCTTGGTATATTACAGAAAATAACCTCCAATTAGATTTTAAAAACGTAGAACAAAAACTATATGCAAAAAATTGTTTAGCAATTGGCGAGTGTGGCTTAGATAAATTATCTAAAACAAACTACAATCTTCAAATAAGCGTTTTCAAAAAGCATATTTTATTATCAGAAAAATATAACAAACCTTTAATTATTCACTGCGTAAAAGCTTTTAATGATATTATTCATCTTAAAAAAGAACACAAACCTCAACAGCAATGGATTATTCATGGATTCAATAAAAACAAACAAATAGCCAATGATTTAATAAAAAACAATATTATTATTTCAATTGGCGCAAGCTTTCTAAGAAAAGAGAAACTTCAGAATACTATAAAAGAAATACCTGTAGAAAACATTTTTTTAGAAACTGATGATTCTAATGAACCTATTAAAAACATTTACAATAAATTTGCTCAAATAAAAGAGAAAGACTTAAGCATAGTTAAACAAAAGATAACAGAAAATTTTAATAGAATATTTATTGTATGAGTTGGTTAGAACGTACTGAATTATTAGTACAACAAGAAGGATTGGAAAAAATTAAAAAGGCAAATATTTTAATTGTTGGTTTAGGCGGGGTTGGTTCATTTGCTGCAGAGTTTATTGCAAGAGCAGGAGTACAAAAAATGACAATTGTTGATGGTGATGTATTTGACAAGACAAATATTAATAGACAATTACCTGCATTAAATAGTACCATAGGCAAATCTAAAGCAAAAATTGTTGCTGAACGACTTAAAGATATTAACCCAGATATTGAACTTACTGTGCTTGAAGAATTCCTTTCACCTGAAAGAGCTTTTGAAATTGTAGATAGTAAATATAATTATGTAATGGATTGCATAGATAGTATCACTCCAAAACTAAATTTAATGATTGCTGCCAAAAGAAAAAAAGTAAAACTTATTAGTTCTATGGGAGCTGGTGGTAAAATAGATGCTTCAAAAATTAAAATTAAAGATATAGGTAAGACTAAGCACTGCACTATGGCTAGAGTTTTAAGAAAGCGTTTAAAAGAACATAACATTGATAAAGGTATAAGGGCAGTCTATTCTGAAGAAATGCAAAAATCAAATAGTTTAAAACTTACTGACGGTACAAATTATAAAAAATCTTTTTATGGTACTATTAGTTATATGCCAGCTGCATTTGGCTTACAAGCAGCATCTTATGTTATTAACAAATTAATAACTAAAAAATAATCTCCACGGAAACTATTTTTTATTTACATTTGTTCTAAATTAGAAAATCAATCATTAAAATCAATATTATGAAGAAATCAATTTTAGCAATTGCTTTTATAGCATTAACTGTTATTTCATGTAAAAACGACAAGAAAAAAGCAGCTACTGGTGAAGAGGTTAAAGATGTAAAGAAAGTAGAAAATGTAATCAACTCATACAAAGCAAACGTTGCTGAATCTGTTGTTGCCTGGAAAGGAAACAAACCTACTGGATCACACAATGGAGTTTTAAAAATTCAAAATGGTATTTTTGATATAGAAAATGGTACTTTAAAAGCTGGTGAATTTACTATTGACATGAACACGATAACTTGTACTGATTTAGAAGCAGGACAAGGTAAAGAAAAATTAGAAGGACACTTAAAAGCTTCTGATTTCTTTGATGTTGAAAAATTCCCTACTGCTAAATTTGTAATAGCTAGTTCAGAAAAAAAAGATGGAAAATTACACGTTACTGGTAATTTAACATTAAAAGATGTTATTAAAAGCATTACAATTCCTGTAACTGTTACTGAAGATGGTGATTCAGCTACATTAAAAAGTGAAACTTTTAGTGTTGATAGAACTGAGTTTGGTGTTACTTATAGCTCAAAGAAATTTGATGCAGCTTTAAAAGATAAATTCATTAATGATTTAATGGAAATATCTTTTGATATTAAAGCTAAAAAATAAAAAAAAGCTTTTATTATAAAGTAAAAAAAGAGGTTGATTATCAACCTCTTTTTTTACTTTATAAACTCTTTAACTTCAAATAATGATTTAAAGTGTTTTAATATTTTTTCTTTTACAGCTTCTTCAGAAACTTTCTCACCTAATTCTACTTCCATAGAAGTAACAGCTTTACCTCTAATTCCGCAAGGAATAATATTATCAAAATATCCAAGATTAGCATTTACGTTTAATGCAAAGCCGTGCATTGTTACCCATCTACTAGCACGAATTCCCATAGCACATATTTTTCTAGCAAAAGGAGTTCCAACACCTAACCATACTCCCGTTTCCCCTTCACTTCTTTCACTTTTAATACCATATTCAGCTAATGTTAAAATAATTGCCTCTTCTAATAATCGTAAATATTTATGAATATCTGTAAAAAAATTCTCTAGATCTAAAATAGGATAACCAACAATTTGACCAGGACCATGATACGTAATATCTCCTCCTCTATTAATTTTATAAAATGTAGCTCCCTTTTCTTTTAATTGATTTTCATTTAATAATAAGTTATTAAAATCTCCCGATTTACCTAGTGTATATACATGAGGATGCTCTACAAATAAAAAGTGATTTGGAGTTACAATATCAACCGATCCGTTCCTTCTTTCTCTCTTCAATGTAACGATTTCATCTAACAACTTTGTTTGTAAATCCCAAGTTTCCTTGTAATCTTTTATTAACAAATCTTTTACATGTACATTTTTATTCATATTTTCGTTGTTTATCCCCATCTCTACTTAAGAAATTCATTTTTTTAAACTTTAAAATTAAACAACAAATGAAAAAAATTACCCTTTTGTTACTCTTGTTGTCATTAGCTACTATTTCTAATGCACAAAATTACTGGAAAAAAATGGAATCCGGTAATCAAAGAAGTAAATCAGAATTATATCAACGAGTAGACACTCCAAAAAAACATCATCTTTTCTCTTTAAATTTAAATAACTTCACTTTACATTTAAACTCTAAATTAAAGAAAAGTTCAAATATTATAGATCTTCCTAACGAAAATGGTACAACTTCTAAGTACCAAGTAGTAGAGACTTCTAATTTTGAAGATGGACTTGCAAAAAAATTTCCTTCTATAAAATCTTACTCAGCAAAAGGTATTGATGACCCTTCTGCAACAGCTAAAATAAGTATTGGAACAGATGGAGTTCATGTTATGATAATATCAGGAAACTTTAGTACTTTATACATCGACCCTTTAACTAAAGACAATAAAAACTATATTTCTTATAAAAAAGAAGACTTTGTTTCTAGTAAAGATGATTTTGAGTGTAAGGCAGATGAATTAAAAAACAAACATTTCCCTAATACTAATAAAACTGCAAGTAGAAATGCTAATGATGGAAAATTAAGAACCTTCAAAATAGCTATAGCTTCTACTGGAGAATATTCTCAATTTCATTTAACCAATCAAAGCGTTCCTTCAACAGCCACTGATGCTACAAAAAAAGCAGCTGTTTTATCTGCAATGAATACTACAATGGCGCGTGTAAATCTTGTTTATGAAAGAGATTTATCTGTTAAAATGGTTATAGTAAGTGATAATGAAAAATTAATTTTTCTTGATGCCAATACTGATAACCTTTCTAACTCTAGTGCTACTTCTTTAATTGCCGAAAGTCAAAGAATTTGTGATAATGTAATTGGAAATAGTAATTATGATATTGGACATACTTTTAGTACTGGGGCTGGTGGACTTGCTGGTTTAGGCGTTGTTTGTGTTACTGGCCAAAAAGGTAGAGGTGTAACAGGTAGAACAAACCCAATTGGTGACCCTTATGATATTGATTATGTTGCTCATGAAATTGGACATCAATTTGGCGCTAATCATACTTTTAACAATTCTTGTAATGGAAATAGAAATGGTTCAACAGCAGTAGAACCTGGAAGTGGTTCTTCTATTATGGCTTATGCTGGTATTTGTACTCCTAATGTTCAAGCTAATAGCGATGATCATTTTCATTCTGTTAGTATTGCTGAAATGTGGAGTACAATTCAGAGAACAGCTACATGTGCAACAACAACTAATACAGGGAACAATGCTCCAACTGCTGATGCTGGTGCTGATGTGAGCATTCCTAAATCTACTCCTTTTATTTTAAAAGGAAAAGCTACCGATGCTGATGGAACAACAAGCTTAACTTATAACTGGGAACAGATTGATACTGAAATTGCTGTAATGCCACCAGTTGCTACCAATACTGGAGGTCCTTTATTTAGGTCTCTTTCTTCAAAAACAACACCAGATAGATATTTCCCTGAATTGAGTACAATTCTTTCTGGAGCTACATCTACACAATGGGAAGTATTACCTTCTGTAGCAAGAGATATGAATTTTTCATTTACAGTTAGAGATAATAATTCTGGAGGTGGAGCTAGTGCTAGAGATGATATTAAAATTACAGTTACAGATTCTCCTGCTTTTACAATTAGTAACCAAGCTACCTGGGCTCAAAATACCACTAGGGATATTACTTGGGCTGTAGGGAAATCAAATATAAACCCTATTAATTGTAAAAACGTAAATATTAAATTATCTACGGATGGTGGTAATACTTTTAGTATTACATTAGCCTCTAATACCCCAAATGATGGAAGTGAATCTATTCTTTTACCTAGTAGTATAGCTAACACAACTAATGCTGTTATTTTAATAGAAGCAGCTGACAATATTTTTTATAATATAACTCCTAAATTCACTATAAACTCAACTCCTGATTTTGCAATTTCAAACACTACTGGTGATGTATCAGTTTGTAAATCTGGAACAAGTGAACAAATATTTGACTTTAATTATATTACTTCTAATGGTTTTTCTGAAACAGTTAACTTGACAATTACAAAGAGTCCTACAGGTGCTACTACAGAAATAACACCTACTACAATTAATTCGAACGGAAACTTTTCATTAAAAGTAACTAATTTAAATACTGTTGTTGATGGCGATCATATTATTACCTTAAATGCAAAATCTACTACTTTAGAAAAAAATATAGATATAAAATTAAACATTAAAAGTTCTGTTTGTGGTTCATCAGGTTCAACTACTTATCAAACTGGAACAACTTTAGTTAAATTTAATACTATAAATAATGAAACTTTAAATAAAACACAAGCATATAATAGTTACAGACACATTGTAACAAGAGTTAAAAAAGGGACTACCCATGAATTAACGGTAAACACTAATACTGATGATTCAGCTACTGAAAAATACTCAACGAGAACTTTAGCGTGGATTGATTGGAATCAAAATTGTCAATTTGATGATGATGAAAAATTTGATTTAGGAACAGTTACTGGAAGTACTAATGGAAAAACAACTTTAAGCCCTTTAAGTATTACAGTGCCTAATAATGCAGTGCTAGGTACAACTATCTTAAGAGTTTCAACAAAATTTGCTGGTGACGGGTTCCCTGGTGTTTGTGAAACAGGTTTTGATGGCGAAGTTGAAGATTATACAGTTTTTATTGAAGAAGCTACTGCTTCAACTGATGAAGTTTCGTTTAATAATTTCAATTTATTCCCAAATCCTTCAAATGGTAGATTTAAATTAACTTTTGAAACTAAAACACAAGATAAAGTATCTGTAAAACTATTTGATATTAGAGGAAGATTAGTAGAATCTAAAAACTTCTCTAACTCTTCTTTAATTTTTTCTGAAGAGTTATTATTCAATACTGTTAATAGCGGTATGTATTTACTACAAATTCAAAATGGTGGACTACAGACTACCAAGAAATTAATAATTAAATAATTTTATTTATTACTATAAAACAAAAAAGGCGAGCATAATATGCTCGCCTTTCTTTATTCAAATAATCTATCTATAAATTGTACTTAATACTAAGTACCGCTATTCTAGGTTGAATTATATATGTACTATTACTTATAAAAATATCATTACTACTGTTCTGATTTAAACTTCTTGAATTTAAAAGGTTAGTAACTCCAATTTTATATTCCCATTGACTATCCTTCTTTTGATACGTTAAATCAGCTCTTAAAAACCCATACTTATCAATTGTTTCTCCATCTCTAACAACCTGATTGTAGGTATATTTAGAAGTAAATCCAAACTCTTTTAGAAAAAATACATCTAAATTCATATACGGACTATGTGTTGTAAATGTATTTTTTACACCACCTATATTAGAATTATTGATTGCAACATTATACCCAACATCAAAGTTTGGAGCAGATCTAAAATTTGTACTAAACTTAGTTGTATAACTTTGTGTAAATGTTTTAGATAGCCTGTTTGTAATCTCATTATTAAATCTATTCGTTATTAAACTATTTGATTTAGCATAAGAAACATTTCCTCCTAATGTGATTTTAAACTTTCTGTAACTCTTTTGAAAATTTAACCTTCCTGAAATTGTTTCATCTGGAAACAATGAATTTATAGAAGTTCTAACCTGATTAACTCCTAAAAACTGAGTATTTGATTTAATTGCATCGATTCTTTTACTATAATTAATAGATCCGAAAATATTAGTATAATTAAACATATTAAAACTAAAATAACTCAAGTTTACATTATGTGATAATGAATTCTCTAATTCCCTATTACCAGAATACAAACTATTGTAATTATTGAAAACATATCCTTGAGCTAGTTGATTTACATCTGTAAAACTAGTTTGCATACTATAACGTAAACGTAAAGTTTCTGATTTCTTTAAATTCACTTTTATTGAAGCGTCTGGAAGAAGTTTTGTAAAATTATTATCAACTACTGATCCTAACTGCGTGTTTTTTGAAGTATAATTATGTAATGTAAATCCTTGGTTGAAGGTAAAAATACCAGTAATAAATTTATAATGTAAACCAAGATATAAATCATTAAATGTAAAATCTACATCATTTATAGACTCTGTTTTATTTACCGAAGTTCTATTTCCATTTAAAATTTCAAAAATAGTAGAGTTAAACTTTTGATTACTTAATGTACTTCCAAAAGTTACATTTATATTACTTTTTGAATTTAAAACATAGTAATAGTCTAATTTCGCATCAAACTTGTTTGTTTTAATTCTTTTCTCTTGCATCACGTCAAATGGATTAGCTGTTAAGTTTAATCCTATTAGATTAGCAAATGACAATTGTTCAAGTTTAGCATTATAAAAAGGATCTTCATCTTGCCATAAATGCTGGGCTTCAAAAGCAAAAATATTTTTATCATTTAACGTATAATAATAATTCAGATTTTGATTTAGAGAAAATGGATTTTGAGTAGAAACTTGATTAATCGGAACAATTTCGTTATTTGCATTTAAGAATGTTCTATTTGAAATTGTAGACTGTTTTTGCTCTTGTCCAGAAACCTTTGCAAAAATATCATAGTCAAATTGATTTGCTGAATTTGGTTTATAACTAGAGCTTAATTTAAACAAACCTAAATCACTTACTTGATCAGTTTGGTCTTGAGTAGTTTCAGTATCAATTATTTTACCAGCTGCAGGTGGTATATTATTTTTATCAATAGTCGCATTTGAATACGTTCTACTTGTCATTTGCTCAATATCAGTTTTATTTCCCGAATAAATTGCAAAACCACTTAAATCCCATGTTTTTTTAGGTGAATAACTAAAATTGACCGCTCCAAACTTAGTTTCTATCTCTTTAGCTCTATTATTTTGGAGTGTTAAGAATGATATATCATTAGACCCAACATTGAAATTTGTTCCATTACTACTACCCCCTAAACTTCTAAATCCACCAGTAAATTTAAAATAATCTCTCATTGTAAACGGTACTTCCCCTATATTATTTACATCTGTTATTATATTTACACTATACTTAGGATTATAATAAAAGAGCTTAGGATGTGCTATATAACGTTCTTTACTAGTTCCCATTCCTATACCTGCTGTAACTTCTCCAAACCAAAAATTCTTTTTCCCTTCTTTTAATTTTAAATTAATAACAACATTATCTTCATTATCAGTAACACTACTTAACTGACCAACTTCACTATGATTTTTCAATACCTGAACCTTATCAATAGCATCGGCTGGGATATTTTTTGTAGCTAATTTACTATCTCCATCAAAAAAATCTTTCCCCTCTACCATCACCTTCTTAACAGTCTTACCCTCTACTTCAATTTCTCCATCATCATTTACCTCAATACCTGGTAGTTTTTTAAGAACATCTCCTAATTTTTTTTCTGTACCACTTTTAAAACTGTCAGCATCATATACTATAGTATCTCCCTTAACTGTTACAGGCATTTTATAAGTTATATTAACCTCATCAAGAGTATCATCTGTTAACATGCTAATACTTTTTTCAATATCTGAGTCCTTTGAATTCACAGAAACTTCAACTGTTTTCTTACCTATATAACTAACCTTTATACTATAATTAGAATTCTTTTTTAAATTTAATTTATAATTCCCTTTACTATCAGTAAAACCATAGGAGTCTAACTTTTTTGTTTGTTTGTTTATAGCTATTACATTAGCCATTTCTAGAGGGTTTCCAATGCTATCTTTCACAACTCCTTTCATTGTTACTTGGGCATAAGTACCCCATGCAGTCATTAAAATGACCACTAGTAGTATTTTTTTCATTTTGTTAATTACTAAGTTATTGTTATTTATTTAAAAACGACCTCTTCCTCTTCCTCCTCCTCTTCTTCTTTGAAACATTTCTCTCATTTCTTCCATTTTTTTCTTCACAATCTTATTATATTCCTCTCTCGTCACTTCATCACCTTTTGTTGGAGCTTCAATTTTTGTTTCTTTATCTTTTACATTCATTATTACCTCAGAGCATAGAATGGTAGTTCTCCCCTCATTTATTTCAAGGATTAACCCTGGTAACCCCCAGTATTGTCCAGGTCCATTACTTACTGGTATTTGTGGAGTATACCAAGCAGTTACAGTAATTTCTTTTGGAATTTCAATTTCCTCTGTCACTTTAGTTGTTTTTGATTTATCAGAAGGTTTCTTTCCTTTTCCTCTACCTCTTCCTCTCCTTCTCATATTTCTCCAATCAAAAGCATCAACTTTTTTTACTAGTGTAGCTTTAAAACAGGTATACTTCCCTATTTGTTTTGTATCACTACCAAGCTCCCATTTTGGTTTTTCAGTATTATCAGTTATTAAAAATTTTTTACCAAAAAACTCAACAGACTCTAGAGCTTTATTTGCCTGAAGGTTTTTATATTTAATCCCTCCTCCTGTAAAACCGCCAAAGCGAAATCCTCTAGTTCCGGGAGCTTGCAATTTTGCTTCTTCTTTATATACAGATTCTTTGGTCGTAAAGTTTAAAGCGTATGATTTTTCTAAAAAGTTTTTCATACGCGCCTTTATTTGTTTCTTTCGTTCTTCAGACATTTCTGCTCCCCAAGAACTCATATCAACAGTTGTTTTAGATTGATACACCGCTTTACCTTGAAACTGTTTTTGCGACCATAACGAAATGGTACATAAAAGAAATAAATAAGTAGTGATTTTTCTCATATCTCTGGTGTTATTTTTGAATAATTCTTAATATTTAAGAATTAGACTACAAACAACACCAAAGGTTTAATTTGCTATCCTTGAATTTCAATACTGTAAGAATTTCCGTCTTTACTTTTACGTTTATTTTTAAAACGCTCCATCATATCTTTAGAATGTTCATCCATTATTTTATCAAACTTTTCTTGAGTTACTTTTTTTCCTTTTTTAGGTTCTTTAATAGCCATTTTCTCTGATGGGTTTAATACTATTTCTGTACAAACAATAGTCTGCTTTCCATCTTGAATTTCTAAAATTAAACCTGGTAATCCCCAAAACCTTCCTGGGCCATTACTAACTGGTATTTGAGGAGTATACCAAGCAATGGTTTCTATTGTCACTGTTTCTTTTTTCTCTTCCCTTTCTCCATCAGTCATTGAAAAAGAAGTTCTAGGCTCTTCTCTTTTTCTAGTAGCTTTATAACATGTATAGTTTCCAATATTTTTTGTTTCACCACTCATTTCCCATCCGTAATCTGTTAGTTTGTCTTTAATTAAAAAGCGCTTGCCACTAATTTCTGTTTTGTTAGAAAATCTTTTTTCATTGATATTCTTATACAAAATATCAGATCCACCGCCATTACCCATAATTTGAATTCGAACTCCATTCATTTGACCACCTGGTGATGATAATTCTTCGTTTTGCTTATACGTAGATTCTGATTTATTAAAATTTAAGGTATATGTTTTTTGAAACTGCTTCATTAATTGAGCCTTCAATTGCTTTTGCAATGCATCGTCTATCATTCCTTTAGCTTTAGCCTTCCCCTTTCCTTTATCTAAATTTAAATCAAATTTTCGATGTGTTTTATAGGTTGCCTTTCCTTGAAAGCTTTGAGCATTCATTAATACTCCACTTAATATTAATACTATTAAAATTATTTTTTTCATTATTTTATATTTAAGGTTTTTATTATATCTTCAAAACTATCTGCACTCTTTATAACCATTTTCCCATTTACTCTTTGATATGGCAATCCTGATTCTAGCACTTTTATTTTTAAATTTTCATCTAAAAAAACATTTAAAGGAAATGACTCTATTTCTAATTTATCTGTAAATTCTTTTACATCAACAATATGTTTAAAATTGAATTCCTTTTTAGATAAAAATTTATTTACTGCATCTTTATTTTCATAAGTCATAGAAATAAAATTCATTGAATTATTATATTTCTTTTTAAGCTTATTTAAATGTGGCATTTCATCAATACAAGGTGGGCATTTGGTAAACCAAAAATTTATAAGAGTAGGTTTTCCTTTTAATGACTCTAATGAAATTTCTTTCCCTGTAATATCTTTAAATTTAAAGTTTGGAAATTCCTTTCCCAATAAGCTCTCCATTTTTGACTTCTTTGATTTCTTATCCTTTACATCAAATGATATAAAATGAATTATTGAATCATTTCTTCTTTCTATTTTTTTAATTTTTGTTCCAACAAACATTTCTTTTTTAAAAATTTTACTAAATTTTTTCTTGATAATATCTCTTTCTTTTTTAAAACTTAATTCACTCATCATTTCATTTCCATTAGATGTATAAACTACAGTTTGTGCTTTTAATAAAGATGAAACCGTTAATAATGCGGTAAAAACTAGTATTCTTTTCATTTTATAATTATTTTGACACCACAAATATGTAAATCAATTAATTACCTCTTAGTTAACAAGTGTTAACGAGTGTTAACCGTTAATTTTTATATACTTTAACTTCTTACCTTTGAAATATGAATGAAAAAAAGCATCGTTGGATTTTTTATTTAATCTCTGCTACAATTTTAGCAACTATTGCTGTTCAGTTTTATTGGAATTATAAAAACTATGAGCAAAACAAACAATATGTTATAAATGAGATACAAGAAAGTCTAGACAGTTCTATTGAAGAATATTTTCTTAAACTTAGTAAAGAAAACTTTTTTGCTATTATACAACCTAAAAAAACTACTAAACAAGATAGTTTAGCTAAACAAAATATTTTAAATGATATTTTCTCTCCTCTAAAGAAAACAAAAGTAAAGGACTCGGTTTCTTTTAAAATATCATCATTAGAATTTACTACTGATAGTTCTAAGGAATTTGAAGCAATGGATTCTATTTTTATAGATTCCATAATGTGTGATATAAACTCGGATATAAATAAATCGAAAAAGAAACCAACTCCAATTGTTGGACTTACACAGTTTTCAAAAGATAAAAAAACTGGAATTCATATAAATTCTAACAACAAAATTAGCAAGGTTAAAGTTTTCACTGGTAAGCGAGCTACGGATAGTTTAAAACTTATTAAAGGTTTACAAACTATGTTTATTTCAATTAAAAATGATACAATAAACCATACAAAAATAGATTCAATATTACGTAAAGACTTGCAAAATAAAGGGATTTTAACTTCTTATTATTTTCAACATAAAAAAAAGGATTCTATCATATTTAGTAATAAAATGGCACCCTATGAAACGTTTCCTTTAGTTAGTGAAGCTAAATCTACTTTTTTAAAACTGGATGAAGAAATTGCTTTGCATTATGGTAACCCAACTATTGAAGCTTTAAAAAGAAGTTCTACTGGTATTTTACTCTCATTTATTTTATCATTAGCTGTTATTAGTAGTTTATTTTATTTACTTCGAATTATTAACAAACAAAAGGAACTTGCCGAAATAAAAAATGATCTTATTAGTAATATAACACACGAATTTAAAACACCTATTACAACTGTATCCGCAGCTATCGAGGCTATTGATAATTTCAACATGATTGATGACAAAGAAAAAACTAAAAAGTACCTTTCTATTTCTTCTATTCAGCTAAAAAAACTGCACCAAATGGTTGAAAAATTATTAGAAACTGCTACTTTAGATAGTGAGAAGTTACTCTTAAAAAAAGAAGAAGTAAACATCATTGATTTAATAGAAAAAACATCAAAAAAGCATCAATTAATTAACAATTCTAAAACGATTACTTTCTCTTCTAGTATTGAAAATCACTACACAGAGGTTGATACGTTCCATTTTGAAAATGCTGTTTCAAACCTAATTGATAATGCTGTAAAATATGGAGGTGATATTATTGAAATAAACGTTAACAAAGTTTTAAATACCCTTGAAATATCAGTAGCAGATAATGGAAAAGGAATAGAAAAAAACCAACAAGAACGAATTTTTGATAAATTCTATAGAGTTCCTAAAGGAAATACTCATGACGTAAAAGGATTTGGTATTGGATTATATTATACTAAAAAAATCATTGAAAAACATGAGGGGTCTATTTTTCTAATATCAAACTCTAAACACACTATCTTTAAAATTAACTTACCAAATGGATAAAAAAATAAAACTTCTTTTAGCTGAAGATGAACCTAGTTTAGGTCAAATTATTCAAGAAAGTCTAGAAACGAGGAATTTTGAAGTTCATCATGCACATGATGGTGAAGAAGCTTTAAGGTTTTATAATGAAATAAATCCTGATGTATTAGTTTTAGACGTAATGATGCCTAAAAAAGATGGTTTTACATTAGCAAAAGAAATAAGATTGGAAAACAAACAAATTCCTATCATTTTTTTAACAGCGAAATCACAAACTAAAGATGTACTTGATGGGTTTAATCACGGCGGTAACGATTATTTAAAAAAACCTTTTTCAATGGAAGAACTTATTGTTAGAGTTCAATCATTACTTGATAGAAACTTATTAAAAGTTAACCAAGAAAAAATCACAATTGGTAATTACATTTTAAACTATCCTAAACAAGTTTTAACCTTTAAAACTGATTCTGAGTTATTGACACATAGAGAAAACGAGCTGCTTTTTCACCTATCACAAAAGAAAAATGAAGTTTTGGATAGAGCTTTTATTTTAAAGAAACTATGGGGTAATGATGATTTTTTTAATGCTCGTAGTATGGATGTGTTTATTTCTAAGCTTAGAAAAAAACTTCAGAAAGATAATAATGTACAAATTGTTAACATTCGAGGTTATGGTTATAAATTGATTTGTTAAACCTCTTTTCATTTCTAATTTTTTATGTAGTTTTACGCATAGAAATTCACAAATTATGCATGTAGCTATTGCCGGAAATATTGGTGCGGGAAAAACCACCCTAACTAAATTATTAGCAAAACATTACAATTGGGATCCTCACTTTGAATCTGTAGATGAAAATCCGTATTTAGATGATTTTTATGCTGAGATGGAGCGTTGGTCTTTTAACTTACAGGTGTTTTTCTTGAATAGTCGCTTTCGCCAAGTATTAGAATTGCGCAAATCTGGAAAAAAAATTATCCAAGACAGAACCATATATGAAGATGCTCATATTTTTGCCCCTAACTTACATGCAATGGGATTAATGACTAATAGAGACTATAGTAATTATAGTTCTTTATTTGAATTAATGGAAAATTTAGTTACTCCTCCAGATTTATTAATTTATTTACGTGCTGATATTTCTACTCTAGTTGGACAGATTCATAAAAGAGGAAGAGAGTATGAAAACTCTATTAGTATTGATTATTTAAGTAGATTAAATGAGCGATATGAGGCATGGATTAGCACATATAGCAAAGGAAAATTACTTATTATAGATGTTGACAATTTAGACTTTGTTGAAAATCAAGAGGATTTAGGAACAATCATTGATAAAATTGATGCTCAAATTAATGGGTTATTTTAAGAACATAAGAATTAATCAACCAATATACTACGTGTTGGTTCTTACATTTTATTGTTCTCAATTATATGCACAAAACAAAATTCAATTAAATTTTGATTATAAATCTCAAGAATTATTAAAAGATTCACTTAATAATATCTCAAGAGATAATAGTACTCATTATAGCCTTAAAAAGGCTGAGGACGAATGGAAAAAATTACTTTTTTTTGAAAAAAACTTAAATAAGAAACCTCAAAAAACGTATTTAAATCAAATACGTTCATATTCAAAAGATTCTTTACAAATTTTGGCAGTAAAGGTTTTAAGTTTTAAAAAACTTCATAATAAAGGACTTTTAAAAAAAGACGTTTTACTAAACATCAATTACTACAAATCATTATTAAGTGAACTAACACGAAGCAATATTATACCTGAAGAGTATGCTTTTTTAGAAAAAGAACTTTTAAAAATAAAAATTAATGAAGTTCAAAATGCCTACGTAAAAAGTAAATCATTAAATTATTTTTTAATAAGTATTACTCTACTATTACTTATTCTCGGCATAAAAATCATTAGAAAAACAAAAAATATTACTCAGCCTGAACTCAGTAAACAAGAAAAGATCATCAAAAATTTAATTATCTCAGGTAAAAGCAATAAAGAAATTGCTAACGAATTATATATTAGTTTAAACACTGTTAAAACACACATAACCAACATTTACCATAAATTAAATATTTCCAACAGAAAAGAATTAATACTTAATTTCAAAAAATAGTAGCGGTACTAGTACCAAAATCACCCTCTTTCCTTTCTTATTTTATTTTTTTATTACTGTTTTTTGCTTCAAAATTTTAATTCATGAAGCACCTCATTATAGTATTTATTTTTTTCACTTCCCTTAACTCAATCTTTAGCCAAGAACAGTTCAATATTTCAGGAATTGTTTCAACCCAGAATAAAGAAGTTATAACAATTGGTGATGTTTTATTAATTTCAAAAATTGATAATAAAATTATTAAATACACTTTTATTAATAATGGGAAATTTCATCTAGAAAAGGTAAAAAAAGGAAACTATTTTTTAAAAGTAAATTCATTAGGCTATTTTGAAATTTCAAAAGAAATAAAACTAGAAAGTAATCAACATTTAAAACTTGAATTTATAGAAAAAAACAACATTTTATCTGAAGTAGAAATTACAGCTTCAAAAAAAGTAATTGAAAATAAAAATGGCAACATAATTATTAATGTAGCAAAAACAAGATTATCAAAAGAATCTAATACTTTAGATTTATTATCTAAATTACCTAGAATACAAATAGCATCTAATAAATCATCTATAGAAGTAATTGGCAAAGGAAATCCACTTATTTATATTGGCCATCAAAGGATTTCTATTGATGATTTAAATAACCTTAGTGTTTCACAAATTGAAAAAATTGAAATCATTAATAATCCGTCTTCAAAATATGAAGCAGAAGGCAGGAGTTTGTTACTTATTACTTTAAAAAAAGAAATTCAAGACGGAATGAAAATATCAGTAACTGAAACAACTTCTTTTAAAAAACACTTTAATAATTACCTTAATGCTTCTACTAATTTTAAACATCAAAAAGCAAGATTCAACTTAAACATTTCTTTTAATAATTTAAAAATATGGGAAAGTAATAGTGCAGATTATCAAATACCTTATAAAGGTATTTCTTCTGATTATTTAGTAGTAGCTAAAACAAATAGAAAGCAAGCCATTATTCAAGGTAGTTTTTCATATCAGTTTAATAAAAACAATCATCTATCTGTTAATTCTAATCTCCGTACACAAAAGGAACCTTTTACTATAAACACAATAACAAACATTAATAGTGATATTATAAATACAAAAAGCTTTAATGATGGTAATCGTTATTTTTCTACTTCAAATATAAATTATATAAAATCTCTAAATAATTCTAATGAGTTTTTCTTCGGCGCCCAGTATACCTTTTATGACCAAAGAATAACCAATTCTATTACTAATAAATTCAATGTAACACCTATTACAACTACTATAAATAGATTACAAAAATTCAACATAAACACCTATACTCTAAAAAGTAACTACACGAAAAAACTTAAAAAAAAAAAGACTTTGGAAATAGGTACAAGCTACACTAATACTTCTACAAATTCTACTATAAACACATTTACTAATACTATAAAACAGAATTATTATTTCACAGAAAAAAATAAAGCTGCGTATATCCAGTATTCAAATAACTTAAGCACCTTAAAATATTCTCTAGGCTTACGATTTGAAAATAACGAAACTGATGGGAAATATTCAAAAAATTCAAACATCATTTTTAAGAAAAATAGTACAGATTTTTTTCCAAAATTGAATATCGCTTATGCTATAAATAAGAAGAAAACTATATCTCTTAACTACAGTAAAAATATTACTAGACCAAATTATTCATCAACCACCTCTACTTCAGCTTTTATTAATCCTTTTTTAGAGTTTAGAGGTAATTTACATTTAACCCCATCTATAACAAATGAAGTTTCCATAAGGTATCAATTCAATAAAAACTCTATTAATTTTAATTATTATCATAAACAAAATCCTATATTTTATAGTTTTCATTATGATGAAAACAATAATAAAACTCTTATTTACCCTACAAATCTAGTACATGAAAAAGGAGTGAATTTAGAAGTGAATATTCCTAAAAAATATAAGCTCTGGTCATCATCAAATACAATAAGCTTTCATTTAAATACTATCAATGATACTAGAGCTTTAAATACTTCACTCTCACCTTACCTTTACTACTACTCTAATCATCAATTTAAAATAAACAAATCAAGTTCTTTTGCTTTTGACTTTTGGGGACTAACAAACAGAAAAGAGGGAATATTTACGAGAGAATCAATTTTTGTTTTAAATGCTTCGTTGCATAAGAAACTATTTAACTCATTAGACTTCACTGTTAGTTTCAATGATATTTTTAATACTATGGAGTTTAGAGAAACTTATTCTTTACAAAAGTTAAATGTCAAAAATGTTTTTTTTACAGATGCTAATGAAATAGCCTTTTCATTAAAATACTCTTTTGGAAAAATTAATAAAATTAATAATACAAACAAAAACATTAATAGAAATATGAATAGAATTAGATAACCCCATAAACAACACAATATCAATAAATTAAAATAAAACGTAAGCAACTATTTTAAAAATTTTCATTTTTAATCATTTAATAAGGGTAATAAAAATAAGTACTCTATACTTGGTTATATAAACAAATAAGTGCTGACACACTTTACCCAAGTCATAGATTATTTAATTGTCAGATTAAAAAACTATGCAAGTATTTATTAACAAGAAGACTACACTTACAAACTTGTAGGCCTTACCAAAATCTATTAATCATGAAAAAATTTGAAAGTTTTAAAAAATTTGAAAACGAAAAATCAGAATTAAACAAAATAAAAGGGGGAGCTCCAAATTGGGAACAAACACAAAGCGTAGGTCCAAATGGTGAAACTCAAGGTGATTTAGCTGCTAGATGTTATATTAATGGTCATTATGACCTTGATGTGTATGCTAAAAAACAAACATTCAGATTTTAAATAACACCTACCACCACTTAAAAGTGGTGGTTTTCATTATTATTCATGAATCAAAAAATAATAAAACACCCAGAATTTTTAATACTATCTTCTGAAAATGACAGGAATTTAAAATCTATTGCTGATTGGTTAGCATATTTTAAAGTTAACTTTTTTTGCATTAATACTCATAACGATGTTGTTAGTATTTATAATTACAACATGCAAACTGAAGAGATGATTTTATTAATTGATGATAAAAAAGATGAAACTATAATAAACTTAAATAAGTTGAAAACTGTTTTTATTAGAAATGGTGAGTTAAAATTCAATGTCAATAAAATACCAGACACTTTATTAAAACAGAACTCAGTTAAAGATTACTTTTACAGTTATATTCAGAATTTAGATGAATTTCTTGCATATTTTTTTCAAAAAAAATATAATATTATTGGCTTATGGGGTTTAGCTCTTATTAACAAGCTTATTGTTTTAGAGGAGTCTAAAAAATGTGGTTTTAAAATTCCTCATACTTATTTAAAAACAAACTTCAATAATTTAAATTCAAACGAAAATTACATATCAAAAACTCTTGCGATTCCGCTAGAAATGGAAACAAAAACTCAAAAGTTTTTAAATTACACAGCACGAATAGAAAACACTTCTTCTTCTGAAGAGTTCATGACTTCCCTTATTCAAAAAGAAATAAAAAAACTATTTGAAATTAGAGTCTTCGTTTTCTTGAAAAAAATTTACGCAATGGCTATTTTCTCTCAAATGAATGAAGAATCTGCTGTTGATTGTCGTGTGTACAATACAGAAAACCCATACTTAGACGAACCCTATACGATTCCTGATTCTCTCAAAACAAAAATTTTCCAATTAATGAAGTCTTTAAAATTAAATACAGGTTCTTTTGATTTTATTTATACAGAAGATGATGAGTATTACTTTTTAGAAGTAAATCCTATTGGTCAGTTTGGATATTTAGGTGCTGTTTGTGGCATAGATTTAAATAAAGTAATTGCACAAGAAATAATTAAATATGAAGGACACTAAAGAATATAAAGATTTTATTAAGAAGCATAAATTTCCATTAGATATGTTAAATACCCGTTCATTTTCTAAAAAAGGATTTATCAAAAAAGAGACCAATAGTTTTTACTCAAAAAACAGTAGGTCAAATTGGAACTTTTTTACAGTACCCACAAAAAAAATAGTTTAAACATGTTTGTAATTTCAAGTAACTTAACTTTAACTAAAGGCTATAAAAAAAGTATTTTAGGTAATTTTAAAAACAATGAACTATTTCATATAGAAAACAATCAAGCTGTTGAAATTCATAGATTAATAAAAAAGCGTTTTTTTAAAAAAGAAGACGTAACGCCTGGTTTATTTGATTTTTTGATAGAAAATAGAATGGTTTATAAAATTCCTGAAAATATTAAAAATAACTTTCCTGAAAAAAAGTTGCAATACGCATCAAAATATCACATTGAGTTTTTAATTTACAACTACTCTACTTCTTTAGGAATCGACAAAGTAATTGATATTTGCGAAAAAATTTGTATCCCAAATTTAGTTATCCATCTTAACAATAATATTATTAATCAGATTGAAGAAAAAATAAAAGATAAATCTTTCCCTGAATCTGTTACTATTGTAACAAACAACAAAGAAATGTTACTAGAAAAAAATAGATTTAGAATACTAATTACTCAAAAAGATAACAGACCTTTTGTACATAGAGATTCTGTAGATTTTAATTACCAATTATTCGTAGAATCTCATTTTCACCATAATTATTTTAATAAAAAAATATACATCGGAAATAAAGGAGAAATTAAAAACACACCCGAATCTGTAGATGTATTTGCTAATCTGACTGATTTAAATTTAATACAAAAACTCAATGGAGTTATTAGCAGTAATAAATTTCAAAAGCTTTGGAACGTTCATAAAGATATTTGTGATGTTTGTAAAGATTGTGAGTTTAAATATATGTGCGTAGACAATAGAGTTCCAGAGCAAAGAAATGAAAAGGAGTGGTTCCATTCAACAGAATGTAACTACAATCCATATATTGGTAAATGGAAAGAAGAAAAAGAATATGTATCTCTTAAACAGTTAGGGGTTGTTAGTAATAATCTTGAGTTCTCTTTAAACTTTACAGAAAACTAAACTAGCCTTCTTTTAAACTCACTTAATAAAATTGCTGTAGCTGTAGCAACATTTAAACTTTCAGTTTGTTGGGTTTCTCCAAATCGAGGTATAGTTAATTTATTTTCAACTATAGCAGCAACTTCTGGCGAAATACCATTCGCTTCATTCCCCATAACTAGAATAGCTTTTTGTGGTAATGAATATTTTTTATATACATTTTCACCATCCATGTCTGCAGTAAAAACAGGTAAACCTGTAGTTTGTAAATAATCTGATAGCTTAGTATAATAAATATTAACTCTAGTTAAAGACCCCATAGTTGATTGCACCACTTTTTGATTATAACAATCTACTGTATTGCCTGAACAAACAAGTTCTTTTATACCGAACCAATCACATAAACGGATAATTGTTCCTAAATTACCAGGATCATTTATTCCATCAAGAGCTACTATAAAATCATCTTTTCTAGTCAATATTTCCTCAGGAATTTTAAATAATGCTAATACTTTATTTGGACTTTTTAATGAACTCACCTTTTTTAATTCAATTTCAGAAATTAAAATTACTTCTATATTCTTTTCAAATTCCAAAGATTCATCTACACAAAATATCTGATAAACTTCTAAACTAGATTTTAATAATTCATTTACTACTTTTATTCCTTCAGCAACAAATAAATTATGCTTTTGTCTATACTTTTTTTGTTGTAAACTAGTTATTAGTTTTATATTATTTTTAGATAAACTCATTAAATAATTTTTAACATTATAAAACCACCAAAAAACAGTATTTTTGGTAATTAAATTCGAGGCGTAAAGTTAATGAAAAAACTTTCTTTCATCCTTTTATTATTGGTATTATTCTATTCTTGTAATACAATAAAATATGTAAAAAAAAACGAGTTGCTATTAGCAAGAAATACCATATTTGTTGATAGTGTAAAAACTTCAGATGAAAGTTTAAATGAACTTTTAATACAACGCCCAAATGCTAAAACTTTTGGTCTACCTTTATCTTTATATTTTTATAATATAGGTAATCCTGAAGGCCCTAAAACGCCTAGTAAGTGGGGTAAAAAACACCCTAAAACATACTCTTTCTTTAAAAATACCTTCTCAGAAAAACAAAGTATATCTGTTGCGAAGTCTGCTATCAGCTTTAATAATTGGTTTCTAAAAAGTGGACAAGCTCCTATTATTATTAATGATAGAAAAACCAAAAGGACAATAGAAAATTTAAATACTTACTTGCAAAACCATGGTTATTTCAAAGCTAAAGTAACGTCAAAAAAAGATACTATATCTAATAAAAAGGGAGCTATATCGTATCATATAAAGAAAGGAAAAGCTTTATTTTTAGATACTATTTTTAGAGAAATTAAATCTCCAATTCTAGACTCTATATATAAGATTAACAAATACAAAAGCTTCTTAAAATCAAACCAACAATATAATGATCAAAATTTTATTGATGAAGCTAATAGATTAACAAAACTTTTTAGAAATAACGGTATTTTTCACTTTGATAAAAATAATAGTATCGATTTTTATGTATCTGATACTGCAAGCTATAAAACAAACGTTGAATTAGTTATTTCAGATAGAACAGTTGAAGAAAATGGGAATTATTTTTCAAAACCATATAAAATTCAAAAAATAAAAAGAATAAATGTTGTTACTGATTATTCTTACAGTAAAAAGAATACTCCCTATAAAGATTCAGTATTATATAAAAGCGTTAATTATCTAGCTCATGAAAAGCAAAAATACAATCCTAAATATTTATCACAATCATTATTTATAAAACCAAACAGTGTGTATAGTGATACACTCCGAAATTTAACAAGAACACACTTAAGAGGTTTAAAAAACTTTAAATCGACTTCTATTAGGTTCAATGAATTAAACGATCATGAATTAGAAGCAAACATTTATTTAACCCCAAAAGAAAAATACACTTTAGGATTTGACACTGAATTATCGCGGTCTAATATTAGAAATTTTGATATTTCTGGAAAGTTTTCTTTAGTTAATAGAAACACATTTAAAGGTGCTGAAATATTTAAATTATCCGCACTTGGTTCTTACTTTAATTCTAATAATGGTCCTGGTTGGGAATTAGGAAGTAATATTTCATTGGAAGTTCCTAGGTTCATGGCTCCTTTTGGGCTACATAAATTTGTTCCTAAAAGAATGTTTCCTAAAACAAAATTCTTTGCAGGGATAAATATCCAAAAAAACATAGGATTAGATAAACAAAATATATCTCTTGGAATTGATTATAAATGGAAGTATAATCGAAAAAAAACAATACAATTAGAGTTAATAAACGCGCAATATATTCGTAACTTAAATGTTGAAAACTATTTTTCAATTTATAGGTCAGAATACAATAAGCTGGTAGCAATTGGAAAAGTAGCAGCCCCTTCTATACCTATTCCTTTAAATATCTCTGGAAACTTTAATCAAATAAGACAATATGTTGGAGATATAACGAGCAGCATAAGCGATCCTGATGATGCAAGAACAATTTTAAATATCATTAATAGATACCAAATAGTTACTTCAGATTTTTTAATTCCCGAAATTGCTTACAGTTTCACCTACAACAATCAACAAAGTGCTAAAGATCAAAGTTTCTCTTTTTTTAAAATACGGGTAGCAAACTCCGGTAATGTAATGGGAATTTTATCAAAACAAAAAAATGAAAACAACCAATCTACTGTATTTAAAATCCCTGTAGCTCAATATTTCAAAACAGATATAGAATATAAAAAATATTGGAAACTAGGTAATAACTCTGTTCTTGCGCATAGAACTTTTTTAGGAGCTATTTTTACGTATAATAATTCAGATATTCCATTTTCACGTAGTTATTTTGCTGGAGGATCAAATGATATTAGAGCATGGAGAACCTATGATTTAGGACCAGGGACAAGACCTCCTGGTTTAGAATATAACATTGGTAGTTTTAAATTTCTAACAAGTTTTGAATATCGATTTGACATACTAGGGTCTCTTAAAGGAGCTTTATTTACCGATGCTGGTAACATATGGAGCATTAATAACTCTGATGTTATTGATGAATCTGAAAAATTTAATGGCTTTAAATCAATAAAAGATTTAGCGGTAGCTAGTGGTTTTGGTTTACGGTATGACTTCAAATTTTTAATAGCACGATTAGATTTAGGGTTTAAGATTCATGAACCATACTTACCCGAAAATAAATGGTTTAATAATTTTAATTTCTCTAGTTCAGTATTAAACATAGGTATTAACTACCCATTTTAACGAAAACGTTATCATAAAAAAATCATCGGAACTTAGCTAAAAAAGTGTAGATTTGTCATTCAAAACAACTGTAAACTAAAAATTAAAAAATGATTAAAGCTGGAGTTGCCACAGGTAAAGAAGTTCAAGAGATTTTTAAATTAGCAAAAGAAAAAAACTTTGCCTTACCCGCAGTTAATGTTGTAGGTTCAAATACAATTAATACAGTTTTAGAAACTGCAAAAGAATTAAATTCACCTGTAATTATTCAATTTTCTAATGGAGGTGCGCAATTCAATGCTGGAAAAGGTTTATCTAATGAAAACGAAAAATCTGCCATTGCTGGAGCTGTAGCTGGAGCAAAACATATACATTTATTAGCTGAAGCTTATGGTATACCAGTAATTTTACATACTGACCACGCTGCTAAAAAACTATTACCTTGGATTGATGGTTTATTAGACGCAAGTGAAGAGTTTTATAAAGAAACAGGTAAGTCATTATATAGTTCTCATATGATTGATTTAAGTGAAGAACCACTTGAAGAAAACATAGAGATTTGTAAAAAATACTTAGCTCGAATGAGTAAAATGGGTATGACTTTAGAAATTGAATTAGGAATTACTGGTGGTGAAGAAGATGGTGTTGATAATTCTGATGTAGATGTTTCTAAACTATATACACAACCAGAAGAAGTAGCTTATGCTTACGAAGAATTACTAAAAGTAAGTGATCAATTTACCATTGCTGCAGCTTTTGGAAATGTTCATGGTGTTTATAAACCTGGAAATGTAAAATTAACTCCAAAAATTTTAAAGAACTCTCAAGAGTACATATCTAAAAAATACAATGTTCCTCATAATACGATAGATTTCGTTTTTCATGGAGGTTCAGGATCTACTATAGAAGAAATTCGTGAAGCAATTGGATACGGTGTAATTAAAATGAATATTGATACTGATTTACAATATGCTTTTACAGAAGGTATTCGTGATTACATCACTGAGAAATCAGCATATTTACAAGCACAAATAGGTAACCCTGAAGGTAGCGATGTACCTAATAAAAAATACTACGATCCTCGTAAATGGTTGCGTGAAGGAGAGCAAACATTTAAAGCAAGATTAAAAAAGGCTTTCGAAGATTTAAATAATGTTAATACTTTATAGTAATTTAGCTTTTTCAAAAAAAGAAAATAAGCAACAGAAAAAGAAAACCAAATACACATAAACAAATAACTATAGACGAATATTATGGCTTGGTTTAAACGTAAAGACAAAGGAATTCAGACCCCAACTGAAGAAAAAAAAGACACACCTAAAGGCTTGTGGTACAAAACCCCAAGTGGAAAGGTTATTGATACTGAAGAATTAAAGAAAAACTTATATGTAAGTCCTGAAGATGGATACCATGTAAGAATAGGTAGTAAAGAATATTTTGAATTGTTTTTTGACAATAATGAATTTAAAGAGTTAGATGCAAAATTAACTGCGAAAGACCCTTTAAAATTTGAAGACACTAAAAAATATCCAGATCGCTTAAAGGCTGCTCAAAAGAAAACAGGATTAAAAGATGCTGTTAGAACTGCCGTTGGGAAATCAATGGGGAAAGACATTGTTATTGCTTCAATGGATTTTGCTTTTATTGGTGGCTCAATGGGAAGTGTTGTTGGAGAAAAAATAGCACGTGCTATTGATTATTCAATCAAAAACGAATTGCCTTTCTTAATGGTTTCTAAATCTGGAGGAGCACGTATGATGGAAGCATCTTTATCATTAATGCAATTAGTAAAAACTTCAGCTAAATTAGCGCAATTAGCAGATGCAAAAATTCCATACATTTCATTATGTACAGATCCAACAACTGGAGGAACAACAGCTTCTTTTGCAATGCTTGGTGATATTAATATTGCTGAACCAAATGCATTAATTGCTTTTGCAGGTCCACGTGTTGTAAAAGACACAACAGGTAAGGAATTACCTGAAGGTTTTCAGCGTTCTGAATTTGTATTAGAACATGGTTTCCTTGATGGAATTTATGAAAGAAAACACCTAAAACAACAGGTTAACTTATATATTGACCTAATACAAAATCAACCTATTAGAGCATAAAACTAAAAGCCAGCTAAAACTGGCTTTTTTCTTTTTACAAGATAAATACAATATCTATCTGATTACATAATAATTAACATCATTAACTGCTATTGTATTTTTCTTATCTAATTAAGTTTATCATAAAAAAATAATTGTACATTTGCACCTTCAATGAAAAATCATTGAGTACATTAAAATCATTTAAACAATATTGGTATGTATTTAACTAAAGAAGTAAAACAAGAAATTTTTGCTAAACACGGTAAAGGTAACAACGATACTGGAACAGCAGAAGGACAAATTGCGTTATTTACGCACAGAATTAACCATTTAACTGAGCACTTAAAAAGAAATCGTAAAGATTTTAACACTGAGCGTTCTTTAGTAAAGATGGTAGGTAAGCGTAGAAGTTTGTTAGATTACTTAAAGAAAAAAGAAATCAACAGATATCGTGCAATTATCAAAGAATTAGGTATTAGAAAATAATCCTTACAAAAAGAGGCAGGAATTTCCTGCCTCTTTTTTATTGTAAAAAATTGAATAAAATTCATTACTTTTAACTTCGTTTTTCATTTTAAAAACTTCAATTAAAAGTATTTATACTTCCATTGAAACAACAGCAACACAACAACACAAAAAACGAATTAAAATTTTTAGAAAAAACATTTTATGATTCCAAAAGTATTTAGAGAGGTCATTGACCTTGGAGATGGAAGAACCATTTCATTAGAAACGGGTAAATTAGCAAAACAAGCACACGGTTCAGTTGTTGTTCAAATGGGAAAAGCAATGTTGTTATGTACAGTTGTATCTAACTACAAACAATCTGATGTTGATTTTTTACCATTAACTGTAGACTATAGAGAAAAATTTGCAGCTGCAGGTCGTTATCCTGGTGGTTTCTTTAAAAGAGAAGCAAGACCTAGTGATGGAGAAGTATTAACAATGCGTTTAGTGGATCGTGTATTACGTCCATTATTCCCTAAAGATTACCATGCAGAAACGCAAGTAATGATTCAGTTAATGTCTCATGACGAAAATGTTATGCCAGATGCTTTAGCTGGTTTAGCTGCTTCAACGGTAATTCAATTAAGTGACATTCCTTTTGAAACTCCTATTTCAGAAGTAAGAGTTGCTAGAGTAAACGGTGAATTCGTTATCAATCCTAACAGAACTCAATTAGCTGATGCTGATTTAGACATGATGATTGGTGCTTCTGCTGACTCTGTAATGATGGTAGAAGGAGAAATGGATGAGGTTACTGAAGAGGAAATGGCTGATGCTATTAAATTTGCTCATGAAGCTATTAAAGTACAATGTGCTGCACAAGTACGTTTAGCGGAAGCTTTCGGTAAAAAAGAAACTCGTGAATATGAACCAGAAAGAGAAGATGAGGAATTAGCAAAGAAAATTCATGATGCTGCTTACCAAAAATGTTATGATATAGCTAAAAAAGGAACTTCTAAGAAAGAAAGAGGTTTAGCTTTTTCTGAAGTAAAAGAAGAAATTGTTGCTTCATTTACAGAAGAAGAAATTACTGACTTTGGAAGTTTAATTGGAAAATACTTCAATAAAGCTCAAAAAAATGCTGTTAGAGAACTAACTCTTTCAGAAGGTTTACGTTTAGATGGACGTAAAACTACAGATATCAGACCAATTTGGTGTGAGGTTGATTATTTACCTTCTACTCATGGTTCTTCTATTTTTACACGTGGGGAAACTCAAGCTTTAGCAACAGTAACATTAGGAACTTCTAGAGAAGCAAATCAAATAGATATGCCATCTTATGAAGGTGAAGAAACATTTTATTTACATTATAACTTCCCTCCTTTTTGTACAGGTGAAGCTAGACCATTAAGAGGAACTTCTAGAAGAGAAGTTGGGCACGGTAATTTAGCACAACGTGCATTAAAAGGAATGATTCCTGCTGATTGTCCTTATACAGTTCGTGTTGTATCTGAAGTATTAGAATCTAACGGTTCTTCTTCAATGGCAACTGTATGTTCTGGAACGATGGCATTAATGGATGCTGGAGTTCAACTAAAAAAACCAGTTTCTGGTATTGCTATGGATTAATTTCTGATGGTGATCGTTATGCTGTTTTATCTGATATTTTAGGAGATGAAGATCATTTAGGTGATATGGACTTTAAAGTTACTGGTACTGCTGATGGTATTACTGCTTGTCAAATGGACATTAAGGTTAAGGGTTTATCTTATGAAATTTTAGTAAATGCATTAAAACAAGCTCGTGAAGGTCGTTTACATATCTTAGAAAAATTAACAGATACTATTGCTCAACCTAGTGAAGAGGTTAAAGCGCATGCTCCAAAAATGATTACCAGAACTATCCCTAATGATATGATTGGTGCTTTTATTGGACCAGGTGGTAAACATATTCAAGAATTACAAAAAGAAACAGAAACTACAATTGTTATCAATGAAGATCCTGTTACTGAAGAAGGAATTGTTGAAATTTTAGGAACAAGCCCAGAAGGAATTGAAAAAGTTATAGCTCGTATTGAGTCAATGATGTTCAAACCTGAAAGAGGTTCTGTTTATCAAGTTAAAGTAATTAAAATTTTAGACTTTGGTGCTGTAGTAGAATATGCTGAGGCTCCTGGTAATGAAGTTTTACTACACGTAAGTGAATTAGCTTGGGAACGCACAAATAATGTAACTGACGTTGTTAAATTAGGTGACGTACTTGATGTAAAGTATTTCGGAATTGATCCTAAAACTCGTAAAGAAAAAGTTTCTAGAAAAGCATTGTTACCTAAACCTGAAGGTTATGTAGCTAGACCTCCTAGAGATAATAATAGAAATAGGGATAATAATCGTGGGCGTGACAATCGTCGTGATGATAGAAAGCCTAGAGAAGCTAAAAAAGAAGACTAAAAACTTTATTTAGTTATAAAAAAAATCGCCAAAAAATATTTTTGGCGATTTTTTTTGATTTTAACGCAACCTTTTTTGATTACTCAGACTATTAAATAATACTCTAAATTATTTAAAATGAAAAAAAGGATTCATCTATTTATTATTTCCCTATCTGTATTGTTTATAAATAGCTGCGAATATTCATATAATCAATTCCCTCTTGAAAATGAAACCCCTCCTATTTTTGTTCCGGATATAATTATTTCAGAAGAATCTCCATACGATCCAAACCAAACAGGAAGTGCTTGTAATAGTGCTTTAAAAAAAACTTCATCATCTGAGTTAATAAATTTAATTACAATCCCTGATAGTTTACCTAATATTATTGATCTATCAACCGATATGCCACCGGTTAGAAGTCAAGGTCATCAAGGAAGTTGTGTAGCATGGGCTACAAGCTATTATTTAAAAAGTTATCAAGAAAAAACACAACATAACTATGAGTACAGCTCATATAAAGATGTAATGAGCCCTTCTTTTGTCTATAACCAAACTAAAGAAAACTCAAACTGTTTATCAGGATCTAACATTCAAAATGCTCTAGAACTTTTAAAAAGTCAAGGAACAACTAGTTGGAAAGAGTTTCCTTATACAGATATCGCTTGCTCAACTTTACCTACTAACAAGCAACTTGCTTTAGCTGAAAAAAATAAAATAAAAGAATATTATTACGTGAGTGTTCCTGATACAATTACTCAAAAAAGATACACTCTAATAAACCTAATAAAAACATTACTCAACCAAAAACAACCTGTTGTAATTTCAATGGACTTTGAAAATCTAGTTTTCGAAAATCAAAAGGGACAATATATTACCAATACTTATAGCAAAAACCCTATTGAAGGGCTTTGTGGACATGCAATTTTAATAGTTGGATATGATGATACTATGAATGCCTTTAACATTGTTAATTCCTGGGGAACAAACTGGGGTAACGAAGGGTATTGTTGGGTTAATTATAATTTTTTTCTTAAAAAAAACAACAAAGACTACCAAAAAGGGCTTACTAGTGCTTATGTAGCATATGATGCAGATTAACTAAACATAAAATAATTAAAAATGAAAAAACTAACACTATTAGCATTATTATTTTTCTCAATTCAAATATTTATTAGCTGCTCAGAAGAAAAATTGAATCTAAACTTTATAGAAAAACCATCAATTATAAATTCTTCTCAAAAAACTTTTACCTCAATAAAAATTAACTCAAAGCATAACAGTAATAATTTAATTGAATATGGTATTTGTTGGAGCCTAGAACCGAAACCAACTATAAATGATTATACATTTATTGAAGATAAATCTAAAAAAAATTATATCACAAAAATTGAAGGATTATTAGTTAATACAACTTATTATTTCAGGTCATTTATTAAAACTCAGAAAGATATATTATATAGTGAAGAAAAAGTATTTGCTACATTACCTTTTAAAAATACAATTTGGAAAATGCTAACTATTTATCCTAAAAATAATTATAAAATAAATTCAGAAGTAGAGTTTTATGAAAACAATTCCACAAAATTTGAGGAGTTAACAGATAATGGAGTACGTTTATATAAAACATATGGAACCTGGTCTTTAAATGGAAATACTTTAACATACATATTCAATGGTAACAAACCAGAATTAAATAAATGTACTTATATATACACAGGAACACTAGATGAAATGACATTAAGAGGTACATATAAACATGTGTATCTTTCACCAGGTATATGGAATGCTGTAAAACTATAAATCATTTCTCTATTTAATATTATTTATATTGTATCTCTTCTTAATTAAAATTACATATATATATGTTAAAGAAATAAAACATTGGAATTAGAAAAATTAATTAATTCTTGTATAAAAAAAGAGCATCAAGCACAGAACGCACTTTATAAACTATATAAAGATGTATTATTTGGTGTATCCTTAAAGTATTGTATAAATAGAGAAGAAGCACAAGACAATCTTCAAGATTCATTCATTGAAATTCTAAATAATATAAAAAAATTTAATAACAAAGGATCTTTTGAAGGTTGGATGAAAAGAATTACAATTAATAAAGCTATTGACAAATACAAAAAAAACATAAAATCAAACACTCCTCTAAAAGACATACATTTAAAAGCTAATATAGAAATACCTCCAATAAAAGAAATACCATTGTCCATCATATTAAAATTCATTCAAGAATTACCAGATCAATATAGAATCTGTTTCAATTTATATGAACTAGATAATTACTCACATAAAGAAATATCTACAATGCTTTCTATATCAGAAGGAACTTCTAAATCTAATTTATTTAGAGCAAAAAAAGTATTAAAAAACAAAGTTCTAAACTATAAAAAAACAAACAATTCACATGAATAATAATAAAGAGATAGGTGCTGTTTTTAAAGATAGGTTAGAAGGCTACAAAGATACTCCTGATGATTTTGTTTGGGCAAATATTACATCAGAACTTAATCAAAAAAAGAAAAACTGGACAAAAAGAATAATCATCATATTAATTTTAGTAAGCTTGTTAGCGTTAACAATACATTTAAAACTAAAGAAAACAGCTTTAAAATCGATAGATAAAACAGAAAAACTCAACAATAATAATCCACTTGAAATCATACAAAAAGAAAAAGCACTAGCCAGCTATATAAGCATAGAAGACAAGAGAAAAGGGAAAGAAAATAATTTAACTTCTAAAAAAGCTAAACATAAAAGTATTGATAAGAAAGTTGCTCTAACACATGAAACAACACTAATATTTAAACATGGTATTAATACTAAAAAAAGTTATACTAAGCTTAAAGCCATGGGTATTAAACCATATAAGAACACAAACTCTATTTACATACTAAATAAAAATACCTATAAAAATCAATCAAAAAAAAGTAAAAGTAAAATAAGTATCACTGCAAATTTTGGAGTTAACCACTTTAGTTCATTAAGTAATTTAAATGATATTTATAGCAATAAACTTGGATCAAATACAACAAATAATTCCTTCTCCTATAACTATGGAATGTATTTTAATTACAGAATTAACAATAATCTTTTAATAAGGCTTGGTATACAAAAGCTAAGATTAAAAAACAGTATCAACAACATTCAAACAAAAAACATCAACAATCAAATTTCAACAACTCTAAAACAATCTGGAATATCATTCATTAGCAACAATAATGATATTTTTAATTTTATTGGCAATGATAATTTATTTAATATAACTCAAGAGCTTAACTATTTAGAATTTCCATTAGAAATGAAGTATCAAATTTTAAAAGGGCGTTATAATTTAAGTACCATAATTGGATACAGCATGATATATCAAGAAAACAACACCATATATATAAGTACTTCTAAAAATGAAAAACTCGATATTGGTTATAACAATTTATTTAATGATAAAGCGAGCTCATTAAACCTAGGAGTTTCTTCAGAGTTGAATTTATTTAAAAATACTTATTTAAATTTGGAATTAAATTATAAAAAGTATTTCAACTTACAAAATAAATCAGCAGGCCTACCTTACAGTATAGGTCTGCAAATTGGCTTTAACTATAAATTTTAATTAAATTTTTCACTTTAAAAAAATTAAAAAGCTAAAAGGCTACCAAGAATTGGTAGCCTTTTGAATTAAGAGATTTTTTTATAAATCAAGATCTAATTCCCCAATTACGATCTTAGCAAAAAACCTTACTCTATTAAGAAATTCAATTATAAAACAATTAAATTTTACTTTACCCTACCTAAAAAGCAATTTTTTTTAATCTAAATAAACTTAAATTAGTTTAGTAGAGATTAGTTGTTTTTTTATTTCTCTGTATGCTCGTTTTTTTTGCCCATTAGAGATTTTAAAAGGCAAGGATATAATTAACCCGATTAATTCAAGTAATTGCGATATTTTTTTCATTATTTTCATTCTTACTTCCATTTAAATTAGTAAAACAGTTAAAAACTAATTATAGTAGTATAACTAATTAAAAGTGTTTTACCCTACTTTTATAAAGTTAGCATAATGGTATTTAAGCATTACTTATTAATTGAATCAATTAGAATAAAAATCATACTTTAATATTCTAAAAAAATAAAACTCTTCTTTATCTCTATATTCTTTTATATTTTATTTTTCTTTGCATTCTACAAATGAAAATACAACGAATTACATACCTTTCATTAGGAACTAACCAAGGAGACAAGTTAAAAAATCTTCAAAATGCAATTGATGTAATTGCAAATAAAGTTGGATCAGTACTAAAAGTTGCTTCTATATATGAAACTCCTTCCTGGGGGTTTAGTAGTAAAAACTTTTATAATACTAGCATTAAAGTCTCTACCTATCTACCACCAGAAACATTAATTACAACACTTCTCAAAATCGAGAATGATTTAGGTAGAGTAAGGAATGATAATAATGGATATTCTGATAGAGTTATTGATCTTGACATTCTTCTTTTTGACGATGAAATTATTTTTTCAAAAAACTTAATAGTTCCTCATCCAAGAATGTTAGAGCGAAAATTCGCCCTTGCTCCACTGGTAGAGATTGCAAAAAATGTAATTCATCCTATTGAAAAAATAAAATTAACTGATTGTTTAAATAACTGTTCAGATACTTCAGATATAAAGACTATTCCTGAAAAGCTAAACAGACCTATACCAATTACTGAAAAATATAATTACATAGCTATTGAAGGTAACATTGGAGCAGGTAAAACATCGTTAACAAAAATGATGGCAGATGAATTTAATGCAAAAATAGTATTAGAACGTTTTGCTGACAATCCGTTTTTACCTAAATTTTATAGCGACAATGAACGATATGCTTTTCCTTTAGAAATGAGCTTTTTAGCAGATCGTTATCAACAACTTTCAGAAGATTTAGCTCAGTTTGATTTATTTAAAAACTTTATAGTTTCAGATTATTATATCTTTAAATCATTAATTTTTGCTCAAATTACTCTTCAGAATGACGAGTACACTTTATACAGGAAGATGTTTGACATGATGTATAAAGAAATTACAAAGCCAGATCTTTATGTTTATTTGTATCAAAACACAACACGTTTACTACAAAACATAAAGAAAAGAGGACGTGATTATGAACAAAATATAGAAGCAAGTTATTTACAAAAAATCCATGACGGTTATAGTAATTTTATAAAAACTCAATCAGATCTTAATATTTTAATTATTGACGTTTCTAATTTAGATTTCGTTAATAATACAGAAGATTATGAATTTATAATTAACAAAATAAAAAACCATACTTCATAAAAAAAAGCAACTTAAAAGTTGCTTTTTTTTATTTCTTTACTAATTCCAATTTTTCTGCAAAATAATCGCAAAAATCTCTCATAGTAGCACTCATTTTCTCATCATTTGTAGCTCTTTCAAATGATCCTGCCATAGATACTAAGGTTTGATGAAAAAACTGCTTCATTTCATCAACAGGCATGTCTTTAGTCCACAAATCCATGCGTAAAGTGTCTTTTTTCTTATGATCCCAAACAGATAACATAATTGCTTTAGATTCTTCATTTTTAATCCCACCGTCTTCAGCATTCCATGAAATTTCTTCAGGGATTCTATTTTCGTCTAATCCTACTGTAAATGCTATTTCTGATTTATGTACTACACTCATTATCTCCTTGGTTTATATTTAGATTTTTTAAAGATTTCCTCTTCGCTTGTTCGTATTAACTGATGCAAAGATACATCATTCTTATCCATATATGACCTAACAATTTGCCATCCAATCCACTCTCCTATCCTTCCTGGTGACAAGTTATCTTCCTCTTTATAAAATTTAGAAAATGGAGCTATTTCCAAAAATCTTCTGTCCAAACTTTTATCGGTACTAAACAACAAATCTTTTTCTATAAAATACTGCCATATTTCTTCTTCATTATTTTTTGCCCAACTATATTTCAACGCATTATAACCTATCTTTATTCTATCATCAATCATAGGCACATAGGCATCTAATAAGTACATCTTTTTTCCTTTGTCTACCATCTTATCTACAAAAGTTCTTCCCTTCCCTATCAATACTTGTTTATTTATAATAGAATTAGCAACATCTATTATTATTCGATCTTTAGTATTATTTTGCTTAATATATGCTGGATATTCTCCATAAAACTCATGTTTTTCTCCTAAATAAGAATCTAATGAAATTAACATCAAACTATCAGCATACACAACTCTATGATCATAATCAATATTTGTAAGCATGGTAACTACCTTAGGACTCTTAAATTTCGTGTTATAATATTTTACATACTTAAACAATAACGCTAACTCATTTTTTAAAACATCTATATTATTGTACTTTTTTTGAACTTCAACAAATAATTCTTGTTCATCTTTATCTTTCCTTTTCTTTAACCAAACACTATCATGTACACCAAAAGGAAATAAAAAAGGATAATATTGTTTCAACTCATTTAGCTGTTTTTCATGTGAATTGTAAAAATCTACATCAAACCTATCAAGCTTAAAATTTATTGAAATATTAGACACATCAACCTCATCTTTACTTCCGTTTTTACAAGAAAAAAACAACACTGTTATCAAAAAAAGGGCTAAAAACTTTTGCATTAACTTTAGTATATTTACATTCAAATTTACAACGTCGAAATTACTAAAATAGTTTCACCAAGTAAAAACTTATACACACAAATACTTATAGAATGGATACACCTAAAGTTGCTGAGCATATTATTAAATGGTTAAAAGATTACGCTACTAATGCAAAAGTTAGTGGTTTTGTTGTTGGAATTTCAGGAGGAATAGATAGTGCAGTTACATCTACCCTATGCGCTGAAACGGGTTTAACAACATTGTGTGTCGAACTACCAATACACCAAGCTACTTCTCAAGTAAATAGAGCTAATGAACATATAAAACAACTAAAAGAACGATTTAAAAATGTTAGCGAAACTGAAGTTAATTTAACAAGTACTTTTGAAAATTTTAAAACAGTAGTTCCACAAATCACTTCATCTCCTAAAGTAGATTTAGCACTGGCAAATACACGTGCTCGTTTACGTATGACTACGTTATACTATTTTGCTGGATTACACGGTTTATTAGTTGCTGGAACTGGTAATAAAGTAGAAGATTTTGGAGTAGGTTTTTTTACTAAATATGGTGATGGTGGTGTAGATTTAAGCCCCATTGCAAATTTAGTAAAATCAGAAGTTTACAAACTTGCTGAATATTTAGAAGTTCCAACATCAATTCAAAAAGCACAACCTACAGATGGCTTATTTGGAGATAGTAGAACCGATGAAGATCAAATTGGAGCTTCATATGATGAATTAGAATGGGCTATGGACATGCAGGAAAAGGGTAAAATTAGCACTGATTTCACTGGTAGAAAGTTAGAAATATACAAAATATACACCCGACTCAACCGAATAAACCAGCATAAGATGATACCTATACCTGTTTGCGAGATTCCAAAAGACTTAAAGTAAATTTGCAGATACCATCTGCTGCTTTATTCTCTTGTACGCTCGTTTTTTTTGACCATTTGAAATTTTAAAGGGGAGTAAAATAATTAGCCTAATTAATTCGAAAATTTGTAAAAATTTTCTCATGATTATTTGTTATGATTAGTTTTCTTTATTCTTTTCGAGGGCAATTTACAAAAAAAAAGATAAAACGTATTTTTTTACACAAAGGAAAAACACCTTTTATCTTTTTTTTATTTTTTAAACTACTCTATTAAGTTTTTCAAAAAGAAGTTTTTTAAGCTCTGTATAATTACTAATCTCTTCTAAGTCAGGAACTGCTTGCTTTTCTTGTATATCCTGAAGTATACCCTCTATTTTCTTTTCTATTAACACTCTTCTTAAATTCAAAATAGCATCAGTAACTAATTTTGGCAATATTTTAGCAGTTTCGGTAACAAAAACTTCTTTTCGTTCCCAACTACTTAATGTATATTTTTCTTCATCCATTAAAATATTAGTTACTAAACTCGAGATATTAGTATTTTCATGCATTATTAGCTGATCAATTACTATTTTTTCTTTTTGATTTAATTGATGTACTAATTCATAATAGGTTAACCTAAACAATTCATTTGAAAATTCAATTTCATCTTCTTGTAAATTCAGGTACAATTCATTTGATACTGAATTTTGGTATTCTTCTTTTTCTAGCATAGGTCTTCCATGCTTATCAACAACATCTACCCAGTTAATAAAATCAATCACCTCGTTTCCATACAACAACAAAATTCGTATAATTTCTTTTTCTAGAATTGTTAATTGATCTATTTTTTGCGCACCTTTACCTGAAGCTTTCCCTTTAACAAGCTCCATTTTTGTTTTTTCAGAAGCTCGTTGAGTAGATTGAGTAGAGTTTTTACTTGCTCCTTTATTTATTAACTGAGCTAACTCACTAAATAAAACTCGTTCGGAAATATCCATAATTCTGGCACATTCTTGTACATACACCTCTTTCTGGATACCATCTGGAATTTTAGAAATACTAGTAACAATATCTCGAATTAAACCTGCTTTTTTTACTGGATCATTTTTTGCCTCCTCCATTAAAAGAGACACTTTAAATTCAATAAAATCTTGTGATTTTTCTTCTAAGTAACTTTTCAACTCTGCTGTAGAATGTGCTTTAGCAAAACTATCAGGGTCTTCACCTTCAGGGAAAGAAACAACTTTCACATTCATTCCTTGCTCCAAAATTAAATCTATACCTCTAAGAGAAGCTCTAATTCCTGCAGCATCTCCATCAAAAAGAACCGTTATATTTTTTGTTAATCTATTTACCAATCGAATTTGATCGGGAGTTAATGCTGTACCAGAAGAAGCTACTACATTTTCAACCCCTGACTGGTAAAAAGAAATAACATCAGTATACCCTTCTACTAAGAAACAATTATCTTGCTTTGCTATTTCTTTTTTAGCATGATAAAGTCCGTATAAAATTTTACTTTTATGATAAATTTCACTTTCTGGTGAGTTTAAATATTTAGCTGCTTTTTTATCATTAGTAAGTATTCTTCCTCCAAATCCTAAAATTCTACCAGACATACTATGAATAGGAAACATTACTCTCCCTTTAAAACGGTCAAACTTCCTATCTTGAGCACCACCTTCTTTTACTATTGTTAATCCTGTAGATTTTAAATATTTTAAATCATAGCCTTTAGCTAATGCAGCTTTTGTAAAATTATCCCATTCATCTTTACAATATCCTAAGTCAAATTTTTCGATAATATCTTCTCTAAAACCTCTTTCTTTGAAGTAAGACAAACCTATTGCTCGTCCGTTTTGACTATTCATTAATAAATCATGAAAATAATCTTTTGCAAATTTTGAAACTAGAAACATACTTTCACGTTCATTCATTTGCTCTTTTTGCTCATCAGACTGCTCAGTTTCTTCAATTTCAATATTATACTTTTTAGCTAGCCATCTAATTGCCTCAGGATAAGTATAATGTTCATGTTCCATTAAAAATGAAATAGCATTCCCTCCTTTTCCTGTACTAAAATCTTTCCATATTTGTTTTACTGGAGATACCATAAAAGAAGGGGTTCTTTCGTCTGTAAAAGGACTTAATCCTTTAAAACTACTTCCTGACTTTTTTAATTGTACAAACTCTCCTATTACCTCTTCTACCTGGGCAACTTCAAAGACTCTGTCGATTGTTTGTTGAGTAATCATATAGTATAAATATGGCCTGCAAAGATACTAGTTTTACCTTTTTCTTGTCTTTAAAAATTAAGCGAGTTGACACTTTAATTTTTTTAAAGCATATTAAATATATAAATTTGACCCCAAATTCTATACATTTATGAAATTAATTAATACTTTTTGTATTTCAATCTTATTTACAATCAGTTTATTTTCGCAGGAAACAATTATAATACCTGATATTGGTTTTGAAGAGGCTTTAATAGATTTAAACATTGATACTAACGGTTTAAATGGAAATATTTTAGTTAGTGATGCACGATATGTTGTAAACCTAAATATTAATACTCCTTTGGATAATAAATTATTACCTAATGTTAATTCTAAAATAAAAAATTTATCAGGTATTGAACACTTTCCAAACTTAAAACGTTTAGATTGTTATGGTAATGAAATTACTAAACTAGACCTTTCTAAAAACACTGAAATTACTTTTTTAAACTGTAGTGATAACAAAATTGAAACTTTAGATTTAAGCAACAATCCAAATTTATTTTCTGTAAGTTGTGACAACAATAAATTAATCTCTTTAAAACTTGGCGATAAACCTACTATGAGGGATTTATATTGTAATGACAATAAACTTACTGAACTAAGTATTAAAAATTGTACTGCTTTAGAAAACTTTGATGCAAGTAATAATAAGCTTCAAAAAATTCTAATTAACAAAGAAACCTATTCTAAATATTCAGAAGGTTGGTATAAGGATAGCTCAGTAGCTTATCTTGAAAACATGGAAGCTAGCGCACCTATACAAATTACTAAAGTAGAAAGTACTCCTAAAACGACTAGCACACCAAAAACTATTACGACTGAAAAAAGTAATCAATCTACTGAAACAGCGGCTAACTATTATGAAAAGTTTCAACTATCAGTAATTACAGAATATGACAAATTACTTTTAGCTCCTTCTCATCTTGATAACAAGAAACTTGAAGTTCAACAAAAATATAGTTTAGATGGTAGTCAATTTAGTCAATGGATAGCTGAATATTCAAATTTAACTAACACTAACAAAACTGTTATAAAAACGAATACTGCTGTTTATTTTTCAAAGTTTAAACATTTAGCCGTTAATGAATATGAAAAATTAGTTTTAAACCATTCGTATTTACAAAGTAAAAAAGAAGAAATACAACAAAAATATAATTTAAACCCTGGTGATCTTACTAAATGGATAGATCAGTTTGGTACTCCTTCTTTAAAAGCAAAAACAGCACCTCAAAAAGAAAGTACTGAAAGCTATTATTTGAAATTTAAAAAATCTGTTGTTGGTGAATATGAAAAATTAGTTTTAAACCATTCATATACACAAAGTGTTAAAAGTAAAATACAACAGAAGTATAACATAACTGCTGCTCAGCTTTCAGAATGGATAGTTAAACATAGTAAAGTTAAAGCGCTTTAAAAAGCACATTTTTTAACATAAAAAAGCCTCATTTTATTAAAAATGAGGCTTTTTTTTATTGTTTTTTTTACTTAAGAAGCTGCTCTTAATTTTGTTAAAGCATTTTTAGTAAGTTTATTTTCTGCATACGCTACGTCAACAATAAATTCTTTGTCATCTGTACTTGGAAGCTCAAACATGGCATCTGTTAAAATAGCCTCACATAATGATCGTAAACCACGTGCTCCTAATTTATATTCAACAGCTTTTCCTACAATAAACATTAATGCTTCTTCTGTCATAGAAAACTCTACATCATCCATCGCAAATAACTTGGTGTATTGTTTAATAATCGAGTTTTTAGGCTCTGTTAAAATAGCACGTAATGTTTTAGCGTCTAACGGATTCATATAACTTAACACTGGCAAACGACCTATAATTTCAGGTATTAAACCAAAGTTTTTTAAATCTGAAGGAATAATGTATTGTAGTAAATTACTTTCATCAACCTTATCTTCATCTATAGAAGCACTGTACCCAACAGCTTGCATATTTAAACGCTTACTTATAATTCTATCAATTCCAGAAAAAGCTCCTCCTGCTATAAATAAAATATCTTTAGTATTAACTTCTATAAATTTTTGTTCAGGGTGCTTTCGTCCACCTTTAGGTGCAACATTTACAACAGCTCCTTCTAAAAGCTTTAATAAAGCTTGTTGCACACCTTCTCCTGAAACATCTCTAGTAATTGATGGATTATCTCCTTTACGAGCTATTTTATCTATTTCATCAATAAAAACAATTCCTCGTTCAGCTTTTTCTACATCATAGTCAGCAGCTTGTAATAAACGACTTAAAATACTCTCTACATCTTCTCCTACGTATCCTGCTTGCGTTAAAACAGTAGCGTCTACTATTGAAAATGGAACATTTAACATTTTAGCAATTGTACGTGCTACTAATGTTTTACCTGTTCCTGTTTCACCAACTAAAACAATATTTGACTTTTCAATTTCAACTTCATTCTCATCATCTTTAGTTTGCAATAATCTTTTGTAATGATTATATACAGCTACAGACATTGACTTTTTAGTTTGACTTTGACCTATGATATATTCATCTAAAAAAGCTTTAATATCTTTTGGCTTTTTTAAGGTTAAATCACTTGACAAGCTACTCGTTTTAGCTTCTGCTACTTCCTCTTCAACTATTCCATGAGCTTGTTCAATACACTTATCACAAATATGTGCATCTAAACCTGCTATTAATAAATCTGTTTCTGGTTTTTTTCTACCACAAAAGGAACATTGTAAGTTTTCTTCTTTCGACATTATTCTTGCTTTATTGTATTGTTGTCGTTATTTAAATAAGAATATTACTATACTTCTTTATTTATAATAACTTCAGAAATTATTTTCTAGTTAAAATTTCATCAACCATTCCATATGCTTTTGCTTCATCAGCTTTCATCCAATAATCTCTATCAGAATCTTCATGAACTTTATCAAAAGGTTGCCCAGAGTGGTGAGAAATAATATTATATAATTCTGTTTTTAATTTTCCTATTTCTTTTACTGTTATTTCCATATCAGAAGCTTGCCCTTGAGCCCCTCCTAATGGTTGGTGAATCATGATACGTGAATGAGGTAAAGCTGAACGTTTACCTTTTTCTCCAGCACACATTAATACAGCTCCCATAGATGCTGCCATACCTGTACAAATTGTAGCTACATCTGGTTTTATAAACTGCATCGTATCGTAAATTCCTAAACCAGCATATACTCCTCCTCCTGGAGAATTAATATATATTGAAATATCTTTAGTAGCATCCACACTTTCTAAAAATAATAATTGCGCTTGAATTACATTCGCTACTTGATCATTAATACCAGTACCTAAAAATATAATTCTATCCATCATTAAACGAGAAAAAACATCCATTTGCGTAATGTTTAACTGGCGCTCTTCCATAATATATGGCGTTAAGCTACTAGTTACTTTACCTAAGTATGTACTATTTATTCCATGATGCTTTGTTGCGTATTTTTCAAACTCTTTTCCGTAATCCATTGTAAAATGTTTTTCTGGTTATAAAGATGTAAATATAAGAACATTTACATTAATATTATAGCCATCTTTTGTAACAAAAAAACCTGAACAATATGTTCAGGTTTTTAAACAATGTTATTGTTTTTTATTTTTTATCTACGTTGTAAACTTCTTTAATGAAATCTTCATAAGATACTTCTTTAGTATCAAATTTCATATTTCCTTTAAAGAAAGTTACTAATTTTTGAGACATTAATTGTTCTTGTAAACGACGTGCTTCATCTTGATTAGATAAAATTCTTCCTGCGATTTCATCTAACTCTTTTTCTTCAGGATTAGCATTACCAAACTGAGCCATTTGAGTTCTTATAAAACCTTTAGCATAATCAGTTAACTCTGCATAATCTAATTTAATATCGTTATCTTTCATAATCTTTCCTTCGATTAATTGATAACGTAATCCTTTTTCAGACTTTTCATATTCAGCTACAGCTTCTTCAGCAGTTAATTGCTTTTCACCTGCAGTTTGTAACCATTTTTGTAAAAACTCTTTAGGTAAATCAAACTTAGTATTTTCTACTAAAGTTTCAGTTACTGAGTTTAATAATTGTTGATCTGCTTGTTGTTGAAATTGCTTTTCTGCGTCTTCTTTAATTTTATCTTTTAAATCAGTAACAGTTTTAACACTTCCATCAGCAAAAAGTTTTTCAAATAACTCTTGATCTAATTCTGCTTTTTCTGTAACATTAATTTCTTCAACAGTAAATGTTACTTTTACATCTAAGTCATGTGCTTCATCATGAGAAACTCCTAAAATTTGCTCTAACTTATGGTCATCAGCAAAAAGCTTTTTCGTTTCTAATTCAACAACATCACCAACTTTGGTTCCTATTAATTTTTTTTCGTTTTTCTTTCCTTTTAAATCGTTAACTAAAAAAGTAGCTTTTTTGTTAATTTCTTTTTCTTCGTTAACAAAAGTTCCTGTAACATTTGAATGCTCTTCTGCTACTTCTTGAGTTATAACATTACCGTAACGGCTTTGAATATTCTCAACTTCTTTTTCAATTAATTCATCAGTAGCAACAATATTATATTGCTTTACTTTTTTAGATTTTAAATCTACATCAAATTCTGGCGCTAACCCTAACTCAAATTCGAAAGAAAATTGTTCAGAATCCCAAGAAAAGTTTTCATTTACTTTTGGTAATGGATTACCTAAAATATCTAACTTCTCTTCTACTAAAAATTTATTTAACGATTCTTGTAAAAGCTTGTTTACTTCATCAATCATTACAGATTTACCATATTGCTTCTTTACCATTCCCATTGGTACATTACCTTTCCTAAATCCTGGAATGTTAGCTGTCTTACGGTAATCGTTTAATATTTTTGTTACTTTTTCTTTATAATCGTCTGCAACAATATCAACTTTTACAACTGCATTTAATGCATCTACGTTTTCTTTTGTTATGTTCATCTTAAAATCTGTTTCTTTAAAATCGGGTGCAAAATTACTACTTTTCTTATTGAGAACCAAGTCTTTTAACCATAAGAATAAAGACTTGCTGTTTATTTTTCAAGACTTATATCTTGATATTAAATTTTTAATTTACTTTTTTATTTATTCTCTTCTTTCATTAGAGAGAATAAAAACGATCTAAAAACTGACAATAATACACTAAATATTAATGCCGTAAAAAATCCACTTACTACAAAACCACTTACTAATTTACCTGCCAAAATTATAATTATTGCATTAATAACAAATAAAAACAACCCAAGAGTTATTATAGTTGCTGGTAACGTAAAAAATATAAGAAGAGGTTTTACAAACATATTTAATAATGAAATTGTTATGGAAACAATAAATGCTGTTACATAATTAGTAACTGTAATTCCTGGTAAAATTGCAGCCAACACAATTACCGCTATGGCTGTTAGTAGTAATTTTAAAAATATTTTCATTTTTTCTTTTATCAATGTTAATACAGTAGAACTTATAGAATACTAATATTATACTTCTTAAAGTCATCTACTATTGTTTAATTATATTCCATAATCATACCAAATAATTTTTACTGCTCTTTTGGCAGTTTTTTATTATGACTAAAAATATTATTAGTTTTTGTAATATTCTTTCTTTTAAGAATACCAATTATAATATATCCTCAAAATTAAATTAATTCAAAAAAGAAAATTATGTATTATTTTATTTTACTATTAGTTTCAATATTTTTCATTTTTAAGTCAGAAAAAGCTAAAACCTCAAAAAAAATATATTCTTCAATCTATATTTGTTTAATATGTATAACTTTTTTATATAACTCTGGTGAAGTTATAGGTCAGTTTATTTACAATATAATATACTAAATCATCTATATTTGTTTAGATAAAGTAACATTTTTGTAAACGAAAAAACATCTTGAATCATATAATATTCTTACAAATCAAGAAATTGAAACATTTTTAAATTTAGTTACCTACAAAAAATTAAGTAAGGGTGATTTTTTTATCAAAGAAGGTGCTATATGTAAAGAAGTGGCTTTTGTAATATCCGGTATTTTCAGGTCATTTTATTACTCTTCTACCGAAGAAGAAGTTACTTACTGTTTTTTATCAGAAAATTCATTTATTACTGCATATTCATCTTTTATCACACAAACAAAAACAACAGAAAGTATTCAAGCATTAACAGATATTGAATTATATTCAATATCAAAAAACCAACTTTCTAAACTTGAAGAATCAAGTACTAACTGGTTACGCCTTTTTAAGCTTTTTGCTGAACAGGAGTACATTAATTTAGAAAAAAGAATTTTTCTTTTGCAAAAAGAAAGTGCAGAAAAACGATACAAGGAACTACTTAACACTCATCCAGACTATCTTCAATCAATCCCATTAAGCCATCTTGCTTCTTATTTAGGAATTACACAAAGACATTTAAGTAGAATAAGAAGGTCTGTTCATAATTAGACAAATGTCCTTTTTTTAATTTTAAAGCATACGTTTCTTTGTTATCAAACAATAAAGAAACAAATGAAACAGATTTTACTCATAAATGGACATCCTGACAAACAAAGTTTCAATCATGCTTTATGTGATTCGTATAAAAAAGGGACAAAAAAAACAAATGTAATAATTGATCAAATTAACATAGTAGATTTAAATTTTAATTCAAATTTAAAATTTGGCTACAGGAAAAGAACAGAACTGGAAACTGATTTAATAAATGCGATTAATAAAATTAAAAAAGCAGATCATATTGTTTGGTTTTTTCCTTTATGGTGGGCAGGCTACCCTGCTATTATGAAAGGCTTTATAGACAGGTTTTTTTTGCCTGGTATAACTTTTGAACCTGTAAATGGAAAACCTTTTCCTAAAAAACTTTTAAAAGGAAAAACAGCAAGAATTGTAATTACCTCAGATACTCCTAGTTGGTATGACTATTTATTTATGAAAAGACCAGCAATTAATCAATTCAAAAAAGGAACTCTTCAGTTTTGTGGTATAAAACCTGTTAAAATCACTTATTTATCCGTTATTAAAAATTCAACAGAAAAACATCGAGATAAATGGCTTAATAAACTATATAGCTTAGGTGAAAAATTAAAATAACTACTAAAATAACTTTTTAATTAATTATACTTTTCACTTGATTTGAAAGTACACTTATCACCTCATTGTCTTCTAAAAGTAACTCAATGAGGTGCTCTTTTATTTGATATTGTAACTTTTGATTTTTATAATCAGATTCTGGCTCTCTCGTTATATCATTTAAAATCATACTCCCTTTTCCAGTTAACAACCATGTTGGATTTATATCAGGGAAAGAATTTAGAATTTTGTTTAACACATTACTTTTAAATGAGGCTTTTCTTCTTATAGCTGTACCTATCGAATTATTAGACACCTCAATCCTATCTTCAAAAGACTTAATATTCAGGTTATTATAATCAATAATCTGCTCTACTCTTTTATATGTCTGATCAATAAAATCACTCATTAAAAATAACTTTTTTCTAAATTTATTTTAATTTTGTTTTTCTAATTAGAATTTTGTTTGTAGATTTGTAGTATCATAAGTACAAAATACGTACAAATATAAATTAAAAGTGCTGTATTTTACTAAAAAACAACTGTAGTTTTTATGATAACAACAATGCAACGAAAAGAATTAGAAAAAATTAAACCTCCCAAATACAGGGAAAGAGTTAAAGAATACCTTATGGAGAATGATTATGATTTTTCATTAGAAACTATACAGAAAGTATATTCTGGAAAAAGAAACAACTTGGTAATAGCTAAGGCTATCACAATAGTTTTTAACAATCATATGAAGGAAAAGCTATTAATCAACAACTCTATAAATAATATAGCTAATCAAATTAAAAATAACGCAGATTGAAGGTATCCCTTGAATTTCCCTCTTAAAGCAGATACGGAGGGGCGCTAACGGGGTGGGTTATTTAATTTTCCTGCCTCGTTTTTTTTTAGTGAAAATCATCAACTAACAAAATTCTAAAAACGCACTTTTCTCATCGCTTAATTAATCCAATAAAAAACCTATTACTTCTTGATAAAAATCATTTGGATTTTCAGCATGCAACCAATGCCCAGCATTTTTTATTGTTTGAATTATAGATTTTGGAAAATGAGCCATTATTAAAGGTTCATCTTCTTTAGAAATATAACCAGAGTTCTCTCCTGATAAAAATAATGTTTCACCTTCAAAAACAGTAAACGAAGGTAATGCTACTCCTACTTCATTATTATTCTCCGTTAACGATTTCAAATTAAAACGATAATCTAATTTTCCTTTCTCTTTCCAATAAAGACTTTTTAATAAAAACTGACGAACTCCAGCTTGCGGTATTAATTCTGCTAATTTCTCATCAACCAATTTTCTAGAATTCTGAATAGTAAAATCAACGGAATTTAATGCTGCTAAAATATCATTATGATGTGGTGGGTAAGTTTTTGGTGAAATATCAGCTATTATTAATTTATCAACTAACTCATCATATTCAGTAGCAAACAACATTGCAGTCTTCCCTCCCATGGAATGCCCTAATAAATGTAGCTTTTCTATTTTATGGAACTCTACATAAATTCGTAAATCTTCTACCATTAATTCATATTCAAAAAAATCTGAATGAAAACTACGTCCATGGTTTCGTTGATCTATTAGATGAACTTCAAAACCGTCATTAGCCAGTTTATTAGCGTGACTTTTCCAATTATCTCCCATACCAAAATAGCCATGCAAAATAATTAACGGTATTCCCTCTCCTACAATTCGTGAATGTAAAATTTCCATACTTATGAAATTATGGTAAAAAACTTCATTTAAATTAACTTTGCAATTTATGTAAATACATATTTACAACATTCTGAATACCTAAATATATACTCTCAGAAATTAATGCATGTCCTATAGAAACTTCTGCTAAATTTGGAATATTTTGTTTAAAAAACTGAATGTTTTCTAAATTTAAATCATGTCCTGCGTTGATTCCTAAACCTAAATCATGAGCTAAAACCGCAGCTTTAGTATATGGCTTTATAGCTTCAGTATTCCCTTTTTCAAATCCACTAGCAAAATCTTCTGTATACAACTCTATTCTATCTGCTCCAGTTTTTGCCGCTGCTTCTATTAATTTTGAATCTGTATCTATAAAAATAGAAGTTCTAATTCCTTCTTTTTTAAATTCTGAAATTACTTCTTGTAAATATGATTGGTGCTTAACAGTATCCCACCCTGCATTAGATGTAAGTACATTTTCTCCATCCGGAACTAAAGTTACTTGCGTTGGCTTAATTGCTAACACCAAATCCATAAACTGCTTAATTGGATTTCCTTCAATATTATACTCAGTAGTAACGATAGACTTTAAATCATAAGCATCCTGATAACGTATATGTCGCTCATCTGGCCTTGGGTGGATAGTTATTCCTTCAGCACCAAAATCTTGAACATCTTGTGCTACCTTAAGTAAATTAGGTACATTACCTCCTCTTGAGTTACGTAATGTTGCAATTTTATTTATATTTACACTTAACTTTGCCATTACTGTTTAAGTTTTATTTTAAGCTATATATTATAATGAGCAAAAGTAATCGATTAAATCATTTTAACCTATATTCGTACTAATGAATATTAACGATTTTATATTAAACGAAATTAAAGAACTTGGCTTAAAAGACACGGTAAGTAGTGCTCAAGATTTATTTAAAAATTTACCTATAACACATATTCCAGTTATTGAAAACGGAAAACTTATAGGTTGTTTACCTGAAAGTGATATTCAAACTATTGAAAATAAAAATGGTAGTATAAAAGAATATGACTACCTACTAGATCATTTTTACACTAATGAAAGAGCTACCTTACTTGATTTAGTTACTTTATTTGCTGACAATGATTGTAATTTAATTCCTGTTTTAAACAACGAGTTAAACTATGTAGGATATTATGAGCTAGGTGATATTTTAGATGCATTTGCTGACAGCCCTTTTTTACATTTAGAAAGTGAAACTTTAATTATTCAAAAAGGGAAAAGTGAACACTCTATGAGTCAAATTTCTCAAATAGTTGAAAGTAATAATGGAAAATTATTAGGTATGTATATGTCTCATGAAGGGCAAGATAACATCCAAGTAACATTAAAAGTATCATCAACAGAAATAAATGAAATCATTCAAACTTTTAGGAGATATGATTACACTGTAGTAACACAACATGATGATGATTTTTACATTGAAGAACTTAAAGATAGAGCTAGATATTTGAGAAAATATCTAGACATGTAACTTTCATAATTATAACTAACATTATCAAAAAGTGAAAAAAGTAGCCATATACGGACAAGCGTATACTATTTCTGCTGAAAAGGAAATAAAAATTTTGCTTGCTGTTTTAAAAAAATACAATATTGTTGTTTTTTTTGAACAAAAATTTTACGACTTGTTAATTGAAAACAAATCACTTGAAAAAAAATACCCAACCTTTTCTCACTTTAATGATTTGTCAGATTCTTTTGATCTATTGTTTACTATTGGAGGTGACGGAACTTTTTTACGAGCAATTACATATGTTCGTAATTTAGATATCCCTATGATGGGTATAAACACTGGTAGATTAGGCTTCTTAGCTACCATACAAAAAGACCAAATAGAAGAATCTATTGAGCTTTTACTAAAAAAAGAGTATTCTATTCAAGAAAGAACTCTTTTACAAATTGAGACCAATCCTACAACAGAAGAGTTTTCAGAATTAAATTTTGCTTTAAATGAAATAACAATCGCGCGTAGAAACACAACTTCTATGATTGGGATAAAAACTTACTTAAATAATGAATATTTAACAAACTATTGGGCAGATGGTTTAATTATATCAACACCAACAGGATCAACTGGCTACTCTTTAAGTTGCGACGGACCAGTAATCTTACCAAACTCTAAAAGTTTAGTTATTACACCCATTGCTCCTCACAACCTAAATGCCCGACCAATGGTAATACCCGATAACACCTCAATTCAACTAGAAGTTAGCGCAAGAGAAAAAGACTATTTAATATCTTTAGATTCTAGAATAACTACTGTAGATCAAAAAACAACAATCCGAATAAAAAAAGCTCCTTTTACTATTAAAAGTATTCTACCAAAAAATCAATCCTACATAAAAACACTTAGAGGTAAACTATTATGGGGAGAAGACACAAGAAATGAAGCTTTATAAAATATACTATCCACAATAAATCTTCAAAAAAAAAGTTAATCAAAAAAGACAGATTATTAACTTTTTAAAGCAAATTCAATTCCCTATATTTGCACGCTATTTTTATAATGAAAAAACAAATTTTATTCATATTATTTTCAATTGCTTCAATTGTTTCACAGGCTCAAAGCCATGAAATAGGGGTCTTGTTAGGGGGCTCAAACTTCATAGGTGACATAGGAAGAACTAACTATATTTACCCAAATAAAATAGGCGGTGGTATAATATATAAGTACAATTTGAATCCTAGAATAGCACTTAGGGGTACTTATACATACATCCCTGTATCTGCTAAAGATAGTGATGCTGAGAATGCATTTAGACAAAATAACGGAAGAACTTTCTCTAATAATATACACGAATTTGCAGCTGGTATTGAATTTAATTTTTATGACTACAACATAGGTGATCACCGAACTAGTTATACTCCTTATATTTTTGCTGAAGTAGCTACTTTTAACTACAAAAGTCCAGCTAGAGCAGTTTCTAACAACATTATTGAATTAAAAAACAAATTCTCTTATTCAGCCCCAGTAGGTATAGGTATAAAAGGATTACTAGTTAATAATCTAGCTATTGCTTTTGAAATAGGTGCTAGATTTACTTTTGCCGATGATATAGATTATAGCACTCCTGACATAAGTTCTCTTAATTTTGGAGGTAATGGAAATGATTGGTATGTCTTTTCTGGTTTATCAATAGTTTATACCTTTGGCAGGCCACAATGTTATAACGGATTAACCGAATAAAAATATGGAAGAAAAACTACGAAGCATTAATTTACATAAGAAACCTAATCATATAGCCATTATAATGGATGGTAATGGTAGATGGGCTAAAGGTAAAGGGATGCAACGTGTTTTTGGGCATAGAAATGCCTTAACTGCAATTAGAGAAACTGCTGATACAGCTTCTGATTTAGGCATAAAATTTTTAACATTGTATGCTTTTTCTACTGAAAACTGGAATAGACCAAAATTTGAAGTAGATGCATTGATGAGCCTATTAGTAACTACTCTTAAAAAAGAATTACCTGAGTTCATAAAAAAAGATGTTAAAATCAATTCAATAGGAAACATAAGTAGTTTGCCTAAAAATGCTCAGAAGGTTTTAGCACATGTAATTGAAAGCACAAAAAACAATAAGAAAATAACATTAACATTTGCCTTAAGTTATGGATCAAGGGAAGAAATTGTTAATGCTATCAAAAACATATCTAAAAAAGTTGTTAATAACGAGCTAGATGTTGAAAAAATTAACGAAAAAGTTATAAATAATCATTTATATACATTTAATTTGCCCGACGTTGATTTAATGATACGTACAAGTGGGGAACAAAGGATTAGTAATTATTTACTGTGGCAAATGGCATACGCAGAACTTTACTTTACTGAAGTACTTTGGCCAGATTTTAGAAAAGAGCATCTATTTGATGCAATAATAGATTACCAAAATAGGGAAAGACGATTTGGAAAAACAAGTGAACAGATTGAAAGCGATGAATAAATATTCATATTTAATAGCATTATTTATTACTACTTTTATAACAGTAAATGCTCAAAGTCAAGACATAATAGTTAAAGACAGTACCAAAACAAATGGTGTTATTCCTTACGAAAAAGGAAAAGATTATATACTAGGAGGCATAACTGTTACTGGACTTCAAAAATTCAGCGAACAAACTGTTAGAATTTATACTGGTCTAGTAAATGGACAACCAGTAAAACTTCCAGGTGATAAACTTACAAGTGCTATAAAAAAACTGTATGAAAGTAAACAATTTAGTGAAGTAGATGTATACTTATCTAAGTTAGATGGAAATACAGTATACCTTCAATTTGATGTAACTGAACTCCCACAACTATCAAATGTAGTTATTACTGGTGTAAGCAAATCAAAAGCAAAAGATATTAGAAAAGAGACTGAGTTAAAAAAAGGTATGATGGTAACTGACAACCTTATTGTAACTACTCGTAATTATATTAAGAAAAAATATACAGATAAAGGGTATTTAAAAACAAAAGTATCATTAGAAACTAAAAAAGATACTTCTGATGTAAATGCCATTAGCATGAAAATTTTTATAGACAGAGGTAATCGTATAAAAATTAAAGAAATTAACTTTACTGGTAACAAAGCTATGTCAGCTGGTGCTTTAAGAAGTGCTATGAAAAACACCAAGCGTAAGTTTTTTGGTCGTTTTTGGAAATCATCAAAATATATTTTAGAAGACTATAAAAAAGATCTTGAAAATATACTTGAAAAGTATAGCGAAAAAGGATATAGAGATGCTAGAATATTATCAGATAAAGTAACCTGGAATGATGACAATACTATTAACCTTGAAATAAAGTTAGAAGAAGGTCGCCAATATCGTTTCGGAGATATTTTATTCGTAGGAAATAAAAATTATACTGATTCTCAACTACAAAACTTATTACGTATTGAAAAAGGAGATGTTTACAATGGAAAAGTATTGAAAGAACGTATTTCTGGAGATGGTACACCAAGCTCTCAGGATATCCAAACACTTTATCATAATAATGGGTATTTATTTTCTCAAATAAACGCTGTTGAAACTAAAGTTAAAAATGATTCAATTACAGTTGAAGTTCGAATTAGAGAAGATGAACAAGCAACAATAAAAAAAGTAACTGTTGTTGGAAATGATAAAACTAATGACCATGTTATTTTTAGAGAATTACGTGTAAAGCCAGGAGACTTATTTAGTCGTCAAAACATTATACGTTCTATCCGTGAAATTGGTCAATTAGGATTCTTTGACACCAATGTTACTCCTAATGTTACTCCTAATTATCAAGATAAAACTGCTAATATTGAATTCTCTGTCGCTGAAAAAGGTGGTAGCCAGATAGAATTACAAGGTGGTTATGGTGGTGGCTCATTTATTGGTACTTTAGGTTTATCTTTTAATAATTTTTCTATAAGAAACATTTTCAATAAAGAGGCCTATAAACCTTTACCTATGGGTGACGGACAAAGTCTATCACTACGTTTACAAGCAAGTAGAACTTTTAATACATATAGTTTTTCTTTTACTGAGCCATGGTTAGGTGGTAAAACTCCACAATCTTTATCGTTTTCTGTATATCTGTCAAATCAATATAGGTATAACTTTACTACCAACTCAGTTAATAAAGATGAAAGCTTGAGTATTATTGGTGCTTCTATTGGTTTAGGTAAACGTTTAAAATGGCCTGATGATTACTTTACATTATCTCAAAACATTAGTTACCAACGTATAGACTTACAAAATTACGGATACAGAGTAGGTTCATCAAATGCAGTTTTAAGTGAAGGTGATTTAAATAACTTAGCTTATACAGCTGCTTTAAGCCGTAATTCAACAGGACCTAGTTTAATTTTCCCTACTTATGGTTCAGAGTTTACTATTAGAGCAAAAGCAACGCTTCCTTATTCTTTAATTAATGGTAAAGATTATACAAGACCTTCTGATTTAATTCAAGGATCTCCAGAAGAACAAGCATATTTTGCTGATAAATATAAATGGTTAGAGTATTATAAACTTTCTGCAAAAGGAAAATGGTATACTGAATTAGCTAAAAAATTAGTATTAATGTCTAATTTTGAAATAGGATATTTAGGAAGTTATAATAGTAATTTAGGCTTAACACCAGTTGAAAGATATTTTGTAGGTGGTGATGGTATTGCTCAAGGGCAATTAGATGGAAGAGAAACAATTGGTTTAAGAGGTTATGAAAATAATAGAATATCATCTATTGATGGTGGTTCTATATATAATAAATTTCAGTTAGAAGTTCGTTATTCAATAACAGATAAACCATCTGCATCTATTTATACTTTAGGTTTTTTAGAGGCTGGAAATTCATATGACAATTTTAGCAATTTTAATCCGTTTAGGTTAAAGCGTTCAGCTGGAGTGGGTGTTCGTATCTTTATGCCTGCTTTTGGGTTATTAGGAATCGATTTCGCACATGGATTTGATCCTTTACCCGGGTTAGAAGGTATAAACGCTTTAAAATCTGGTTGGCAAACACATTTTATTATTGGAAGACAGTTCTAAAACCTTACATTTGTAATGTGTCTGGTTTTTGGCACGGTTTTTTCTAAACACATTATACAAAGATGAAAAAAAACATTTTATCAGTAGTTCTTTTACTTTTAGTCGCAACCTCTTTTGCACAAAAAAATCAACGTATTGCATATATTGATATGGAATATATTCTGCAGAATATTCCTGAATATATTGAAGCTCAAAATTCGTTAAATGCAAAAGTTGATAAGTGGAAAAAAAAATTAGATAAAGAGGCTCGTAATATTGAAGTTTTGAAAACTGATCTTGTTAATGAAAAAGCCATTTTAACTAAAGATTTAATTGAGGAACGTGAAGAAGATATTAAGATAAAACAAGAATCACTTAGAAGGTTAGAATCTTTATATTTTGGTCCAAACGGTGATATGTATAATTTTAGAAAGCAATTAATAAAACCCGTACAAGATCAAGTATATAATTCAGTACAAACTATTGCTTCTAGAAAGAAATACGATTTTGTTTTTGATAAATCTTCTGATTTAGTAATGCTTTACTCTAACAAGAAACACGACATTAGTAATCTTGTAGTAAAAATGATCAATATAGATCAAAAAAAGCAAGCTAAAAAAGATAAAATAGCTGCTAAGAAAGAACTATTAAAAAATGGTGACTTAAGCGAAAAACAACAGCAAATAGCCGCTAAAAAAGCTGCTTTGAAACAAAAGAAACTTTCTGAAAGAGAAGAAAGAATAAAGAAAATTGAAGAAAAAAGAAAAGCGCGTTTAAAAGCTAGAGCAGAAAAAAGAAAACTATTAAAAGAGAAAAGAGATGCATTAAAAAAAGCGCAAGAAGAAAAGAAAAAACAACAAGAAGAAAACAAATAAATCAAGAATAAAGACAATAATTAAATTAAAACAACAGAGATGAAACATTTAAAAACGTTATTATTAGTTGCAATTTTTACAGTTGGATTAGGTGGTGTAGCTAACGCACAAAAAACTGCACATATAAATACTGATAAATTATTAGCTGAAATGCCTGCAACCAAAGCAATGAAAGCAGAGCTTGAAAAGTTAAATAAAACGTACCGTGATGATATTGAAACAATGTACAAAAAACTTGAAGCTAAATATAAAAAATACGACGCAGAAGGGAAAAGCCAAACTTTAGAAGTTAATCAAAAGAGAGCTGCTGAAATTCAACAAGAAAGAGCTAAAATTTCTCAAGCTGAACAAGCTGCTGGAAAAGAAATGCAAAAAAAATATCAAGAAAAAACTATTCCAATTTTAAAGAAAGCAGAAGATGCTATTAAAGCTGTAGCTGCTGAAAAAGGAATTATTTATGTATTTGATGCTGCTCCAGGTAAAGGATTAATCGTTTACGATAAAGGTGAAAATATTTACAATGCTGTAAAAGCTAAATTAGGTTTCTAATACATTGTAGTACTTAATTTAACAAAAGATAATTTTTAAAACCTGCTTTAATAAAGCAGGTTTTTTATTTTTGTAATATCATGAAAGCACAATCTCAAAATCCAATAGGCATATTTGATTCAGGTGTAGGAGGAACTTCAATTTGGAAAGAAATTCAACTTTTAATGCCTAATGAAAATACTATATATCTATCTGATAGTAAAAACGCCCCATACGGTTATAAATCAGAAGAGAAAATAATTGAATTGTCAATTAAAAATACTGAATATTTATTAGAAAAAAATTGTAAAATCATAGTAGTTGCTTGCAATACTGCTACAACAAATGCTATAAAAATATTAAGACAAAAATATGATGTCCCTTTTATTGGTATAGAACCAGCAATAAAACCAGCATCACTTCAAACAAATACTAATACTATAGGTATTTTAGCTACTAAAGGGACATTAAATAGTGAATTATTTGAAAAAGCATCATCTAATCTAGAAAATAATATCACGGTTATAGAACAGGTTGGTGAAGGTTTAGTAAATTTAATTGAAAAGGGAGAAATTAATTCTCCTGAGATGAATAAACTACTTACTAAATATCTAACGCCAATGATTAAAAAAAATGCAGATTGCATTGTTTTAGGTTGTACTCATTACCCATATTTAAAAGATCTAATTAAAAAAATTGTAGGTAATAAAATAGAAATAATAGACTCAGGACTTGCAGTTGCTAAACAAACAAAGCATGTATTAAGTAAGCATAAATTACTATTACAAAGTAATAATACTCCTACTTATCAATTCTATATTAACAAAAATAAATCTACACTTAGTTATTTTTTAAAACAATATCCTAATAGTATTATTAAAGAATTAGATTTTTAAAAACTACCATTTATATTTGGACAAGCAGAAGCTCTTCTTTTTCTACATAAGATATCTATACCTAGTGATATTTGATGAAAATTACCATTAGAAAAAGTAATATCACCAGTTTGTTTTGTGTATGTATAAGCTATCATATATTTTTTGTAGTTCACTCCAACTATTGGTGTAACGTAATGAGCATCACCAAATACAGTACCATCAAAGCTTCTTCTATAAGAAATTGCTGCCCACAATTGAGTGTTTGAGAATTTCTTATAAGCTTTTAAGTTAATATCAGCAATCTTCTCTCCTGTTTGATCTTTGTATTGAAACATAAAAGAAGGTTCAAACTGTACATTATTTTCATCACCAAAGAAATAACCAGCTCCCAAAATATAATTTCTAAGGTTAAATGATTCAAAATTTGAATTCAATTTATTTTTTGCAGATAATAAAATATTCTTTACTGTAAAATATGATGAAAAGCCTTTATAATGGTATGCCATACCAAAATCTGCATTAAAGTAAAAACTACTTTCTACAACCTGACTTACTGCAGGATCATTAAAAAACCCCGTTTGATCTACTTCATTTTGAACCGCTGAAAATGATAAACCAAATGAAACTTGATTAAACAAATTCTCGTTTCCTAAATCTAAATGATATGCATAAGTACCTTGAACAGCTTTTTGAGAATGATATCCATTTTTATCATTAAATAGCACAAATCCGTAACCTGCTTTTGAATTATCTCCAGCTCTACTGTGAAAACTTAATGTTTGTAACTCAGGAGAATCTTTAACACCAACCCATTGTTGACGTGCAGTTAATCTTACTTTACCACACTCTCCGATTCCAGCAGAAGCAGGGTGAATCAGAAAGACATTATCTGATAAATAATCTGAATAAATCGGTAAAGTTTCTTGCGCTTTAGTGTGCAAACTCACAAAAAAGATAATCGATAATAAGGATTGTATATATTTTTTCATTAAAATGTAGATAGGACCCCAAATATAAACAACAGAGTCATAAAAATTTGTTAATTTTTTTTAAAAACAAGATTTATTTTCACAAAATACTAGATATGTTTCTAATTAAAGAACCTCAATATTAAAAAGCCCCCAACATAATAAACAGTTAAAATATATATTTCCCTACTTTATTCTAAATATTTAGTAATTAGCTCGATAATCAGACGGAGTAAATCCTTTTATCTCTTTAAATTTTCTATTAAAATTAGATATATTTTTAAATCCAGATTTTTCAGATATTTCTGTTATTAAATATTCTTTATTTTGCAATAATTTACATGCTTTTTCAACTCTAATTTCATTAAGAAATGTAAAATATGTTTTATTTGTTCTTTGCTTAAAATATCTACAAAAAGCATTGGGAGTCATATTTGCTACTTCAGAAACCTCCTCTAAATCTATTTTTTTACTATAATTATTTAAAGTATAATCCATAACCTTTCCCATTCTTTTCCCTTCATTATCTGTATACTTTTTTGTGTACAAAAAAGTGGATAATCGCTCAATATCTGACTTTAAAATAAGCTTAATAATTTTAAGGAAGATTATAAACCTTTCAAAATCATCACTTTTAGGTAAATCTTTAAAACAACTAATTAATTCTTGACTATTGTTCTTAATCTTAAAACTAGTTTTAGCATTATTAAAGAAATATTCTAATTCTTTAAAGTCATCTAAATCAAAAAAAGCATTCCCAAATGATTCTTTTGTAAAAAAAAGCGACATCATAAATGATTTTTTAATGATAGAACTATCGCTTTTAAAAACATGAGGTTGATTTCCTCCTATAACCAAAATAGTATCATCGCAATAATCATTTACAGCATCCCCTACTATTAGAGCACCTTCTCCCTTTACTATATAACAAATTTGAATTTCTTCATGCTGATGTAGTTTATCATAAAAAGAAACTCCTCTATCTTCTTGATAAATAAGTCCTATGTTTTTTGCTTTTGGTATTTTAAAAGGTAATACTTTCATGAGGGTTATTTTTATCAAATCTATTAAATATACACATTATAACCACACAAAAACAAATAACAAGGTAATATAGTATCAACAAGAGATAATAGAATCACGTTTCAATTTTCTTTTTCAATATAAATTTGTAAAAAAAAACAATTATAATGAGCATTCAATGGAAAGGCGTTATGCCAGCAGTAACAACAAAATTCACAAATGACGATACACTAGACTTACAAATGTTTGAAGTAAACATTAAAGCTCAGTTAGAAGCTGGTGTAGACGGAATCATTTTAGGTGGAACTTTAGGTGAAGCTTCAACTTTATCTGATGAAGAAAAACGTTTATTAGTTAAAGAAGCAGTTCGCATAGTAGATGGTGCTGTACCAGTTGTTATGAATATAGCTGAACAAACTACAAAAGGAGCTATTGAAGCTGCAAAAAAAGCGAAAGAAGATGGAGCATCAGCTTTAATGATGTTACCTCCTATGCGTTATAAAGCAGATGCAAGAGAAACAGTTGAGTTTTTTAAGCAAACTGCTAATTCAACAGATTTACCTATTATGGTATACAACAACCCAGTTGATTATGGAATTGAAGTTACATTAGATATGTTTGAAGAATTATTATCTTCTTGCCCAAATATTCAAGCCGTAAAAGAATCTACAAGAGACATTTCAAATGTTACAAGAATAAAGAATCGTTTTGGAAATAGATTAGCTATTTTAAGTGGTGTTGATACTTTAGCTTTAGAAAGTTTAGTTTTAGGAGCTGATGGTTGGGTTGCTGGTTTAGTTTGTGCTTTTCCTGCAGAAACAGTAGCTATTTATCAATTAATAAAAGCTGGTCAATACAATGAAGCTGTAGCCATTTATCGTTGGTTTTTACCTTTATTAGAATTAGATATTAATGCTAAATTAGTGCAAAATATTAAATTAGCTGAAGTTGCAACTGGTATTGGAACAGAAAATGTAAGAGCACCAAGATTACCTTTAATAGGTGAAGAACGTAAACAAGTACTAGAGATAATTGAGAACGGAGTAAAAAACCGTCCTACATTACCTGATTATAAAAGCTTAGAATTAGCTATTTAACAGATAAGTTGGGGTATAATTACCTCAACTTATAATTATTTTATTTCACAAAAAAGCTTCATTTAAAAAATAAATTATGATTTCAACCATCACAAAAAGAGTTACAGGAAAGAACCAAATAGGAAATAAACTTTCTGCGGAAGGAAACGTAACTCATAAAACATTCAATCCAAAACTTAATATAGAAAACGATTCTAATTTTTATGAAGCAACTATAGAAGAAGTAAATGAAGCTGTAGAATTAGCCAATGAAGCTTTTGAAGAGTATAAAACTTTTTCAGGCGCTAAGAAAGCAGCTTTTTTAAATGCAATAGCTGATGAAATCATGGCATTAGGAGATGATTTAATTCAAACTTATTGTTCAGAATCAGGATTACCTGAAGGACGTGCTATAGGAGAAAGAGGTAGAACAATTTTTCAATTACAATCATTTGCTAAATTGGTAGAAGAAGGTTCATGGATTGACGCTACTATTGACACTGCTATACCAGATAGACAACCATTACCTAAAGCTGATATAAGAAAAATAAACATTCCTATTGGTCCTGTTGTTGTATTTGCCGCTAGTAATTTTCCTTTAGCTTTTTCAACTGCAGGAGGAGATACCGCTAGTGCTCTTGCTGCTGGATGTCCAGTAATTGTAAAATCACACTCTATGCATTCAGGTACTGGTGAGCTAGTAGCTAGTGCTATTATTAAAGCAGCAGAAAAAACTGGAATGCCAAATGGTGTATTTTCAAACATTACCGGAAGCGGAAGAGTTGTTGGTGTAGCTCTAGTTGAACACCCAAATGTAAAAGCTGTTGGTTTTACAGGTAGTATTGCTGGAGGTAGAAGTTTGTTTAACAAAGCAGCTAGTAGAGAAACACCGATTCCTGTATTTGCTGAAATGGGAAGTATTAACCCAGTTATTACTTTACCAGAAGCTTTAAAAACAAGAGGGGAAGAATTAGCTAAGACTTATGCTTCTTCAATTACATTAGGAACAGGTCAGTTTTGTACAAATCCTGGTTTAATTCTAGGAATAGAAAGTGACGATTTTTCAAAATTCATTACTAATTTATCTAATGAAATAGTAAAAATAGACCCTACTTGTATGCTACATCCTAATATTAAAGAATCATACGATGCTAATAAAGAGAATATAATTAGTCAAGACAAAACGCATACTGTTGCCAACTATGCAAATGATACAGAAGCTAATTTTGCAAAACAAGCATTAGCGGTTGTTAATGGTAGTGATTTTATAGAAAACCCGAACCTTCACCAAGAAGTTTTTGGCCCGTTTTCCTTAATAGTAAAATGTAAAGACAAAAAAGAACTAGAAAAAGTTGTGTCGAATCTGGAAGGGCAACTTACTGGAACAATTTTAGGAAATAATTCTGAAATAAATGAGTATAATTATTTACTTTCGCTCTTAAGTAATAAAGTAGGACGTATTATTTTTAATGGAGTTCCTACTGGTGTTGAAGTTTGTTCTTCAATGGTGCATGGAGGCCCTTATCCTTCTTCAACAGACCCTAGGTTTACATCTGTTGGAACAAGTTCTATTAAAAGATGGGTAAGACCATTTAGCTATCAAAATTGGCCAAATGAATTATTACCTGAAGAACTAAAGAATGAAAATTCATTAGGTATATCAAGGTTAGTTAACAACAAAATTACTAACGGAAAAATTTAATATACTGACCTATACTCCTCACTAAAGGAAAAGCTTAGAAGGGTGTTTTTCCTTAAGGGGAGTTAGGTTGGGGTTAAAAAAGATATATTTAATGAGAAAAACTTTTTTTTGTGTAGATGCACATACATGTGGTAACCCAGTAAGAGTTGTTGCTGGTGGCGGCCCTAATTTAAAAGGCTCAAATATGAGCGAAAAACGTCAACATTTCCTTAAAGAATATGATTGGATTAGGAAAGGTTTAATGTTTGAACCTAGAGGTCATGATATGATGAGTGGTTCAATACTTTTCCCTCCTCACAATCCGGAAAATGATTTTGCAATTTTATTTATTGAAACTTCTGGCTGTTTACCAATGTGTGGACATGGAACTATCGGTACAATAACTATAGCTATTGAAGAAGGGTTAATTACGCCAAAAATTCCTGGAAAAATAAAAATGGAAGCCCCTGCTGGTTTAGTTGAAATAGAATACCAACAAACGGGTAAAAAAGTTGATTGGGTTCGATTAACAAATGTAAAAAGTTATTTAGCTGCCGAAGGATTAACGATTGAATGTCCTGAATTAGGAGAAATTACTTTTGATGTTTCTTATGGAGGAAATTATTATGCTATTGTAGATCCTCAAAAAAACTTTAGTGGTATTCATGATTTTACAGCTTCAAAAATAATTCAATATTCACAAGTTGTTCGTGATAGAATTAATAAGAAATATCCTGACATGTTTATTCATCCTGAAAATGATACCATTAGAGATGTAACTCATATGTTGTGGACTGGTAATCCTATTGACCCGACTTCATCAGGCAGAAATGCAGTTTTTTATGGTGATAAAGCAATTGATAGAAGCCCATGTGGAACAGGAACTTCAGCTAGAATAGCACAACTTCATGCCAAAGGTAAATTAAAACAAGGTGAACAGTATATTCATGAAAGTTTTATTGGTAGTAAATTTATAGGTTGTGTAGAAAAAGAAACAACTTTAAATGGTAAAAAAGCAATTATACCAAGCATCCAAGGTTGGGCTAAAGTTTATGGTTATAATAATATAATAATTGACGATGAAGACGATCCATATGCACATGGATTCCAAGTTATATAGTTTATGAATAAAAATATATTAGTTGTAGGTGGTGGTATTATAGGTTTATGCTCTGCTTATTATTTACAAAAAGAAGGTCATAATGTTACTATTATTGACAAGTCAGATTTGTTAAGTGGTGCTTCGCATGTAAATGCAGGGCTTATTACTCCAAGTCATATAATTTCTCTAGCTGCTCCTGGAATGATTAACAAAGGAATTAAATGGATGTTTAGTTCAACAAGTCCTTTATCAATAAAACCTAGATTAGATTTTGATTTTATACGTTGGTCTTGGTTGTTTAAAAAAGCCTCAACTCATCAGAAAGTTGAAAAATCTATACCAGTAATAAAAGATATTAATCTTTTTAGTAAAAAATTATATAAAGACATTAAAGCTTCATCTGATTTTGATTTTGATTATCAAGATAAAGGATTGATGATGTATTATCAAACTGAAAAAACTGGTGAAGAAGAATGGAGGGTTGGGGAAAGAGCTATTAAAGAAGGATTAAAAGTAGAGAACTTAACTCTCGAAGAAGTACAAAAGCTTGAACCTAATGTTGATTTAAATATAAAAGGAGCTGTTTATTATCATTCAGATGCTCACATGACACCTTCAGAATTTATAAAACAAATGAAAAACTATTTAATAAATTCAGGAGTTACTATACTTTCTAATGAAGAACTAATTGATATAACAACCTCAAATAACAAAGTTTCTTCAATAAAAACTAATAATAGAGAAATTATAGCTGATGAAATGGTTTTAGCAACGGGTTCTTGGACCCCTATAATTGCAAAAAAACTCGATTTAAAAATACCTGTTCAGGCTGGAAAAGGTTATCGTATTAATGTTGAAAAAGATACAGGAATCAATATTCCTTCAATATTAATGGAAGCAAAAGTAGCAGTAACCCCAATGAAAGGATATACTCGTTTTGCTGGAACAATGGAAATAGCTGGAATAAACGAAAAAATCAATACTAAAAGAGTTTCAATGATTGCCAGAGCTTCTGAAGATTATTATAAAGGTTTAAAAATTGATTCTTCAGACATTAAAAATGCTCGTTCAGGTTTACGTCCATGCTCTCCAGATGGATTACCTTACATCGGTAAATTATCAAATTTTAAAAATGTAACTGTTGCCACAGGACATGCTATGATGGGTTGGAGTTTAGGTCCTGCTACTGGTAAAATAGTTTCTGAGTTAATTTCTGAGCAAAAAACGAGTTTAAATTTAACTCCATTTAATGTTGAACGTTATAATTAGAAAAAATAAGTTTATTTAAGAAATTTTATTAATACAAAAAGCCTCATAATTATATGAGGCTTTTTTATTTAGTAGCGGGAACTGGACTCGAACCAGTGACCTTCGGGTTATGAGCCCGACGAGCTACCTACTGCTCTATCCCGCGATTTGCGGTTGCAAATATACAATGTTTTTACAGAAAGACAATGTGTTTTTTTGTTTTTATTTTACAAAAAACCAAAAACAGTTAACAATCAAGCCTTAAAATTAAAAACAAAAGTTAATCACATTCATTTTTTCTATTTTAGTTTGAGACGCAATATGAGCAATATACCCATTGTTAATATCTACTTTAGATAAATAATATTTTTCATCATCTAATTTCGTTGACGAGCTTAAGGTGTTAATTGTATTTAGAGGTATAGTTAGCCCTCTACCATCAGCTTTTACAATAGCTTCTTTTCTTGTCCAACATGTATAAAACTTGTTATAACTATCTATTTCTCTCTTTTCTTCTGGAGAAAAAACAGTATTAAAACCATCTAATTTAATTGGTTTTACTTTTTCTATATCAATACCTAAATTTACTTGTTCATCATTACTAATTGCACACACAACGTATTCTTCTGAGTGAGAAATATTAAATGAGAAAGAACTATTTTCAAAATACGGCTTACCATGTTCAGTCGTCTTTATAGATTCTAAAGAATTATCGTAGCCAAATTGAAGCATACACTTTTTCAAAAGTAGCTTCCCATATAAATACGTGTAAGCATCTTGCCAGCGACGAAATTTACTTAACCTTTCTTGCATTTTTTTAGGCAATAACTCGGCTAATTTTTTATATTCATTTTCAGGTAATTTTTTACATGAAGTATAATAAATTGATGTCATAAGAATAAAATTAAAGTTAATAATTACTTAATGCATGTTCTAGTTTACTTACATCTTAAAACAGATAAAACTATCTCATACACCATTCCAAAACAGCTTTTGCACTATGTGCTTTATTTTCGGCTTGTTGAAAAACAATACTACTTGTGCCATCTATGACAGAAGCCTCTACTTCTTCTCCTCTATGAGCTGGAAGATCATGCATAAAAATAGAATTTGAATATTTTGACATTACTTCTTGAGTTACAGCAAAAGGGTCAAATATCTCTCTCCAATTTGCATCAGGTTTTGTAGTTCCTGTTGTTTGCCAACGTGTAGTGTATATTACATCTGCATTTTTAGGCAACTTTTTCATATCATGAAATTCATTAATAACAGTGTTATTTTTGGCTGCTTCGTTTTTTGCATACTGCAATACATTTGCTGGTATTTGATAATTTGGTGGAGTAAAAAAACTCAACTTAATATTAGAAAACTTAGCTAAAGCTAATGCCAACGCAACTGCTGTATTATTCCCCTCTCCTAAATAGACTATTTCTAAACCTGATAGCTCACCAAAATGACACATTAATGTTGTCAGATCTGCTAAAGCTTGAGTTGGGTGTTCATCTTCTGTCATTGCATTAACGATAGACATTCTTTTTTGATTTGCAAAAGCTTTAAGTACATTTGGACTACCTGCTGTTCTAACAACTAAGCCATCTAACATACGTGAAAGTACTTGTAAAGTATCACTCATACTTTCACCTGTGTTTATTTGTAAATCATTAGGTCCATAAGCAATAACATTAGCTCCTAACCGAAGTGCAGCAGTTGTAAAAGAGGTTCTTGTTCTTGTAGATGTTTTGGTAAAATAAACACCAACTACTTGATTTTTTAATTGATACCCTAACTCAACAGTACCATTAGAGTATTCTACTCCTCTATTAACTATATCTAACACTTCTTGCTTTGACAAGTTTTTTAAAGATATTATATGCTTTTTCTCATTTATTATTGTAAGACTCATTTTTTTGTTTTTTATTTTTTTTATACTAAATTTTATTAATCACTAGCTATTAATCGATTAGTAACACTATTAATAATGCTATTTTACTCTTGTACTAAAAAAGCTTAACTTTCATAAAGTTTACAAGGTATTTTCCATCAGTATGATTATTCCAATGATACTAATGTTAATTCAAAATGTTTATTTATAAGGTTTGATAAAGGCATTACCCTAGGTGCTTTCATAATAGAAAAATGATCCCCTGGAATATTACTAATATTGATGTTTACAAATACGCTTTTAAGTTTATCAATATTTTGATTATTTATAGATTGTGATGGACATATATAAAGTGTGTTTGCTTTTACTTGCTTGTTTATCCAATTATTATCAGAAGAAGCAACTAATAAACGAATTTTACTTGTTGCCGTAAATAGCTCTTCTTTAGTTTTATTAATATAATCTGGAATAAGTTGTTTGATACTTTGAGGAATTAAATCCTGCATTTGATTACTTGTTAAAGCTTTAAAGGGTTCTGAATTAAACAACTCGTCTTGCAAACCTTTAAGTGAATAAAATTCTTGTTTATTTATAGGGTTAAAGCTAAAAAGCGAACTAAACAACTCTAACTCTGAATCAACATTAAACAAAGTTTCTTTTGCTGGTTTTTCATACCCTAAATAAGAATCTATTATAATTAGTTTTTCAACTTTCTCATTATATGTTTCAAGTTGTAATGCTATCTCAGTAGCTATCTCTCCACCTAAACTCCATCCTAATAAGTTATATGGGCCAGTAGGTTGAATAGATTTTATTTTTTCTATATATACTGAAGCAATCTCATTAATACTTGGAGCTGATATTATATCGTAATCATGCTCAAATTTAATTCCATAACATTGATACTCTTTAATATTTCTAGTTAGTTCAAGATAACCGTCTACTTCACCACTACCGTCATGAATAACAAAAAGTTTATCTTCTGTTTCTCTTTTATTTAAAGGTATAACATCAACTACTTTTATATCTTCATTCTTTTTCTGCTCAATCTTAAGAGATAAAGAAGCAATAGTTGGAGCTAAGAAAATTTCAGAAAGCTGAAATTCAGCATTCATGTACTTGCTTATTTTATGCTTCATCTCCATAGCTAACAATGAATGTCCTCCTAGTTTAAAAAAATCCGAAGTAATACTAATCTCGCTTTCTTTAGCCCTTAAAACTTCTGACCAAATACTTAGTAGTTTCTTTTGAACTTCATTATTTGGTGCTATATACTCACTTCCTGTAGTAAAATTAGGACTTGGTAATAATTTCCTATCTATTTTCCCATTCGAATTTACAGGAAAATTATCCACTTTAATATATGTGGTAGGTATCATATAATTCGGAAGTTTAGAAGACAGTATGTTCTTAATACTACTTTCCTCTATATTAATATTTCCACATAAATAGGCGACTAATTGTTTACTCTCTCCTTCACCTGAAGCAATAACTAATGATTTATTAATAGATTCAATCTTTTCTAATTGATATTCTATTTCTCCTAGCTCAATTCGTAGCCCCCTTATCTTAATCTGATTATCTATTCTACCTAGAAAATCAATAGTACCATCTTCATTCCACTTTGCTAAATCTCCTGTAGCGTAAGCTCTTACTCCTGGAATAACTGGATTCTCTATAAACTTATTTTCTGTTAACTTATCATCGTTTAAATACCCTTTAGCTAATCCTTTTCCTGAAACATATAATTCTCCAGGTACTCCTATAGGACATAATTGTTTCGCTTCATTTAATATATATACTTGCCTATTATTTATTGGCTTACCAATACATGAAGTTTTTTCAAGTGAATCTATCTCATGATAAGTAATACAAACTGTTGATTCTGAGGGCCCATAGGTGTTAAATATTGGATAATGATTTATTAAATTATCAATATGCCTTGGTAATAACACATCTCCTCCACTTACAATAAACCTTAAGCTTTGTAAATCATCTGAATACTTATTCAGTACATCAAGAACAACTGGCACAGTAGTTAATACTGTTGCTTTTGTTTCTTTAATACCATGAATAAGAGCTTCTATATCTCTTCCTCCTTCAGGCATAATTACTAGAGAAGCCCCTGTTAGTAAAGCTGGAAAAATTTCTTCTACTACCGTATCAAATGAAGGTGAAGCTTGCTGAATAACCTTATCTAAAGGTGTTAATGAAAAATATTTCTTAAAAGTAATACTATAATCTACTAACGAGTTATGTTCTATAATTACTCCTTTGGGTTTTCCAGTACTTCCTGAGGTAAAAATAATATATGCAGTATCATTTCCTTTTATTGATAGTAAAGGATTAATCTCTGGCATTTTTTCAATTTTGACTTTATCTATTATCAAATCTATAACAGATACTGATGTTTCCAGATTTACTAAATCAGTACTTAAATTAGTAAGTATATACTTCATCTCTGAACCATCAATCAACATTTTTAATCTATCCAAAGGATTATTAGAGTCAAGAGCAATATATGTAGCACCTGATTTTAAAACTGCTAAAAAACTAATAATCATTTCAGGTGAACGTCCTAAATAGACACCTATTCTATCTCCCTTTTTAACTTTAATTACTTTAATAAGGTAATGAGTTAGTTGATTAACTTTTAAGTTTAAATCTTGATAACTCATTGTATAACCTTTATAATATAATGCTTCTGCCAATGGGTTTAATAAAACTTGTTTTTCTATTAAATCAACAATAGTTCCTTTAATGTTATAATTTATTTCTGGCGCATTAAACTCTTTAATTATTTGGTTACTTTCTTCATTTGAAAGAATATTGATTTTTGATATTTCAATTTCCTTATCTACTAATATTTCTGCTATTATTTTTTCAAATCCTTTTGAAAATCTTTCTATTGTTTTTTCATTAAACAACGATAGGCTATAACTAAAAAATATACCACATCCTTCTTCTTGCTCTACTACATCTAGTTCTAAATCAAACTTTGCTACGTTATAATCCACTTCATAACCTACAACTTTTAATCTTTCTGATTCTTCTACATAAGTTTTCTCTTGATTATATGAATAAAAAACATCAAATAATGGATTACGTCCACTATCTCGTGAAACATCTAATGCGTCTACCAATTCCTCATATTGAAACAACTGATGATCAAATGCCATTAATGTATCTGTTTGTAATCCTGATAAAAAATCTTGAAAACTAGTTCCTGAAGTTACTTGGTTACGAAGAGCTAAGGTATTCACAAACATCCCTACAACATCTTCCATATCGGCATGGAGACGTCCTGCTGTTGGGGTACCTATAACAATATCTTCTTGATTTGATAACTTACTTAGTAAAATAGTGTAAATACCTAAAAACAATGTATACATTGTTACTCCTTCACTTGCTGCTATTTTACGTAACTCTTCACTTTGTTTTTTATTTAGAATTAGCGAATGAACTCCTCCTTCATTATTTCGAACTTGACTACGCGGATAATCTGTAGGTAATTCTAATGCTGTTAATTCTTCACGATACTTATCTAACCAATATTTTTTATGATTTGATACTAAATCTTGATAACTTTCACTTTGCTGCCATACTGAATAATCTATATACTCAATACTTAAATTCGGTAAAGATTCTCCATAATACAATGACCAGATATCACGAGTTAAAATTCCATTAGAAACTCCATCATTAATTATATGGTGCGAATCTATCATTAACAAATAATCTTCTCCTGTAATATCTATCAATGATACACGATATGGTAAATTTTCAGCTAAATTGAATGGTTGCACAAATTCAGACACATAGTTTTTAATATCACTTGCAGCACCTTGTTTATAATCTATTTCAAAGTTTACATCTTTTAAAACCTGTTGCACTGGATGCCCATCTATCAACTCAAAAACAGTACGTAAAACTTGATGACGAGACACTAATTCTTTAAATGCTTTATCTAACTGTGAAACATCTAAATCTCTTCCAACTCTATAAAATGTTGGCATATTATAACTGGTACCATCTTTTTCATATTCATACAAGAAATACATACGTCGTTGTGCCGATGATAATGGATAAGATTCACTCTCTAATGCCTTTGGTATAGATTCAAATTGAACATGATCTTTTTCTAAAATATAAGTTGATAACTCTAAAATAGTACGATAAGAAAATAAATCTCGTAATGATACTTCTACATTAAATATCTTATTCACCTTATTCAATAAAGTAATTGCCAATAATGAATGACCTCCCAGTCTAAAAAAGTCTGAAGTAATACTAACTGCATTTTCTTCAAGATCTAAAATTTCAGACCAAATATGTACTAATGATGTTTCGGTTTCATTAGTAGGAGCAACATACGCTTCCTTATCTATTAGATTTGGTATAGGTAATGACTTTCTATCTATTTTCCCATTAGCATTCAATGGAAAACTATCTAAATAAATATAACTTAAAGGAACCATATAATCTGGTAACATTCCTGATAATAACAATATTATATCTTGCTCTTCAATTACCTCGTTGCAACATAAATAAGCTACTAACTGTTTATTTACACCTGTCCCATGAGCTAAAACTAATGCTTGATTTATACTTGGTACTTCTTCTAACACAGATTCAATTTCACCTAATTCAATTCTATAACCTCGTATCTTTACCTGATGATCATTTCTTCCTAAATACTCCAAATCTCCCTCAGGTAACCATTTTACTAAATCTCCTGTTTTGTATAAACTCCCTTTTCCAAAAGGGTTCCCTATAAAACGTTCTTCCGTTAATGTCACATTATTAACATAACCCTCCGCTAAATGAACACCTCCAATATAAAGTTCTCCAATAGTTCCTTCTGGTAATAAGTTTAAATCTTTATCTAAAATATAAGCTTGAGTATTAGCTATAGGACGTCCTATAGGTACATTCGTATTTAATTTTTCTAACACCTCATAAGCCATAGATACTACCGTTCCTTCGGTTGGTCCATACTCATTAATGAATCTTGATTTTCCTAAAAATTTATTAGCTAATGAAGGAGTACATTTTTCTCCACCTGATATAACAATTTTAAGAAATGGTAATTCGTCTATTGGTAAATTTTCTAAAAACGATGGAGTACTATGTAAATAAGTTATTTTATTTTCTAAAAGATAATTCTTAAAAAGAGTTGGATCTAAAAGAACTTCTCTACCAATTAAAACCATTTTACCTCCAGAAGTTAAAGCTAACCAAATTTGCTCTACAGAAGCATCAAAATAATAGGGTGAAAATTGAAGAATACGGTCAGCTGTACCTATATCAAAAAACTCTCTTTGAAAACAATTTAAATTTGTTATTCCTTTATATGCTACTAATACCCCTTTTGGATTTCCTGTTGAACCTGAAGTATAAATTACATAAGCTGCATCATCTGAAGTAACTACTGGTAATTCTTTCTTATTAACATTTAATTTCTTATCTAAAACACTACTGCTCAAATAACTATAGTTGGCTTTAATTTCTTCTGAAAGGTCGTTTAAATTACTTAAAACAAAAGAAACTTTACATTCCTCTAACATATGATGAGTTCGAGATAAAGGTTGATCTACATTGATTGGTAAATACGCTCCCCCTGCTTTCATTATACCTAAAATACCTGTGATCATTTCTAAAGAACGAGTCATCATTAAACCAACTATAGAACCTTTTAACACTCCTAAATTCATCAAATGAGTTGCCCATAAATCTGAACGAGCATCTAACTCTTGGTAAGTAAGTTTTTTTCCTTCCATAACTAAAGCTATAGAATTTGGAAACTCTTCAACTTTAGAGCGAAACATATCTAAAACTGTTTCCTCTAAATCATAATTCACTTTGGTAGTATTTAAACCTAATAACAATCTATCTTTTTCTGATGTTGATAGTATATCTATATCCTTCAGTTGCTTTTCTTTATTATCTAATACACTATCTATAATTTTATTTAGATAACCTGAAAATCTTGCAATACTTGAAGAGCTATATAAATCTGTTCGATAATTAAGTGATAAAACTATTGATTCAGAATCTAAAACATCTAACATTAAATCAAACTTCGCTATAGTATAACTAACATCATGGCCTACTATTTTCAAACTCTCTGATTCTTCTACATCAGTTACTTCTTGATATTGATTGTATGAATAAAAAACATCAAATAACGGATTACGTCCACTATCTCGTGAAACATCTAATGCATCCACCAATTCTTCATACTGATACAATTGATGATCAAATGCCATTAATGTATTTACTTGTAGTTCTGATAAAAATTCTTGAAAACTAGTTCCTGAAGCTACTTGGTTACGTAGAGCTAATGTATTCACAAACATTCCTACAACCTCTTCTAAATCGGCATGATGACGCCCCGCTGTTGGAGTACCTACAACAATATCTTCTTGATTTGACAACTTACTTAGTAAAATTGTATAAATACCTAAAAACAATGTGTACATTGTTACTCCTTCACTTGCTGCTATTTTACGTAACTCTTCACTTTGTTTTTTACTTAGAGTTATTGAATGAACATCTCCTTCTGTACTTTGATCTTGACTACGAGGATAATCTGTAGGTAATTCTAATGCTGTTAACTCTTCACTATACTTATCTAACCAATACGTTTTATGACTCGATACTAAATCTTGATACCCCTCACTTTGTTGCCAAACTGAATAATCTATATAATCAATACTTAAACTTGGTAAAGACTCTCCATGGTATAATGACCAAAATCCTTTCATTAAAATCTCATTGGAAACTCCATCATTAATTATATGGTGTGAATCTATCATTAACAAATAGTCTTCACCTGTAATATCTATTAATGATACACGATATGGTAATTCTTCAGCCAAATTAAATGGTTGTACAAATTCAGACACATACCTATCAACATCACTTGGATTACCTTGCTTATAAGCTATATTAAAATTTGTTGCTTCTAAAACTCGTTGAACTGGATATCCTTCTTCCAACTCAAAAACGGTACGTAAAGACTGATGACGTGATACTAATTCTTTAAATACTTTATCTAATTGTGAAACATCTAAATCTCTTCCAACCCTATAAAACATTGGCATGTTATAACTTGTACTACCCTTGTCAAATTCATATAAGAAATACATACGACGTTGTGCCGATGACAATGGATAAGAACTACTCTCTAAGGCCTTTGGTATAGACTCAAATTGAACATGTTCTTTTTCTGATATATAAGTTGACAACTCTAAAATAGTACGATAAGAAAATAAATCTTTTAGAGAAACTTCAATATTAAAAACTTGATTAATTTTATTAGTTAATGTAATGGCTAATAATGAGTGACCTCCTAATCTAAAAAAGTCTGATGTAATACTAATTGTATCCTCTTCAAGATCTAAAACTTCTGACCAAATTTTAACTAATTTCTGTTGATCATTAGTCTCTGGCGCTACATACTTCTCCTCTGAAGTTAAATCTGGACTAGGCAACGCTCTCCTGTCTATTTTTCCATTGGAATTTACTGGAAAAGAATCTAACCATATATAACCTGAAGGAATCATATAATCAGGAAGCTTTGACGACAATAACGTAGCAATCGAAATGTCGTCTAACTCCCCTACACCACATAAATAAGCTATCAACTGCTTATTATTTTCTGATCCACTTGCCAATACTAATGCTTGACTTACTATAATCAATAGACTCTAATTGAGATTCTATCTCTCCTAATTCGATTCGATTAACCTCGTATCTTTACTTGATGATCATTTCTTCCTAAGTACTCTAAATCTCCTTCAGGTAACCATCTTACTATATCCCCTGTTTTATACAAACGCCCTTCTCCAAATGGATTGGCTATAAAACGTTCTTCTGTTAATGTAACATTATTAATATAACCCGATGATAATCCTACTCCACCTATATAAAGCTCTCCTACAACTCCTTTTGGTAATAATTTTAGATCTTTATCTAAAACATAAGCTTGTGTATTTGCAATAGGATACCCTATAGAGATATTACTTCCTTTTAAATCTTCTAATTTTAATTTTTTGGATACTGAAATAACAGTTGCCTCTGTTGGTCCATATTCATTATAAAAATCATAATCTTTTATATATTTCTTTGCCAAACTTGGCTTACATGACTCGCCTGAAACAACTATACGTTTAAGGTATTTTAATGAAGGTAAGGATAAACTTTCTAAAAACGAGGGGTAACATTTAAATGTGTAATTTCTTCTCTAACTAATACATTTATAAATTTTTGATGATCTATTAAAGTATCTTTCTCTAATAAAACTAAACTTGAACCTGTAGTTAAGGCTAACCAAATCTGCTCTACAGAAACATCAAAATAATATGGAGAGAATTGTAATATCTTATCTGTTATATTTACTCCTAAAAATTCACGCTCATGGTTAATTAAATTTGTAACTGATTTATGTTCAACCATAACTCCTTTTGGAGTTCCTGTTGATCCTGAAGTGTATATTACATAAGCTAAATTTGATACCTCAACAAAAGATAATTTCTTTTTGACTTCTAAAGATAGATCTAATTTTTTAGCTTCAATAAAGGTATATTTCGAATCAATTACAATATCATCAGTATTTACATTTCCTAAAATTAATTCTACATCACATTCTTCTAACATATGATGAGTTCGAGATAAAGGTTGATCTACATTGATTGGTAAATACGCTCCCCCTGCTTTCATTATACCTAAAATACCTGTGATCATTTCTAAAGAACGAGTCATCATTAAACCAACTATAGAACCTTTTAACACTCCTAAATTCATCAAATGAGTTGCCCATAAATCTGAACGAGCATCTAACTCTTGGTAAGTAAGTTTTTTTCCTTCCATAACTAAAGCTATAGAATTTGGAAACTCTTCAACTTTAGAGCGAAACATATCTAAAACTGTTTCCTCTAAATCATAATTCACTTTGGTAGTATTTAAACCTAATAACAATCTATCTTTTTCTGATGTGATAGTATATCTATATCCTTCAGTTGCTTTTCTTTATTATCTAATACACTATCTATAATTTTATTTAGATAACCTGAAAATCTTGCAATACTTGAAGAGCTATATAAATCTGTTCGATAATTAAGTGATAAAACTATTGATTCAGAATCTAAAACATCTAACATTAAATCAAACTTCGCTATAGTATAACTAAACATCATGGCCTACTATTTTCAAACTCTCTGATTCTTCTACATCAGTTACTTCTTGATATTGATTGTATGAATATAAAAAACATCAATAACGGATTACGTCCACTATCTCGTGAAACATCTAATGCATCCACCAATTCTTCATACTGATACAATTGATGATCAAATGCCATTAATGTATTTACTTGTAGTTCTGATAAAAATTCTTGAAAACTAGTTCCTGAAGCTACTTGGTTACGTAGAGCTAATGTATTCACAAACATTCCTACAACCTCTTCTAAATCGGCATGATGACGCCCCGCTGTTGGAGTACCTACAACAATATCTTCTTGATTTGACAACTTACTTAGTAAAATTGTATAAATACCTAAAAACAATGTGTACATTGTTACTCCTTCACTTGCTGCTATTTTACGTAACTCTTCACTTTGTTTTTTTACTTAGAGTTATTGAATGAACATCTCCTTCTGTACTTTGATCTTGACTACGAGGATAATCTGTAGGTAATTCTAATGCTGTTAACTCTTCACTATACTTATCTAACCAATACGTTTTATGACTCGATACTAAATCTTGATACCCCTCACTTTGTTGCCAAACTGAATAATCTATATAATCAATACTTAAACTTGGTAAAGACTCTCCATGGTATAATGACCAAAATCCTTTCATTAAAATCTCATTGGAAACTCCATCATTAATTATATGGTGTGAATCTATCATTAACAAATAGTCTTCACCTGTAATATCTATTAATGATACACGATATGGTAATTCTTCAGCCAAATTAAATGGTTGTACAAATTCAGACACATACCTATCAACATCACTTGGATTACCTTGCTTATAAGCTATATTAAAATTTGTTGCTTCTAAAACTCGTTGAACTGGATATCCTTCTTCCAACTCAAAAACGGTACGTAAAGACTGATGACGTGATACTAATTCTTTAAATACTTTATCTAATTGTGAAACATCTAAATCTCTTCCAACCCTATAAAACATTGGCATGTTATAACTTGTACTACCCTTGTCAAATTCATATAAGAAATACATACGACGTTGTGCCGATGACAATGGATAAGAACTACTCTCTAAGGCCTTTGGTATAGACTCAAATTGAACATGTTCTTTTTCTGATATATAAGTTGACAACTCTAAAATAGTACGATAAGAAAATAAATCTTTTAGAGAAACTTCAATATTAAAAACTTGATTAATTTTATTAGTTAATGTAATGGCTAATAATGAGTGACCTCCTAATCTAAAAAAGTCTGATGTAATACTAATTGTATCCTCTTCAAGATCTAAAACTTCTGACCAAATTTTAACTAATTTCTGTTGATCATTAGTCTCTGGCGCTACATACTTCTCCTCTGAAGTTAAATCTGGACTAGGCAACGCTCTCCTGTCTATTTTTCCATTGGAATTTACTGGAAAAGAATCTAACCATATATAACCTGAAGGAATCATATAATCAGGAAGCTTTGACGACAATAACGTAGCAATCGAAATGTCGTCTAACTCCCCTACACCACATAAATAAGCTATCAACTGCTTATTATTTTCTGATCCACTTGCCAATACTAATGCTTGACTTACTATATCAATAGACTCTAATTGAGATTCTATCTCTCCTAATTCGATTCGATAACCTCGTATCTTTACTTGATGATCATTTCTTCCTAAGTACTCTAAATCTCCTTCAGGTAACCATCTTACTATATCCCCTGTTTTATACAAACGCCCTTCTCCAAATGGATTGGCTATAAAACGTTCTTCTGTTAATGTAACATTATTAATATAACCCGATGATAATCCTACTCCACCTATATAAAGCTCTCCTACAACTCCTTTTGGTAATAATTTTAGATCTTTATCTAAAACATAAGCTTGTGTATTTGCAATAGGATACCCTATAGAGATATTACTTCCTTTTAAATCTTCTAATTTTAATTTTTTGGATACTGAAATAACAGTTGCCTCTGTTGGTCCATATTCATTATAAAAATCATAATCTTTTATATATTTCTTTGCCAAACTTGGCTTACATGACTCGCCTGAAACAACTATACGTTTAAGGTATTTTAATGAAGGTAAGGATAAACTTTCTAAAAACGAGGGGGTAACATTTAAATGTGTAATTTCTTCTCTAACTAATACATTTATAAATTTTTGATGATCTATTAAAGTATCTTTCTCTAATAAAACTAAACTTGAACCTGTAGTTAAGGCTAACCAAATCTGCTCTACAGAAACATCAAAATAATATGGAGAGAATTGTAATATCTTATCTGTTATATTTACTCCTAAAAATTCACGCTCATGGTTAATTAAATTTGTAACTGATTTATGTTCAACCATAACTCCTTTTGGAGTTCCTGTTGATCCTGAAGTGTATATTACATAAGCTAAATTTGATACCTCAACAAAAGATAATTTCTTTTTGACTTCTAAAGATAGATCTAATTTTTTAGCTTCAATAAAGGTATATTTCGAATCAATTACAATATCATCAGTATTTACATTTCCTAAAATTAATTCTACATCACATTCTTCTAACATATGATGAGTTCGAGATAAAGGTTGATCTACATTGATTGGTAAATACGCTCCCCCTGCTTTCATTATACCTAAAATACCTGTGATCATTTCTAAAGAACGAGTCATCATTAAACCAACTATAGAACCTTTTAACACTCCTAAATTCATCAAATGAGTTGCCCATAAATCTGAACGAGCATCTAACTCTTGGTAAGTAAGTTTTTTTCCTTCCATAACTAAAGCTATAGAATTTGGAAACTCTTCAACTTTAGAGCGAAACATATCTAAAACTGTTTCCTCTAAATCATAATTCACTTTGGTAGTATTTAAACCTAATAACAATCTATCTTTTTCTGATGTTGATAGTATATCTATATCCTTCAGTTGCTTTTCTTTATTATCTAATACACTATCTATAATTTTATTTAGATAACCTGAAAATCTTGCAATACTTGAAGAGCTATATAAATCTGTTCGATAATTAAGTGATAAAACTATTGATTCAGAATCTAAAACATCTAACATTAAATCAAACTTCGCTATAGTATAACTAACATCATGGCCTACTATTTTCAAACTCTCTGATTCTTCTACATCAGTTACTTCTTGATATTGATTGTATGAATAAAAAACATCAAATAACGGATTACGTCCACTATCTCGTGAAACATCTAATGCATCCACCAATTCTTCATACTGATACAATTGATGATCAAATGCCATTAATGTATTTACTTGTAGTTCTGATAAAAATTCTTGAAAACTAGTTCCTGAAGCTACTTGGTTACGTAGAGCTAATGTATTCACAAACATTCCTACAACCTCTTCTAAATCGGCATGATGACGCCCCGCTGTTGGAGTACCTACAACAATATCTTCTTGATTTGACAACTTACTTAGTAAAATTGTATAAATACCTAAAAACAATGTGTACATTGTTACTCCTTCACTTGCTGCTATTTTACGTAACTCTTCACTTTGTTTTTTACTTAGAGTTATTGAATGAACATCTCCTTCTGTACTTTGATCTTGACTACGAGGATAATCTGTAGGTAATTCTAATGCTGTTAACTCTTCACTATACTTATCTAACCAATACGTTTTATGACTCGATACTAAATCTTGATACCCCTCACTTTGTTGCCAAACTGAATAATCTATATAATCAATACTTAAACTTGGTAAAGACTCTCCATGGTATAATGACCAAAATCCTTTCATTAAAATCTCATTGGAAACTCCATCATTAATTATATGGTGTGAATCTATCATTAACAAATAGTCTTCACCTGTAATATCTATTAATGATACACGATATGGTAATTCTTCAGCCAAATTAAATGGTTGTACAAATTCAGACACATACCTATCAACATCACTTGGATTACCTTGCTTATAAGCTATATTAAAATTTGTTGCTTCTAAAACTCGTTGAACTGGATATCCTTCTTCCAACTCAAAAACGGTACGTAAAGACTGATGACGTGATACTAATTCTTTAAATACTTTATCTAATTGTGAAACATCTAAATCTCTTCCAACCCTATAAAACATTGGCATGTTATAACTTGTACTACCCTTGTCAAATTCATATAAGAAATACATACGACGTTGTGCCGATGACAATGGATAAGAACTACTCTCTAAGGCCTTTGGTATAGACTCAAATTGAACATGTTCTTTTTCTGATATATAAGTTGACAACTCTAAAATAGTACGATAAGAAAATAAATCTTTTAGAGAAACTTCAATATTAAAAACTTGATTAATTTTATTAGTTAATGTAATGGCTAATAATGAGTGACCTCCTAATCTAAAAAAATCTGATGTAATACTAATCGTATCCTCTTCAAGATCTAAAACTTCTGACCAAATTTTAACTAATTTCTGTTGATCATTAGTCTCTGGCGCTACATACTTCTCCTCTGAAGTTAAATCTGGACTAAGCAACGCTCTCCTGTCTATTTTTCCATTGGAATTTACTGGAAAAGAATCTAACCATATATAACCTGAAGGAATCATATAATCAGGAAGCTTTGACGACAATAACGTAGCAATCGAAATGTCGTCTAACTCCCCTACACCACATAAATAAGCTATCAACTGCTTATTATTTTCTGATCCACTTGCCAATACTAATGCTTGACTTACTATATCAATAGACTCTAATTGAGATTCTATCTCTCCTAATTCGATTCGGACACCTCTTATTTTAACTTGATTATCAACTCTTCCAAGAAATTCAATGGTTCCATCAGAATTCCACTTAGCTGTATCACCAGTACGATAAATTCTTGAAGTTGGAATTATAGGATTTTTTATAAATTTATCCTCTGTTAATTTTTTATCATTTAAATATTCTTTTGCTAAACCTTTACCTGAAACACAAAGTTCTCCTGTAACTCCAACTGGACATAACTGTTTGTCTTTATTAAGTATATATACTTGTCTATTAGGAATTGGTTTACCAATACATGAAGTATTATCAAGTGAACTAACCTTATGGTAGGTAATACAAACTGTTGACTCTGAAGGCCCATAAGTATTGTATATTGGATATTTTTCTATTAAATTACTAATATGCCTTGGAAGTAACACATCTCCTCCACTAACAATCAACCTTAAACTTTCTAAAGCATCTGAATAATTATTTAAAGCATCTACGACAACTGGAACTGTACTTAATATTGTAGCTTTAGTTTCTTTAATTTCTTTAAGAAGATATTCTATATTTTTCCCTCCATCTGGCATTATAACAATAGATGCTCCAGTTAACAATGCTGGAAATACTTCTTCTACAACTGTATCAAACGCAGGAGAGGCTTGTTGTACAACTTTATCCGATGTTGTTAACGAGAAATATTCTTTAAAAGTAATACTATAATCTACTAAAGAACTATGCTCAATAACAATACCTTTTGGTTTCCCTGTACTTCCAGAGGTATAAATTATATATGCTGGATCATTCTCTTTTATCTTAACTAAAGGATTATTGCTTGGCATTTCTCCAATATTTAACCCTTCTCTTATTAAATCTATAACCTCTACAGAAGTGTTAATAGCCAACAGCTTTTCATAAGAATTGGTTAAAATAAATTTTAAATTTGAATTCTCAATTAATAAATTAATTCTACTTGAAGGATTTCCAGGATCCAACGAAACGTAAGCAGCTCCAGATTTTAATACTGCCAAAAATCCAATTATCATTTCTGGTGAGCGCCCAAAGTGTACACCAACTTGGTCTCCTTTTTGAACTCCCATAACATTAATAAGATAGTGAGCAAGTTTATTCGCTTTGCTATTTAACTCTCCATAATCAATAGTATGATTTTTAAAATATAAAGCTTTAGCTTTTGGATTAAAAAAAACTTGTTCCTCAATTAAATCAACAACAGTTCCTTTAATATTGTAATTTGTTTCTGGAGCATTAAATTCATGAATAATCTGACTTTTTTCTTCCTTTGAAAGAATATCTATTTCTGATATTTTAATATTTCCTTCAGTTACTATTTGTTCTATTATAGCTTCTAAATACGTAGAAAATCTTTTTATTGTTTTTTCATCAAATAAAGAAAGATTATAACTAAAAAGCATATCATAATAATCACCTTGATTAATTATATCAAGTTCTAAATCAAATTTTGCTATATTATATAGCACTTCATGATTTACAATTTTAAGATCAGAATCATTACTAGAACTAGTACTTCCTTCTTGTTGGTTATATGAAAAGAAAACATTAAATAACGGATTACGCCCTACGTTACGAGAAACATCTAAGGCATCAATCAATTCTTCATAAGGGTACAACTGATGATCAAATGCCTTTAATGTATCCTCTTGAATTTTTGCTAATAAATCACTAAAACTAACATTTGAAGTTATCTGGTTTCGTAATGCTAATGTATTCACAAACAAACCTACTATACCTTCCAAATCTGAATGACGACGTCCAACCGTAGGAGTACCAATAATAATATCATCTTGATTTGATAGTTTATTCAATAAAACATTATAAATAGCCAAAAACAGCATATACATAGTTGCTCCATGTGAACTTGCAAAATCACGTAACTTATCACTTTGTTTCTTTGACAAACTAAGTGTATAAGCTGAACCTTCATTACCAAGCTGAATAGGTCTAGTATAATCCGTTGGTATCTCCAACACAGTAAATTCATCACTATACCTATCTAACCAATACTCTTTATGACTAGATATCAAATCTTTATAAACATCACTTTGTTGCCACACCGCATAATCTATATATTGAATAGGTAAATCAGGTAAAACATTACCTTGATATAAAGACCAAAAATCATGCATTAAAACTTCACTAGAAACACCATCATTAATAATATGATGCATATCAATCATCAATAAATAATCCTCTTCTAAAACCTCCATTAAAGAAATTCGAATAGGAAGCTCCTTAGATAAGTCAAATGGACGAACAAAACTATCCATATAACGATTTATATCTGACGTTGTACCTTGATGACGAGTTACCTTTAAGGAATTTGAATCCAACACACGTTGAACAGGGTTTCCATCTACTATTTCAAAAACTGTACGTAAACTATGATGACGGTTAGACAATTTTTGAAAAACTTGTTCTAACTTTAATACATCTAAATTTCTACTAACTCTATAAAAACCTGGTACATTATAACTTGTACTCTCTTTATCAAAATTATATAAAAAATACATTCTAAGTTGAGACGATGATAATGGATAATAATTTTGTTTAGGAGCAGGTTTAATAGACTCAAACTCTTTTACTTTTTTTATTGACTTGAAAAAAGTTAAAATATCCTGCTTTTTAGCAGTCAACTCTTTAATAACTTCAGGAGTAATCTTTTCTTTTGATCCTTTCAAAGATATTTTCCCTTCTTTTACAGAAATAATAATATTCTTTTTTCTTAAGTCACTGATATATTCATCTATTTTCATGAGATTAACTTATTTATGTGTGTGTGTAGATGTGATTTTTTTTCTTTCAATTAATTGTGATCAATTCACATTTTAAACATGTGGTAATTAAATACCAATACTATGAGTACCCTTTGACTCTTTGCTATAGTGGGCTTTCGTGAAATTGATAGAAAAGCATCGTAACCAAGTGAGGTTACCTAATAAAACCTCTCTAATACTTACAAGAGTGATGCTACTTTACTAGATTATTAAACTTTGATTGGTCTAATTTTGAGATTATCTGTGAAAATAAAATTATGTTTGTGATAAGAGGATTGGGTTTTATTTTAAAACTAAAAAATATTTAAAACGTAATTAATCTGAAACATCTTTTTATCAAGTGTCTATTTGTTCATACACTTTCGTCTCCGGTAATCTCCAAAAAATATTCCTCTATGTATTATTTTCAATCCTCAATTCAGAATAAAGCTGAACAGATTTATCTATATCCTGAAGCCCTATTTTCCATACTTCATTTGTTTTCTCAATATTGTATAATGCTTTTAAACTTTCTTCACGTACTTGTGGAAGTTCATGGGTTTTCGACAATTTATGTAGTAAATCAATAGTAGTACTATTGTAAACTAAATTAGTCAATTCTAGTAGTCCAAATCTGGCGGAAGAGCTACCGTGCATTACATTCTTAATTACTTTTTTATTCATATCAAATTCATATTGCTTACAATCAGAATATTTATTTGATTTCATAATAATATTGATTGCCAACGAATCTTCTTTCAAAGGAGCAAACTGAGAATGTATATCTTTCGATGGTCTATAATACAATGCCCTACCAGGAGCTAAAGTCACTTCCTCTAAAAACCTGATATCAACTTTTTCGTTTGCATATCCTATTACTTTTTCATAATCGTATTCCCACAATTTAGTAATATAACCACCTCCTTTGTATCCAGCTGTTAGCAATGGAAAGTTATGGTCATGAGCAAAATCATATGAAAATAATTCGTTTTGAGAATCTCTTACATTATTATTATTAGATAATACAGGCCAGTATGTAACTCTTATATAAAAATCTTTACATTCATAAATCATGTAACTTTGTTCCGAATACACATTCGCATTTTGAAAATCAGAAAGGTCTGATGCTAATTGCTTATTAAGGTATTCTGTAAAAAAATTAGCATTGTTGGATATTTTAAAAAGTGGATCAACACAAGCTAATAGAGAATCTTCATCTCCGGAAGAAATAGTTCTGTTTAAAGTATCAATAAATTCTTCTAAACTGATACTTTCAGTTGTATTTGATTTATAAGTATATGCCATATTATATTTTTTTTAATTTTAAACGTTTAGCATTTGTACTGACTGCTTAGCAGCCATACTTATTTCTATATGTTTATCATTCATCATTCTCTTTAACACAGAAACTCCTTCTTCAAAATCAATATTAATTAAAGCTCTAGCAGCTTCCCATCTTACTATATGTGATTCGTGTTGAGATAATTTCAATAATAATGCCTTAGAGTTCCCATCTCCTATATTACCTAAAATCTTCGCTGTAGTTCCTAATCTTGCGAAGTTAACTTCTCTTAACACTATACGTACTGGTTTAAGGCTAATAGAATTATACTCCCAAGAATATTTTAATGTATCTTTTCTTGAAATAATCATAAAAAGGAGCAAGGGTTTAGTTCCATCAAAACGCAGAACATCTTTAAATTTTCTTAAAAAAATTGTCTCGTTCTTAACAAAAACATTTTCTTTTTTTATCTGTAGTTTGACATCTTCATCTAATACATCAGGAGCTACTCGTTTATTTTGTTCATAAATGGTATACCTCACATCATTAACATCAATTAATGGGCAAAAGAATACGTTATTAGTATAAGTATACAATGAAGTAGCTTCGCTAGAAGTTCTTACTTCAGGAGGAGTATGTATCAAACTAAACTCATAACTAGAAGAACTAAACAATGTTATTTTATTTTGTGTTGAATTATTAGGAAGGTAATACTTCTCATTAGAGAATAATTCAAGTAAATGATTTAGTATACCATTTATTGAAATACTTTTACTAAAAATATTTACTTCATTAAGTATATCGTTTTCGTTATTTAACAACAATATTTTGTCCTCAAATTTTTTGAAAATCTGACTGTTTTTTGAATTTAAATTTTGTTTCATATAGCATCTATTTAAAGAAGAATCCAAAACTAAATAGCTTTTTAATTTTGAATTCTTCTACAAAAACATTAATTAAGATTAACGAAAGTAAGGAGGAAGCCATCCTATAATTAAACAAGGCTGTGTTCCATTAGAAGCCCCCTCTTTAACGCTAGAACTAATTGGATTTTTTAGTTCCGGTAGGTTTACTTTTTTTGTCTGTCTTTGTTTCATTGCTGTTTTCATTTTAACAAAATTTAAAGATTAATAATTAAATAGTAAATGTTATTTACTATGCCGATTACACAATTGTTAGTGTATATTTTTTTTGTTGTATACGTTTATAATCACGTATTTCCCTGTAGTTATATATTATTCGGATATAAGAACTTCTTCAAAAGTTAAGCTCTTTTTGTCTTGAATTTGACATTATTGGTACTGTAGGAAGTTCCTATTGAGCAAACCATTGAAACTAACTGTATAGTTAGACAATACTATCTGAAAAGAGAAGTTATTATGATTAAATAAGTTTTCTAGATTTTTCTACCAGCGCTAAACATAATCTGTTTTAATAAATTGCTTTTATATTTTATAGCTTGTAGTTTATTCTTGGTTAAGAAAAACGAAATTGATTAATTTGAAGGTAATAAAACAGTAGCAATACCATCCGTACTTTTTTTGGCATTGTTAGTTTCAAGACCTTTCGCATTAATTCTCCCAATACCAGTAATGTTTAGATCGGCTACATCAGCAAAACCTGAAATTTTAATATTTGAAACTCCATTCATATCTGTATTAAGGTTATCTACAGACACTTTTAAACTTCCGTTTAAAATTCCTTCACCTACTATATTGAAAGATTTTTGACTTATCACATCATCCGACATAAGTCTTACTACTCCTGACAATGTTATATCTGAAATACCTGAATGACTAAGTCGAATAATATATTTAGGAGTTTTACTATGGCCTACATTTTTTTCATTATGAATATATAATTCGTCATTACGAACCTCTGTAACTAAATTAGCAATATCTGAGGCCTTTTTTGTTCTAATTTCTATCGAATGGTGAGAGCTTTTTTCTAAATGAAGCTCTATTCTACCTTCAAGATTTACTTTATTAAATTTTTCTAAATTACGAGTTTCATTTTCCTTTGCTGTAGTTTGCCTATTCAATGAAGTACCTAGTAATGTCATAAGTTTATTTATTTTCATTTCGATTTGTTTTAATGAGATTTAATTTTTTATCTTATTAAATTGTCAACAACAATTTATTTTACTATTGGATAACTTAAATAAAGATATTTTCCTGTATTAAGCTAAGCTACAAGCAAAGCTATTTTCATAAAAATTAGAAAAAAGGCTGTATAATTCTTCTGGTGCTTCAAAAAAAGAAATATGACTCCCAAATTCTCTATTGTAAAACTCTGATTCTTTTAAAAAAGAATGTAGTAAAACCGACCCCTCTGGATGAGCAGTATTGTCATTTGAACTGGTAACAATCAGTATTTTTTTATTTAGTTTATCTACAATTTCCTTTAAATTTCTATTCATTACATCTTTAGACAACTTGATGAAGCTGGAAAAAATCTCATCTGTCAAATAAGGATACATAATATGCGGTAAGTTTTTAATAGGATAATCAGTTGATAACTTACCAATGGACTTAGGATTAGTCATTAAGTTTCTTAAATCTGAAATATTAATTTGACTCCCTGCCATTTCAAGTAATCGCTTCATATTTTGCTGTATATATGTAAGCTTATTATCATCATTCCAGTTAAAATCACCATGCCAAAGACTTGCTGATATAATTTTAGAATCGATTTCATTACAAGCATGAAGCACTAAATTAGCTCCATGGCAAACTCCAAATAAATGAACTTTTTCTAGATTGAAAAACTTCATAACATTTTTTAAATCTTCTAATTGACTTGGAATATCTAATTGTTTTGTAGTTGACGATTTAGACATCCCTCTTGTTTCCCATGTAATTACAAAATATTTATTAGCTAAAAGTTCTATCCAAGGTTTCATTATTAACATTGGTAACCCAGTTGGAAGGGCTATTATTATTGGACTATTCTCAATATCTCCGTAAGAAAACACATCCAATACTGTACCATCAGAACTTGTCAATTTTTGAGTTTTTACTCTATCAACTATATGAATCGGGTTATTTCCATAATTCATCAGATTCTCTTTCAAACCATGAATATCAAGATTTCCCAGTTTAGTAAAGTAATCATTACAAAATGTGTTTATGATCTCTTCATACAAGTCAAAATCATTTGGTTTAGATGTGATAAAATCAACATGATTATAGATTTCTAATTCTTTTAAAACTTCCTCAAGTTTAGTATAAAACCCTTTAGAATCAAGCTCTACTTGTTTCAAAATCCTTACCTGTTCACTTCGTTGTTTCAATAAGGATTTAATGTTCACTAAAAATTCACTTATCTCTATCTGTTCTATAGTATTTAGCATAAAAAATAATTTATAAAAGTGGATTAATTTAAAAAAGTGTTAAATTGTTAACATCATAGAGTTTCTATATAAAACTGCTAGTTTTTGTTTTTGAAAAACATATTACATAAACAATAGGAGTTCAAGAAGAAAGTTTAAAAATTGTCATCTTTATAGACAGACATTAAAACTTTCTTCTATAGAATATCTCCATATCTCTGCTCAATGATTATTCATTTTTAAGTTATGTTATTAGGGTTTCTATTTACTCCAGCAACCGCAACAGTTCTATACTTCTCTAAAGAAACTGTACTTCCAAATTCAGTTAATTCTTTAGGGTTCCCTGGATAAACATCAACCATATCTGGTACAAATCGTGCAGCAAATCCAAGTCGCATATCATTCGTTTTTCCTAAATGAGAGTGAGAAGCATGCATTAAAGTAGACCAGAAAATAATAAACTGCCCTGCTTTCATCTCTATCGATTTTGCTAATGACTCGTCTGGAACCCAATCTGAATCTTTTTGTAAATTTTGATAATCATACCCAAAAAAACCATCATGAATCGCATCAGGATCAAAATCAACTCCTTTACTCTCATCATAAAATAATTCTTCGTGTGTTCCTGGCATAAACTTTAAACATGCTGTTTCTATAGTTGCATCTGTAAGTGCTGTCCATACTGTTATAGTACCTCCAAAGTCTTCTTTCTGAGGCCATACTAATTGTGGTTCTCCACTAGAAAATTCAAATGTATCTACCTGATGCCAATCTGTTCCTTTATCACCTGGATACTTTGGAAACCATTCTGACCTCCAACAAAGAACATTTTCTCCTAAAACATCAGTAAGTTTATCTACAATCTTAGGTTGTTTTACGTGGTCCATTAAAAAAGGAACATCTAAATGACGGTCATAATTTGCTCTATCATTTATCTCGTTAATATCCTCATTAAATTCATACACACTATTTGAACGATCTAATAAACTATATCTAAGTTTTTTTGTTATTTCATTCATGTCTTCTGGATCATACAAGGTAAATGGTCCTGCATATCCATTCTTTCTGAATTCTTCTAATTCTTTTTTACTAAACTTAAATTCTCTTGTTGGTGCTTCTATACTATTCATTATACTACTTTTTGTGGTTCTTTATTCATTGATTTTAATATAAGTCCTTCATAAATTTCAAGGGATAACCCTTCTTCGAAGTCACTTGCTTTTAAAGAAACAGAGAAATGCTCTTTGGTCTTAGATATTAATTCTATTAAAGACAATGATGTTCCTCCTTGATCAAAGAAATCTTCTTCTCTATTAATTTTTTCATTACTTAATACATCACTCCATAGTTTGTGACTCTTTACTGATAATTCTTCTGATTTCATTTTTTATTTATTTAATTAATTAGTTTTATTTAATTCTATCTGTCTTTATAATCACCTTTTTCATTAATTTTTAATGGATTTTCATCGATAAACTTCAATAGAATCCTGTGAAAAAGAAGTAGAACACCTACTATCTTCTATATAAAATTAAGTTATGTTATTAGGATTTCTATTTACTCCAGCAACCGCAACAGTTCTATACTTCTCTAAAGAAACTGTGCTTCCAAATTCAGTTAATTCTTTAGGATTCCCTGGATAAACGTCAACCATATCAGGCACAAATCGTGCAGCAAATCCAAGTCGCATATCATTCGTTTTTCCTAAATGAGAGTGAGAAGCATGCATTAAAGTAGACCAGAAAATAATAAACTGTCCTGCTTTCATCTCTATCGATTTTGCTAATGACTCGTCTGGTACCCAATCTGAATCTTTTTGTAAATTTTGATAATCATACCCAAAAAAACCATCATGAATCGCATCAGGATCAAAATCAACTCCTTTACTCTCATCATAAAATAATTCTTCGTGTGTTCCTGGCATAAACTTTAAACATGCTGTTTCTATAGTTGCATCTGTAAGTGCTGTCCATACTGTTATAGTACCTCCAAAGTCTTCTTTCTGAGGCCATACTAATTGTGGTTCTCCACTAGAAAATTCAAATGTATCTACCTGATGCCAATCTGTTCCTTTATCACCTGGATACTTTGGAAACCATTCTGACCTCCAACAAAGAACATTTTCTCCTAAAACATCAGTAAGTTTATCTACAATCTTAGGTTGTTTTATGTGATCCATTAAAAAAGGAACATCTAAATGACGGTCATAATTTGCTCTATCATTTATCTCGTTAATATCCTCGTTGAATTCATACACACTATTTGAACGATCTAATAAACTATATCTAAGTTTTTTTGTTATTTCATTCATATCTTCTGAATCATACAAGGTAAATGGTCCTGCATATCCATTCTTTCTGAATTCTTCTAATTCTTTTTTACTAAACTTAAATTCTCTTGTTGGTGCTTCTATACTATTCATTATACTACTTTTTGTGGTTCTTTATTCATTGATTTTAATATAAGTCCTTCATAAATTTCAAGGGATAATCCTTCTTCGAAGTCACTTGCTTTTAAAGAAACAGAGAAATGCTCTTTGGTCTTAGATATTAATTCTATTAAAGACAATGATGTTCCTCCTTGATCAAAGAAATCTTCTTCTCTATTGATTTTTTCATTACTTAATATATCACTCCATAGTTTGTGACTCTTTACTGATAATTCTTCTGATTTCATTTTTTATTTATTTAATAGGTTTTACTTAATTCTGATAATTCTTTATGGTCAATTTTACCATTAACTGTTAATGGAATTTTATCAATAAACATAAACTCGGAAGGAACCATATAAAACGGCAATAAACTCTCTGTCAAACTCTTAACCTCATCAATAATATTATCCTCATCCTCTATAGAAAGATTATCTATTGGTTCTAGAAAACTTATTAATCTTGGATGTGATAAGGTCTTATCTACCGAAACTATTGACCTCATAATCTTAGGGTGTGACATAACAACACTCTCAATTCCCTCAAGTTCAATCCTATACCCATTAAACTTCACTTGACTATCAACTCTTCCAAGAAAATAATACTCTCCATTCTTTTCAAAAGCTAAATCACCTGTTCTGTAATACTTAACAGTTTCACCTAATATGGTTTTTGAAATAAATTTAGTTTCATTTAATTCCGTTCTATTCAAATAACCTTCTGATAATCTTTCTCCTGATATGTATATTTCACCTTCAGTAGCTATTTCGTTTCCTTTTCCAACTAAAATAATATCCGACCCTGGAATAGGCTCTCCTATTGGACTTAACTTATTATCTATAATATCGTTATGACCTATATATTTAAAAGTTGTAAAAATTGTAGTCTCTGTTGTACCATATACCGTAATTAGTTTTGAAGCTGTAGAAGAATACCTATCAACCCATGGTTTTAGTAAATGAACATCAAGTTTCTCACCTCCAAAAATCAAACACCTTAAAGAATCAATTTTAGTTTCTTTATTTTGATCTGCTTTTATTAAACTATAAAAAGCACCTGTTGTCTGATTTAAAACTGATATCTTTTTTTCCATTAGGAAACGGCGAAAGCGTGCTGTATTTTTAGCTACTGCAAACGGTACAATTTCTAACTTTGCCCCATAAAGTAATGTTCCCCAAATTTCCCACACTGAAAAATCAAAAGCTATTGAATGAAATAAAGCCCATACATCATCTTTAGAAAACTCAAAAATTTCTTGTGAATTATGAAACATATTCAATACATTTTCATGTATTATTGGAACAGCTTTAGGAATTCCAGTAGTTCCTGAAGTAAAAATAGCATAAGCAATTTCCGATTTTTTAACAGGAATAATTTCCTGTCTAGATAATTCAATTTGCTCATTAAGAATATCTTTTTCTACAAGTAAAGTTTTTACATTCTTTATATCTATTACTCTATCTGTAATTAATAGATTTAAATTTACTTCTGATAAACAAAGTTTAATTCTTTCTGTTGGGTTATTTACTGGATCGATAGGGATATAAGCTACTCCTGCTTTAAGAATACCTAAAATAGAGATTACCATTTCCAAGCCTCTATTCATTAACAAGCCCACATATTGAGTGTCTTCCTTTAGATTCTTCATTACCAAATTGGCTATCAAATCTGATTTTTGATCCAACTCTTCATAAGTTAAATCAACACCTTTACATGAAATTGCAACTTTTTTGGGAAACTTTTTTGCATTTACTTTGAAATGCTCTTCAAGTCTTCTATTTGAGTTAAAAGAATATTGCATAATTTTTAAAATTTACTGTTAGTTATATTATCTATAATGGATTTAAGTTTCAATTTAAACATAGCATTAGTGTTTAAAACCTTTGAACAGAGATTCCTTAATACAAATACTATGTAGTGTGATACTTAAGAAAAACACTTATACGATATCTCTCATATTTTCTCCAGTATTTATTTCTAAATTTTCTGGACAATATGAAATGGCTTATTTCTTAATCTAAGTGCTATTATTAAGAACATTGTTCCTATTAAAAACATGACCCTGAAGTATTAGTGGCCTAAAAACTTAAAATAGTTTTTATCAATAGTATGGACTTTTATGTATGATTTAACTTTCTCTTATTAAAAAGTTTTTACGAATCATTACATACTTATATATTGATGTTTATTTATTAAGCAGCTATTGATAGTATCAATAACTCTATGACCTTCTTCCTCTTCTAATAAAAAGAAGTGACCTCCTTCAAAATATTCAACTGAACATTTTTTTCTTGTATGTTGCATCCATTCATCAGCTTCTATATTAGTTACGTCCTCTTCTTTACCCACAAAAACCGATATCTCATGATTAAACATTACTATATCTGATGATTCAACAAAAGTATCTGCAATTTTAAAATCACTTTTAATAATAGGCATAAAAATATTTTTTAATTCTGGATACTCAAAAAACTCTGGAGGAGTACCTCCTAATTCCTTTATTTCTTTTTCAAGCTCTAATGTATTCATATCTGAAAAAGGTTTTGGCCTTCTACTTGGACAATGAGGTGCTCTTCGCCCTGAGAAAAAGGAATGAATTGGTGGTGGTAATTTTAGTTCATTTATTCTCTGAATAACTTTATATGCTAAAATTGACCCCATACTATGCCCAAAAATAGCATAATCACAATCTGTAATTTGGTTTCTAATCTTAGAAATAACATCTTCTACTGCCTCTTCTACATTTGAATAAAGACTTTCTCCAATTCTTGGTCCTCTACCAGCTAACTCTACTGGATGTAATTCAATAGCTGAATCTAAACTCTCTTTCCACTTACTATAAATTGATTTTGCTGATCCACCAGCATATGGTAAGCAGAATAGTTTTATCTGTTTTTTCATGTTTTAAGTTTTAATCTGATTATTCCACGTTCTTGTTGTTAGAGACATAAATTGTTATCCCGTACAATTTTTCACAATTATTATAATAATATTTCTACCTTTTCTTCACTCTCATTTTCTGCTTCATTATCAAGTTGATAAACCGTGATAATATAATCTGCTATTGACTTTATAGTTTGTTTATTGAAAAGTGCAGTTATTGAAATTTCAACTGAAAATATTTTTGAGATATAATTAGACAGTGTAATAGTTTTTAAAGAATTTCCCCCAATATTAAAAAAGCTTGTCGTTACACTAATTTTTTCTTTTTCTACCTTTAATATATCTGACCAAATAGTTAGTAACTTTTCTTCTGTTTCATTAGAAGGATCAACATGAGATGCTAACCTTAATATTTCTGGTTCAGGTAAAGAAGATGTATCCAATTTACCATTAGGAGTTAACGGAATTTCAACAATCTCAATAAAATAAGAAGGAATCATATAAGCTGGTAAAGTTTGCAATAAATGCTTTTTTAATTCCTCTATTTTAATTTGACTATTTCCTTCTGAAATATAATACCCCACTAAACAATCATCATTATTAAATTGTTTGTTAATAATAACTGCTGAACTAATTTCTGAATATTCTATTAATCTGTTTTCTATTTCTCCTAACTCAATTCTATATCCTCTAAGTTTTATTTGATCATCTATTCTTCCTAAATACTCTATAGTACCGTTAGGCAACCAACGTGCAAAATCACCTGTTTTGTAGCAAATTGAATTATCAATTGACACAAACCTTTCTGTAGTTAACAATGAATTTCCAATATATCCTTTTGAGACTCCTTTTCCTCCAATATAAATTTCCCCGACCACTCCTATGGGTAATACTTTCTGATTAGAATCAAGAATATATAATCTTGTATTAGCAACAGGACTTCCTACAGAAATTTTATTATCATCCATTCTTATTTCTGCTACAGTACAACCAACTGTAGTTTCAGTAGGACCATACTCATTATATATCCTAATATTTTCGTTTAAATCTTTTAAGATTTTTACATGTGTTTTCTTTAATTGTTCTCCTCCACAAATAACAGTACTTATGTTTGTGTTATAAATATCTAAATCTTTAAGAACACTTACATGTGTGGGAGTTATTTTTAAAGTATCTAATGATGGGTTAGTAAAACATTCTAACAGTGATTGATCTACACTCTTACCTTCATCACATAAATATAGTTTCTTCCCTCTAGAAAGGCTTGTGAAAATTGCTGTTACTGATAAATCGAATGACATAGAAGTCATTAATCCCCAATTTCCTTCTTCTGGATTTTTAAAATAATAATTATTACTCCAAAAAATATAATTGAATAAATTGACATGAGAAATCATACAACCTTTAGGTCTACCAGTAGAGCCAGATGTATAAAGTATATAAGCTAAGCTATCAGACTTTACAATAGGTAATTTCTTTTTATTATTGAATTCATTATCTAATTCTTCAACACTTATCCATGAATAAGATTCTAATTCTGTTGGCTTCCTTTTTATGTTCGCTATAATACTACTACAGCCGCTTTCTTCCATCATATAAACTGCACGTGAACCTGGCAAATCAATATTTATTGGCATGTATGCAGCTCCTGCCTTCATAACTGCCAAAATAGCTATGATCATTTCACTTGAACGAGTCATCATTAAACCAACTACAGCTCCAGTTACTACTCCTGAAGTCATTAAATTAGAAGCCCAAAGATCTGAACGTAAATCCAATTCTTTATAAGTAAGTATCTCTTTTCCAAAAATAACAGCTTCTGCATTTGGTCTTGTGACAGCCTGATTCTTAATCATATCCAATACAGTCTTATCAAAATCATAATCAACAGATGTACTATTGAAATCCACTAATAATTGAGTTCTTTCTGAATCCGATAAAATATTAATTTCACTTAATAATTGCGTCTTATTTTCTAAAACCTCATCAATAATTCTTAATAAAGAACCTGAAAAACGTTCTATACTAGTAGTATTAAATAAGTCTGTTCTATAATTAAATATGAAGCTAATCTGATCAGCATCTATAACCTCAAAACTCAAATCAAACTTTGCACTCGTATAGGCTACTCCATGAGGTTCAATAGTAATATCCAAACTGTTATTAATATCAACATTTCCTATACGATTTACATAAGAAAAGAAAACATCAAATAATGGATTATGACCTGTACCTCTAGGTATTTCTATAGTGTCTACCAATTCTTCATACTGATACAACTGGTTATCAAAAGCTTTTAAAGTATTTTGTTTAACATTAGCTAAAAAATCTCTGAAACTAAGATTTGAATCTGCTTTATTGCGTAAAGCTAAAGTGTTCACAAACATACCAACTAAACCTTCCAAATCAGCATGATGACGTCCAACTGTAGGAGTACCTACTACAATATCGGTCTGGTTCGATAACTTATTTAAAAGCACATTATATATTGCTAAAAACAGAATATACATTGTAACCCCTTCCGATCCAGCTACAGATCTTAACTGATCACTTTGTTTTTTGGACAAGGTTAATTTATAATCTTTTCCTTTATTACTTGGATTAGCTGGTCTAGAATAATCTGTAGGTAATTCCAAAGTAGTAAGTTCATCTCTATAACAATCTAACCAATACGTCTTGTGTTGTGATATTAACTCTTGATAAGTATTACTTTCCTGCCATACTGCATAATCTATGTATTGAATACCTAAATCAGGTAAAACATCTTCATTATATATTGACCAAAAATCACGCATCAAAATTTCATTAGAAACACCATCGTTGATAATATGATGTACATCACTCATCAAAAGATAGTCCTGACCTATTACATCTACCAATGATACACGAATTGGAAAATCTTTTGACAAATCAAATGGCCTAACAAAATCAGCGATAGTACTATCTACCTCTGAGGCAGAACACTGGTGGTATGTCAATTCAAATAAACTAGAATCTATGACTTGTTGAACTGGGTGACTATCAACTAACTTAAAAACTGTACATAAACTCTGATGACGGCGAACTAATTCTTTATAAGCAGCTTCTAACTTAGAGATATCCAGATTTTTACTAATCCTGTAAAAACTAGGCATATTATAACTAGTTCCTGTTTTTTCAAACTCATATAAAAAATACATGCGGCTTTGTGCAGATGATAATGGGTAATAATCTTGCTCTAATGCCTTAGGAATTGGTTCAAACTGTTTTCCTTTTTTAACTGCCCCAAAAAAATCTAATAGCTCCTGTTTTTTAGAAGTTAATTCTGATACTATTTCTGGTGTTAAAACTCCGTCTTCTGCATTAACGGCAATTTGCTTATTGTAAAAAGAAACAATAATATTCTTATCTCTTAAGCTACTAATATATTCGTCTATTTTCATGATATCGACTTAGTTTTTCGATTATTATTTTGTCTATATAATTCTGTTATGTTAAGGTTGAAATAAAATTTATAAAGGCACTACATTTGATATTTCTTCAACAATGCTCTTATGATTCAAAAGCAACTATTTCAATAATTACAAAATCAATAAGGTATTAACTATATAATTGCATTTAACTAATTACCAACCCTACTGTTAACTAGAGTAACAGCGCTACATTTTTGTCGATAACTTCAGGTTCCATTTCTACTTGTTTAATAGTAATTATGTAATCGGATATTCTTTTTATCGTTTGTTTTGCAAAAACATCAGTTAGTGACATATCAACAGAAAACATCTTTGAGATAGCGTTTACGAGAGTTATTACGCTTAATGAATTTCCACCAATGTTAAAGAAACTTGTAGTTACACTAATTTTATCTTTTTCAAGACTTAAAATCTCCGACCATATATCCAGTAATAATTCTTCTGTTTTATTTGAAGGGTTTACATGTGAAGCCAATCTTAAAACTTTTGGGTTTGGCAGTAAAGATTTGTTTAGTTTACCACTTGATGATAACGGTAATTCATTTAATTCAACAAAATATGTAGGAATCATATATTCTGGTAAACTCTCTTTTAAATAATTTTTTAATCCATCAATATTTAATGATTCTTTTCCATTAGGTAGATAATAAGCTACTATATGCGGAGTTCCATTGTATTCTCTTAATAATACAATCGCCGTTTCTATGGCAGCGTGATTACATAAATTAAATTCTATTTCTCCTAACTCTATCCTATTTCCTCTAAGTTTTATTTGATTATCTATTCTACCTAAAAATTCTATTGTTCCATCTGGAAGCCATCGAGCGAAATCTCCTGATTTATATAATTTGTATTCACTATTTGGGTCAAACTCGTCTTTTATAAATTTTTCAGATGTTAACTCTGGTTTATGAAGATATCCTCTTGCTACTTGAACACCACCAATTAATAATTCACCTTTAACCCCTGTAGGTTGTATCTCATTTTGACTATTCACTATATAAATCTTCGTATTTCCTATAGGTTTACCAATAGGAACAATATTAGCAGCATAATCACTTAAGTTTATAGAAGTTACAGCAATAGCAGCTTCAGTTGGACCATAAGTATTATGCAATAATACATTTGGCAGTTTAGCCTTACAATCTCGTACTGTTGATAATTTTAACTCTTCTCCTATCGTAATAATACCACGAAGTTTTCCTTCATTAAATTTTTCTATCCCCATTAAGAAAATGGTTAACATTGAAGGTACAAAAATCACTAAAGTTATTTCCTCTTCAGCTATTACTTTCTCTATGTACTTAGGATCTTTATGTCCTTCTGGTTTTGCAAAAACTATTCTTGCTCCAGAAATAATTGGAAGTATTAACTCCCAAACTGAAACATCAAAACAGAAATTAGTTTTTTGTAGAATATGATCATCTTTATTAATATTAAAATGATTCTTCATCCATGACAAATTATTACAAACTCCAGAATGACTATTCATTACCCCTTTCGGTTGTCCTGTTGTTCCTGAAGTATAAAAAACATAAGCTAAAGAAGTAATATCTACCTTAATATTTGGAGGCAACTTATCATAATCACTATAAGTTGATAAGTCATCTATGAAAAGTTTTGATATGTTAAATTTACTATCATACTGACGTTGAGTTAATACAAACTTTGAATTAATATCACTCAAGATATAATCTATTCTTTTTTGAACAAATGTAGGATCAATTGGAACATAAGCTCCTCCAGCTTTCAAAACACCTAAAATTCCTACAATCATTTCTATTGACCTATCTACAGCTATTGGAACTAAAGTTTCATTTTTAACTCCCATATCAATAAGTCTATGAGCTAATTTATTTGAAAGTTCATCTAGTTCTTTATACGTTAAACTTTTATTTTCAAAAGTAACTGCTAGGCTCTCTGGCAACTCTTTAACTTGTTCATTAAAAAGATCAAGAATTGTTTTATTATTTTTAAAAGGAGCTTCTATATCATTAAAATCATTCGTTAATTTCAAATACTCTTCTTGATCTAGAATACTATCACCTTTTTGTTTTTCATTAACATCGTTTGCTATCTGCTCTAAAGTGTTTTTAAGATATCTAAACAATTTATCTGACTCTTCTGCTTCTAAAAATGCCGAAGAATAAATCAAATTCAGCGCAAACATATCATTTTGAGCAAGTATCGTTAAATTTAAAGGGGTATTTTCATTTACATAAGCTTTGGCATCAGCCATTGTTTTTTCTAAAAAATTATCCTCTTTATTTTTAAACTCATTATAAGGCCTAAAATCAATATAATTCAGTTTTACATCAAAAATAGGATTTTGATCAATGGTTTTTTCGTCAATATATTCTAAAATCTTATAAAAAGGAATACGCTCATGATAGGTTAAATTTATTAACTTATCATCTACAAGGTTTATATATTCTTTCCAAGTTATATTTTCAGGAACTTTTATTCTAAATGGGACTGTATTTAAAAAGCAGCCTACCAGTTCTTCTCCATCTATAATTAAAGGTCTTGTATTTGAAGAAACTCCAATTGTTAAGTCATTTTCATAAGTCATTCTTTTCAACGAAAACATCAATGCTGCATAACATAAATGTTTAAAACTCACATTCAATTTTTCTGCAACTCCTTCTAATTCTTTTCGGAATTCAATACCTAAATCATAATTATTAGTAATTGTTTTACTTGGATTTCCTGTAGGTTTCAGTTCAAAACGTTTATAATCTTCTAATTCTGTTTTCCAATAATTTTTACTCGATTCATTTTTAGAAGCCATTAATTCTGCGGCTATTTGATCTTTATACCCTCCTCGAATTTGCATTGGAGTATACTCTGAGTCGTTTACAAGGTAATCGTAAGTATTAAATAGGTCTCTTAAAAACACAGCCAAACTCCAACCATCCATCAATGAATGGTTAAAATCAAATAATAAATATTGATAATCTTCACGAACTTTAATAATATGCATTCTCCAGATTAGAGACATTGAAAGCTCAGTTTGCTTCAATTTTTCCTCTTCACATTTTTTCGAAATATATTCCTTTTGTTCCTGAGTATTTAAATGACATATATCAATAAACTTCAAGTCTGGTTCTATTTCTTTTAAAATAATATGAGTTAAATTATTTAAATCATATATTTTTCTCAGCTCCTCATGTTTATTAGTTAATAATTTTAATGCACGTTTAAAAGTATCTAAATTAAAATTATCTAGAAGAAGAGGGTATATATTTTGCTCGTGATACAAAATATTATTAGCATTTTCTTCTTTCGTTAATAGTGTATAATATACCATTCCCTTTTCTATCCCACTCATTGGATATACTGCTTCGTAAGAATCCTGAAATTGATTATTTTTTTTATACGTTTCTTGGAATAGATTTAGCTCTTCATCTACTTCTTTTTTCAAAATCTCATACTTCAAATCTTCTTCAGGTCTAACGATACTTGCTAATTTCTTGATTGTTGGATTTGAATAAATATCAGCAATAATTAGAGACGATGATAAAGACTCATTTATTCTTGATATCAACCCAATTGCTTTTAAAGAATCTCCTCCTAAAGCAAAGAAGTTATCTAATATTCCTATCTGACCAACACCTAAACATTCTTCCCAAATTTTACACATTATTTTTTCTTCTTCATTGGTTGGGGCCAAATATGCTTTTTCAGATGTTCCAACTTTTGGCTTTGGTAGTTTAGAAAAATCAATTTTATTATTTGATGTAAATGGTATTTCTTCGATTTTAACATAATAAGATGGTATCATGTAGTGTGGTACCCTAGTTTCCAAATATGCCCTCAACTCAGTAACTTGTAATTCTTGTTGTCCTATATAATATGCACACAAATAAGGCTCATCTTTTTCAGATTTAGCCATATTTACAACTACATCTTTTATTAATTCATGTTGAACTAAATGAGATTCAATTTCCTTTAACTCAACTCTAAAACCTTTTAATTGAACTTGTCTATCAATTCGTCCTTTATATTCCAATTCTCCATTAGACAAAAGTATTGCCAAGTCTCCTGATTTATAAAGACGATCTCCTTCTTTAAAAGGGTTTTTTATAAAACGTGAATCTGTAAGTTCTTTATTATTCATATAACCACGGGTTACTCCATGACCTCCTACATAAATTTCACCAATAACCCCTACAGGTACTTGCTTCATATTTTTATCTAAAAGGTATATAGCCCCTGTTGGTAAAGCTTTCCCTATATTACCTATGCTATCTTGTATTTCTTGGTCTCCAATTTCTTTATAAGTCATATGTACAGTAACTTCCGTAATTCCGTACATGTTAATTAACTTCGCCTTTGGTTGACGCTCTCTCCATTTACTCAATTTTGAAGGAGTTAATGCTTCTCCTGCAAAAACAACATATCGTACGTCTGGTAATAACACTTGTTTTTTCTGACAAGTATTATTCAATGAATAAAAAGCTGTAGGAGTTTGATTTAATATGGTTACTTTATGCTTCTGTAATATTTCTAAATATTTTGAAGGGTCTCGAGCATCTGATTGAGAAACAATAATCAATTTACCGCCATAAAGTAATGCTCCGTACATTTCCCATACACTTACATCAAAACAATGACTATGAAACATTGTCCACACGTCTTTATTATTAAAATCATATTGAAACTCTTTATTAAAAAGAAGACGAACCACATTCTTATGCTCTACCATAACTCCTTTCGGTTTACCAGTAGTTCCTGAAGTATAAATTATATAACAAAGATCTTCAGGATGATTCATTTTTGGTAAATTTGAAGAATCTAAAATTAACTCTGAGTCTAAAACATTAATAATTTCTACATTAGCTTTATCAACTAATCCATAATACTCTTCAGAAGCTAATGTCCATTTTAATTGACTATTCTCTACTATATAATCGATTCTTTCTTGTGGATAAGTAACATCAATAGGAACATAAGCTCCTCCAGCTTTCAAAATACCTAGCATACTTATTACTACTTCTAGGTTTTTTTCCATTAAAACACCTATAGCATCATTACGACCAATTCCCTTTGAACGTAACATTCTAGCTATTTTATTTGATTTTTGATTTACCTCGTTATAGGTCATCGTTTTTTCACCAAATATTAAAGCTATATCATCTGGCATTTTCTCTACCTGATTCTCAAATAAATCAACCAAAGTCGCTTCTTTTTGAAAGCTCACATTGGTAAAATCATTAAGTTTTATTAATTCATTACTAGAGCTTTGATTAAGAAGAGATATTTCACCCAAAATAACTGACTCGTTAATAGACACTTGATCTATAATATTTGTAAAATAATTAAAAAATTGTTTTATAGTGTTTTTCTTAAACAATTGTGTATTGTACTCAAATACACAACTGATTTCGTCGTTTCCCTCAACAAAATACATGCTCAAATCAAACTTAGAAGTAGCTTTATCAAACTCTAAAGGCTTTATATTAAATTCACCTATGTTACTTCCTATATTTTTTGTAGAATTAACCAAAGAAATAAGAGTATTAAATAATGGAGTCTTTTCGTTAGTATAATTTGTTTTCAAATCTTCAAGAAGCTCCTCATACGGGTACTCTTGATTATCAAAACTTTGCATAACACTTAAACTAACATTTTTTAAATATTCATCAAATTTCAATTCATTTTTAGGAAGTATACGAATCCCAAGAGTATTCATAAACATACCTATAATATTTTCAACACTCCAATGCCTTCTTCCTGCTACAGGTGTTCCAACTACTATATCATCAACACCAGTTAATTTTGCTTGTAAAATACCATATAGACTAGTAAGTAAAGTAAACAAAGAAATCTTATATTTCTTGGCAAGTACTTCAAGGATTTCTTTTCTATTATTTGATATCTTAAATTTCATGCAGTCTCCTTCAAATGACATTTCATTTTTCTTTTTAAAATCTGAAGGCAGTATAGCTGTATTTGAATACCCTTGTAATTGATTAACCCAAAACTCTTTTTGAGTATTTAAATTTTCTCTATTCTCTTTTCCATTAAACCAGGTAGCATAATCAATATAATTTAATTTAGGCTTAGGTAACTCTATATTATTATATAAAGAAAATAATTCTTTCATAAAGATCTCCATAGAGATGCTATCGAAAACAATATGATGGATATCTACTAATAAAATAAATGAATCTTTATCAATTTCTAATAACTTTGCTCTTATCAATGGCGCCTTATCCAAAGCAAAAGGATATGAGAAACTTTCCTTTATTTTTTCAAGTTCTTCTTTTGTACAAGAGCAATAATCTAACTTAAAATCAAAATTTTCTAAAACTTTCTGAATTGGCTCGTGATTATTATCTAAAACAAAATACGTTCTTAAACTTTCGTGTCTTTTAATTAATTCAATAAAAGCTTTTTCAAATTGTTTTATATCTAACGCTCCTTTCAGTTCATAAGCAAAAGGAGTATTATATACGTTGGTACCCTTTGTTACCTCCTCAGCTAAAAACATTTTCAATTGAGATGGTGTTAATTTTGAAGATTTACTATTAACCTTTGGAATTTCCTTAAAAATATTATTTTTCCTTTTACTCTTTTCTACATAATCAATCAACTTTAACTTATTATTCTTGATATTTTCTAATAAAGAATCATTATTAAAGCCTTTTGGAATTTTCAACTTTAAATTTTCTTCATTAACGTTGATACGAATACCAGATTTTTTTATTTCTAATAGTAAATTTTCCATTTTTGAATATTTTTTTATAGTAAAAACCATCTCGTTTGAAAACAAGAAAGCCTTAACAACTCCTATATCAAATAGATTAAGAGTAGTCATGTTTTTATTTGTAAGTAAACTTTTATGAAGCTTCTATAACAGAAGACTAGCAGTAAGTCAAATAGGTCATTTTAATTTGATATATAAGAAAATTTGAACGTAAAATGACCTTTGACATTTTATCAAATATTATATAACTGTTTCGCTATATTCAACATCCTTTTTCTCATCATCGTTAACCCATACCTCAAGATCAATTAATTCTGATAAACCTCGTATAGTTTTCAACTTAAATACTTCTTGCAATTCAAGTTGAATTCCATAATTTTTATTAATTGCAGTAAGTAATTGTATCGCTAGAAGTGAATTTCCTCCATAATCAAAAAAATCATCTAATACACTAACTTTAGTCACATCAATGTTCAATGTTTTAGCCCAAATTTCAGTTAGTTTCCTCTCAATATTATTAGATGGAGCAACATAATCATATACACTCTTTATTTCTAACTGAAGAAGTTTCTTAGTATCTATCTTACCATTAATTGTAAGAGGAAACTCATCTAATTTCACCCAAGATTTTGGAATCATATACTCTGGAATTAATTTTAATAATTCATCTTCTATTTTGGTCTCATTTATTCCCACTTCAGCAATATAAAAAGCAACTAATTCCTTATTCCCTTCTATATCTTTTACAATAACATGGTTATTTCGAATTCCTTTTATAGTTGATAATGTTCCTTCAATTTCTCCAAGTTCAATTCGATAACCTCGTAATTTAACTTGATTATCTTTTCTTCCATGAAATATTATTAAACCATTTTCAGTCCATTCACCTATATCTCCTGAATTATAAAATCTTTTTTCTATTCCTTTATAAGAAATAGTAACAAAGCTTTTACTTGTTAATTCGGCATTATTAACATATCCTCTTGCTACTCCCTTACCTGCTATGTATATCGTACCTTTTACTCCTATAGGAACTTGCTTTAAGTCATTATCTAGAATAACCATTTCAGTATTTGCAATAGGTTTCCCTATTGGGATGTTAGTTAAACCTGCATCTCCTCTAAACACTTCATAAATTGAAGTACAAACAGCACATTCAGTTGGTCCATAAGCATTAAAATATCTAATCCCTGTTTTAATAACTTCAATTGCTTTTTTAGGATTTGCAGCTTCTCCAGCTGTGGTAATTATTCTCAATGTATCTAACTCATCAAGAGGTAATGTTTCTAAATAACTTGGAGGTAATGTAACAATTGTAGTATTAGTTTCAGAAGCTAACTTACAAAAACGTGTAATATCATTTATATCTTTATCTTCAGGTATTACTAATGTAGCTCCACTGTATAATGCCATCATAATTTCATATACAGACGCATCAAAGGCTATTGAGGCAAACCACAAAATAGTATCTCTATCATTTACATTCAACTGCTTTACTATATCTGTTGACATGTTTACATTACTTCCATGTTCAATCATAACCCCTTTTGGCTTTCCTGTAGAACCAGATGTATAAATCACATAAGCCAAATCATTAGAAATAATATTCGTGTTAAGATTAGTTAGTTCTTCATTTATATAATTTAATGAGTCATAGTTTACAACACAATCTGCAACCACTTTTTTATCTAAAACCTTAGTGTTGCTTATTAAAACTCTTAAACCACTATTTTCAATAATATAATTTATTCTTTCTAATGGATATTTAGTATCTATTGGTAAATATGCGGCTCCTAATTTAAGTACTGCTAAAATAGATACAATAGCTTCATCTGACTTAGGAAACAAAACTCCTACAACTTCTCCTTTACTAATTCCAAAATTTTGTTGTAAACTTCTTGCTAATTGATTTGCTTTCTTATTTAAATCTTGATAATTATATGATTTTTCTCCATACCTAATTGCTATTGCCAATGGAGTTTTATTTACTTGGTTTTCAAAAACTTTTACTATTGTATCGTTTTCTTTACTTGAATTAACCATAGGACTAAATGAATTTAATAATTGATTTTCTTTTTCTTCTAGTATTTCAATATCTGCAATTTTCACAGTCTTATTTTCGCAAACTGTTTCCATTATTTTATCAAAATAACTCATAAATCTTTCAATAGTACTCTCTTTAAAAAGCTGTTTTGCATACTCTACAAGAATATAACTATCTTCTTCTCTTTGAACTACTATCATGTTAAGGTCAAACTTTGATTGATTATATTCTATATCATAAAGTTCAACATTAAGGCCTGAAAAACTCATAATACCTAAATCTTCCTTTATAAAGTTAAAGCATACATCAAATAATGGATTTCTATTTAAGCTTCTTTCTATATTAAGCTCATTTACCAAATCTTCATAAGGACATAACTGATGATCAAGATCTGCAATACTACTTTTTTGAACTTGTTTAACAAACTCTTTAAAAGTTATATCTCCCTTAAATTGATTTCTAATTGGTAATGTATTAATGAAAACACCAGTTATACTTTCCAAATCATGATGGGGTCTTCCTGCAACTGGAGTACCTATAACTATATCTTTTTGATTGGATAATTTATACAATAGAATATTATACATTGATAAAAATAAATTATACAATGTTAACCCTTCTTCCTGCGCTATCTTCTTTAATTGTCCAACTCTATTATCATCTATTTTAATTAATAAATTCCCTCCATCATCCGTATTCTTAAATGTTCTAGGATAATCATAAGGTAATTCTAAAGTTGGTACTTCTTTAGAAAACTTATCTAACCAATACTTTTTATGTTGTCTAATTTCTTCCTGCTGTTGATCTTGATTTTGCCACATTACAAAATCTTTATATTGTATTCGAAGTTCTGGAAGTTTATCTCCATTATAAATAGAGAAAAGGTCCTTTAAAAGGATCTTAATTGTTACTTCATCTGAAATAATATGATGAGAATCTATAACTAATAAGTGTTCTTGGTTAGTTACTCTAACAATCCCTACTCTAAATATTGGTCCCATACCTAAATCAAAAGGCTTCGTAAAGTCTTTAACTATACTTTCAAGATCTTCTTCATAATTTAAATAGTTTATTGAAAAATTAGCTTCTGATAAAATTCGCTGAGAAAGTTCACCATCTATAGTTACAAATTCAGTTCTTAAGCTATCATGACGTTTAATTAGTTTAACAAAAGACTCTTCTAATCTTTCTTTATTTAATTCCCCTTTCAATTTAATTGCCGTAGGAACATTATAAGATAGTGATTCTTTATTATACTCATATGCAAAATACATTCGCTTTTGAGAAGAGGATAATGGGTAATACTCCATAGACTCAAAAACTGGAATTTGAGAATGATTAACGGTTACCGATTGAGATATTAAATTACTTAATCTATTTATAGTAGGGTTTTCTATAATTTGTTTTAAGGAAATTTTTACTGAAAAATCCTTTTTAATAGTATTTGATAAGAATACCATTTTTAGAGAATGTCCTCCCAACTCAATAAAATTACTATTTCTACCAACCATGTTAGAATCAAGACTAAGTATTTCTGCATAAATCGATACTAATCTTCGTTCTATATTATTAGATGGGGCAATAATATTTTGATCATCTTGTATAATTTTATAATCTGGTAAAGCTCTAGAATCTACCTTACCATTTATTGTAAGCTCAAATTCTTCTATATATACATAATAGCTAGGTATCATGTAGTCAGGTAAAAATTTACCCAAGTACTCCCTTAATTCAGAAATTTTCATTTTATCAGATGCCTGATAATAAGCAACGATATGTTTTTCTCCTTTAGATACTTTAACCAGTACTACAGAATGCTTTATTTCTGAATGTGCATTCAATTGTTTTTCAATTTCTCCTAACTCTATTCGATACCCTCTTACTTTAACTTGATTATCTTTTCTCCCATGGAATTCTAAATTTCCATCAGGTAACCACCTAACTATGTCACCAGTTCTATACACTCTATTCTCTTGAGATATCCATTCAGTATTAAACTTTTCTGTTGTAAGAAATTGATCTCCAACATATCTTTGGGCTAATCCATCTCCTGCAATACAAAGTTCTCCCATCACCCCAACAGGAACTATATTTCCTGTATTGTCAGTAACATAAACACGTTCATTTGGTAATGGTTTTCCTATAGGAATACTTACTAAATTATCAATTTCTTTTGGGTTAATTTTATATGAGGTTGAATCAACACAAGTTTCAGTAGGCCCATAAAAATTATATAATTGAGTTTGTTCTCCTAAATTTGCATAAAATTTACTTACTAACTCTTTTGATAAAGTTTCTCCTGCTATTAACCAGCTTGATAAAGTTTCTAACTTAGAATCCTTTTCCAAAGAATCTACCAACAATCTTAAATGCGTTGGTGTTCCATCAGTCACTTCTATCTTATTTTTATTATAAAACTCTAATAATTTAGCACCATCTTTTCTTATTTCATCACTCGTTATATAAAGACTATGCCCCTGTAATAATGCTCCGAAAATTTGTTGAACTGAAGCATCAAAAGCATAAGATGCCAATAATGCTACTCTTAATACTTTATCCTGATAAGGTTTATATACTCTTTCTTCAAGGCCTCTTACTAAATTAATTACATTACTATGACTTATCATTACCCCCTTAGGCTTCCCAGTAGAACCTGAAGTAAAAATGCAATAGGCTAGATCCGAAGATTCTGTATTAAAATCAACTTTTTCAACACTTTGAGAAAATATCTCTAATGAATCAATAGATTGTACTGGTAAATAAGCAGAATAAGCTTCTAAATGCTCTTCATGCGTAAGTAAAAAAGTTGCTCTACTCTGATTTAGCATATAACGTATACGCTCCTCTGGAAGGTTAGGATCTAAGGGTAAATATCCAGCTCCTATTTTTAATGCTCCCCACATACCAACAATCATATCTATAGAACGATCAATAAGTAATCCTACCACATTTGGTGCTACCCCTCCAGACATTAAATAATTGGCTACTCTATTTGATTTATCATCTAATTCTTTATATGTTAATGTTTCTCCTTGATAAGAAATTGCTACACGATTAGGGTGAGAATCTACATTTTCCTCAAGTATTGTAACTAAACTACTTTTCGTATCAAAAGACAATTTCGTATCATTAAAAGTATTCGTTAACATATCTACTTCAGCATTCGGAAGCATAGTAATATTCTCAATCTTAGCCTTTGGGTTTAAAAGTGCTTCATCTATTAATTTTTCAAAATATTTTTTAAATCTCTCAATACTAGTTTCCTTGAAAAGAGTGGTATTATACTCAAAAGTTATTTCCAAACCATCCTCCAATTCAAATACTCTAAGTGTGAAATCGAACTTAGTTACGTCATAATCATAATTGTACTTTTCTACAGATACAACATCACTATAAACACCTATTTCAGAAGATTTCACATACTCAAACATTACATTAAACAAAGAGTTTCTATCTGCTCTTTTGTTTTTTAAAGCCATAACTAAATCTTCATAAGCATATTCTTGATGTTCATAAGCTTCAATCGTTTTTTGGCTTACTTCCTTTAAAAAACCTATAAAAGATTTTTCTCCCTTCGGATAATTTTTAAGAATCAATAAATTTATAAAGGCACCTATAACACCATTTAAGTCCACATGTGATCTTCCTGAAACTGAAGACCCTATTACAATTTCTTCCTGATTACTAAGTTTAGTTAAAAATAAATTATAAACAGTAAGCAATACAATAAATAAAGTTGTATTCTCTTCTTTCGCTAAATTCTCTAATTTTTTCGTTTTTTCACTATCCAAAAATAATTGAACTTGTCTCCCTGCTTTTTTCGTGTCTTCAGCTTTGGTATAATCAATTGGTAACTCAAGAGAAGCTGGCCATTCATCAAATTGATTAATCCAATACTCTTTATTCTTATCTAGAATCTCTTGCCTATCATCCGATAACTGCCAAATCACATAATCTCTATATTGAATTTTTGGTTCTGCTAACTCTTTACCTTCATATATATTTATCAAATCATTTAGTAATATACCTGTTGAAACTCCATCAGATATGATATGGTGACAATCAATTACAAGAATATTTTCATTTTCTTCTACTTTAATTACACCTACTCGAATTAAAGGTAACTTACTTAAATCAAATGGTTTTATAAAATTCTTTATTACTTTATTCGGATTTTCACTCTTTTGAAAAACATCAATAGAGAACATAAAATCTTGAAGTACCTTTTGTTTTAAATCTCCTTTAACAAAATCAAATACAGTTCGTAAACTTTCATGTCGTTCAATTAGTTTTGTGAAAGCACCTTCTAGTTTATGAACATCCAAAAAACCTTTAACAGTGAGAAAAACAGGAGCGTTATAAGCTATCGATTCTTTATCATATTCATACTCATAAAACATTCTTTTTTGAGTTGATGATAAAGGATAGTACTCTCTATTATTTACAGGAGTTATAGACGAATAATTAACTGTCTCTGATTCTTTAATTAACTTACATATCTGTTTAATAGTAGGGTTTACTAATATTTCTTTTAATGGAACATCCACCCCAAACTCATTTTTAATATTATTAATTAAAAAAATCATCTTAAGAGAAGCTCCTCCTAATTCAAAAAAGTTACTATTTACACCTATTGTTTCTGAACTTAAATTTAGTACTTCTGCCCAAATTTCAATCAGTTTATTTTCTGTTTTACTTCTTATTTCTTTCTTTTCTTTTTTCTCATTAATTTCTAGATCTAGAAGTGCTGTATGGTCAATTTTACCATTAGATGTTAGGGGAAATACTTTTGTAAACACATAATGAGACGGTACCATATAATCTGGTAGAAGTGAAAGTAAGTACTCACTTAGATCTAAAACCGTTATTGGCTCTTCAGATTGATAATATGCTATTAACTCTTTTACTCCATTTGTTTCTTTTACCAAAACAATACTGTTAAGTATTTTACTATGGGTATTTAGATGAAACTTAATATTTGAAAGCCCTATTATATGCCCTCGTAATTTTAACTGATTACCTCTTCTTTCTACAAACTCTAAACCACCATTGGATAATCTCTTTACCAGATCTCCTGTCTTATAAATATATGATTCAGGTTCAAATGGGTTTTCTACAAAGCTAATGCTTGTCTTCTCTTTATCGTTAAGGTAACCTAAACTTAAACTATCTCCAGCTATATAAAGTTCACCAACAATACCGACACCACTTAACCCCATATCTGAGTTCAACACATACGTTTTAGTATTCGTTTCTGATTTACCTATTAACACATTACTAACTGGTCTTTCATCTACATTATAATATGTTGCATGAATCGTAGTTTCAACAGAGCCATAACAATTTATTAGCTTCCCAGAACCTAAAATATCATATGCTTTTTGAACATGCTTCAAAGAAGCCTTTTCTCCTCCAAAAAGCAATTTACGTAATGTCAATAACCCTTCTATTTTAGAATCTACAAAAACATTGAAAATCGCTGTAGTAAAAAAAGCTACAGATATTTTATTATCTTTTATTACACCTGAAAGCTTTTCTATATCTCTAGTAATTTTTTGATTAATTAAATATAGTGTAGCCCCATTAAGTAAACTACTGAATATATCGAATATAGAACCCTCAAAAGCTATATTTGACCACTGAAGTACACGATCGTCTGTTAATACTTTAGTTGCTCCTTTTTCCTGTACAAGATTCACCACATTTTGATGATTTACTTTCACTCCTTTTAGGTTGCCTAAATTTTCAGGTTTATAAATAACACAAGCCATATCAATCAATCCAACCTCTTGAAAAACGGTATCACTAGATTGCATATTAATTTCATCTTTTTCAGTATCTAAAAAGATTATATTTATATTTTCGAAAGAGTTAAGTTCCCCTTTATTAGTAAGTATAATATTCAAATTAGCATCTTCTACCACGTTAATTATTTTGTTGGTCGAATATGAAGTATCAATTGGTACATAACCTCTTCCAGTTTTTAAAATAGCCAAAATTCCAATAATCATTTCGGTAGATCGATCTAAACAAAGACCAATTAATGAAGACTTATTTACATTAACTTTATTGATATATCTCGCTAACTTATTAGAGCGTTCATCCAGTTCTTTATAAGTTATCTTTTCATCTTCAAAAACTAATGCTACTTTATTAGGATAATTTTTAACTTGAGTTAAAAAAAGTTCTATAATAGTTTCATCTCTTTCATATTCTACCTCAGTTTTATCAAAACTAATCAATCGTTGATCAACTTCTTCTTGTGATAAAACATTTATATCCTTAATTAAAACAGAACTATCTAACAATACTTGATCTATAATATTTAAAAAATAAGACATGAAACGAGTAATCGTCTCTGATTTAAATAACTCATCTCTATAGGTTATATTTAACTTAAATCTGTTATTAAAATCTAATATTGTAAATAAAAGATCAAACTTTGCCTGAAAAAATAAATCCTCAAACAGTTCTACTTCTAATTCTGAATTTTCAGGTAATGAAACATCATTGATTGGTTGATAACCTAATATTACATCAAATAAAGGGTTTCTACCTGAGACTCTTTCTATATTTAACGTTTCTACTAAATTTTCATAAGGATACAATTGATGCTCTAAGTCTGCTAGATTATTCTTTTGTGTTTGCAATAAAAAATCTCTGAAAGTGAAATTACCTTCAATATTATTTCTTGAAGCTAATGTGTTTACAAAAAAACCTGTTATATCTTCTAAATCAACATGAGATCTTCCTGAAACCGCAGTACCAATTACTATATCCTTTTGATTTGTTAATTTATATAATAGTATATTGAAAAAAGTTAAAAACACTGTATATATAGTAACTCCTTCAGATTTAGAAATATTTTTCAAACCTTCAACATAATTATTGTTCAGTTCTACTGCATGGTTTTTACCTTCTATATTGAATTTTTTAGGTCTCGGATAGTCATAAGGTAATTCAAGCGTTGTAGTTTCTTTAGAAAACCTATTCAACCAGTATTTCTTATGTTTAGTTACTTCCTTTTGATATTCTTCTCCTTCTTCCCAAACCGCAAAGTCTTTGTATTGAATTCTAAGCTCAGGTAAATCTTCTTGACTATATAATAAGAAAAGTTCTTTTGCTAGTATAGAATTTGTAATTCCATCAGAAATAATATGATGAGTATCCATAATAAGAATGTGTTCTTCATCAGAAATAGATGTTAATCCTATTCTAAATAAAGGAGACTCATTTAAATTAAAAGGTTTTACAAAACAGTCTAAAAGTTCATATACACTTTTTATTTTTTCTATAGTAGAGATAGAGAATTGCACATCTGATAAAATTCGTTGTACTAATTCTCCTTCATTAAACTCAAATACAGTTCGTAAACTTTCATGTCGTTTAATTAATTGCTCGAAAGCTAATCTCAATTTCTCTGTATCTAAAGTTCCCTTTAAAATGGCAACCATAGGTACATTATATTCTATAGTATCTTTATTGTATTCATATAAATAATACATTCTTTTTTGAGAAGAAGATAAAGGATAATGTGGTTTATTTTCAGCTACAGGAATTGATATATGATCTATTTTTAAAGACTTTGAAATAAGATTTTGAATAGTTGCTATACTAGGATTTTCAATAATATCTCTTGGAGAAATAACAACAGAAAACTCCTTATTTATTTTATTAACTAAAAAAACCATCCTAAGAGAGTCTCCTCCACAATTAAAAAAATTACTATTGATACTTATTACTTCGGTATCTATATTTAATACATCGGCCCAAATAGCAACTAATCTATGCTCAATTTCATTAGTTGGTGCTATATATTCCTCTTCTCTAGTTACTGTTGGCTCTGGAAGTGCTTTTCGATTTACTTTCCCATTAGATGTAAGAGGAAAATCCTCTAAATGAACATAAAAAGAAGGTAACATATATTCTGGCAGATTTTCAGACAAAGAGTCACGCATCATTGAAGTATCAATAGTTTCTTTTGACTTATAATACGCTACTAAACACTTTTTACCTCCAATTTCTTTCATTAATACAACACTATTCTTTATCTCACCGATAGCATCTAATTGAAACTCTATCTCTGATAATTCTATTCGAAAGCCCCTCAATTTTATCTGATTATCTTTTCTCCCTATAAAATCAAGATTTCCATCAGGTAACCATTTTACTAAGTCTCCTGTTTTATACAAATATGACCCTACTTCATATGGGCTATCTACGAACTTAGCATTTGTTTTTTCTGTATCATTAAGGTATCCCATAGATACTCCATCTCCTGCTATATGAAGTTCTCCTGTGATTCCAATACCACATAAATTACCTGAAGCATCAAGAACATATGCTTTAGTATTATTTAATGGCTTCCCTATAGGTACATTATAAACAGGCTTTTCGTCAAACGAATAACTAATAGCAAAAACGGTTGTTTCAGTAGGTCCATAACCATTTACCATTTTTCCTGGTCCTAATACATCATATGCCTTTTGAATATGCTTTATAGAAATTTTCTCTCCTCCTATAACTACCTTTCGTAAAGGTGCTAACCCCTCAATTTCAGTATCCACAAATACATTAAATAATGCAGTAGTAAGAAAAGTTATACTTATTTCATTTTCTTTTATAGTTTTAGATAAAGCTTTTACATCTGAAGAAGTTCTTTTGTCGATTAAACACAATGTAGCTCCATTTAACAAGCTACAAAATATATCGAACACAGAACCATCAAAAGCAACATTTGACCATTGTAATACTTTATCTGTTGGTTGTACTGAAATAGGACCTGTTTCCTTAACTAACTTAATAACATTTTGATGATTTACTAAAACGCCTTTAGGTTGCCCTGTACTTCCTGAAGTATAAATAACATAAGCTGGGTTGTTAGAATTAGAAGGCAAAACAAGCTCTCTTGTTGATTCATTTCCTATTAAATCTTTATCTTCATCTAATAAAATATTTTCAACATTAGTAAACAACTCTGAATAAGATGCTTGAGTTACTATTAATTCTAGACCAGAATCTTCGATCATATGATTAATTCTACTCATTGGATACGTAGCATCTATTGGAACATAACCTCTACCTGATTTTAATATTCCTAGAATACCTACAATCATATCAATAGACCTATCTATACAAAGGCCAATCAATGATGATTGCTCTTCAACTTTTTTATTGATATATCTTGCAAGTTGAGTTGAACGTTTATCTAAATCTCTATACGTTAAGTTTTCTCCTTCGAAAACTAATGCTATTTGATCTGGAGTATTTTCTACTTGAGATGAAAAAATATTTATAATAGATTCTTTTTTTTCATATACAACATCAGTGTCATTAAATTCATTTATTTGCTGAGTTACTTCCTCTTGTGATAAAACATTTATATCCTCGATTAAAATAGTATCATCTAACAATATTTGGTCTATTACATTTACGAAATAAGACATAAATCGAGTAATCGTTTCTGATTTAAACAATTCATTTCTATATGTAAAATTCAATTTAAACCTATCTCTAAAGTCTAGTATCGTGAATATTAAATCAAATTTTGCCAAAGAAAATAAATCTTCAAACAACTTTACCTGTAACTCAGAGTTTTTAGAGAAAGAAATATCTTTCATCGACTGATAGCTTAGAAATACGTCAAATAAAGGGCTTCTATCTGCGACTCTTTCTATATTCAAATTATCAACTAAATCCTCGTATGGATATAATTGATGCTCTAAATCAGCTTGACTATTCTTTTGTACTTTTCTTAAAAACTCACTAAAAGTTAAATTCTCTTCAAGATTGTTTCTTATAGCTAATGTATTGATAAAAACTCCCGTTATAGCTTCCAAATCAATATGAGATCTTCCTGAAACTGCAGTACCAATTACTATATCCTTTTGATTTGTTAACTTGTGTAATAATAGATTATATATTGCTAAAAACACAGAGTAAACAGTAACCCCCTCTTTATCTGCTATATTATTTAAACTTTCAACATAATTATTATCCAGTTCTATTGCATGGTTTTTACCTTCAATATTGAATTTTTTAGGTCTCGGATAGTCATAAGGTAATTCAAGCGTTGTAGTTTCTTTAGAAAACCTATTCAACCAGTATTTCTTATGTTTAGTTACTTCCTTTTGATATTCTTCTCCTTCTTCCCAAACCGCAAAGTCTTTGTATTGAATTCTAAGCTCAGGTAAACTTTCTTTATTATAAAATGAGAAAAAATTCTTTATTAGTATAGAATTTGTAATTCCATCAGAAATAATATGATGGGTATCTATTATAAGAATATGTTCTACATCAGAAACAGATGTTAATCCTATTCTAAATAATGGAGATTTACTTAAATCAAAAGGTTTTACAAAACTTTTTAAAATTTCTTGTATATTTTGTTCTTTATCGAATTTTTTTATAGAAAATTGTATGTCTGATAAAATTCGTTGTACTAATTCCCCTTCATTAAACTCAAATACAGTTCGTAAACTTTCATGTCGTTTAATTAACTGCTCGAAAGAAAATTTCAATCTTCCTATATCTAAAGCACCACTTAAAGTGATAACCGTAGGTACATTATATTCTATAGTATCTTTATTATATTCATATAAATAATACATTCTTTTTTGAGAAGAAGATAAAGGATAATGTGGTCTATTTTCAGCTACAGGAATTGATATATAATCTACTATTGAAGAATTAGATATAAAATCTTTTATATATTTTATAGTAGGGTACTCAATAATATCTCTAGCTGAAACTTTTACACCAAACTCCTTATTTATTTTATTACTTAAAAAGATTACGTTTAATGAATCTCCTCCACAATTAAAAAAATTACTATTTATACTTATTACTTCGGTATCTATATTCAATACATCGGCCCAAATAGCAACTAATCTATGCTCAATTTCATTAGTTGGTGCTATATATTCCTCTTCTCTAGTTACTGTTGGCTCTGGAAGTGCTTTTCGATTTACTTTCCCATTAGATGTAAGAGGAAAATCTTCTAAATGAACATAAAAAGAAGGTAACATATATTCTGGCAGATTTTCAGACAAAGAGTCACGCATCATTGAAGTATCAATAGTTTCTTTTGACTTATAATACGCTACTAAACACTTTTTACCTCCAATTTCTTTCATTAATACAACACTATTCTTTATCTCACCGATAGCATCTAATTGAAACTCTATCTCTGATAATTCTATTCGAAAGCCCCTCAATTTTATCTGATTATCTTTTCTCCCTATAAAATCAAGATTTCCATCAGGTAACCATTTTACTAAGTCTCCTGTTTTATACAAATATGACCCTACTTCATATGGGCTATCTACGAACTTAGCATTTGTTTTTTCTGTATCATTAAGGTATCCCATAGATACTCCATCTCCTGCTATATGAAGTTCTCCTGTGATTCCAATACCACATAAATTACCTGAAGCATCAAGAACATATGCTTTAGTATTATTTAATGGCTTCCCTATAGGTACATTATAAACAGGCTTTTCGTCAAACGAATAACTAATAGCAAAAACGGTTGTTTCAGTAGGTCCATAACCATTTACCATTTTTCCTGGTCCTAATACATCATATGCCTTTTGAATATGCTTTATAGAAATTTTCTCTCCTCCTATAACTACCTTTCGTAAAGGTGCTAACCCCTCAATTTCAGTATCCACAAATACATTAAATAATGCAGTAGTAAGAAAAGTTATACTTATTTCATTTTCTTTTATAGTTTTAGATAAAGCTTTTACATCTGAAGAAGTTCTTTTGTCGATTAAACACAATGTAGCTCCATTTAACAAGCTACAAAATATATCGAACACAGAACCATCAAAAGCAACATTTGACCATTGTAATACTTTATCTGTTGGTTGTACTGAAATAGGACCTGTTTCCTTAACTAACTTAATAACATTTTGATGATTTACTAAAACGCCTTTAGGTTGCCCTGTACTTCCTGAAGTATAAATAACATAAGCTGGGTTGTTAGAATTAGAAGGCAAAACAAGCTCTCTTGTTGATTCATTTCCTATTAAATCTTTATCTTCATCTAATAAAATATTTTCAACATTAGTAAACAACTCTGAATAAGATGCTTGAGTTACTATTAATTCTAGACCAGAATCTTCGATCATATGATTAATTCTACTCATTGGATACGTAGCATCTATTGGAACATAACCTCTACCTGATTTTAATATTCCTAGAATACCTACAATCATATCAATAGACCTATCTATACAAAGGCCAATCAATGATGATTGCTCTTCAACTTTTTTATTGATATATCTTGCAAGTTGAGTTGAACGTTTATCTAAATCTCTATACGTTAAGTTTTCTCCTTCGAAAACTAATGCTATTTGATCTGGAGTATTTTCTACTTGAGATGAAAAAATATTTATAATAGATTCTTTTTTTTCATAATCGATTACTTTACCTTTTCCTAAAGTAAGAACAGATTGTCTTTCTTCTTTAGTAATATAATCAATTTTTGAGGCGTAATCATCTAGATTATTTAATGAATTAGCACAAAAAACATTGAACCAGTTTTGATTCATTCTAACTTCTTGATTCAAAAAATCTTCAGAATTGAATTGCCATTCATAAGATTGATTTTCGTTATCAATTACCAATAAAACAGAATTTTTAGCTCCTTGAATCCCCTTATCATTCTTAAAACCAATAGCCTGATTAACAAAAACATCCTTTCCTTCTAACTTTGGGTATCTTACAAAAATATCTTTCGCATAACACCCCTTTTTAAGCAACTTACTGTATTGACTAGCAATAGCTCTAAGATGGTCTCCTATAGTTTTACTTTTATTAAATTTATATACAAATGGTAATCTGTTTTCTAAATAACATTGTTCATTATCATGTTTAGGAACATATACCACTACATTAACTATATCATGACCATTAATGCGAGATAGGTACAACAGTTTTAAACCAAAAATTAATTCTTCAAATGTTAAATCCAATAGATTCATTGCTTGTTTAAAAACCTTATCTTCTGGATATTTAGTTAAAAACAACTCTGAATTTATACTTTTTATAGGCAAATTGGTCCTCTCAAATTGTCTAATATACTTTTCGAAAAATTGTTCGTTTTTGTAAACTAGAGAACTCTCTTCTAATTTTAAAGTCTTTAATTTATCAATATTTAAAGCTTCTATTTTATGTCCTACTTTAAGAAAAGATTTGATTTCTTTCGGAATCTCTTGTCCGTCCAATAGAGTAATTTTAGTTAACATTACATCATTGGTGGCCGTAGCTATATTTATTGTTAAAGGGGCATTTGATACTTTTAAAATCGTTCCTGGATTTTCCTCAGATCTTGTTTCTAATATCGAGAATTTTCCTGTAACTAATGTATTTTTATCTAAATTCCACTTAGGTACTCCCAAAATATTCGGTTCGGTTGGACCAAAATCAAGTCCTCGAGTATATCGCCCCATATTTTCAGCTTGCATATTCCAACTTAGGTAACTATGATTCTCTGGACGTTTATATCGTCCTACATAAGTACGCTTTTCAATATCTTGTTTCTGATATTTAAACTGCCTTTTCAACTCAATTTGTTTAACTATCAATGCAAAAGCCTCTAAACTAGCTTCAGAACATTTCAAGTTTAAAGAAAAACTGGTTTCAGTTGAATCTATTAATACTTTTCTTTGTTCAATAATATCACCAGTATCGATTCCCGAATCAATTCGATGCCATGTAACACCATGTTCTTTTTCACCATTAATAATTGCCCAATTTGTTGCATGGACACCTGCGTATTTTGGCAGTAAACTATCGTGATAGTTAATAGCCTCTTTTTTAGCAAGAGCAATGTCCTTAGTTCTTAAAATTGCTCCATAAATAATTGAAAAAACATAATCAACTTTATTATTAAGTAATTGATGATACTCTTGAAGTGTATTATAAACAATAATATTCTTTGAGTTCGCCCACTTTTGAACATTGATATCCTGAGTAATAAAAGCTTTAATATTTATACCATAATCTAACAATATTTTGGCACACTGAATACTCAAGTTTGTACGTCCTAAAATAATACAGTCACTCCCCTTAGTATCTATAAATTTATTTTGATCTTTCATGATTTGTAAGTAATAATTAATGAAAAGTATACCGAAGATTGACACAACATTAAAACAAGACAAGAAACCTCAATAATACATATATCATTGATGTTTTGTATATCAACAGTTCGTTACTTTTAAAAGCTTAATAATTAAGCCTATTTTATGTTTTTATTCAAGTGTAATAGCCTTAATTGGGTTTTCAGAAGAAGCTGACCATATTTTTCCACTTACTGTAAATAAAACAATGAAAAAAGTAATTAAGACGACAATCATAAAGGCTATAGGATTAATACTAACATTATAAGGTCCTATTTGAGAGAATTGAAGTATTAAGAAATATGTTAGTATCAACCCTAACGTAGCTGCTAAAACATAAATTATCACATACTCTTTTAAAATAAGTCTAAACAACTCTCTTTTAGTTGCTCCTAAGATTTTATGCATTGCTATCATTTTCTTTTGCATTCTTAATGAAAACGATATTAATGTATAAAGGCCTACAATAACTAATAAAATGGAAATGATAGAAACAAGCATAAACATTCTCATTACATTTTCTAATAAAGACATATAAGCTGCGTCCATTCCGTCTTCTAAAAAGCCAAATTCTATTGGTTTTTCTGGGAAGTGTGAATTAAATGTTTTATTAATAAAACTTCTCGTCTCAGATTTATTATTCTCATTAACTTTAACACCAATTACAAAATACTTCTTATCATCTGAATTCATAGTTAACATCATTGGAGGAATTTTAAGTGTTAACGAAACTTGATCAAAGTCTTTAACCACTCCTATAACTTTAATTTTTCCATTATCAAGTGTTTTTCCAATTGGATTTTCCCACCCTAAAAGCGAAGCTGCTGTTTCATTAATCACACATGAACTTTGCTTATCGGTTGAATAATCTTTAGAGAACCATCTACCCTCCTTCATTTCCATCTTAAATACATCAATAAAATCATAATCAACTCCATAAGTACTTAAACTAGCTTTATTATCAGTTTTGTTACCTTCCCAATTTACTTTTTTCTTATCTCCAAAACCTAAAAATGGAGCGCATTCTGAAATAGAAAAACTCAAAACATTTGGATTTTTAAGTAATTTATTCTTCACAACCTTAACACTACTTAAATCCTGATCATCTGATACTTTAACCCAAGTTGACAATACATTTTTCTTATTAAAACCAAGATCTTTTTCTTTTAAATAATTAATTTGTGAAACGATGTAATATGAAAGAACAATTAATGGAATTGTAACGAACAGTTGAAAAAACACTAATCCTTTTCGCAAACCTCTCCTACGCTTAATCGAAGTATTTCCTTGTAGAAAAGATGTAATCTTTAATGATGACAGGTAAAACACTGGATATAAACCTGCTACTATACCAATAAAAACACTAAAAAATATAATTTTTAAAACAAATAACCAACTTCCTGTAAACACAAATGAAAGCTCCCTAGAAACTACAGAATTAAAAACAGGAAGTAAAACAACCACCAATACACTTGAAATTATTATAACACTAATAACCTTAACTAACGATTCAAGTATAAATTGAAATTGTAGTTGTCTTTTAGAAATTCCTAAAACTTTTTTCATTCCTATTTCCAACTCTCTATTAATCAACTTTGTTGTAGTCATATTTATATAATTGACTATTGTTATGAAAGCTGTAAAGAACACAACTAACATAAATAAATAGATAAAAATCATAGTATTTCTTCTACCTCCCATAGAGTCATTTCTAACATACGAGGCCTTCAAATAAATATCTTCTACAAGTCTAAGACTAAGAGTTTGAGTAATACCGTCTTTAAAATCATTATGTTTCGTTAAAAGATTTTTTAATTTATTAGATAAGCTATTAACCTCTGCATTTTTATTTAATAAAACATAAGTAGAAACATAACTTTCACCCCAACCTTTTTCCATTTCTGATTCATAAAGTTCTTTTAATGAATTAAAAGAAATAATGTATTCCATATTAAAATGAGAATTTTTCGGGTAATCTTTAAAAACTCCTGTTATATTTAAAATATGTTTTTTATTAATTTTGATGGTTTTCCCTAAAATATCTCCATTAGGAAATAGTTTTTTTCCTAAAGATTCAGAAACCACAATACTCATAGGATTCTTTAAAGCTTTAAAACGATCTCCAGAGATAAACTGAAAACTAAACATTTTTAAAAAACTATTTTCTGCCAATATTCCTTTTTCTCTAGGGTATAGTTTATCTCCTATTGCTAGAAAATTACTTGTATATTTTGCACTTGCTGAATGTTCAATCTCTGGAAAAGAAGCTCTAATTTCTTTAGATAATTCATAAGGTGTTGAATCAAATATTTGATTTTGCATATTATCATTCACAACCCTTTCTACCCTATATAACTTATCGTTATTTTCATTAAAGCTATCATAATTTTTCTCATAAAAAATATACAACGACATTAATACAATAGTAGTAAGACCAACTGAAGCTCCTAAAATATTAATTAGAAACGATTTTTTGTCTTTCTTTATTTGCCTAAGCACTAATAAAAAATTAAGTTTTAGCATAATTTTAAAATTTAAGATGAAATTTTATATTTATTAATACTACTCGAATAATACTAATGTATCTATAGTTTGATGAGACAATTGCCCCATATCCATTTTATAAATACTATCTGCCAAACTAAAATATTTATCATCATGGGAAATGATAATCAATATTTTCCCCTCTTCTCTTAATTTAACTAACAAGTCGTTATAAAAGAAGTCTCTAAATTCAGGGTCTAAATCAGCAGCTACTTCATCAAAAAAGTAAACTGGCCTATCTTCTAAATAAGATTTTAAAATGCTTAAACGTTTACGCTGGCCTTTTGATAAGGCTATTGTACTAAATACACCGTTCTCAATAGTAACCTTATCAGATAACTGTAATACATCTAACCATTCATTTACTTGATTAAGTCTATCTTCTTTAAGGTCATATAATTTTTTAAACAAATAAGAATCACTATAAATAACTGAAAAACACTCACCTAACATTTTTCTACTTGTTTCCATATCATTTATAAGAATGTTCCCTGAATTAGGTTTATAAAGACCTGTTAACAATTTTAAAAACGTTGTTTTTCCACTACCGTTACCTCCAATTATAAAAACTAACTCACCTTTATTAGCTTTAAAATTTATTGGTCCAATTCCATAATTCATACTCTCATCTTCATTATCATAAGTAAAAGAAACATCTTTAACTTCTATACTTGTAACAAAAGGAATTACATTTCTATCTATTAACTCATTTGAAGTTTCATCTTCTATCTCTGCATCTTTTATAAATGCTTTAATTCTATCTAATGACACTTTAAGACGAACTACTTGAGGTAATCCGTTTAAGATTATTGTAACTGGTCCCATTAAAAATAAAACAACCAAAACATAAGCAGTTATTATTTGTTTATCTAGATTAAAAATTAAAGGAAAAACCAAACATGATGCTCCCATAGCTATTGTAAAAGATAACTCTGAAAATACATTTGCATCAATTCCAACATTAGCATAATCTTGACTTGCACTATAAGACACTTTACTAGATTCCTCCATGTCTTTTTTATATTTACCTATCTTAACTTTATGTAAAACTAGTTCTTTAAATCCTTTTATTAGCCCGGATATAAACTCCGAATACTCTTCTCTTTTTTCTCTTGCTATATTTCCTGTTTTATTAAGACGTGGTACTAGTATAGCAAGAAACCCCATTACAAAAACTATGATTCCTAAAAGTGCTAATGAACTAGCCCAATCAATAGTAAATAAATAGACTTGAACTACAATTAAAGTTATCAAGTTTGTATATGTTAAAATTATATCTTGTGAAAAAGAGAAAATTGTTCTTATATCATCATTTAGTATGGTATACATCTTTCCTTCCTTTACTTCCTCTTGCTTTCTATATGGTGTTTTAAAAATTTTATCTATTATTAAAAGATTAAACTTATGTGCTGTTAAGATTCCTAGATTTACAGTTTCCCTTTTACTAATTCTTGTAGTTATTACATAAATAAAAGTGTTTATTAAGAAAAATAACAAAAAGTATTTCGCATCATAATCATTTGTAAGAAACTTACTTATAATCATCACGTTAATTGCACTAGCTACACCAGGAAATAAACTTAAGAATAGTAATTTTGGAGTAATATTATAATACTCATTTTCATGAGGCATAAAAATTGACGCTCTTAACACTGCATAAAAACATAAAACCCCTACGCCAAAGCTATATATTCCTTTTCTAGCTTCTATATACTGAGAAGTTCCTTCTAACCAAAAATTAGGATCATAAAATACTATAGGTATGATATATAAAACTGCCAATATTGGTGCCAGCACTAAAAAACCTAAGAAATAATTCAATATATTTTCTTTGGTAAAAAGAATAGTTCTTTTTTTCTTCATCTTTTGGTAAACAACTATTCCTAAATATAATACACCTATAAAGGCCATTATACCATTAATTATGTACGATACATTAATAATACTTTCCATTTTTATCTATTAGTTTAAGTGTTCTGTTTTTAATTTTTATTTTACTTTTTTTTTGATATTTTTTTGATATTTTTTTCAATTCTTACTATTTTAAAATTGAAAAAACCACTGATTTTAATACTTCTTTAATAATACAAGTGTTCTTAAAACAACTCTAAAAAAGACAATAGTCCTCCTAACTTGAATTTCTAAAAAATTCAAATCATTTAATTTAAAATCATTAAAATTGTTTGATTTTTAAGTGTGGTCACATGATTATTAACCCTTTATAAAGATATTAAAAAGCTAAAACACACTTAACGCTACATTACTCTAGTAATACTCCTTCTTCTGTTTCTTTAGCCAAATTTAGATAATGTCCTGCTATAGCCATGTCAAAAACAGCCATTCCCATTGGGTTAAACATGATTGGTTGTTTATCATCTAAAGTTTCAAAGAATCCATTTAGTACATCTTGCATATAACTCACCTGATTCTCTTCTAGATGATTTACTTTATGAAACATTTCTATATCTGTATTCTCTCTACACACTTCATTCCAATCATCAACTACCATACTCTTTTCAAACCATGGAAATACATCTGTTTTATAATCTCTCAAAGAAACATTTAAATGGAGAGATGAATCTTTAGGCTTTTTATCAATGTATGGTTCTTTTGATACTGTACAAGTAATAAAAATATCGGCATTCGCATATGCTTCTTCCCAACTGTTCACTATGCTAATTTTTTCTTCTATTGAAGAATTTATATCATCTTTTGAAATATCTTTTAAATCATATAAAAGGACCTCTTCAAGAGATTCTCCTAATAATTCATTACACATTTCTAAATGATATTGACCAATTGGACCAAAACCTATTAAACCTACTTTGACATTTTTATGTCGTTTTAGTTCCATAAATTTCTTAATCATTAAACCACTAACGGAAGCTGTACGAATTGCCGATATAGAACCACTATTTATTATACTAACAGGTTTACCTGTTTCTGCTTCATTTAAAACAATAACACTATGCGCTCTTGCAATTCCTTTTTGTGGATTATCAGGAAAACTAGCAATCCATTTTATTCCTGATCTATTTATTTTTCCTCCAACAAATGCTGGCATTGCAATAATTCTATTTTTTATATCTCCATATCTTAAATATGGCTTTATTGGTTGAGCAATATCATTTGACTCTATACATCGAGTAGCCATTTCAATTGCTTTAATATTTTGTTCCCAATTTAAATCTATATCCTTTATATTTTTTTCCCCTAAGTATATCATTATCTTTAGTTCTTTTTTATTATTTTTTTAAATAGCAATAGGTTCTGAGTAAAAATTTTTCTCACTATATTCCTTAACCATTTTACACCATTCATCATTATAAATGGTACTTATATATCTTTCTCCTCTATCTGCAAACACACACATTATGTTAACACTTGAGCTTACTTTATTATTTTCAAAATATTTTTTTATTCCTGCATAAACAGATCCTGAAGATCCGCCTGCATATAAATTATGGTTTTCTAATAATTCTCTACAAGAATGTATTGTTTCTTCTTCATTTACATAAACAACATCATCTATTTTCGCATATTCTATTATATCTGGTTTCATACTTGAACCAATTCCAGGAATGAATCTTTTACGGGACTTTCCTCCAAAAATTATTGATCCTTCAACATCTACTGCTATAACTTTAGCATTAGGGTGATTCTCTTTTACTTTTTGTGAAACACCAGTTATTGTTCCTCCTGAACTTATGCCCATAAATAAGTAATCAATTTTTTGTCTTGGTGCTTCAAGACATATTTCATTTCCTAAAGAATTATAATAAGCTCTAGCGTTTAATGGATTGGCGTATTGATTTACCCAATAAATGTTATCCGTTTTATTTAGTATTTCTTTTATTTTTTTAATTCTATTTAATAAATATCCCCCATGAGCATCAGGCTCAGTTATACGAATAACCTCAGCTCCTTGAAGACGAATTAGCATTTCATTAACTGGTAACGTAGTTTTATCTATTACACAAATAAATTTTAACCCATTATGCTTAGCATATGCAGAAAGAGCTACTCCAAAATTACCTGAAGAAGATTCTATTAATGTTGTGTCTTTATTTATAGTTCCTTCTCTTAATAAGCGATTTATAATATAACATGCCGCTCTATCTTTTACACTACCTGTAGGATTGTAGAATTCTAATTTTGCAAAAACGTTCAAGTTTCGTTGGTTTGCAATCGGAAGAAATGCCATAGGAGTATTTCCTATTTTATTTAAAATATTATTTACCATGATTTGAGTAATTTAAAAGCTTTTTTATATAAAAGCAGATGATATGTTACCAACTCCTATATTCTATAGCTTGGTAATATTTTTAGATATATTATTTACAATGAAAAAACTAATTGTGTGTACCAAAAAAACACGATCTACTAATTATTTTTAATCGTGAATAAAGCAACTATTAGTTAACTTAGAAGAACAGCTTCTTTTTGTTGTTTCTCGACTTTTACTATATCTTCTGATACGATTTGTCCATCTAAAAGATTAATTACTGTATCAGCATATTTTGAATCTCTTTCTGAGTGTGTTACCATAATTATGGTAGCTCCTTCTTTATGTAATTCACCTAATAAATTCATTACCTCTATTCCATTTTTAGAATCCAGATTTCCCGTTGGTTCATCTGCTAAAATTAATTTTGGATTAGTAACTACTGCCCTAGAAATTGCAACACGTTGTTGTTGTCCTCCTGATAGTTGTTTAGGAAAGTGTTTTGACCTATGATCAATTTGCATTCTTTTTAGTATTTCTTGAACCCTAGTCTTTCTTTCTTGTTTATCTATTTTAAGGTAAATTAATGGTAATTCAACATTTTCTTCAACTGTAAGTTCATCAATTAAGTTAAACTTCTGAAAAACAAACCCTATATTACTTTTTCTTAACTCAGCATACTCCTTTTCATTAAATCCACTAACTTCAACTCCATTAAACTGATAGCTACCACTATTTACTCCATCTAGCAAACCAACTATATTAAGCAATGTTGATTTCCCACATCCAGAAGGTCCCATTATTGCAGTAAACTTGCCTTTTTTCACTTCAAAACTAATATTATTTAGTGCCAAAGTTTCTATTTCTTCTGTTCTAAAACTTTTCTTTAAATTTTGAATCTTAATCATTTTGATTGATTTTGTTTATTAATTAAAATAACTCTATGCTTATTATTAGTTAAGTACTTATTATCTTTTATTTTTTAAAAGGTAAATTATCATTCGTATACAGCGTTTTTTCACCTAACGATATTGTTCTTTTTTCTATTGCTATCTTGCAAGTAAGTTTTTTACAAGATTTACAACGACAATCAGTTTTTTTGTTTTCACCTTTCATCAAGTACTGGTTCTGTTGAATAAACTAACAACTCTTTCTCTGCAAATAATCGCTCAGCAATTACCCCTCTATTTCTACAATCATCAATAAGTTTATTTGATTCAATTATAGGATTAGATTCCTCTGTATAAGCTACGTCTAAAATATGTCGTATCCAAGGTTCCTCTCCCATTGCATAAACATATACTTCTTTTGGTTTAAAAATATTTACTAATCCTATTCCTTCTGAATAGTTACAACCTCTTCCTCTTCTAGAATAATCTTTATCCCTATCGGGAGTTTCAGGAAATAATGGGCCATATACCCATGAAGATGGTGCTCCATCACATTCCATTCCTAAAAACAATACATCTACTTCTCCATATAATTCTTGTACTTTTTCATACAGCCTCGGCTCTATATTACATGAATCAGCAACGGAAAGTATTGAAGAGTCATTATAATCTATCAAGTAACAAAGTTTACTCTGAATAAATAAATCATGATGTTCACCAAGAAATGGTATTCCCGTTATTTTTCCTCCAGGAAATTTAAGTTCTTCAAATTCCTCAAGTTCTTTTACATTATCAAACCCTAAATTTTCTAGTAAAATTTTTAAAGAAGGGTCTTGTATAGTTCCTTTTACATTAGCACCTACAATTATATTATCTACTTTATGTCTTATTTGTAACATCGTTTCAACCAATACATGGTCATGATGGCTATGAGTAATAAGAACATAATCTATTTTTTCAGGCAAGTCTTCATAGGTATATCTAGAAATATCTGACTCATACGTATAACTTAAAACTGGATCAAACAAAAAAGAAACGCCTCCTGTTTCTACAAGTATACAAGCATGTCCAAAATATCTAATTCTCATATTATCTCCAACATACTCTTCATATTCCCTAGGTTTTTCTTGAGTAAAAAACGACTCAAAAAGCTCCGTATTATCAATTTCAACATTTAAAGACTCTTTAATATACTTCAAAGTTTGAGGTGCCTTTTTCATTTTGAATAACTCATCTAACCCTTTATTTGCAAATGGTATATTAAGCCTTAATGTATCTTTATTTTCCAATCTTGGCGTAGAAAATATAAAAGGTCTATCTGCATCTTTTTCTATAAATGAAATAGCTATTGATTGAGATGATGTATCATAAAACTCACTTTTATATAATAATCCTTCAAAAAACCTAAAAGAAGGATTATGGTTCATATCGTAAACTAACTCAACATAACCTTTAAGAATATCTGGAACTTTTTCATATAAAGGCTCCATAGAATAACCTTTAGCTTCAGTTTCTAGCATCTTATACAGATCTCTAATCGCTTTTGCAAATTCAATACTAGCTTTACAGTCGCCATTTGTTTTTGTTATAAGCTCTGTAACCTCTTCTACTTTCTCTCCATTTAAATCTATAAAAGGTCCTCCTCTAAAAGCTGGATTTTTTACAGCTGAAGCATGAATTTCTGGTGCACTTACATAAGAATTCATCATAGGTAAATGTCTATGCAAAACATTTAAAGCTCCTTGTACAGGTGGTATTATTTGAATCCATGCGTACCAGTTATTGATTAATGGTTCTACTTGTATGTTTTGCTTTAAATAATATAGTTCGTTATTCATAATGATTATTTTAAATAATTAAAGAAGAGTGATTATTACTCACACTTAATTGACTATCTCTTTAAAAGATTTTAGATATTAAATAATGATAAAATGGAAAGTTTCTATTTTAAGATGATACGTTCTGCGTTTCCAAAATTATCATAACTACTAGTAATTACTTTCTCTTTAGAATTTAACCCCTCGATTACTTCGTAATATTTAGAATTTTGCTTTCCAATGCGTATACTTCTTTTTACAGCTTCAGTTCCTTCTGAATTAACAACAAAAACCCATTGTCCTCCTGTACTTTGAAAAAAGCTCCCCTTTGGTAATAAAACTGCATCTGAAGATTCTCCTAGTCTTAACTTTAAATTGTAGCTTTGTCCTGTTCTAATAGTTTCTGGTTTATCATTCTTAAAAACAAGATCTACCTTAAATTTCCCATTCCTAACTTCTGGATAAACTTTTCTTAAGCGTAAAAAATAATTGGCTCCATTACGTTCTAATTCACCTTGTAATTCTCTTTTCACTCTTTCAATATAATGCTCATCTATATTAGCTTCTATTTTAAAGTTTGTTAATACATTTATTTGACCTATGCGTTGGCCTTGAGATATATTTTGACCGATTTCAGCATCTAAAAAACCAAGTTGCCCGTCAGCTGGAGCTCTTACATTTAAATAGTCTAAACGCTTATACACCATCGCTAATGTTTTTCTCATTCTATTTAAATCAGTATCTAAACTTGATAATGAAGTCGTTCTTAAATTATCATCATTTTCTTTTTGTAACTTTATAATATTGAATTGCTCTAATGCCAATTCATAATCTTCTTTAGAAAGTAAATATTTTTCTTTAGAAATTAACTCTTCCTTAAAAAGAGACTTATTTTGAGTGAAATTTCTCTTTAGCCTTTGAAGGTCAGTTTTTGCAGTTGCTAATGATCTTTTACCTTCTACTTGGCGAGTATCAAATGTTAGCTTGGTAGACCTTAAATCATTTTGTTTTAAAGCTAAGTTACTTTCACTAGCCATTATTTTTTCATAAAGATTCATATTTTCTAATTTCAAAATAATATCACCTTTTTTCACCGTTGCTCCTTCTTCAATCATTTTTTCACTTACTCTTCCTCCTTCATAGGCATCCATAAATATTGTTGTTATCGGAGCTACATTTCCACTTATTGTTATATAATCATCAAACTTTCCTTCTGTAGTTTTTGATATAGAAACCTTATCTTTTTCTATTCTATATGTAGAAATGCTTGTTACAAAAACAAATTGATACCCTACAAAGAGAACTAATACGCAAAGGGCCATGTAGCCATAATGTTTTTTTCTAAATCCCTTTTTCTTTTTAATTTGTATATCCATAATTAAAAAAATATTGTTTGTTTATAAATTCTTTTATTGTTCACTAAAACCATAAGTTAAAGCGTATTCGTGTTAATTATTCTTATTTAGAGTAGATTGAAAAAACTGGTAATCCTTCATAAAAATTTAATGTACTTCTGTTTATCTCCAATTTTAACTTAACCTGTAAATTCTGATTTTGAGAATTTGCAAAAAGGTTTTTAGCAGTAAAAAGCTCTATACTACTAATCATTCCTTTCTCATATCGTTTTTGAGCAATTGTAAAAGCTAAACTTTGTACTTCTTCATTTTTAATGGTTTGCTTATACTCAACTTTAAGTGCATTATATTCAAGTACTAATTCCTGAATAGTTTTATATAAAATTTGTTTTTGCATTAACAAATCATTTTCTGCATCTAAACAAGCAATTTTTTGTTGTTTTATTTTAGATCGAGTTGCCCATCCAGTACTAATTGGAATATTAAGAGATACCCCTACAACCTGAAAAGCATTATTTTTAATTTGTTTACCAAAGGAAACCGTTTCACCTAAACTATTCTTAATCGTTTCAACATAACCTGTTCCATATCTTCCAAATAAAGACAAAGAAGGGTACAACTTACCTCTTTCTATTGCCAATTGTTTTTTAGCTGCTTCAATCTTAAATTCATGAGCCTTAATTATTGGTATAAAACCTTTAGCTTTCTTAAAAATTGAATCTGATTGTACCTTATTTTTTTTTAACTCATTATTTTTAGTTATTTGTTCTACTAAAAGAATTTCAGTAGTATTTTCAAGGTTCATTTCTTGAATCAACACTAATTTTGCAGCAGCTAATCGGTTAAATGTTGTTGTCACATTTAACTTCTCCGTTAACAATATTGATTCTGCTTCATAAAGATCTGCACCAGCTCCAACACCTAACTCTATTTTTCTTTTTACCAAATCATAATTAGCCTGAGACACTTTTGTTTGCTCTTCTGCAATGACTAAAGCGCCTTTAAGAAATTGAACATCATAAAATACTTGCATTATTCTTAAGGCTAATAAGTACTTTTCTTGTAAAGCTTCTTTTTCAGTTGTTTTATAAATGAGATTAGAAGCTTTTATAGCGTTCAACTTCTGAAATCCTTTAAATAAATCTATAGACGCCTCTATAGAATAATTATTAATAAAAAATTTTGTGTCAGAAATACTATTATCATTCGGATCAACTGAACGTCCAAAACGGGTAGCATAATCAGAAGTAGCAGTTACAGATGGTAATAAACTCCTATATGATTGTTTATATTTTTCTCTGTTAAATTCATTTTTATATTTATTTTTCTTAATCTGTAAATTATGTTCAATAGCATACTCTACACATTTATTTAACGTCCAGCGCTCTTGCCCAACGCTCATCTTTGAGATCATCAAAAATGTTATTATAAATATTTGAAAATTGATTTTCATGGTTTTTATTTAAATAGCTGGTTTCTAATTCTACATACGGTACACACTCAATAGAGCTTGGTTTTATTAAATTCATGCTTCTTATTAATTAATGGTTAATTTCTAGTTCGTATGTTTTTTATTTTAATGTTGCATTAAACTTGTACCACTTCCTTGAAAGTAATGCAAAGGCACAGTAGCAGATATGTTTTGATGTAAAGAATTTATCCAAACATTAATTTTATGATTTTCATTTACTCTATAAACTTCACATTCTACTCCTGATAATTTTCCTTTTTCAATTTTAAGTTTATCCCCTATTTTTGGTAGTTTAACATTCGTTTCTACCTCTGTAATTTCTTTATCCTCGGTTAAAATTTTCATTTGCTTAATTTCCTTTTCAGAAACCTTTCCATATTCGTCTCCAAAACGGATATATGACCTTACAGAATCTACAGAAAGAGCTGTATGAAAATCTAGTTTAGATTTTATATTAACAAAAACATAACTAGGAAATAGAGGTGTATAAATTTTCTTTTTTCGATCACTCCATTGTCTTATTGTTAATCCCATTGGAAGAAATGATTCAATACCTAATCTTTTTAAATCATTATGAGCTCTTTTCTCATTATTAAACTTTACATGAAGCACATGCCACCCTATATTATTTTTCATTTTTCCTGTTTTTTTATCGACTGGATATGGCTTCGCCATTCCATGTCACATGGTTATTGCATTTAAAAAAAATTATAGTAATTTATTTAATCAATACTTAATTGTATTAACTATAAACATTGTGTTGTTAATGAAAGTTTAAAATTATTTTTAAACAAGTTCTTTATAATACCTCTATTAAAAGAATACTTTAACTATTAACAATTCAATGAACTTATCTTTTACTTATTGTTTATTCAAATTTAAAGCACAACTCTTATTTTTTAACTACACCAAAAGGTAGTTACATCGTTACACCTTAACTACTACACTTTTAGGTAGTTCTAATCTAATTTTTAAAATGACTTAATTAGTTACTACATGTTGTATTATTTTCCTTCTTAAGTTATTTTTATCGACTAAACATGGCTTCGCCATTCCATGTCACATGGTTGTTTAATTAAAAAATTAGAGTAATCTTTTTAATCAATACAATTTAGTACTGACTACAAACATTGTTTTGTTAACCTAAGTTTAAAGTATTTTTAAACAAACTCTTTTAATACCCCTATTAAAAGAACACTTTAACTATTAACAATTCAATGAACTTGACTTTTACTTATTCTTTATCCAAAGTTAAAGTACTTATGTAGCTTTTATGCTACACCATAAGGTAGTTACATTATTACACCTTAATTACTATACTTTTAGGTAGTGAGATTAAAAATTGAACATCCTTAAGATTCAAAAAAAGTAACGGGATTTCAATACAAAACACTTAAATCATTAAAAAAATGGAATTCTATGTTTTGTCAAAATTCTTAAAAGCTACTTATAGTTCTCAAAGTATTAATTAGAAATATAAAACCCATCTAACACACTTGTAAAACTCCTTTGAAAATTTTCATTACTTAAATTCTTTAATGGTAATATGTTTATCACTTTTTATATCACCAAATATTAAGTAACACTTAATATAATAAACTTAATAACTTTATACTACGTCATTAAATAAAACATTGACTTTTGGTAATTCATTAAAATCTTTTGATTCACCAATCAAATGCTTATTCTCTTGATAAAAATTAATTAATCCGTCATAAGACATACTTACTGGAATTGTTTCAGATCCTAAATAATTAATTGACTCTCCCACTATTTTAGTTTCAATTCCCATAAGTGACATAACTCGTAGCAACTTAGCATCACATTCAGCAAAAGCAATATTGTCTTTATGCATACAAACAGGCATAATAGCACAAACCATTAATTTTTTTAACAAATTAATATCACGTACTCCTTGTTTTATAGCAAATCTTCCAATATGCCATATCTCATTTATAGAATTCCCATTAGTACACATTAATGGATTTATTCCAAACATTTTTTGTATTGGAAGCATACTAATATAATCCCATTTTAAAACTCTTATAGTTCCTAGTATACTTTCGCTATTTTCTTTAATTACAAATATTTTTGAATTGTTTGAATAACTAACTTCTTCTTCATACACTGAACTAATTTCATTCTTGTAATTTGTTGAAGAGTTATTGTCTGTATGATGCTTAAAATTCTCTGTTACGATAAATTTAGACATGTTTAAGAATTCATTTTGACTTACTTTTGGTTGTTGGTTTTGAACTAGCATAGTGGTTTTTGTTTTAGCTAAAATTATTACAACCAGCATCCCAACACGCTACACAAAAGTTTAGTTATCAGATATATAACAAAAAACTACCTTTAAGGGTAGTTTTTCATTTTTTTTTAAAAACATCATTTATAGGGTAAATAAAACAACCAAAAAACAGTATAGTTTGGCTTCTTTTTAAATGTTAAAAAAAAACACTATTTTTAGGTTCCAAAAAAAATACTACTATGCCAAATGAAAATGACTTTTTTACATCTCGTAACACTGTCAATGAAATTTCTGAGAATGAAATAAGACAAAATATGAACTATGTAGAAGCAATTAAAGCTTTCGCAAGAACTACATATAAGAGTATTTATGTTATCGATTATGAAAAAAAAGGATTTGAATATGTTTCTGAAAATCCATTATTTTTATGCGGACACACAGCAGCTGAAGTTCAAGAAATGGGCTATGCTTTTTATTTTAAATATGTTATTAAAGATGATTTAGACTTATTATTAAAAATCAATACTATTGGTTTTGATTTTTTTGAAAACATACCAGTTGAGCAACGTATATACCATACTATTAGTTATGATTTTCATTTAAAGAACCCGGATGGAAAAACTATTTTAATAAATCAAAAACTAACTCCAGTATATTTAACACAATCTGGAAAAATTTGGAAAGCCATCTGTATCATTTCTTTATCATCTGAAAAACAATCTGGAAATATTAAGATCTATAAGAAAGGAGATAATAAAGTACTTAAATATGATCTAGAAGGTAACTTCTGGAAGACAATGGATAAAATAAAATTAACTGATCGAGAAAAAGAAGTTTTACAATTCTCTATAAGAGGATACACTATTGGTGAAATAGCAGATGCTATTTTTGTTTCTCCCGATACAGTTAAATTTCATAGAAGAAAATTATTTACAAAATTAGAAGTAGCTAATATTTCAGAAGCTATTTCTTCAGCTACAAATAATAAATTAATTTAATTACTATAAAGCATCATCTATTACCTTTGATAAATAAAATTCTGGGAATTTTTTAAATTTTTTCCCTGTTGCAATATTATAAAGTAAATGTGTGCACATTGCTGCTACTGACCACGATGCTATTGATAGTTGTGGGGGAGATAATGTACCTTCTTCTTTCCTATATTTTTCTATAACATCATCAATCCATAATTGAGGATTACCCCAAAATTTCAAATAACTTGAAGCATACTCTACCATAACAACTTCATTAAAATCTTGATCAGGTTTAGACAAGGTATCTAATGATAATCCATCTTTTGTTATAACTGTAACCAAACTACCCCAACCAATATTATATGGATGCAAAACTGGAATATTTAACTTTTGGCAAGTTGTATCAAAAATCAAAGGAACTGGTGAAGAAAAATCTAAAGCATTAATTGCTGCTTTATGACCTTCTATATGCTCTTTAACATTTTCAACAGTTAAAAAAAAATCTACACATTTGATTTTTGCATTTTTATTAATAGATAATAAACGCTTCTCTAATGCATCCACCTTATTATCAGTAATATCAGCCTCTGTATAATTTTGACGATTTAAATTAGATTTCTCAACTTGATCTCCATCAATAATAGTAATTGTCTCAAAACCAAAACGTAATGCACATTCTGCTATAACACTTCCTATTCCTCCACCTGCAAGCAGTATTGGAAAATCTTTTATTATTTTTTGTTCTTCTTCAGTCAGGTATATTCTATTCCTTATATATCTATCTTCCATTGTTATGTTTTATTACATCAAAAGTAAAGCAATCTAGATAATGTAATTTACACAAAAGGGTAGTTTTTAAATTTTAACTCTTTTATATTAGATTTCTTACTTCAAACTATTATTAAATAATTTCTTTTTTTATAAAAAAACATCCAAGATATTGATTTAAAGAATTTTTAAAAAAACGTTTTAAAACCAAATTCAATGCTCTTAAAACCGCTTTCTCTTTATTCAAAATTCATATATTTCATTAATTTACTACTTCCTCTCAAGTAACACTAGACGAGTTTATTTTTTATTTATTGATATTCCTGACTACTCTACCTTCTATACTAATAAAAAATTAACATTTTTTTAAACACTCTAAATCATTTCATTAACGAAACAAAAGAGTTTATCCATCTTATTCTAAAGCTCATCAGAATTAACAATATTCAACCTATGCGTTCTCTATACTTTTATCCCTTTATTTAAATCAAATACTTAATTATGTTTTTAAGAGTTTTATTATTTTTTATAATTACCATACTGAACACTTACTTATCTATATCCCAGGAACTTACTCAGAAAATCTCTGGAAAAGTTATAGATGCTACATCTAAACAGCCACTTATAGGCGCAACTATTACCATACCAAACACAAAACCTTTGTTAGGAGTTATAACAAATATAAATGGAGAATTTGAACTCAATAATGTTCCTATAGGAAGACAAGACATTAAAGTTTCTTTTATAGGCTATCAACCTATAATTACTAGAGGAGCACTTATTACATCGGCAAGAGCATATACAATTATTGTAGAAATGGAAGAATCTCTAGAAAATCTTAATGAAGTTCTAATTACCCCTATAAATGCGAAGCGCCCTTTAAACAAATCAGCAAAAGTTAGTGCTCGCTCTTTTTCCATAGAAGAGGCTACCCGCTTCGCAGGTGGATTAGGTGATCCTGCCAGAGTTGCTTACAATTTTGCTGGAGCTACTTTTGGATCCGCTCAAGATAATGGAGTCGTAATTCGTGGAAATTCTCCTACCAATGTATTATGGCGAATTGAAGGCATAGAAGTACCTGGCGCCTCACACTTTGGTGGCGGTAATCTTGCTGGTGCTGGTCTTGTTACTATTTTTAGCCCTAATGTATTAGGTACATCAGACTTTATAACTGGTGCTTTCCCTGCTGCTTATGGTAATGTTACTTCTGGTGTATTTGATATCAATTTTAGAAAAGGAAATAATGATGAAACCAAATATACAGGGCAATTAGGAATTCTAGGAGTTGATTTAGCAATAGAAGGTCCTCTAAAAAAAGGATCTAACTCCAGCTATCTTGTAAATTATCGTCATGGCTTTATCGGCTATTATGGAAGACTCGTAAGAGGTGTTTCTCCAGACTACCAAGACCTTTCATTTAAATTATATATCCCAACCGAAAACAGTGGAAACTTTTCCATGTGGGGTATGGCTGGAATAAGCTCCATATTTACTCCTTATAAAAAATACAAAGTAGATAAAAAAGATGGTGAAATAAAGCGTAGAGAAACTGAAAGAGATTTTAAACAAGACGATATTGATTTTGATATGATGGCAATTGGTGTAAATCATAAAATACAATTAAATAAAAAATCTTTTTTAAATAGTTCTATCGGTATAACAACTAGTGGCTACAAATCTAAAACAGAATGGTTCGAACCAGATTCAGAATTTTTAAATACAGGAACATTAACACCTTATAGTAATCTAGAAAATCGTGAAATTAAATACACTCTTACCACAAACTTATCTAATAAATTTTCTAAACGTATACATACTTCTACTGGAATTACTGCTGATTATCTTAGTCTAAAAGCAACCGCACGTCAAGTTGATAATTCTAAAGAACCATTAAAAGAATACCTAAACACTAAAGAAAACAGTTATTACTTTCAAACTTATACACAAACAGATTTTCAAATTTCGCCAAAATTTAGTGCACAACTTGGTGTTAATATTTCACACTTTAGTGTAAATAAAGAAACTACTATTGAACCCCGAGCAGGTATACAATGGAAAGCCTCACCAAAGCTTAAATTTGGGTTAGGCTATGGTTCACATAGTCGTAGAGAAGATTTAAAAGTCTATTATTTTAAGCATTTAGATAAAAATGGAGCAATCAGAAATAATAAACATATTAAAAAATCAAAAGCAAATCATTATGTTGCAAGTGTTGATTTGAAAATAAACAACAGTTTACATCTTAATGTAGAAGGTTATTACCAAAAATTACATGATGTACCTGTTGCTATAGATAGCTCATACTCTACCGCTAACTACACCCAGCTTTGGAAACTTGACAGAGCCTTGAATAATGATGGTACTGGTAAAAACATTGGAGTTGATATTACTTTAGAAAAGTATTTTAGTAACAACTATTATTATTTACTAACAGCATCTTTCTTCAACTCAAATTATGTTGGTGGTGATGGTATTGAAAGAAACTCTTTATTTAATAGAAGTTACTCAGCTACTCTAACTGCTGGTAAAGAATTTACTATTAGTAATAGTAAAGATATAGCCAACTATAAAAAAAGAACACTTGGCTTCAATTTTAATACAACTTATTTGGGCGGTCAACGTAATACTCCGTTTTTAGAAGCTCAAAGTACTGCAAAACAAAAAGTTGTTCTAGATCACGACCGATTATATAGCCTACAGAACGACCCAGAATTATGGGTTAATTTTGGAGTTACTTATAAAATTAATAAAAAGAAAAGCACAACCACTTGGGGATTGGATTTTCAAAATGCTACATTAGCAACACAAAATCAAGGATATGAATATAATTTTTTCACTAACAAAGTAGTTGATAATGATGTTTTATTTCTTCTTCCTAATTTTTATTATAAAATCGAATTTTAATTGAAATTACCTAATCTACAGTACACGAATCGTTTTTTTAATTGGAAATTAATTCTCCTTCTAGCATTTTACGCCATTACTTTTCAAGTAATTATTGATTTTTCTTACTGGCTACAAAACAATGAAGCCTTATTTAGTTTCAAAAACTTACTATCAAAATTTTTAATCAACTTCCCTAATCTTTTATTTATATGTTATTTAGATTATCGGTTAATTCAAAAATTAGACATCCATTTTTCATGGAATAATTATAGCAGCATGATAAAACGCTTCTTTATCGAATTTTTTTTAGGAATAATTATAATTATAGTTTGGGTAATACTCATCAATCTTATTATCTATCTATATAAAGGTCAAGAAATCATTCCTTTTAAAAAAATATTCTACAGCTCTATAATTGGTGTTATTATTAATATTTTATTAATCCTTACAATGGAATTTTATTTTCAATATACTAGACATTATGAAACGGCCTTGGATAATGCATGGTTAAAAAAAGAAAATTCTCATTTTCAATATGAAATATTAAAAAATCAACTTAATCCTCACTTTTTATTTAATAGTTTAAACACACTCTCAGCATTGGTAAGCTTTGATGGTAATAAAGCGAAAGAATTTACAAGGAAATTATCCAATGTATATAGACACGTATTAGAACAACACAATAAAGAATTGATTACTTTAGAAGAAGAGATTAATTTTTTGAAAGATTATATTTTCTTATTAAAAACACGTTTTGAATCTAATTTACAAATCTCTGTTCAAATAAAAGATGTCCATCTTACAAAAAAAATAATTCCAATGGCATTACAAATTTTAATTGAAAATGCTGTAAAACATAATAGTATTACAGATAGTAAACCACTAAAAATTAATATAATCTCTGACGCTAATTCAATTACAGTACATAATATTATTCAGCACAAGAAAAGTGAGGCGTCTTGGGGTATTGGGTTAAAAAATATCCGTATGCAATACGCTAAATTTAATCAAGAGATTAATGTTATAGTAACCCCAAACGATTTTAAAGTAATTTTACCCTTTTTATAAAATAATGAATATTCTTATTATAGAAGACGAAGTATTAGCGCAACGAGAATTAATAGAAATGCTCCATCAAACTGGTACAGAAATTAATATTGTTGCTTGTTTAAAATCAGTTTCAGATAGCATAGATTGGTTTACTACTAATGAAAATGGGTGTGATCTCATATTTATGGACATAGAACTTGCGGATGGACAATGTTTTCAAATTTTTTCAGACATAACACCTAAAGCTCCTATTATATTCCTAACTGCATATCATGAATATGCGATACAAGCTTTTAAACTAAACAGTATTGATTATTTGTTAAAACCTGTTGATCAAAAGAACCTGAAAGGGGCTCTTCAAAAACACGAAATGTTAATTCAGAAGAAGCAGACTATTTCGATGCAAGAACTACAAGTACTACTTCAATCTCCTCAAAAAGAATATAAAGATCGATTTACTATTAAAATCGGTGATGTTTTTCGGTATGTTCATACTAGTGAAATTGCTTATTTCTTTTCTGATGCTAAATACACTTATTTAGTAACTTATAAAAAAGACAAGTTTCTATTAGACCCTTCTCTTAATGAAATAGAAGTAAAACTTAATCCCAAAATGTTCTTTCGAGTATCTCGCAAGTATATTATCAATATCGATGCTGTAGAAAAAGCCTCTAAATTTTTCAACAGTCGCCTTAAACTTAAACTGAAATTACCTGTAGATGATGACATCCTCATAAGTAGAGTAAAAGTTATTCAGTTTTTAGATTGGATGGGAAATGATTAAAACAGCTTCACTTATCAACTACTAGCTATAAGTCATAGTCTATTATTTTTTTTTGACATGTCTTAAAAAGAAAATAAAAAACCCATCAACAAAATATGGTGATGAATCTTGGCTAGTAACGGGAATTAGACTCGAACCAGTGACCTTCAGGTTGTGAATATAAAACTATTTGCTTATATAACAGAATACGCAATTAAATCCAATAAAAACAATTGATATAATTTATTTTTATGTGTGCTGTATTAAAATTATTAATCAACAAAAAAGAAGTTTTTTATGTTAAAAAAAACTTTATATTTGATTTACCTATGGATTAATAAAATGTTACGTTTAGCACGTTTCGTAGGCAACTTGAATAGGAAGATGGAAAGTTGCTTAGTGTTTTGGAAACACAGCGAAAAAATTAAGGTTTCTTCTACTTTATTACAATTAAGTATACTCCAAAACCTCAGACTAAGAGGTGTTTTTCTAGACCTTAGAGTTTAGTCTTATTTCAATTTAAGTTATATCCAACCAAATCACAAGGTGATTAAAAGGTTGTATTCTATAATTTTTATTGAAATAAAATGAATACTAAATACAAAGATTTAATAGAACAAACATTTGATTTTCCTCAAGAGGAATTTCACACCCATAATGGAAACTTATTCTTTCATGGAATAGATTTAATGGAATTAATTAAACAATACGGAACACCATTAAAATTTACGTATTTACCAAAAATTTCCAAAAACATTAAAAGAGCCCAAAAGTGGTTTAATAACGCTATATCTAAATTAGATTACAATGGCAAATACCATTACTCATACTGCACTAAAAGCTCACACTTTAAATATATCCTTGAAGAAGCTTTAAAAAACGATATACATATAGAAACTTCTTCAGCATTTGATATTGATATTATCAAATCTTTAAAGAAAAAAGGAAAGTTAAATGATAATGCTTATGTATTATGTAACGGTTTTAAACGTGATACTTACATAGAGAACATTGTTAATTTAATAGATGGCGGGCATAAAAATTGTATTCCCATTATTGATAATTTTGAAGAGTTGAATTTATTGTTAGATAAGACTAATAATCAATTTAAGGTAGGAATTCGTATTGCTTCAGAAGAAGAACCTAAATTTGAATTTTATACAAGTCGTTTAGGTATTGGTTATAAAAACATTGTGTCTTTTTACGAAAGAGAAATAGCTAACAATCCGCAAGTAAAATTAAAAATGCTTCATTTTTTTATCAATACAGGTATAAAGGATAATGCATATTATTGGAACGAACTACTGAAGTGTTTAAAAGTTTATATCGATTTAAAGAAAGTTTGTCCAACATTAGATAGTTTAAATATTGGAGGCGGGTTTCCAATCAAAAACTCATTAGCTTTTAATTACGATTACGAGTATATGGTTGAAGAAATAATAACCCAGGTAAAAACAACTTGTGATGAGGCTGGAGTTAATGTCCCAGATATTTTTACCGAATTCGGAAGCTTTACCGTAGGAGAAGCTGGAGGAGCTATTTATGAAGTACTATATCAAAAAAAACAAAACGATCGAGAAAAATGGAATATGATAAACTCATCTTTCATTACTACACTACCTGATTCTTGGGCGATTAATAAACGCTTTATTATGCTTCCAGTTAATAAATGGAATAGACAATACGAGCGTGTTTTATTGGGCGGGTTAACTTGTGATAGTGATGATTATTATAATTCAGAACAACATATAAATGCCATTTATTTACCCGTTTATGAAAAAGAGAAACCATTATACATTGGCTTTTTCAATTCAGGAGCTTATCAAGAAACCATTGGTGGATTTGGTGGATTACAGCATTGTTTAATTCCACATCCAAAACATGTTTTAATTCAAGAAGACGAGAACGGAAATATAAAAACACAATTATTTAAAGAACAACAAACAAGTAAAGAATTTCTTTCAATTTTAGGATATGAAAACTAATAGAACTTATGCAGGAATTGCAGAAGAATACTCAAAATTAGAAACTTCAAAAGTAGTATTAATTCCTGTGCCTTTTGACGGAACAAGTACATGGCAAAAAGGTGCTGATAAAGGAGCAGAAGCATTTTTAAAAGCATCAGAAAACATGGAACTTTATGATATAGAAACAAATAGTGAAGTCTACAAAGAAGGAATTTATTTAGCTGACGCTGTAACAGAAAATAGCTCGCCAGAAGCTATGGTAGAGGCTGTACATGAAGTAACTAAAAGGTTTATTAACAAGAATAAATTTGTAACACTATTTGGAGGAGAACATTCAATTTCAATAGGAAGTATTAAAGCTTTTAATGAATGCTACAACAACCTAACAGTATTACACATAGATGCACACGCAGATTTAAGAAAAGAATATAATGGTTCTTCTTGCAATCATGCTTGTGCTGTATATGAAGCCAATCAGAATACTAATTTGGTACAAGTAGGTATTCGTAGTATGGATGTTTCAGAAACCCGAGTAATGAACAAGGATAAAGTGTTTTTTGCTCATGAAATGGCTACGAACGAATACTGGATGGATGATGTAATTGATCAATTAACAGGGAATGTTTTTATCACTTTTGATTTAGATGCTTTAGATCCTTCTATAATGCCAAGTACTGGAACTCCAGAACCAGGAGGATTGTTTTGGTATGAAACTTTAGAGTTTTTACAAAAAGTATTTAAAGCTAAAAATGTAGTTGGATTTGATATTGTAGAGCTATGTCCTAATCCATCAGAAAAATCATCTGATTTTTTAGCTGCTAAATTGTATTATAAAATGTTAAGCTATAAATTTTCTTTAAAAGATGATGATTATGAAGAAGATGAAAATAATGACTCACCATTTAATAAACTTTCAAAATTTAGAGATAATGATGAATACTAATAGACATCCAATATCAGACTTTATAGAAAAGTATTTTTTGCACTTTAATGCTGCGGCATTAGTAGATGCAGCAAAAGGATATGAAGAACAATTAGAACAAGGTTCTAAAATGCTAGTGTCATTAGCTGGAGCAATGAGTACAGCTGAAATAGGGAAAATATTTTCAGAGATAATTCGTCAAGACAAAGTACACATTATTTCATGTACAGGAGCTAATTTAGAGGAAGATATTATGAATTTAGTGGCACATTCACATTATAAACGTGTTCCTAATTATCGTGATTTAACACCGCAAGACGAATGGGATTTACTCTTGAAAGGTTTGAATAGAGTAACAGATACTTGTATTCCAGAAGATGAAGCTTTTAGACGTTTACAGAAACATATTTTTAAAATATGGAAAGAAGCAGAGGAAAATGATGAAAGCTATTTTCCACATGAATTTATGTACAAGTTATTATTATCTGGTGTTTTAGAAGAATACTATGAGATAGATATTAAAGATTCTTGGATGTATGCAGCAGCACAAAAAAACTTACCAATGGTAGTTCCTGGTTGGGAAGATTCAACAATGGGAAATATTTTTGCCTCTTATGTGCTTAAAGGTGATTTAAAAGCCTCAACCATGAAGTCTGGTATTGAATATATGACTTTTTTGGCTGATTGGTATACAGATAATTCAAATAATGGAATCGGTTTCTTTCAAATTGGTGGAGGAATTGCAGGAGATTTTCCTATCTGTGTAGTTCCAATGCTGTATCAAGATATGGAAAGAGAAGATACTCCGTTCTGGAGTTACTTCTGTCAAATATCAGATTCTACAACTAGCTATGGTTCATATTCAGGAGCCGTTCCAAATGAGAAAATCACTTGGGGAAAACTAGACATTGATACGCCAAAATATATTATAGAAAGTGATGCCACTATAGTTGCACCGTTAATTTTTGCTTATTTATTAAATATGTAAAATTATGAAAAGAATAATTGTAGACTACAACAAATTAACCACAGATATATTAAACTTATTAGTTGAAAAATATCCTGATGGTTACGAATACAGCGATATTATTTTCTTTCAAAATGCAGAAGGAAAAACAATAAATGCTGTTGAAGTTAGAACTAATGATACTATTTATTTAGTAAAAATTAGTAGAAAGTTAGAAGAAACAATGGATGATTATATAGAAGATGAGAACTCTTTTGATGAAGAAAATTTTTTAGATGATAACTTTTAACCAATCTAGCTATGAAGTATAATTATTATTCAAGTGAAGAAAAAATAGACGAAACAGGTACTTTTATAACTTTTCAATTTGGGTATTATAGTTTTCTTTTAGAAAATGGAGAAGAAATTGTTTTTGAAGAAATAAAAAAAGATGTGATAGAAAAGTACAATTTAAAATCAGGTAAGTTTCAAGGAAAAAAATTTAATATTACTTATTCTGTATTAACTGAAGATCTTGATGACGAAGATTTTGTAGTTTTAAGATTAGATAACTTAGAAATTATATAATTATGAGTGCAAACTTTCATTTATCATTACCTTGTAAAGATGTGGCAACTACTAAGACTTTTTATACAAAAGTTTTTAATGTAGAATTAGGAAGGAATACTAACTCTTGGTTAGATATTAATTTATTTGGAAATCAAATTACTTTTACCAAGTCAGGTGAATTTAATTTTGAATTTAAAAATTATAGATTAGAAGAACATATTTTACCTTCATTCCATTTCGGAATTATATTAGATATCGATGAATTTGGTAAACTTTATGGGAAACTATTACAAATGGATATAGGAGTAACAATTGAAACAACCTTTATGAAAGGAAATGTTGGTGAACACTTGTCCTTTTTTGTAAAAGACCCAAATAGCTATATGATAGAGTTTAAAAGTTTTAAAGAGAAATCATCAATATTTAAATCTTAATTCTAAGCAGAAAGAGTAACGAATAATATAATACATTTTGTTTTATATGAAACATAAAAAAAGGCTTCACAGAAATGTGAAGCCTTGTCATTACTAGTAGCGGGAACTGGACTCGAACCAGTGACCTTCGGGTTATGAGCCCGACGAGCTACCTACTGCTCTATCCCGCGATTTGCGGTTGCAAATATACGTCTTTTTTATCTTTATAAACAAATAAAAAGCATCTTTTTATTCGCAAAAAACATAACCACTACAATTACAGACCATTAAAAATCCTTTTTATTTTTAAAAACCATGTATCTTTGCCTCATGGTACACAAAGCAGGATTTGTAAATATTATTGGTAATCCAAACGTTGGTAAATCAACTTTAATGAACGCCTTCGTTGGTGAAAAACTTTCTATAATTACTTCTAAAGCACAAACTACTAGACATCGTATTTTAGGAATTGTGAATAATGATAATTATCAAGTTGTTTTTTCTGATACACCTGGTATTATAAAACCAGCTTATGAGCTACAAGAATCTATGATGGATTTCGTAAAAGCAGCTTTTGAAGATGCTGATGTGCTCATATACATGGTAGAAATGGGAGAAAAAGAGCTAAAAAACGAAGCTTTTTTCAATAAAATAATTCACAGTAAAATACCGGTAATTTTATTGTTAAATAAAATAGATAAATCTAGTCAAGAGGAAGTAGAAGATAAAATTAACTACTGGAAAAATAAAGTTCCAAATTCATTTGTTTATATAATATCTGCTCTTGAAAAATTCAATGTTGAAAATGTTTTTCAAAAAATCATAGAACTTTTACCTGAAGGCCCAGCTTTTTATCCTAAAGATCAATTAACAGACAAACCTGAACGTTTTTTTGTTAATGAAAAAATTAGAGAAAAAATACTACAACATTATAAAAAAGAAATTCCATATTCTGTTGAAATAGAAACAGAAAGTTTTACTGAAGAAGAAGATATTATAAAAATTCGCTCAGTAATTATGGTTGAACGTGATACCCAAAAAGGTATTATAATTGGTCATAAAGGAAGTGCAATTAAACGAGTTGGTACAGAAGCTCGTAAAGATTTACAGCGTTTTTTTGATAAAAAAGTTTTTCTTGATTTATATGTAAAAGTTAACAAAAACTGGCGTTCTAATGATAAACAATTAAAACGTTTTGGATATAAAGATTAACTTTATTTAATATTTTTTAAAATCTGCTTAGTAAATTCTTTAAGTTCATCCATCTGCTTTTTCCCAGTTGATTTACCTATACTTCCTATGGCATATAGTACAATCCATAGTAAAGGTAAAACTACAAGCATTACTATAGGAAAAAATCCACTTTTTTTTAAAGACCAATTACTATATGCAACTACAGCAAAAATTAAAAATGCAGTAGCAACACCAAAGTGTATAAACATAAACAATGTCCAAACCTGGGGCTTAGGACCAAACAAACCTTTAATTTTACTTGTATATTCAGTTAACTCTTCAATTTCTATTTGTAATTGCGGTGACCAATAATGGTTTTCTTTCTCAGGCACATCAACTATAATATGATTATCAACAACCTTCATTTTAAACTTCTGGTTTTCGTCTATGTTAGTTTTTATTTTTTCAAGTAATAAATCGGCTTTCATTTCAAAATCTATTTGAAACCTTGGCTTTAAAAAAATTTGATTGTATAATGTATTATCCATTACCTAGCTAATTGATTTTATCAAATTTACAATTTTAAAACAATTATTAACTAATCATAACAAATACTTACACTTACACTAACTTTTAGTTAAAAAAGAACTTACAGCTTTGCCTGAAATATAAAAACCATGAAAAATTTAGCACAAAGTATTATTGCATTATCTTTTTTATTCATTGCAAGTTGTAATGATGACTCTCCAGCTCCTGCCCTTGAAAACACTAATGTGAATTTTAAACATAAAACAACAATTAAAGTAGGCGGTGAAGGTGCTTCAAAAATAACTGCTTATGATGCGAAAACTAAAAAAATATTTATTGTAAATGTTGAAAAAAAAGAAATCTCAATTTATGACATAACAAATTTAAATACACCTGTAAAAAAAACACCAATAACAATAACAAGTGGATCACCTAATAGCGTTAGTATATACAATGGTAAATTAGCTGTAGCTATTGAAAATAACAATAAACAAAGTAATGGGAAAATTGCGCTTTACAATACAGATGATCAATCATTAGAAGCTTCTTTTACTGTAGGGGCATTACCTGACATGGTCACTTTTTCTAAAGATGGGAAAATGATTGTTTGCGCAAACGAAGGTGAACCTAATAAAGACTATACTAATGACCCTTTAGGAAGTGTTAGCATTATTTCTATTGAAAACAAACAAATAACTACTCTTGATTTTTCTTCGTTTAACTCTCAAGAGGCTGAATTAGAAAGTAAAGGTTTTAGAGTATTTGGCCCCAATGCTACTTTAGCTAAAGATGTTGAACCAGAATACATAACTATTTCAGATGATTCAAAAACTGCTTGGGTTTCACTTCAAGAAAACAACGGAATTGCCAAAATAAATTTGATTACAAAAACAATAGAAACTATTTATCCTTTAGGTTTTAAAGACTATAGCATAGCTAAAAACTCAATTGACCCAAGTAATAAAGACGGTAAAAAAGAATTACGACAAGTACCAGTTTACGGAATGTATCAACCTGATGCTATAACTCATGTTACTATAAAAGGAGTTGGTTATGTTATCTCAGCAAATGAAGGTGACGCTAGAGAGTATGATGGAACTCCTGGATTTGTTAATGAAGAAAGAATTAAAAAAATAAAATTAGACCCAACTGTTTTTCCTTCTGTAAATGATTATCAAAATGAAGCTAATTTAGGAAGATTAAAAATTGCTTTAGATATAGGCGATACAGATAATGACGGAGATTATGATAAATTATATTCTTATGGTGCACGCTCTTTTAGTATTTGGTCTGAAAATGGAAATTTAATTTACGACAGTGGAAATACAATTGCTAAAGAACTACTAGCAACTACTTCTGATAAATTTAATGATGACGATAAAAGAAGTGACGATAAAGGTGCCGAACCTGAAAGCGTAGAAGTTTTAAATATAGCTAATCAACGTTATATTCTATTTGTTGGCCTTGAAAGAACTGACCAAGTATTAGTATATGATATTTCTAATCCTGCTGCTCCAATATTTTTAACTATTCTATCTCATAATGGTGATGAAGCTCCAGAAGGATTATTAGCTATTCCTTCAAAGGATAGCCCTAATAGTAAAGATTTACTTATTGTATCTAATGAAGATAGTGGAACTGTTAGTATTTATGAAAATTTAAAATAAAACTAAAAAAAATGCAACTAAACAACTATTGGTGAGCAATCAATAGTTGTTTTGTTTTATAGAAACACTACCTTTGCAAAATGAGTAATATTATAGCAATAGTAGGAAGACCAAACGTAGGTAAATCTACCTTATTTAACCGTTTAGTTCAACGTAGAGAAGCAATAGTTGATTCTGTAAGTGGTGTTACAAGAGACAGGCACTATGGAAAATCAGAATGGAACGGTAAAGAATTTTCTGTAATTGATACAGGAGGATATGTAGTTGGGTCAGATGATATCTTTGAAGGTGAAATTAGAAAACAGGTACAATTAGCTATTGATGAAGCTGATATTATAGTATTTGTGGTAGATGTAGAGCAAGGAATTACTCCTATGGATGATGCTGTAGCTAAAATATTACGCCAAGTTAAAAAGCCTCTTTTTATGGCTGTAAACAAGGTAGATAACGCCATGAGAGATGCTGATGCTGTAGAGTTTTACAATCTTGGATTAGGTGATTATTATACTATATCTTCTATAAATGGTAGTGGTACTGGAGAATTATTAGATGCTGTAGTTGAGGCTATTCCTGAACCAGATCAAGAAGAAGAAGAAAGTGAACTACCTCGTTTTGCTATAGTTGGAAGACCTAATGCTGGAAAATCATCTTTTATCAATGCTTTAATTGGAGAAGACAGAAACATTGTTACCAATATTGCTGGTACAACTAGAGATTCTATAGATACAAAATATAATAGATTTGGTTTTGAATTCAATTTAGTAGATACAGCTGGAATTAGAAAAAAATCAAAAGTTAAAGAAGATTTAGAGTTCTATTCCGTAATGAGAGCTGTAAGAGCAATTGAACATTGTGATGTTGCTGTTCTAGTAATTGATGCAACAAGAGATTTTGAAGGTCAAGATGAAAAAATATTTTGGTTAGCTGAGAAAAACAGAAAAGGAGTTGTTATTCTAGTTAATAAATGGGATTTAGTTGAAAAACAAACCAATACTATGCGTGATTTTGAAGCGCAGATACGTAAAAAAATAGCTCCTTTTACTGATGTACCAATTGTATTTACTTCTGTACTTACAAAACAACGTATATTCAAAGCTATTGAAACTGCTGTTGAAGTATTTGAAAACAGAAAACGTCGTATTCAAACTAGTAAGTTAAATGAAACTATGCTAGAAATTATACAACATAATCCACCACCAGCAACTAAAGGTAAATATATCAAAATTAAATACTGTATGCAGTTACCTACGCATACTCCCCAATTTGCCTTCTTTGCTAATTTACCTCAATATATTAGAGATCCATATAGACGTTATATAGAAAATCAATTACGTGAACATTATAACTATACAGGTGTTCCTATAAGTATCTATTTTAGACAGAAATAAGTTTAACATTTTTTTAATGAAACGTTAGTAGTTTTTTCTCGTCTTTTGTGCATTGAAATTTATATGTACAAAAACTATGAAAAAACTACTATATGCTTTTATATTTTTATTTAGCACCCATTTTTTTGCACAATCATACCCCTTTAAAATAACAGGGAAAATTCAAACAGAAAAAGAAAAAACAGCTATTGAAGCTGCGACAATTCACTTAGAAAAAATAAAAGATAGCTCAGTTGTTTCTTATACAATATCTGACGACAAAGGTTTTTTCTCTTTAGAAGGAAAATCATTTCATAAAAACCTTAAACTTTTTGTGTCTTTTGTTGGAATGAAAAATTACTCGAAATTAATTTCTCTTGACAAAAAATCATTATATAATCTTGGTAACATATCTCTAGATGAAGAAGGCACTCTTCTTAGTGAGGTTGTAATAAAATCAAGAGCGCCTATTACTGTTAAAAAAGATACTTTAGAGTTTAATGTAAAGTCTTTTAAAACAAAGAAAGATGCAAATGTTGAAGATTTATTAAAAAAACTTCCAGGTGTTGAAGTAGATGAAGCAGGTAAAATTACTGTAAATGGAAAACCTGTTAATAAGATTTTGGTAAATGGAAAACCTTTTTTTGGTAACGACCCCTCAATTACAACTAAAAATTTAACAAAAGAAATTATTGAAAAAGTTCAAATTACAGATACTAAATCTAAATCTGATGCTTTTAGTGGTGGTAAAGGAGATGCTAATAATAAAACAATAAACCTTACAATAAAAAAGGAAAATAACAAAGGATGGTTTGGAAGAATTTCAGCAGGTGCAGGAACTGATAAACGCTATGAAGGTGCCACAATGGTTAATCGTTTTAATAATGATAGAAGAATTAGTGTATTAGCTAGTACCAATAATATTAATTCTCCTGGATTTAGTTTTGGTGAAATTCAAAAAATGTTTGGAGGAGGTAACACATGGTTCAGTAGTAATGGATCTTTCAGTGTAAACGGAAGACGTTTTGGAGGCGGCCAAGGAATTATTAAATCTAAAACTGCAGGAGTTACTTATGCAGATACTTATAAAAAAGGTTTAGATGTTAATTTAAACTATTTTTATTCTGGTAGTTCTTCTAACAATGACTCTAAAAGAAATAGAGAAAATATTTTACCTGATGGTAGTCGTTATTTTTCTAACTCAAACTCTTCTACTTTTGATGAAAATGATAATCATAGTATAGATGCTGAATTTGATATAGAAATCGACTCAACATTTTTAATCAATGTTGCCCCTAGGTTTATAAAAAATGATAGAGAGGGAACTTATAACAATCTTCAAGAATCTTTTGATAAAGACAAAACATTAACCAATAAATCTTTTATCAACTCTAGATCTAAATCAAGTGCCAATAATTTTGAAAATGATATTGATATTACTAAACGATTAAATAGTAAAGGTTCTTTTATTAAAGCTTCTATTACCAATCAAATTGATAAAGCTAATACTGAAAATTACAATATTTCTAAAACAGAAATTTTTGGAACTTCACCTTCTGTAGAAAACAGAAATCAATTTAGTGATATTAAAAATAATTTAAATAGTTTCAGAACAAGTGTAAGCTATCGCTATGCAATAATTTCTAAAAAACTATTTTTAGATTTCGAATATCGTTATAGAAAAAATGAACGTGAAAATGTAAATAATACTTTTGACTTTAATAGTTCTTTAAATCAGTATACCGATTTCAATACAGATTTAAGCTCAAACTTTAAATCAGACGACATTACCAAAACCCCTTCTTTAGGTATTGCTTATAAAGTTAAAAAGTGGCGTTTTGACATTGAAGCTGGATATGTTAATAGAACTCTAAAAAACAATGATCAGTTAAGACCTAATTTAAACTTAAAGAAAGATTTTAATGCTTTAAAACTTAGAAGTACATTTAGGTATCGTTTTGATTCAAAAGCATCAATATACTTCGATTATAATTTAGAAAATGATGCTCCTTCTATAACTCAATTGCAACCTTTTAAAAATGTTAGTAATCCACTAAATATAATAACTGGTAACCCTTCTTTAAAACCAATTAAAAGACATAGAGTATATCTTAACTTCAACAAATACAATTGGCAAAAAAGAACAGGAATGTTTATCTATGCTGGAGGTGATTTAGTAAATAACCAAGTAGTTTCTAAGAGTAGTATTGATGCTAACTTTGTTAGAACTACAACTTATGAAAATGTAAATGGCGGATACAACTTTTGGGGTGGCGGTAGCTACAGTAAACAAGTAAAACTAGATTCTATTACCACTATAAAACTAAGAATTGGAACTAATATTAACGGAAATAGAAGCATTAACTTCTTTAATGATATACAATATAAATCAACAACAACATCAATATCTCCTAATATTGGTTTTACGTTTGAATGGAATAAAATTATAAGTATTGAGCCTAGATATTCAGTATCGTTATCAAATACAACTTTTGATATTGATAATTTTAACAACTTAAACTTTACAAGACACAATTTAAATATTAGAACGAAAACAAACTTCCCTAAAAAATTAGAGTGGAGAAATGATATACGATATAGTTACAACCCCAATGTAGTAGGATTTAACAACTCTGCTTGGTTTTGGAACTCTACCTTAGCTTATTCTGTAATGAAAGATAAAGGAACAATCACTTTAAAAGCTTATGATTTATTAAAACAGAATAATAATGCCAGAAGAACATCAACATCTAACTATATTCAAGATTCTGAAAGTACTGTACTTCAACAATATTTTATGTTAGGGTTTAGCTGGAAATTTAATAGTTTAGGTAAGAAAGGAAAAATTCGAGACTACGGAAGTCATTTTTAATCAGCCTTAAAAACTCAATAAAAAGCCATTATATCCTATAATGGCTTTTTTTATTCACACAAATTCCTTTACAATGCAAGCTCACTTATCAAAAAACGACTATACCATTAGTATTTTGTAAATTTGCAAAAAGAAATTCACCCAACATGGAAATTAAAAGTATTACGGATATTCAAAACATAGAACTCCCTTTACAACTAAACATTAGTTTTAAAAGAGTTTTTGAAATATTTCAAAAGTATGCAGATAAAGCATCTAAGCAACATCCTTTCCATGAATCTGCTAAAGTAATGATCCGTGAAATTGAAAAAGCTCCTGAACTTATCAATGGTTTTTCAGATTTTTCATTATTAAAAAAACATGAAAACACAATCAACCATCTATTAGATGCCTTATTCCCTGAAATATTATCAAATAATGAAATTAAAGTAGCCACTATTCCTTTTTCTTTTACCACTTTTAAATACACTGAACGTTTTAAAAATATACTAGAAAATGCGGGTGATGACTACGAATTAAAAGTTCGGAATTTTGAAGATGATGTAATGTACATTTATGCTTGTACACTTATTTTAGGAACAGTATATAATTATCCTGTAGATTTAAAAAGACCTTTCTTTTTTGATATACCAGATAAAAAACAAGGAGTAACTAAGCATTATCGTGTTGCTTTCAATGGAGATTTTATGGATATTTCTCCATCTAAAAATGCTCCAGAAATCACGAAAGAAGACATCAAATTATTATTAGATAATTTTAATAATATTGATATTTGGAGAGAAAAATTTCCACCAAACTCATATATATTTAAAGGGTTTGGGATTATGAATCTTTTTGATGTTACAGCCGATGAAACACTAAGTGCTATTAGAACCAATTTACTTCAAAAAGATGACGGTAGTATAGTTGAGAAACTACAGAAAAATTTAAGTGAGTTTTACACTATTAAAGATTTAAAAGTAGGCTTTTCTGTATATGATGTTAGTAATATTGAAGTAGAACCTCCAAGAGTAAAAATTTCTGAAAGTATTTTAATTGAAAATGGAACAATAATTACCTGTAATGATTTTTTCTGTGATCATATAATTTCTAAAATTTTCAATAAAAATGAAGAAGTAGTACTTTCTGATATTGAACAATATGGAATAAATTCAGGTGAAAATGATTTTTACCAAAAACTAAAAGAAAAAAATATAGGAAGCATTATATTAATTCCTATAAAAACATCTACCAACAGAGATCTTGTTTTACTTGAAATAGCTTCACCAAGACCTTATGAATTAAACTCAGTAAATAAACAAAAGTTAAAAGATATAATTCCAGTTTTTAAAGCTGCAGCAGAAAGAAATTCTGAAGAGTTTTTAAACACCTTAGAAGCTACTATCCAAGAACATTATACTTCTATTCACCCTTCGGTAAAATGGCGATTTTATGAAGCAGCTGAAAAATATCAAAACGCTTTATTTTCAAAGCAAGAAGAAGCAAAAATTGAACAAATTGTTTTTGAAAATGTATATCCATTATATGGTCAAATAGATGTTAAAGGATCTTCTATAGCTAGAAACACGGCTATTAAAGACGATTTAACAACTCAATTAACATTGGCAATTAATGTTTTAAATGAAGCTTGTAAAGCCGAAAATCTACCGATATATAATGAACTAACATTTAGAGTTAAAGAATATTTACACGAAGTAAAAAAGGGACTAAAAGCCGGTGACGAAATAGGCATTTTAGATTTTCTTAAGAAGGATATTTATCCAGTTTTTAACCATGTAAAAGAAATTAATCTTGAACTCACAGAGCTTGTAAAAACATATACTAACAGCTTAGATGCAAATTTACATGTAGTTTATGACAAACGTAAAGCCTATGAACAAAGCGTTACAAAGCTTAATGACAAGCTAGCAAAGTTTATTGACACTAAGCAAGAGGAAGCTCAAGAAATGTTTCCTCATTATTTTGAACGCTATAAAACTGATGGTGTTGAGTACAACATGTACATTGGGCAATCGTTAACAAGACAAAAAAAGTTTGATGAACTGTACCTCTATAACCTTCGTTTATGGCAATTACAAACCATGTGTGAAATGGAGAACCTTGCTAACACTACTAGAAAAACATTAACACATGATTTAGAAGTTGCTTCATTAATTTTAGTTCACAGTAATTCTTTAGCTATAAAGTTTAGAATGGATGAAAAACAATTTGATGTTGATGGAGCTTATAATATTCGTTATGAAATAATAAAAAAACGAATAGACAAAGCACATATAAAAAACACCAATGACAGATTAACTGTACCTGGTAAAATAGCTATTGTTTATTCACAAGATAAAGATGCTAGAGAATATCTTAAATACATAAAATATTTGCAGTCAAAAAATCAGCTTGGGAGCATAGAAAAATTAGAATTAGAAGACCTTCAAGGGGTTTCTGGTTTAAAAGCTTTACGAGTTGAAGTAATTTATCAAAATGATTTTACATCAGACAAAACAATAACTATAGACCAACTTTTACACGATTTCAAGCAATAGTATTTAGTGCAGTTACACTGCAGCCGCACCACTTTGCATATAAAAAGCTATTGCAAAAGATATTACACTTACTATAATTCCAATCATAAATACAGTATATGTTGTTCTTAATATACTGTATTTTCTATTTAACACTAATCCTAAGAAATATAAATCTTTAGTAAGTGAGCCGTATAAATAATCTCGATCTTTTAACATTTCATCCATTGCCCATTCAAATTCTGGTAAACTCATTTTATGAAAATTACCAAAAAATATTAAGTTTACTTTTTTGTTAGCAACATCTTCTTTTGAAAACTTTCCTTCAGTAACATTAGGCCGTGTAGCAAGAATAGATAGAATAATAGAAATTACTGTGAAAATTATAAAAATAATAGACGGAACTAATAAGTAGCTATTTGATGGATTATCTAATTTAGGAATTAAAGTAGACAATGTCATGGAAATAATAATAGCATTTACCGATAATAAAATATTTGCTTTCGTATCTGCAATATCACTTAAAGTAATATGATTTCTAAGCGCTACTCTAAACATTGTTTCAATACCTCTTTCGGGTAAATCAATTTTATTTTTTTTAATAGCTAATTCTTCTTTTTTCTGCTTAATCTTAGCTAATTCTTGTTTGGTTTTCTTTAACCCTTTTAATAACTGTGCTAAGTTTTTACCTTTTTGCTTTTCCCAAGTTTTAATAGCTTTAACTGAATAATATTTATGATCTTGAGTTAAAAAATTAATATTATTAGTAAGCCAATCAATATCTGAAAACTCTAATCCTTTTGTTAATTCTAACTCTTTACGAAGTAATTCAGAGAACTCCTCATAATTCTTACTCCCTAAGTGAGAACAATCAGCATCTCTTACAATTTTTTCTAGTAAACTGTTAGGTACTACACCCATTTTTGTTGCTAAAATAATACGGGTAACCTCATCTATTATTTCCTCACCACCTTCTTTTTTTAAAAATTCAGAAGCTATTTTTACACTTTCCTCCTCATGATTATTTAAATCTACAGTGTACCCTGTATCATGAAACCAAGCAGCTGTAAGAAGTATTTCTGTATCTCTTTCATCAAGTAACTCTAGCTCCGCTAATTCTTTTGACTTCTCTACTACTCGTTGCGTATGAGCTATATTATGATATACAAATTTCTTTTTTAAACCAGCGTTTAAAAAATTTATCACATAACTTTCTACTTTTTCTAATAAATTACTCATGAATTGGCTACTTTTAGAATGTAAAAATAACCAAACTTTAGCACAATTAATAATTGTAAGGAATTAGCCCCTGTACCGACTATTAATTACTTAAAAACATAGAATATGCTTACTTGGAAAAACATTATCAGTTTTACTACAAACGGAAATCCAATTCCAACGAAAAGAGTAGAAAAAACTAATGAAGAATGGAAGAAATTATTATCTTCAGAAGAATATACTATAACACGTTTAAAAGGAACCGAACGACCTTTTAGCGGAGAGCTTTGCTCATCTTTTACAGAAGGTAAATATAATTGTACTTGCTGTAATACTCCTTTATTTGATTCAAACATAAAATTTGATTCAAGTTCAGGATGGCCAAGTTTTACACAGCCTGTAGAAGAAAACGCTGTTAAATATCATAAAGATACTACGCATGGAATGATACGAGTAGAAATTTTATGTAATACTTGTGATGCCCACTTGGGTCATATTTTTCCTGATGGGCCAGAACCTAGCGGATTACGTTATTGTGTAAACTCATTAAGTATTAAATTAGAAAGTAATGAATAAACAGTTAGCAACATTAGGAGGTGGATGTTTTTGGTGTACTGAAGCTATTTTTCAAAAAATAAAAGGTGTAGAAAAAGTAGTTTCTGGATATGCCGGAGGTACTGTTCCAGGAAAGCCAACCTATAGAGAAATTTGTTCAGGATTGACTGGACATGCAGAAGTGATTCAATTTATGTTTGATCCAACAATAATTTCGTATGCAGAAATTATCACTATTTTTATGACCACTCATGATCCAACTTCTTTAAATAGACAAGGAGCTGATGTAGGAACTCAATATCGATCTGTTATTTTTTATCATAACTCAGAGCAAAAACAAATAGCCACTGAAGTAATACAACAGATACAACCTTATTTTGAAGAACCTATAGTCACTGAAATTAGTGAAATTCCTATTTTTTATGATGCTGGAGAGGATCATCAAGATTATTACAATCAAAATAGAGAACAAGGATATTGTAATTTTGTAATTACCCCAAAGTTAAGTAAACTTAGAAAACTATATGCTGACAAATTAAAATAAGCAATGATTATTAAATTATACGGAGCTCAAAGGTGTCATAAAACCATATATTACCAAGAATTTTTCCTTGCTAAGAATATTGATTTTATTTTTTTAGATGTTGAAAAAAATAGTGAGTATGCTCAAGAGCTCCGTAAATTATATGAAAATAAAAAATTGAATTTCCCTACTATTACAATTGGTAAAAAAAAAACTCAGAAACCCTTCAGATAAAGAGTTAAATAAATGGATTGATAAATTTTCCATTAAATAAACAGCGAACTAGAAAAGAATACGTGATTTTAACTGGAAAAGAAATAAAAAATTATAGCATAGAGAAACTCATTGGTAAACCAATAAAGTTTTCTCTAAGAAAAATGAATACTATTTTTTGTTAAATCTATTAGTACTGAAAACAAAGAAATAAATGCTATTAAAATTAACACAAGATGCAATATTCAAAAATACACTAATGGAATTTTAATACGATTTAATTATTCAAACAAAATTTCAGTTATACCTGTTAATAATAATGACATTATTAAAATTAAACTCCAACGTGGAAAAGAAAAAATAACCCCATCTCTTTTTTCTTTATTTAATCTTTTAATTAAACTTAATTTACCTATAAGATATGCTAGATATCTAGCATGGAAAAAATATGAATATCAAATTTCAGAGACTACACTTTTATTAGAATTCAATGATGTAAAAATGAAACTCATAACCAATGGCTATAATTATGAAAATCAGCTATCTTTTATTGACTCTTTAAATTCAAAACTTAATGTATTTGAAAATCTTTTTGAATTACTTTGGCTTCAATCAAATAATGGAACTGAGTCTATAGAAAATATTTCAATATTATTACATGAGGTATCTAAAAATACTAATAACCCTAAAAAAACAATATTAAAACACTTTAAAATTCTTATAGACAAAAACATTATAAGATTAGTAAAAAATCAATCCTCTATTTTTGTTTTCACAGAAAAAGGAAGAAAAATCAAAACAACTAACAATATAGAAGAGCTAACAAATCATTACCATTATAGTAGTTTAAGAAACTTTTAATTAAAAAATTGCAATAAAAACTATATGAAGCTAGAAGATAAAAGAATAAAAAAACACCTAAAACAGCTACCTCTTGATCAATATACTGTTTATCATAGCCCTATAAAATCATGGTTTATTTTTATTTTTTTAATACTAATCATCATTAGTCCTTTTTCAATTTATTTTATAGGCTCATTATTCTCAACTTCTTTTAATATAATTATCATTTCTTTAATTATTTCATTATATCATACGTTATCTCTGCCTATTACAACAATAGTTTTATTGTTTCTAACAATTATCTACTAGTTATAAACCCAAACTTTCCTTTTAAAACAATTAAAAAATATAATTTAAGCAGTATTAATGAAGTTATAATAGACAACGATAAAAGAACAGTAAATTCAATATTTTTATGGATCTTTTTCATAATTAATCGTAACCAAATTAAAATTAAACTGGGAAAAAAAATTGAAACTTTTTATTGTGTTAATTTAGATGTCGATTGCTGTGGTGAAAATTGGACTGAAAAGAATTTAGATGATTTTTATAACGATTTAAAATCAAAAAATATCAATGTCCACATGAAAATATAAAACTATGAAAAAACCATTTCTTGACGATATTAGAACTATTGAAATGATTTATGACAAATCAATGGAAAGTGAATTTGACATTGTTAGAACTTATGAAGACTTTGTAGCTTATATTACTACTAACGGACTCCCTAATTTTATTAGTTTTGACAATGACCTAGGCCTTGACGCTAATGGAAATATTGCACCCGATGGATTGGCTGCAGCTAAATGGCTTGTTTACAAATCTGGTTTAGACCTGAGAAACTTACAGTTTAAAGTTCATTCAGCAAACCCAGTAGCAGCAGAACAAATTAGAGGGCTTTTAACAAATTATATCAACCATTTAAATAAACACACCACTTAAAACTATTTTAAAATAGTAAAAATTTCAAGCACTTCTTTTTTATGTCGTTGACTTAACGGAACTGTCATCTTATTTTTAAGAATAATATTATAATCTGCTGTATCAATCCTTTCTATTTGGTTTCTATTTATCAAATATCTTCTGTGAGTTTGAATAAATATATCTTTAAATTCTTCAGCAAAACTTTTCAAGGTTTTTTGTACTAAAAATTGCGCATCTTTTGTATAAACATGGCAATATTTATCATCTACTTCTATATAACACACATCATTTTTAGATATTTTAAATAACGAATCTTTCTTTTTTATAAATAACTCTTCATTTACTTTTAGAACCGCCTCTTCTTTAGTAGATAATTGCCCTACTCCATTCACAAACTTTTCAAAAGCCAGTTCAATAGTAAATTTAATACCAAACGGATCTATAGGTTTTAACAAATAACTATGTGGGTTTGCACTTTTTGCTGCTGTAAAACTGATTTTATCTTTAGCACTTGTTAAAAATAAAATAGGTATTGCCCTGTTTTCATTAATATAAGTTGCAAACCTGGTTCCTTCTCGCTCTCCTTCTATAAAAACATCTAAAATTGCTAAATCAGGTTTGTGTAAATGATAAAAGGCAACAGCTTCATTATAGTTTGTAGCTACACCAACAACATCATAATGTTTAGACACTATATTTTCTACTATTTGTGCTTCTTCTTTACTATCCTCTAAAATTAAAATCTTAATTCTTTCCATACCTATTAGGCTATTATTTTATGAAGTATTGATATGTTTACTATCGTTCCTCCTTGGGGGTTATTTTCTATAGTTATCATTCCATCATTTAGTTCAATCATCGATTTTACAAGATGTAAACCTAAGCCAGAACTTTTTCTTCCTTCAGTATCTTTTTGCGCTTTTTGAGCATCTAGTTCAAATAATGTTTTCAATACCGTTTCAGATATACCAACTCCTGAATCTTGAATTCGTAATTTAAAAAAATCACTTTCTACCACTCCATATATTTTTATATTCCCACCAACAGGCGTGAATTTTATGGCATTGTCTAAACAATTACGTAGTACAATTTTAAACAACTCCATATCTCCAAAAATTAATATCGAACTTAAATTTTTACTACTGAACTCTATCTTTTTTTCTTGTAATAACGATTGATATTGATGTTCTATTTGCTTAACAACGGGCAGTAATGGAAACCAGTCTTTTTGTACAAACAATAAGTTTGATTGACTTAACGACCAGTTTAACAAATTATCTAACAAAAAACTTAGTGAATCTATTACCGAAACTACATTTTTATTTATAGTTATCGTTTCTTTATTTTCTTTAGGTTCATAAACTTGAAATTTCTGTTTTAATAAAGCTACAGGACTTCGTAAATCATGAGCAACAATACTAAATATTTGATTTTTTAATGCATTTACTTCTTTTAACTCTTCATTTAAAACACCAATTTGCTGATGCTTTTGTCTTAGTTTTTTATAGAAAAAATAAATTACTACTAACAGTAATAATATAGCAACAGTAATGATTATAAAAATATTACGTTGCGCTGTTTTTTTATCTACCTCTATTTGCTTTTTCTCAATATTAAACGCCTCTTTTTGTTGCGCTATTTGCCAAACTGTATTCTCTTTTTGAATGGAATCTTGAAAAACATTGTATTCCTTTAAATATCCAACTGCTTCTTTATGCTCTTTTAAAGCTTCAGATACAATATATAGGTTATGGGTAATAAAACTTTTTAGTTGAAAATTTCTTAAAGGTTTTACCACTACATAAGCAGAATCAAAATACTTTTTTGCTTTTTTATCTTGATATTGTTCAAAATACAAATTCCCTAAATTAGAATACACCCTAGCTAATGATAAAGAATCATTATGTTTTTTATATGCTTTTAGTAAATCTAGGTATAAAACTTCGGCTTTTTTAAATTCTCTTTTTGATGAGTTTAAAAAAGCTAAGCTTTCATTTAATTCACTTTCTAGTTTATAAGGCAGACTTTTATACTTTAATATTTCACTGTAATAAAATACAGCCGAATCATAATTTCTTCCTTCATAAAACTCTCCAAGACTTTTCATTACAATTAAGCGATATTTTTCATCATTCTTTAATATCTTCTTTCTAAAAAAAAACTCAGCTTTATCGTATATTTTTAAACGTAAAAATAAATGTCCTTGTAAAATACTTTTCAATTTATTATTAGTATTTTCATCTTTCAACAAATAATAACTTACCTTTTCATAATCATTATCTATGAAAGAAATATGGGCATTATGCCAAGCATTCTTTTCTAAATCTGGTAACTTATCCAAGTTAACACTATCTAAACTTGCACAGATAGTACAGTTTTCAGAAAAAAACTCTTTCACATATGAAGTTTGAGAAAAAGATGAATAACTAAAAAAAAACAGAAAATAAAGCAAAAACTTCACTTTATAGTGCATAATTAATTCTTGATAGTTGAATTTGGAGGAATAACCAATGTACCTCTTCTAGGTTCTTTAATAAATGGTTCTCCATTAAAATTAATAGTAACTCTTACTTTATCAACCGTATCCATTTGCTCATCATCTATAGTAAAGATAAAAACTAACAAGCATTGTTTTTCTGCTTTTGGATTAGTTTTCTTTTTAGGTTTAATCAACAAACTCAATTCTTTATTTGAAATAATTCCATCAATATCAAACTCTTCAACACCACCCTCTATAACTTCTTCATCAAAAAAAGCAGTAACATATAAATAATTTAAGCTACCTGTTTCTGTTATTCTTACAAAAGGACCTAAAGATGTGTGTCCATCAATACTAATAGGAGTTTGGTTTCCATCAATTTTTCTGATTTTTAATTCTTTAATTATAGAATATAATTCTAAGCTCGTTTTGTTTTCCATGATTTATTAGTTTGATTATAGTGCAAGATACTCTATTGTGAAATAACCATCAACACATCAAATACTCAATTTCAAACGCTTAACTCCTTTTTTGTAGCACTCACGAAGTTTCTTAATTCATTCACTGAGATTAATCTATTAAAGTACTTGTTCAATTGTAATTTTAGGATCAGAAACTTATTATTAGCGCTAAAAATAGTTTTCTAAAACCAAACAGAGTAGAGTTCAGAAACTACAAAAACGAGGCGAACCCTGAAAAGCCTTACGAGTAAGGAATATTAAAACTATTTATTATGAGCGAATTATCAAACGGAGGACCAATTATTATTGACGAAACTAGAAAATTTAAATTTAGTATTGTTGGAATACGTATAGAAGGAACAGCAAACATTAAAGTTTATGACAATAATGGTGGTTGTGCTGGATTTCACACTGATGTTTTTGTTAAAACCAATCGTGGTAGTGGTGGTAAAAGGGTTGTTTTAAAAGGAAATGAAACAAATACTTACCCAATAATGGGACCACTTTCTCTTGAAGTAACTATTTCTAAATGGCAATGTACTAGTACTAAACTTAATTTCCACATTAAAGGAATTGTAAAAGGTCCTTTCGGAATTAGAGAAACTATTATAAATACTGACCTTTCTGGTGATCGATTTAATCATGATTTATTAAATAAAGAACTAGAATTATTACTTCATGAATCTGAAGTAGCATCTAAAGCATAATTTTTTAAAATCTAAAAACCTCAGATTAGTTAAGCTAGTCTGAGGTTTTTTATTTTTTATTAATACTCAGTTTATTTATTATAAGTGTAATAACTTTGTTAGTTGAAAAAAGAGAAGTAAAACCACACTCTAATGAAGCTACACCTAAATAATACTTTTAATAAAGAACTACCTGCAGATAAAGTCTTAGAAAACACTCGCAGGCAAGTACTAGATGCTTGTTTTTCGTATGTAACGCCTAAAAAAACAGCTAATCCTTCATTAATTCATGTTTCTGAAGAAATGTTAGTTGAATTAGGTCTCACAAAAGATGATGCAAAAACGAACAAATTTCTAAGTATTTTTACAGGAAATGAGGTATTAGAAAATACGCATCCGTATGCCATGTGCTATGGTGGTCATCAATTTGGGAATTGGGCTGGGCAATTAGGTGATGGTAGAGCTATTAATTTATTTGAAGTAACTCATAATAAAAAACAATGGGCAGTACAATTAAAAGGTGCTGGTGAAACACCTTACTCACGAACTGCTGATGGTTTAGCCGTTTTACGTTCTTCTATACGAGAATATTTATGTAGTGAAGCAATGCATCATTTAGGAGTTCCAACAACTAGAGCTTTGTCTTTAAGCTTATCTGGTGATGAAGTTTTACGAGATGTATTATACAACGGAAACCGAGCTTATGAAAAAGGAGCTATTGTTAGTCGAACTGCTCCTAGTTTTATTCGTTTCGGAAGTTTTGAAATTCTTTCTTCTAGAAAAAACAACGTAGCTTTACAACAATTAACAGATTATACAATCAACCATTTCTACCCAGAAATAACTTCAACAGGAAAACAAAAATATCTTGATTTTTTAACCAAGGTTAGAGATAATACGATTGAAATGATAGTACATTGGCAACGCGTTGGTTTTGTACATGGTGTTATGAATACGGATAACATGTCTATTTTAGGATTAACAATTGATTATGGTCCTTATGGATGGTTAGAAGGTTTTGATTTTGGATGGACGCCAAATACAACAGACGCTCAACATAAACGTTATCGATTCGGAAATCAATCCTATATTGGATTATGGAATCTTTTTAAACTAGCGAATGCTTTATATCCACTTATTGAAGAAGCTGAACCTTTACAACAAATTTTAGATGGTTACAATTCTCTTTTTAAAGAGCAATATGAAACTATGATGAAAAGTAAGTTAGGTTTAATTCAAAATAACGATACGGATTCTGAGCTTATTGGTAGACTAGAAGAAACGTTACATTTGATAGAAACGGATATGACTATATTTTTCAGAAACCTTTCAAAAATCACTAAAGAAGACACCATTTCTATAGCTATTGAAAAAATAGCAGAAGCTTTTTATAACCCACTAGAATTAAAAGACGAAATAAAACAGCATTGGGAAACTTGGCTTACTCAATATATTGATAGATTACAACAAGAAACTCAAACTAATGAACAGCGTAAACAACATATGAATGGAGTGAACCCTAAATACGTATTACGTAATTACATGGCACAACTGGCAATTGATGATGCTAACAAAGGTGATTACAATTTAATTGAAGAATTTTATCAGTTATTAAAGCAACCGTATAGCGAACAACCTCAACATCATAAATGGTTTGCCAAGCGCCCTGAATGGGCACGTAATAAAGTAGGTTGCTCAATGCTTTCATGTAGTTCCTAAAAATTTGTACTTTTAAGGAAATGTTTTCTATTAATGACACACGAGTTTAAAGAAATTATTCAACAAGCTTTTCTTAATCAGCAAAAAGGAATCCAAAATATATTGGCAACTGTTGTTGCTTTAGATGGTTCTTCCTATAGAAAGCCTGGTGTACAAATGTTGCTATCTTCTGACGGAAAAATAACAGGAGCCGTAAGCGGTGGTTGTGTAGAAAAAGAAGTGCAACGAAGAGCTCAAACAGTTTTTAAAACAAGAACTCCAAAAGTTATAGCTTATGACGGTAGATATCGGTTAGGTTGTGAGGGCGTTTTATATATTTTATTAGAATCCATTAATCTTACACCTAAATTTTTAAAAGAATTTTCTAGTAGTATCGAAAAAAGAATCCCTTTTAGTATAAACGCTCACTATAAAAAAGAAGATGAAATTGAAGGAAACTTCGGCACAGTAATTCAGTTTGGCAAAAAATCCTTCACCTTTTCTAATCATTTTAAACCTACGGTAAATAACAAATTTTTAGTATTTACACAAACCATGCAACCGCTATTTCGTTTAATAATTATTGGTGGAGAACACGACGCTGTTAAACTATGTAAACAAGCCACGTTATTAGGTTGGGAGGTTGAAGTCATAACCTCTATAAAAGACCCTAAACAATCATCAGATTTCCCAGGAGCAAAATCGGTAATTGCACAAACTCCAGATTTGGTTGAATTAACACACATAAATCAACATACTGCTATCGTTCTTATGAATCATAATTTCACCTACGATTTACGATACATAATAAAACTACAAGAAACCGACCCTAGTTATATTGGAATATTGGGCGCTGCTAAGAGAAGAGAAAAACTATTCAATGAATTATTTGAACTATCTCCTGACGTTTCTGATAGCTTTTTAGATAAAATTCACACGCCTGCCGGGTTAAATATTGGCGCAATAACTCCAGAAGAAATTGCATTATCTATTGTTGCTGAAATATTATCAGTTATCAGAAATAAAGAAGTTTTTTCATTAAAAAAAATAACAGGTAAAATTCACACATAATTATAAATTCGGCATTGCGAAAGTAATGAAGCAATCTCTATATGGAATACTTTACTTCATTTACAATAATTATTAAGAACAATGAATAAAACCGCTATTCTTATTCTTGCCGCTGGAAGTTCTTCTCGAATGGGAAGCTCTAAACAACTACTCCCTTTTAAACATACCAACTTATTAGGTTGGACGATAGAGCAAGTTTTAAATTTAAAAACAGGAACTGTTTATTGTGTTTTAGGAGCAAACTTTCAACTTATAAAAAAAGAAATTGAGCACTACCCTATCCAAATATTACATAATTATAACTATGAAAATGGATTAAGTTCAAGCATAGTAACTGGGATTAAATACGTACTCGACAAACAATACGATTCAGTAACGATACTTTTGGCTGACCAACCAAAAGTCACTTCATCATATATTCATGAAATGTTTCTTCTATCTAAAGAGAACCCTACAAAAATAATCGGCTCTAATTATGGTAAAAAAGTAGGTGTCCCAGCTATATTTCCAGCTACTTATTTTTCAGAATTGTTACAATTAAAAGGCGACAAAGGTGCTAAAGAGCTTCTTAATAATGAAGAAGAAAATCTTGTAAAAATGACGCCTTTTAATTTGATAGATATTGATACTCCTGAAGACTATAATAAACTAACGAATTAATAGTATTTTTGTAATTCAATAAAACCACTTATGAACATTAGATTTTTCCTATATTTCATTGCCTTTATTTTTATAACTGGCTGTGCAACGTATAAAGCACAATATGCCAATAATAAAGCACCTAAAACAATTAAGGTTAATAAAGAGCTTTCTCACTCTTTTTATTTAATTGGAGATGCTGGTAATGCTGACTTAGGTAAGAACTTACTTTCTTTAGAGTATTTTCAAAAAGATTTACAAACCTCAACAAAAAATAGTACAGCTCTTTTTTTAGGTGATAATATATATCCTATAGGAATGCCTAAAAAGAAAACTACTGAAAGAGCGTTAGCTGAACATAGATTACAAATTCAAATAGATGCTGTAAAAAACTTTAAAGGAAAAACTATTTTCACTCCTGGTAATCATGATTGGTATAATGGTTTAAAAGGTTTAAAACGCCAAGAAAAAATGGTAGAAAAGGCCTTGGGTAAAAATTCTTTTTTACCAGAAAAAGGATGTGGATTAAAAAAAGTAAACATCAATGATAACTTAACTCTTATTATTATTGACAGTAAATGGTTTATTACTGACTGGAATAATCACCCAACTATTAATGAGAATTGTGATATTAAAACACGTGAACATTTTATGAATGAACTATCTGGAATGTTTAAAAAAAATCGTTATAAAAATGTAGTAGTAGCTATGCATCACCCATTATATAGTAATGGACCTCATGGTGGTAGTTTTTCTTTTAAAGACCATATGAAGCCTATACCTGTTTTAGGTACTCTAAAAAATATGTTGCGTTCACATGCAGGTATTGAAACTGACAATTTTAACAAAAGTTACACAGATTTTATAGAACAAATAAAAACTATTGCTGATGACTTTAAAAATAACATTGTTTTTGTTGGTGGTCATGAACACAACCTTCAGTATATAGAAAATGATGGTTTCAAACAAGTAGTAAGTGGTTCAGGTTCTAAACAATCACCTGCTTTAGCTGGTTATAATGCTCCTTTCACCTATGGTAATCACGGATATGCTAAATTAAATTTTCATAAAGATGGTTCTGCTGTAATTGAATATTACGCTGCTAACACTACCGATAATAATAAGCTGCTATTTAGTAAAGAAATTATCACTCCAAAAACAGTAAAGAAAGCTCCTGATTTTAGTGAATATAATGCTCATAAAAAAGTTATTGAAACTTCTATTTATCCTTCAGAAGCTACAAAAGTAAGTGGATTTCATAAATTTATGTGGGGAGACTTACACCGTGAAAAATATGGTAAAAAAATACAAGTACCTGTTTTAGAATTAGAGTCTGTTTTTGGTGGATTAAAGCCTATTAGACAAGGAGGAGGAAACCAAACAAATTCACTTCGTCTTGAAAATTCTGAAGGAAAACAATATGTACTACGTTCTATGTATAAAAATGGTAGTCGTATTATGGGAGGAATCTTAAAAGGGACTTTTTTAATTGACGTTGTACAAGATATTTTTACTATGTCGCACCCATATGCTGCATTTGTTATTCCTGATATGGCAGAAGCTGTGAATATTTACCATACAAATCCTAAGCTATACTATATGCCTAAACAACCAGCTTTAGGTAAATACAACACTATTTTTGGAGGTGGTTTATATTTATTAGAAGAACGTCCTGCTGGTAATAGAAAAGATGTAGATAGTTTTGGTAATTCAACGAACATTATAAATACTTTTGATGTTTTAGAAAAGATTCGTAAAAATGGAAAGCATACAGTAGATCAAGAATGGGCTATACGTTCTCGCTTGTTTGATATGGTAATTGGAGATTGGGATCGTCATGAAGATCAATGGCGTTGGGCTTCATTTAAAACCGATAATGGCAACACCTATTACCGACCTATACCTAGAGATAGAGATCAACCTTTTTCTAAATTCGACGGAGTTATGATTCCTTTATTTCAACAGTTTGCTCCTTTAGTTAAAAACATGCAAACTTTTGAAAATGATATTAAAAATATGAAATGGTATAACAATTACCCTCGTTTTTTTGATGCTGAATTTTTAAATGAATTAACTTTAAAAGATTGGTTAGCACAAGCGGATTATATTCAAAAACAATTAACAGATGATATTATTGAAGCTTCAATAAAAAAGTTACCTACCAAGATTTATGAATTAGACGGAAAAGAAACAATTGCAAAAATAAAATCACGAAGAGATAAATTAAAAAGCATTGCTCGTAGATACTATACAAAACAAGCTAAAACTGTATACATTGTAGGTACTGACAAAAAGGATATATTCTCAATAGAACGTATAAATAACACTGAAACTAGAGTTACTGTTACTCGTAAGAAAAATACAATCTATAAACGCACTTTTACGACCAAAGAAACGAATGAAATTCAAATCTATGGATTAAATGGTGATGATACTTTCACCATAACTGGAAAAGTTAAAAACGGTATTTTAGTTCGCTTAATAGGAGGACAAGATCATGATGTGTATACTGATGAGTCTTCAGTAGCTGGTTGGAGTAAGAAAACAAAAATCTACGATTATAAATCAAAGAAAAATACCGTAAACGGAAACAAGGAAACTGCCGATTTACGCTCAGACAATTACTATAGAAACACCTATAATCACCGAGATATAGATAACAACACTACTCTTGTTTTTCCTAGCTTAGGTAGTAATCCAGATGATGGTTTCTTTATTGGCGCCTCTGTAACCCATACACGACAAGGGTTTAAAAAACGTCCATTTGCAAGTCAACATTCTTTATCAGCAAACTATTTTTCAGCTATTAATGGTTTTGACATTGAATATAATGGTGAGTTTACTGAATTTATAGGAGATTGGAGTTTAGCAATACGCGCAAAAGCAACTAGTGACAATTATTCTATTAACTTTTTTGGATGGGGTAATAACAGTGTAAATAATCAAAATTTTGATTTAGATTATTACCGTATTAAGAAAAGTGAATTAAGCTTTTCGCCAGCACTCTTAAAACGTTTTAGAGGTGGGTTTGCTGTTCAATTAGCTTCTTCTATAGAAGGTGTTCGTGTACAAAACACACCGAATAGAAACATTAGAAATCACAATCAAAGTGCTATTAATATTTTTGATACTAATTATTTTATAGGAAGTGAACTTGGTTTTACTCATAACAGAATTGATAATGTAAGCTTCCCAACTAAAGGAATGAATTTTGAATTAGCAGTTGGAGCAAAATCAAAAATTAATGACTTTGAAAGGCGTTTTGGATATATTAAATCTTCTTTAGCAATTTATCAAAACTTGGTGCAAAATCGTTCATTAGTTTTAGCTTCTGAAGTTGGTACACATATTAACATTGGTAACCGTTTTGAAATTTTTCAAGCTGCTACTTTAGGTGGTGATAAAAGCTTACGTGGTTTTAACCGTCAGCGTTTTACAGGAACTCAAAGCTTTTATCATAGTAATGATTTACGATTGCGCTTTGGAGAAATTAAAACTTCTTTTTTACCATTAAAAATGGGAGTTTCTGCTGGTTTTGACTACGGACGTGTTTGGAGTCCAAGAGAAGTTTCAAATTCAACATGGCATACAAGTTATGGTGGTTCTGTTTGGTTAAGTGGAATTGATTTATTCACCCTAAATATTTCTTACTTCCAAGGAAACACTAACGAAAATAGAGTTGCTTTTGGTATTGGTTTTTCTTTTTAACACAATTTTTTTTAACAAATTATGACACAACAAACCATTTTATTTTTTGGAGCCATTTTTGGAATGCTAGCAGTTATTTTTGGTGCTTTTGGAGCCCATGCCTTAAAGAAAATTTTAACTGATCATCAATTAAAATCTTTTGAAACAGGAGTAAAATACCAAATGTACCATGCTATTGTTTTACTTACCATTGGTTTTAACTTCAAAATACCAAATCCATTATTAGGATGGAGCTTTATAATTGGAGTTTTACTTTTCTCATTTAGTATTTACGGATTGGTTTTATCAGATGCCAAAGGCAAAAAGCTACGTTTTCTTGGTCCAATTACTCCACTTGGTGGACTATTCTTAGTTATTGGCTGGATCCTTTTATTTGTTGAAATTATTAACCTGTAATTTATTCCAAGTATATTTTTAACTTCATTAAGATTGGGGCACGAAAGAAGTATTTTTTAATAGCTTCGTATACTCGCTATGACAGATTTCAAGTCAACAAATTTTTATTTTTCCACAAGGGAAAACTCATACAACTTCCCTCCAGCTCCATGAGATTGTTCATCAGTAATATAAAGTGTGTTATTATCTTTAAAAGTAATTCCTTCTTTTTGTGAAGTATGCCCTAAATCATGTTCAGTTACTACTCCACTGAAAAAATTATCATTAGTAAAATCTGTAAAAATTAATACTTGATCATGAGTTAGTAAGGCTACTTTTGTTTTATCAGGAGATATACATGCAGCAGTTACCCAACAGTGTATACTATTATTACAATTTTCAAACGTATCAATATATTCTGCAGTATATTTCCCTTTTGTGGTTGGTACTTTATATAAACTTGTTTTGCCATACGCTCCTTTTACACGACTTTTAGTAAAAACATATAACCCACCTTTAAAATACAATAATGATTCAGCATCAAAAAAACGTTTCTTCTTTTTGGGTGGAAATTTAGTTTGATTAGGATACTTAAATTTAATTTTTTCTGGTGTTATTATATTTTGAGACGCTAGCTCTTCTGCAGTTATTTTATAAATAACTAAATTTTTACGTTTGTTACCGTTATTCCCAAAATCAGCAATATATAAATTACCTTCTTCATCTGAAGTAATGTCTTCCCAATCTTTATTTTTTGTGGTCAGTGCTATTGTTTGTTGTATTTCACCAAAAACATTTACACCATAAATATCAGCTTCATTTCCACCATCATTATGCATCCATAAAATATCTGATCCTTTTATTTTTTCAACTCCAGACACCTCTTCTAGTTCATCCGGCACTGAGCCAACTATTTTTAATTGCCCATAATTTGTACAACTTGAAACTAAAAATATACTTAAAAAAAAATAGAATACCTTTTTCATTTTAAAGAATTACTTATAATAGTAAAGGTACTTAAAAAACAATTTCTAAGCCACACTATAAAGTTAGTTTATGTATAATATTAACTATCCAGTTATTCCTTAAATAACGCTATTGTATAATTTAACAATAAAGTATCTCCTTCATTACCATGCCCTGGTATCACCCATTTAGCATCTTTATATTTACCTTTTACTGCATTAACGGTATTTGACCACTCTTTAACATTAGCATCTGCTAAGTTCCCTTTTTTAGCCTTTAGTGTTTTTACTAAACAACCTCCAAACAATACCTTATCTTTAGAATAATACCCAATTATATTATCTTTCGTATGACCTTCTCCTAAAAACTCACAAATAATCTTATTATTACCTATTTTTAATTCAAAATTATTATAAAAACCATGTTGTGGTATAATAGTACCCTGCTCTTTAGCTAGTTTTATCGTTTTTAGACTAGCATATGATGGTACCTCTTTATGATGAAACGCTTCTAAACTTCCTAAACAATCAACATGAAAATGAGTGGGTATTACAGCTTTTATGGTAGCTTTTTTTTGGTTTTCTACCCAAGTAATTAATTCTTTCGCTACTTTATTTTTAGATGGTGTATCAAAAACCACTGCTTCATTATTATCTATAACTAACATTCCATTACATGCTACTTTCCCCCAACTTTCTGTGTCTAAAAATGTAGTATGCACATACACATTATCGGTTAGCTTTTTTAATTTTAATGTTTCTGAAGAATAAACTTCGTTAGATGCATCAATCTCTTTTTTACAACTAACAGTAATTAAAAATAGTAGTATAACACCTATCCTATAGAAGTAGTTTTTCATAATAATTTATTTCTTGCAAAGATACAATTATGAAAATACTTCTCTCAATTTACTTAGTATAAGCAACTCATTATTTTGAAAAATTTTCTAATTTAAATTTAATTATTTTAGGCATTTTCCAGCTATATTTTTCAAGTAAGTCTTTATAAATAATTTTCCAAAACTCATCACTTTTTACTTCTTCTGACTGCAATTTACTTTTCAAGTATTTTTCTATTTCATATACTTGATGAAATGAATTATATGCATTTTCAGATTCAGAAAAAGCTAAAATAGCTCCCTCAATATCTTTATCTATCAATAATGAAAATCCTTCTAACTCTTTTTGTAGTGCCAATTTAAAGTTTTGAGGGTTTAGTTTTGTTATAATAGGAGATATAACACCTGTACCTTCTATTTTACTTTTTTTCAAAATTGCTTTTTCAAGTTCAAATTTCCCTTCTATAGTCGTTGTATCAGTTTTAGAAATAATTAAATCTTGTTTAGCTATTTCATTTTTGTATTGCTTATCTAAAATATCATAATAGTCTTTCCATCCTTCTTTTAACTGACCAGACACTGTTACGTTTGAAAAAAACTCTGCTAATAATCTTCTCTCTGCTAATCCGTCAACCTTTGTTATTAATTCAACATATGTATTATATACTTTTATTTCTTCAACCCCTTGCTTTCGTTCATCTAAAACCCATGAAAAGAAAAAAGTTAATAATCCTATTACTACTGTATTTATAAACCATTTTATAAAATCTATTTTACTTTTTTCAGGAGCTTTTTTATTTTCCATTATTTACTATTAATTAGTTAGAAACTAATATATAAACCATTAGTTTAATAATTTAATTTTTTAAATATTATTTTTTTTTATAATCATAAAAAAACCACTGAAAAATCAGTGGTTTTATATTTGTATATTTTTTAAAACTGAAAAGTATTTTTATGTTACCATCCTCCAGTAGCACCACCTCCGCCAAAGCCTCCGCCTCCGAAGCCTCCTCCGAAACCGCCGCCACTAAATCCTCCACCAGAAGAACCTCCAAAGCCTCCGCTTCCGAAACCTCCTCTTCCAGAATTACTTAGTATGATAGTATCGAAGATGTCTCTAGCTGGATCTGATCTTCTATATTTTCTTCCGCCGCCTCGACCTCCTCGGTTTCCGCGAGATATTATAATAAAGAATATAATAAGTATAATTATAAAAATAATAAAACTCGGGTCAAAACCATCTTTAGATCGCTTTCTTTCTCCTTTAAATTCTCCTTGAAGTACTTTAAATATCGAATTAATTCCACTATCTAAACCTGCATAGTAATTTCCTTTTTTGAAGTAAGGAATAATGTTGTATTCAATTATTTGACGTGAAACATAATCAGTCAATAAATGCTCAGTCCCATAACCAGTTCTAATAGTAATTTTTTTATCATCTTTAGCTAACAATATAAAAATACCATTATCTACTTTCTCTTGACCTATTCCCCATTCATGTGCCCAATTTGTAGCTAAATAACCTATTTCTTCACCTTTCGTGGAATTAATAACAGCAACTACTATTTGTGTAGAAGTAGTATCTGAATATTTAATTAATTTTTGTTCTAATGTAGTTTTCTCATGCGGAGTTAATAAACCTATATAATCAAATAAACTCGTCTGATCTTTTTCTTTTTTCGGCTTCTTTGGAATTTCAAAACCTTGAGAAAAGATATTAAAAACACTAAATAGTGAAAATATAAGGATTAAAGTAGAAATGGTCTTTTTCAATTTCATTTAGCCTTTTGATATTTCATTAGACAACTCATCTTCATCATTAGTCTGCCAAGGAAAATGTGCTTTTAGTTCTTCACCTGCTTTTAAAACACCATCAATAATCCCTTGCTTAAAATTGCCTTTTTTAAATTGCTCCTGCATGGTATTTTTAGTAGTGTCCCAAAAGTTTTTAGGTACTACAGTATCAATACCCTTATCACCATAAATTACAAACTTATGATCTTCAACAGCTACATAAATAAGTACTGCGTTTTCTTGCTTGGTATTATACATTTTTAAAGTACTAAATACTTCTAGTGCTCTATCATAATGAGAAAGTGTTGTGCTCTTTTCAATATGTACTCTAATTTCACCAGAAGTATTTAGTTCAGCTTGCCTAATCGCAGAAACAATTTCTTGTTCTTCTTGAACAGAAAGAAAGTCTTCAACTTTAGACATCAATTAAAACTTAAAATCTACATTAGGTGCATTTTCAGAACCTGCATCAGATTTGTAACGATTCATTTCATCAAAATTGAAGATTCCAGCTAAAATTGATCCTGGAAACTTTTTTATATGTTTATTATAAATATTTGTGCTTTCATTAAAACGGTCACGAGCAACATTAATTCGGTTCTCAGTACCTTCTAATTGACTTTGTAATTCTAAAAAGTTTTTATTAGCCTTAATATCTGGATAACGTTCAACTGACACTAATAATTTAGACAACGCTCCAGTTAATCCTTGTTGAGCTTGCTGAAACTGAGCCATCTTTTCTGGAGTTAAATCTCCAGCGTTTATATTTACAGAAGTAGCCTTAGCACGGGCATTAATTACATCGGTAAGCGTAGATTTTTCAAAATCAGCAGCTCCTTGTACCGTTTTTACTAAATTACCTATTAAATCATTTCTTCGTTGATAAGAACTTTCTACATTTGACCACTTAGTTTTTGCATTCTCCTGGTATTCAACTGCTGTATTATTAAATCCTACAGCCCAACTATATAAAGCAAACGCTATTACACCTACAATAATTAAAGGTACTAACCATTTTTTCATAATTTTTGATTTTATAATTGATTTTTGATTTTTATTAATTCTGCTTTTACAGTTTCCAATCTACTAATTATTTCGTGATTGTTTACCACTTTATCTGGATTTCTCTTTAACTTTTGTTTAGCTCCTTCTAAAGTAAAGCCTCTTTCTTTAACTAAATTAAAAATAAGTTTAAAGTTTTCAATATCTACTTTTGTAAATAACCTATTCCCTTTTGCATTTTTTTTAGGTTTAATTACATCAAACTCTTTTTCCCAAAAACGGATCAAGGAAGTATTTACTCCGAAAGCATCAGCAACTTCGCCAATTTTATAGTATCTTTTTTCAGGTAACTCTACGTACATTTTTATTTTTTAATCATACGACTGCCCCTTTTGCTGAGACGCCTTTTGCATTGCTATAAATTCTTCAGGAGTTAAATCGCCATAATAAAAATAAATAGGATTTACTGGTCGTCCATTTTTATGAACTTCATAATGTAAGTGTGGCGCTGCAGAACGTCCTGTATTACCTACATACCCTATCAAATCTCCTCTTTTTACACTTTGTCCTTTCTTAGCCACCATTTTACTCATATGAGCATAAATTGTTTTATACCCATAGCCATGATCTATATAAATTACTTTTCCAAAAGTTGAACTTCTATGTGCTTTAATTACCTTTCCATTTCCTGATGCAAAAATTGGTGTTCCAGTAGGTGACGTAAAATCCATTCCATTATGCATACGCCAAGATTTTAAAATAGGATGTAATCGCATACCATACCCAGAAGCCATTCTTTTTAAATCTTCATTTTTCACAGGTTGTATTGCAGGAATAGAAGCTAGCATCTTTTCTTTTTCTTTAGCTAAATTGACTATTTCATCTAACGATTTTGATTGAACTACCATTTGTTTAGATAAAATATCTAACTCTTTGGTTACATTTTTAATCATGCTACTATTATCAAAACCATCAAGATGTTTGTATCTATTTACACCACCAAAACCTGCTCTACGTTGTTCTTCAGCAATTGGACTTGCCTCAAAATATGTTCTATAAATGTTGTTATCTCTTTGTTGTAATTCAGTTAAAACACCAGAGCTTTCGTCCATTCTTTTTGAAAGTAGTTCATAGTGTAACTTTAAGTTTTCTAATTCTCTTTTTTGGGCTCTCTCTTTTGGTGTTAATAAAAACTGACTAAAACCTATGAATCCTAAAAAAGCAATTAATAATCCTCCTGTTACCACTAAAAAAGCTTTCTTATATTTTTCGGCTGATCTACTCTCTATTTTTCTATAAGATAACGTCTCTGGATCATAATAATATTTTACTTTCGCCATAATGCTAAATATACTATTTTTGTGCTCTTTAAACGAGCGCCTTTATTTAAGGGTTTATTGTTTGGAAACACACAAATTTACAAAATGTTTTAAAACTACTTATTTAAAGCGGTTTTTTAGTTAAAAATTAACAATTTTAAGATACTGGAGTGGTATGAAATCTCAAGAAGTTAGAGCTAAATTTTTAGATTTTTTTAAATCGAAACAACATGACATCGTTCCTTCTGCACCTATGGTGCTAAAAAACGATCCTACCTTAATGTTTACCAACTCTGGTATGGCCCCGTTTAAGGAGTACTTTTTAGGTAATGCCACACCAAAAAATAATAGAATTTCAGATTCTCAAAAATGTTTACGTGTTTCAGGAAAACATAACGATTTAGAAGAAGTTGGATATGACACCTATCATCATACTATGTTTGAGATGCTAGGAAACTGGAGTTTTGGTGATTATTTTAAAAAAGAAGCTATTGCTTGGGCTTGGGAATTATTAACTGAGGTTTTTAAAATAGATAAAGATATTTTATACGTAACCGTTTTTGAAGGTGATGAAAAAGACGGTACTAAAATGGACCAAGAAGCATACGATTTATGGAAGCAATATATTTCAGAAGATCGTATTTTAATGGGAAATAAAAAAGATAATTTCTGGGAAATGGGTGAGCAAGGTCCTTGTGGTCCATGTTCAGAAATTCATGTTGATATTCGTACAGCCGAAGAAAAAGCTAAAGTAGACGGAAAATCATTAGTTAATGAAGATCACCCACAAGTTGTTGAAATTTGGAACTTAGTATTTATGCAATACAATCGTAAAGCTAACGGTACTTTAGAAGGGCTTCCTTCTAAACATATTGATACAGGTATGGGGTTTGAACGTTTATGTATGGTTTTACAAGGAGTTCAATCTAATTACGATACTGATGTTTTTACACCTTTAATTCGTGAAGTTGAAACCATCACTGGGATTGAATATGGCAAAGATGAAAAAATAGATATTGCTATTCGTGTTATTGCTGACCACGTTCGTGCAGTTGCTTTTGCTATTGCTGATGGTCAATTACCTAGTAATAATGGTGCAGGTTATGTTATTCGTAGAATATTGCGTAGAGCTATTCGTTATGGATTTACATTCTTAAATCAAAAAGAACCTTTCATTTATAAGTTAGCAGAAACGTTATCACATCAAATGGGTGCTGCTTTTCCTGAAATTAAAAAGCAAGACACTTTAGTACATAATGTAATTAAAGAAGAAGAAGCTTCTTTTTTACGTACACTAGATCAAGGATTGTTATTATTAGATAAAGTTATAGAAGACACTAATGGAAAAACAGTATCTGGTAAAAAAGCTTTTGAATTATATGACACCTATGGTTTTCCTTTAGATTTAACTCAATTAATTGCTCGTGAAAAAGGATATGAGATTAATGAAGAAGAATTTAATGCTGGGATGAAAGCTCAAAAAGATCGTTCTCGTGCAGCTTCTGCAAGTGAAACTGGTGATTGGGTTATTTTAATAGAAGATGAAGTAGAAGAATTTATTGGATACGACACCTTAACTGCTGATGTAAAATTAACACGTTACAGAAAAGTTACCACTAAAAAAGATGGTGACCAATATCAATTAGTATTTAACATGACTCCTTTTTATCCTGAAGGTGGTGGACAAGTTGGTGACAAAGGTGCCATTGAAACTCCAAATGGTGATGTTATATACATAACGGATACTAAAAAGGAAAACAATGTAATTATTCATTTTGCTAAAAACCTTCCTAAAAACTTAAATGACACGTTTAAAGCAGTAGTAAATGATGAATTTAGACGATTATCTGCAAGTAATCATTCTGCTACTCACTTATTACACCAAGCATTACGTGCAGTTTTAGGAACTCATGTTGAACAAAAAGGATCATTAGTTAGTCCTAAACATTTACGTTTTGATTTTTCTCACTTTTCTAAAGTTGATAAAGATCAATTACAAGAAATAGAAGAGTTTGTAAATGCTCGTATTCGAGAAAACCTTCCATTAATAGAAAAAAGAAACATCCCAATGCAACAAGCTATTGATGAAGGTGCAATGGCTTTATTTGGTGAAAAATATGGTGATAGTGTTCGTGCTATTCGTTTTGGACAATCAATAGAATTATGTGGTGGAACTCATGTACAACAAACTGGTGATATTTGGTATTTCAAAATAAAATCAGAAGGAGCCGTTGCAGCTGGAATTCGTCGTATTGAAGCCATTACTAATATAGCCGTAGGTGATTACTTTGAAGATATTGAACGTAATTACACAGAAGTAAAACAGGTATTAAAAAACCCTAAAAACCTTACTAAATCGGTAGTTGCTTTACAAGATGAAAATGCTAATTTAAAAAAGCAATTAGAGCAATTATTAAAAGATAAAGCTAAAAACATGAAGGGTGACATCAAAAACCAATTACAAGAGGTTAATGGTGTTCACTTTGTAGCTACTAAAGTAGATTTAGATCCAACTAGTATTAAAACCTTACTATTTGAATTAGGTGGGGAAATAGATAATTTATTTGTTCTATTTGCTTCTTCTGCTTCGCCTGAAAAAGCAATGTTAACTTGTTATATTTCTAAAGAACTTGCAAACGAACGTGGGTATGATGCTGGTAAAGTAGTTAGAGAATTAGGGAAGTACATTCACGGTGGTGGTGGTGGACAAAATTTCTTTGCTACTGCTGGAGGTAAAAACCCAGGTGGAATTCCAAAAGTATTAGAAAAAGCAATTGAATACATCGGATAAAACAGATTAAAAATATTTTAAAAAAGGTTCATAGTTTTCATTTACTTTGAACCTTTTTATATTTGTGAGAAAGAAATAAAGGTGAGCATTTTAAATTTAAGCACTAGAAAACTCTAATCTTGGTTTCAAAAAAGACTTACTTATATTACAATATCAAAGTGTTAATCATGAATTTACAAACTCAAGTACCGTTAAAACCTCAACAGCATAATCAATTAGATTATCAATCGGAAGTTGTATTAATTGGTTCTTGCTTTTCTGAAAATATCGGAAATAAATTAACGTATTATAAATTTAAAACGCTACAAAATCCTTTTGGTATTTTATTTCATCCTAAAGCTATTGAAACAATAGTTAATAATGCAATTAACCAAAAAGAATATACTGAACAAGATATCTTTTTTCAGAATGAACGATGGCATACTTTTGATGCTCATTCTTCTTTAAGTTCTCCTGATAAAAATGAGCTATTAAATTGCTTAAACGAAGCTATTAATACAACTTCAAAACAGTTAAAAACTGCCTCACATATAGTTATTACATTGGGGACTTCTTGGATATATCGATTTATAGAAAGTGACACTATCGTGGCTAATTGTCATAAAATACCGCAAAAAAAGTTTTTAAAAGAAATTTTATCTGTTGAAGAAATTTCAGAAAGTTTAGACGCTATTAATTCATTAATAAAATCAGTAAATAAAAATGTTTCGATACTATATACAGTATCTCCTGTTCGTCATATTAAAGATGGTTTTATTGAAAACCAACGAAGTAAATCACATTTATTAACGGCTATTCATAATATTATTGAACCTCGAGACAAAACATATTATTTTCCTTCCTATGAAATAATGATGGATGAATTACGTGATTATCGTTTTTATACTGAAGATATGATTCACCCTAATACAACAGCTATAAATTATATTTGGGAAAAATTCAACCAAACTTGGTTTACAAACGATTCTTTACAAACAATGAATCAAATTGAAATTATTCAAAAAGGATTGGCACATAGGTCTTTTAACCCTAATTCAGAAGCACACCAGAAATTTATAAGTAATCTTCAAGAAAAAATAAAAATCTTAAAAGACACACACACACATATTTCCTTTTAAAAACATCAACTTTATACTATATATAGTATAAAAAAGGCAATCTGATATGTTATTTCAGATTGCCTTTTTTATTTTAAACAGTTTCTTAAAAGTAGTTTAAAGATGTTGATCTACATTTCCCCATGGGCCACCATTAATTACATCAACTCCATGATTAGTTAAAAAATCAGTAGCCTGACCACTTCTTCCTCCACTTCTACAAACAGCAATTACAGGTTTTCCCCATGATTTGATTGTTTCTACATTTTCTGGTATTGTGTTTAGAACAATATGCTTAGCACCTTCAGAATGTCCTTCATTCCATTCACCTAGAGTTCTAACATCTAATACAACTGCTCCTTTCTCTAAATATTCTTTAATTTCGTTACTCATGTTTTTTTTTCTAAATAAATTAAATAATCCCATTTTATGCTTGTTGGTAATTGTTAAGCAAAAATAATCCGTTTTCTATTAATGTTTTGTAGCTTTTGTTACCTTTAAGTTTCTCCAAATATTCTTTTATGCTACTTTTTATTGAATATTCTTTATCAAAAGCTAACTCTAATAACTCTAACGGTAATAACCAATCGTTTTTAAATTGAGATTCTAGTTGTTCAAAAATATCTTTTATTTTAACTTCAGAAACCGTACCATTTTCCCTCATCTCTCTAACCGAATCATATAATGAATATAATTTCTCATCAGATTCTGAATATGCTATTTTATGAGTTTTGGTTTCTGACACTTTTCCTAAATCTTCAAAAGAGTTTACATCAGCTGGTCCTGCATAGGCAGAAACCACCTCAACACCAACAGCCATATCATATATACCCCAATCAGGATGGAATAATACTTTTTCTCCATATGTTACCGTACAATTTTTAAAAGAAATTAATAAAATCCTCCCTCTTAACTCTCTTGTACCAGTAATAACTTCTCCTTCTACTTTAACTCCTCCTTCAAACTCTAAAGAAACTTGTTTTCCTTCATAAATTCCATAAGCCTCTAAATCTCTAGGACTCATATTTTCAATTGGAATATTAATCCCTTTTAATTTTCCTATTGGACTTCCATACCCTTCAGCATGATAATTTATTCCATGTCCAATTAACTCTTTATCTCTATTTGATAATGCAGTACCTCCAGTTGTTTGAATATAAATAGGGCGATTTTTTTCATCAGATATTACATTTGTAAATACACCAGATATTTGGATACCAGTACTTAATTCAATAGTACCTAAATTATTAGAATCTATTAATTTTTCTACTCCTTTTAATCCACCTGTTCTTATTGCCATTTTATTAGCAAACTGTTCTAAAACTAAACTTAAATGTGCAAAATTTGGAGTTACAAATAATTGTGGTTGTGGTTTAGTGATATCAAAACTTACATCTGCAGCTTCAATTGAATAAGGTAATTTCTTAACCTCTTCCTGTAAACACCCCTTACTTTCACCAATTGAAGATAAAAGGCCAGCTCCATAAATTTTTGGATCATCGACAGTACCTATTAATCCGTACTCAACAGTCCACCAGTGTAAATTTCTTATCTGAGCCATCTCAGACAATTCTCCCATATTATCTTGTAGCCATTCAACTTTCTTTTGTGCTTCTTCAATTGCTTCTTTTGAGGCATTAGGGTCTTCCTTTAATATTGATAGCAAACGAATGGCTTCATACATTTCAAAATCTTTAGAAGAAGAAATAGCTTTTGCACCAATTTCTCCAAAACGACGTAAATACTCAGCATATTCTGGATTTGCTATAATTGGAGCATGACCAGCTGCCTCATGAATAATATCTGGCGCAGGTGTATATTCTATATGACCAATTGTTCTCATATCAGAAGCAATAACCAATACATTATAAGCTTGAAATTCCATAAATGCATTAGGAGGTATAAAACCATCAACAGAAACAGCTGACCATCCTATTTCTTTTAATATACGATTCATCCCTTCCATTCTAGGAATATACTCTACTGAAATACCTGTTTTTTCAAGACCTTTTATGTATGATTTATGGGCAACTTTACCCAAATAATCTACATTCATTCTCATTACATAACGCCATACTGCTTGATTTTGCGCAGTATATTCATTATAAGGTTGTTTTACTATAAATTTATGTAAATGTTTAGGTAACTTTTTAGTTACTTCATTCAATTCAAAATGAGCCTCCATAGAATGGTATTTTAACTGCGTAAATTTAAGTTTTTTATGCTTCACAAAAAACTGATATCCGTTAAATTATATATTTTGTATATTTATAGCTAACACAAAAAATCAAAGCATAAAAATGAGAAATAGAGGCGGTTTTAAAATTCGTTTACTTATTGGACTAGTAATCGTTGCGTTTGCATATTTAAAAAAATGTAGTCAGCAAGAAGAAAATCCTTATACAGGAAAAACACAATCTATTAGTTTATCTCCAGAACAAGAAATTGCCATTGGTTTACAACAAGCTCCTTCTATGGCTCAACAACACGGTGGGTTATATCCTGACAACAGATATCAACAGATTGTTGATCAAATTGGTCAGAAATTAGTAAATAATACTGTAGCAAGAAAGTCTGGATACAAATATGATTTTCATTTATTAAAAGATCAAAGAGCTATTAATGCTTTTGCTTTACCTGGTGGTCAAATTTTTATTACTTATGCTTTATTTTCAAAATTAACAAACAGTAATGGTAGCTTGAATGAAAATATGCTTGCTGGGGTTTTAGGTCATGAAATTGGGCATGTTTTAGGTAAACATTCAAATGAAAGAATTACTGAAGCTAACTTTTGGAAGCTTTTAACAATGGGAGCTTCTGTTGGTGCTGATTTAGGTCAACTTGCTAATAGTGTTGGTCAAAAAACTTTACTTAAAAATGGGCGTGGTGATGAACTAGAAAGTGACGAATTGGGTGTAAAACTTATGATAGATGCAGGTTACGACCCTCGCTATCTAATAAACGTAATGGAAATTTTAAAAGCTGCAGCTGGACCTAATCGTGTTCCTGAATTTCAAAGCACACATCCTGACCCTGAAAATAGAATTGAAAAAATTAAAGTTGCAATTAAAAAGTACAGCAAATAAAAACTTGCATAGCCATGAAGTAAAACAAATTTTATAGTTATACTTTTACTTTATGGCTATTTTAAAACACATTAAATAGAAACTGCAATTCCTTTAAACACCTCTCTTATTTCAGTAAAACTCCTACCCTGATATACAAATTTATTGATTTTACTTTTCAACTTCGTATTTATAACTAATTCGCTATTATCAATTTCTAATAAGATATTTTGTTTGTGCATTTCCTTAGTTATCTTTCCCATCAAATCGTTATTTTGATATGTATTTTTTAATTCTCTTAGTTTTATAGCGTCTTTGAGTGTTTTTCCGATATAAAAAGATTTCAAATATTTTCTAATCTCTTTTTCTATCCCGCTTTTACCTAATTCTTTTAATCTTAAAATTTTATGAAGACTATTATCTCCTACAACATTATCAAAATTTTCTTCATTTATTGATACTTCTTCCAACTTATCAAATAAAGAAACTCCATGAAGGTTTATATTCTTTATTTCACAAGAACTTTCAAAAGATGTATCAGCATTAAATCCACAAAAAATAAAATTATTAAAATTATTAATCTCACTATTTTTCAAATTCAGCCCACTAAAATTTAATAATAATGTGAAGTTATCTGGAACATCCATTAAATAAAAGTTAGAGATAAAACTTCCTTCTTTATCTCCAAAAACAACTTTAATTAAATGATTAAAATTTTCATTGCTATACTTCTCTTCATTAGAGTAATATTCACACAACAATAAAAACAAATTACTTATTGCCTTTTTATCAATAAACTTTAACTCTTCTCTATTTTGTTTTATATCATTAATTAACCCTCTTATAAAAACATAAAAATTATCTTTAGAAAAAGAATTATCTAAATTAACTTTATCAATAATACCTTTAGCTATGATAGAATTATAATTAGCTTCAAAAGCTAAAACTCTTATTAATTCATTACTAATTTCTATAAATGGTTCCTTTTTCAACAAGCTAAAAACACCAGTAACACAAAATTCAGATGCCAAAAATCGGTATATAAAAACATAATAATCATCTTGTTTTCTTATAAAAGGATGGTCTCTTAACCCTTTTGCTACTTTTTCAGAATTACTTATAAAATCAATTTGATTAACTATTTCTAATATTTCTTCTTCTCTTATTCTACCCATTTTTTCTATCGCCATAAGGGTAAAAAAAGCTACTTGACTATCAATACTTAAGTCATAACCATACTCATGTTTTTTTATTCCCTCCCTATTAAATGTTTGTTGAATAATAAAATCTAATCTATGGTTTGATAGTAAATAATTTGAATTAAACATCTCGGAATCAACCTCAAAATTCTCTTCAGAATTCATAAAATCAAGAACAACATCTAAAACAAAAGGAGGATATACATATTCATTACCCTTCTCTTTTTCCATTACAAATTCATGTAACAACGAAAGCCCCCTTTTTATTTTTGAAGGCGAAACCCCATTTAATGAAAAATATTTTTCGGCTAATTTTTTATTAAAAGGCATTAAATTATAAACAACAATAGCATTTCCATTACCATTAATTTTGTTTAAAAAAGTTTGAATATCTTTTACATATAAATCTCTACTGGTTAAGAGTATTTTCCCTTTTCCTATTTTCTCCCCTAATTCAGATAATTTAATTAAAAAAGAATCTAAGTTAAAACTTGTAATTGTTGACACTATTTCATCTACACCATCAATTATCATTAAAATATTTCCATAGTTAAAGTTATTATAAAACAACTGCTCATCTATGCTATTCCCTTGACTATGGCATTTCTTAAAAATAGAATACAAATCATATTCAGTTTCATCTGAAAAATCAGTATTTTTAAAACTTTCAATAAAAGCATTAGCTTCTATAAAAAGAACCAAATGTTTATATTCATTTTCTTTATTAATTAATTCATCATGTATTTTTTCAACTAAAGTTGTTTTTCCTATTCCTCCAGGCGCTTCAATGATTCCTATAGAAGGTGAACGTTCTTCAACAATCCAATGTAAAATATCTACTAAATGAATACTATTTGTTTCATGTTTGATTACTGGCGATACAAAATCATCGATTCCTAAAATTGGTAATTGATTAATATCATTTAGTGTTTCTTCAAACAAAAATTCTCCAATATAATACACGTTTTCTATCCTTATCTTATCTTTAAAAGTATCTAATACTTTTCTAGTTTTATGATTAGGGTTTTGAGGTACTAAAAGATTAATGTTTTTAAGTGGATATTTTTTTGAAAGGCCTTTCACATAAGCTATTGTAGAAATAGTTGAAAAACCATTTTTTAAAACTATATAAATAATTTTAACATCCATTTTATTTATATAAAATAAAATGGTTTTTTGTTGATTATTCTCTAGAAGTATTTTATGCTCAAATCCTTTACGAATACTTATTAAACTCTCTTTTATGTTTTCTGTATCAACTTTAAGTTGAGATGTATTAGACGACATAAAATTAACCACTAGATTTTCTGAAAACTCTTGAATATTTTTTTTATCGGTATCTAAGTTATTATAAACCCTAAACCGTTTATTTTTAATTCTATTTAAATTATTAATATACGGATTGAACGCTAATGTTTTAGATTTATAATTGTTATGCAATAACGTTTTAAACAAAACACAGCTTTCTTCTTCTATTAAATTTTTTTGAATATATTGATTAGATATAATAATTAAATAATGATTAATATGGCTAATACTTTTAACATCCTTAACTAGCACCAAATAATCAAAAAAACGATGATCTTTTAATTCATCATATAACTTTTTAGATGTAATATAAATGTTAATCCCCTGTTTTAAAAGACTTGAAACAAGTGTGTGAACATTTTCCATTTCATCATTCTCAAATGAAATTCCCAAAGAAGCAAAACTAGAAATCTTATTAATTGGTAAAACACCTAAAACATTATCAATTATTTCGATAACCTTAAGTATTTTAGGAATATCTGGAGTATCAAAATATAACTTTTGATAGATAGCCTCATAATCAATAAAATCTTCTTTTACATTTAAACTAAGTCCTTTTGTTTCTAATAATTTAGAAATTTCATTTATAGTTCCTTTATTTAATGATTTCACATCTTTTAAAAAGAAAAACTTTAAGTGCTTATGGTTTTTATGTAAATCGTTTTTTAAATACTTATTTATAGTAGAAATTATTTTTATTTTACTAAAAGTTGAAGTAATTTGAAGCGCAATTTCATTTTCATTATCTAAAGCATCAACTGCTGCAAAGTTTAATGATTCTTTATTAGCGTTTATAAATTTATATCCATAAACGGTGTTTAAAATTTCTATCGCTGTGTTCTCTAACAATACTTGTAACCCAAAATCATTAACCGCATTTTCTATTTTCATTTTAGATTTTAAAAGTCCAAAACGCGTACTCAAACTATTAAATAATGTAGGTAAATTCATTTATTTGAAATCATTAATTTTATATACATTTTTTAATCTATTGCCTTCTAATAAGAATAAATAAGAAACAATTTTTATCACATAAGTAGTCTTCTTATGTTTTTATGTAATAGTCAAAATTCTTTTCACAACGATTAATAATTTATAAAAATAACTATTTTACAGTACCACTTTTATTATTTATATAAATTTTTCCTGTTGATGCAGTAAAAATCTATTTTCAAATCCATTAATTCATCTCATTCATTTATACAAATACTAATTTCTTTCTTACATTTACCATTCAATTCTTAAAATAATGAACAAGAAAGTAATTTTAATGATACTTGATGGTTGGGGAATTACACAAGACCCTAAAGTATCTGCTATTTACAATGCCAAAACTCCTTTTATTAACTCATTATATGACCAATACCCGAATGCCGAACTACGGACAGATGGAGAACATGTAGGATTACCTGAAGGTCAAATGGGGAATTCAGAAGTTGGACATATGAATTTAGGGGCAGGTAGAATCGTATATCAAAATCTTGCTAAAATTAATAAAGCAATAACAGAAGGAACTTTAGCGAATGAGCCTGAGTTATTAAAAGCTTTTGAATACGCTAAAACAAATAATAAAAATGTTCATTTTTTAGGATTAGTTTCTAATGGAGGGATACATTCTCACATTAATCATTTAAAAGGTCTTTTAACTGCCGCAAACGACCATGATTTAAAAAAAGTGTATTTACATGCTTTTACTGATGGGCGTGATTGCGATCCAAAATCAGGTAAGTTTTTCATCAATGACATTCAAGAACACATGAAACAAACCACTGGTGAATTAGCTTCTATAACTGGACGCTATTATGCAATGGATCGTGATAATCGTTGGGAACGTATTCAATTAGCTTATAATGCCTTGACTCATGGAGATGGTATAAAATCTTCTAATGCAGAAAAAAGTATTCTTACTAGTTATGAAAATGGAGTTACTGACGAATTCATAAAACCAATTATAATGGTTGATGAAAATAATAGCCCTAAAACTAGTATTAAAGACGATGATGTTATTATTTTCTTCAATTTTAGAACCGATAGAGGTCGTCAACTAACAAATGCTTTAAGTCAAAACAATTTCCCTGAACTTAACATGAAAAAGTTACCTCTATATTTTGTTACTATGACAAACTATGATGAAACTTTTACCAACATAAATGTAATTTACAATTCTAAAAATATAGAAAACACTTTAGGTGAAGTTTTAGAAAAAGCAAATAAAAAACAAATTAGAATTGCAGAAACAGAAAAGTATCCGCATGTTACTTTTTTCTTTTCTGGTGGGCAAGAAAAAGAGTTTGAAGGAGAAAAACGATTATTATGCCCATCGCCAAAGGTTGCCACTTATGATTTAAAGCCTGAAATGAGTGCTTATGAAATAAAAGATGCTATTGTTCCAGAATTAAAAAAAGGAGATGTAGATTTTGTTTGTTTGAATTTTGCAAATGGAGATATGGTAGGTCACACTGGTATTTTTGACGCTGCTGTTAAGGCTTGCGAATCCGTTGATCGTTGTGTAAAAGAAGTAATTACAACTGCATTAGAAAATGATTATACTACAATTTTAATTGCTGATCATGGTAATTGCGAAACGATGATTAATCCAGATGGAACACCACATACTGCTCATACCACAAACCCTGTTCCTATGATTTTAATTGACAAAGAATTAAAATCAATAAAGAATGGAATTTTAGGAGATATTGCTCCTACAATTTTACAATTAATAGGAATTGATAAACCTAAAGAAATGACACAACATTCTCTTATCTAAAAACATATCTTTTTTATGAAAAAAATACTTTTTATTTTATCCTTTATATTAATAAGTTCATGTGCTTCAGTCCCTAAAAAACCAGCGACTAAAGATAAAGACGGTAATTTAATTGGAATAGCAACTCGTAAAGACTTCCAACAAGAACCTTACGGAAGTGATTGGTTTAATGATTTCTATTCTTATTATGAAATTGAAAAAGCAACTGCTCAAAAGTTAGAAAAAAACTTAAATGGGATTAAAATAAAAGCATTTATGGGAACATGGTGTGGTGATAGTAAACGTGAAATCCCTAATTTTTACAAATTATTAGACGAAGCTAAATTTAATTATAAAAAGCTTGAAATGATCACTGTAAATCGTCAAAAAAAAGCAGATGGATTAGAAAAAGGTTTTAACATTATTCGTGTTCCTACCTTTATCTTTTATAAAAACGGAAAAGAAATTGGTCGATTCGTAGAACATGCCCATGATGGCTCAACGATTGAAGATGATATTTTTAAAATAATATCAGGACAACCTTATAAACATCCATATCAAAAATAAACGTAAATTTGCGCTTCAATATTTTTCAACATGATCAAACCAAAAACTAGAGAAGAAATAGAAATAATGCGCGAAAGTGCTTTAGTTGTTTCAAAAACATTAGGTATGCTTGCTAAAGAAGTGAAACCTGGTGTAACCACATTACATTTGGATAAATTAGCTGAAGATTTTATTCGTGAGCAAGGTGCTATTCCTGGTTTTTTAGGTTTATATGATTTCCCTAACACACTATGTATGAGCCCTAACTCTCAAGTAGTACATGGGATTCCTAATAACACTCCTCTTCAAGAAGGTGATATTATATCAATAGACTGCGGTGCTATAAAAAATGATTTTTATGGAGATCATGCTTACACTTTTCCTGTAGGTGAAATTGCTCCAGAAACTCAAAAATTACTAGATATAACTAAAGAAAGCTTATATGTTGGCATACGTGAATTAAAAGTTGGAAATAGAGTTGGAGATGTTGGTTTTGCTATACAAAATTTCACAGAAAAACATGGTTACGGTGTTGTTAGAGAACTTGTAGGTCATGGTTTAGGTAAAAAAATGCACGAAGACCCTGAAATGCCAAATTATGGACGTAGAGGACGAGGGAAAAAATTTATTGAAGGAATGGTTGTTGCTATTGAACCAATGACTAATTTAGGTACTCATAAAATCCGTCAACATAATGATGGTTGGACTATTACTACTTTAGATGACAAACCTAGTGCTCATTTTGAGCATGATGTAGCTATAGTAGATGGTAAACCAGAATTACTTTCTACTTTCAAATACATATATGATGCTTTAGGAATTGAAAGTAACGAAGAAGATGAGTTTAGACAAAAACCTTTAATATTATAATAAAAGTGTCTTTTTTTAAAGCTATTTTAAATACTATACCTAGACCTATTTTAATAAAAGCTAGTTACTGGGCAAAACCCATTATTTCTTGGTGGTTAAAGGGTGATAATTATACAGATCCTATTGACGGAAAATCTTTTCGAAAATTTTTACCCTACGGATATGGTGTACAACGAGAAAATGCTTTATCTCCTTCTACCTTATCATTAGAAAGACATCGTTTATTGTGGTTGTATTTACAAAATGAATCTACTTTTTTTTCTTCAAAAAAAAAGTTTAGAGTATTACATATTGCCCCAGAACAGTGTTTTTTAGACATTTTTAGAAAACAAAAAAACTTAGAATATATTACTTCTGATTTAGAATCACCGATAGCAGATGTAAAAGCTGATATCTGTAACTTACCATTTGAAAACAATTCATTTGATGTTATTTTTTGTAACCACGTTTTAGAACACATTCAAGATGACACAAAAGCCATGAACGAACTTTTCAGAGTTATGAAAACTGGTGGCTTTGGTATTTTTCAAATCCCTCAAGATCTAAATAGAGAAACTACTTTTGAAGACGATACCATTACCGACCCAAAAGAACGGGCTAAAATATTTGGTCAATACGATCATGTTCGTGTATATGGTCGTGATTATTTTAACAAACTTCGATCTATTGGTTTTCAAGTTGATGAAGTTGATTTCACAAAAAAAATCGCTCCAGAAAAACTAGAACGATTTGCTTTAATGAAAGGTGAAATTTTACCAGTCTGTTTTAAAAATTAATTTATAAACTCCTGCAACTTATTATTCTTATCATTGTATAATAAAACAACCTTCAATTCAGGATGCTTTAACAAAAATTCTTTTGTTTTATCTAAACCCATTGCTAAAAACGCAGTGGCATAAGCATCTACATCAGCGCAATCTCCTTTTAAACGAACTGAAACACTTAACAAATTACTTTCTTTCGCTAAACCAGTTTTTGGATTCACTGTGTGCACAATTTTCTCCCCTTCTTCATTCATTTTGTATTTTCTGTAGTTTCCTGAAGTAGCCATAGATTCATCATCCAATTCAATTATTTTTTGAAGTGATCGTGTACCATCAACATTTGGTTTTTCGATAGCTACCTTCCATAATTTACCTTCCTTTTTACCTCTTGCTCTAATTTCACCTCCTATTTCTACTAAATAATTATTAATCTTTTTACTCTCCAAAAACCACCCAATAACATCAATACCATATCCTTTAGCAAAAGCGTTCACATTAAATTCTATATTAGAAGTTTCCCTAAACACCTTTCTATTCTCTAGTTTTACTTTATCAAAACCTACTCCCTTCATAAGTCCTGTAATTTCTTCTGAACTCAAATTCTTTTTCTCTTTTCCCGATCCAAAACCATACGCATCAATTAAACGACCTATCGTAGGATCAAAATACCCATTAGTTTCTTTATGAATTCGTTTAGCTTTTTCAAAAACATCTACAAACATATCATCTACCACTACCGTTGAGTCACCTTTATTTATTTTCGATATATCAGAAGTAGGCATATAGGTAGATAACGAATTATTAACCAAATTAAATAAACTATCAATCGATTTTTGGTAATTTGTCTTATCTAAATAGGTAATATGATAAGTAGTTCCAAAAACAACTCCTTCGAGCTTAACAATCTCTTTTTGCTTTTTTTCACTACATCCAAAAAGAACAAATAACACTAGTGTACTTAAATAAAAACTCTTTTTTAGCATCAGTTAAAATATTTAAGCACAAAAATAATAGTTTCAATCTTCATAAAAGATTGTTAATTATCTTTTTTGTATTCCCATTTTTATAACTTTGCTTTATAATATTCAATCAAAGTAAATTTAATTTAAGATGAAAAAAGCATTTCTATTATTTGTACTAACCATATTAATAGCTTCTTGTGCTTCTACTAAAGAAATGGAAGCTTTAAAAGCTAAACATGAAAAAACACAAGAAGAATTACTTGCTGTAAAAACAAATTTAACAAAGTGTTTGGTTGAAAAAGAACGTTTTCAAGAAAAATCAAGTATCCTACAAACCACTGTTAATGACTTACGTAAAGACAAAAGTGAAACTCTAAAACAAGTAGGAAATTTAACTGTTTTAACTCAAGGAGCAAATGATAACATTAAAGAAACTCTTGCTCAATTAAGCAAAAAAGACAAATACATTAATAGAATTAGAGCAGCTGCCTCTAAAAAAGATTCATTAAACTTAGTTGTTGCTTTCCATTTAAAGAAAGAATTACAGCAAGGAATTGATGATGAAGATATTGAAGTGAATGTTGAAAAAACAGTAGTTTTTATTTCAATTTCTGATAAGCTTTTATTTAAAAGCGGTAGCTATACTATAACAGATAAAGCTTCTAAAGTATTAGAAAAAGTAGCAACAGTTGTTAATGCACAGCCTAAAATGGATGTAATGATAGAAGGTCATACTGATGATACTCCTATAAAAGGTTCTTCAGTTTTAAAAGATAACTGGGATTTAAGTGTTAGACGTTCAACTGCAATTGTACGCCAATTACAAAACAAATACAACGTAGCTCCTAGTAGATTAATTGCTGCAGGTAGAAGTAGTTACGCTCCTTTAACCACTAATGATTCAGCTGCAAACAAATCAAAAAACAGAAGAACAAAAATTATTATTCTTCCTCGTTTAAACCAATTCTTCGAATTGTTAGAGCAAAAAGCTGAATAACAAACAAAACATATAAATAAAAAACTGCCTAATGGCAGTTTTTTTTTGTTTTAATAAAATTCTCGTTCTTTGCAACTTTACATTTTAATAACTTCATGCTAACAAAACTATTACCTAAAAGATTTCAGCTAGCTAAAACATTTGTACTAACCATACTTTTTTTTGCTTTCGTAATTAGATGTTCATTATATTTCTTAACGCTAAATACAATTGATTTTTCTATTATTAATCTATTCAAAATATTGGCTATAGGAATATTTTATGATATTGGTGTACTATCATATGTATTACTACTTTACACTATATATCTATTAATAATACCTAAGAAGTTCCATGGAAGTAAACTTGATAAACTCATAACAAAATTCACCTACGGATTATTATTATTTGTTTTTATATTTTCTTTTTTAGCCGAAGTTCCTTTTTGGCAAGAATATCAAAGAAGATATAACTTTATTGCTGTCGATTATTTATTATACACCTATGAAGTAGTTGAAAACATACATCAATCATTTCCTATTCCTTTGTTAGTAGGAGTTATTGTTTTAATATTAATAATCAGCATAAGATTTGCTAAAAAAAGAAATGCATATAAACTTACATTTGAAAGTGATGATTCTTTTAATAAAAAAATAATCCCTGCATTTTTCGCTGTTCTAATTTTTTCATTATTCCATTTTAAAGTTAAAAACACCAATGCAGAAATTTTTGACAATATCAATGAAAGTGAATTAGCAAAGTCTGGTCTATTTTCTTTCTTTGCTGCTTACAAAAGTAATGAGCTTAATTATAAAGAATTTTACGACACTATTTCAAAAAAAGAAGTATACGGCATATTAAGAAAAAACATAAAAGCCTCAAATGATAGTCTTATAAATTATGAAGGCATTAAAAGACATACAATTAATTTAGGAGAAGAAAAAAAACCAAATATAATATTTATTGGTTTAGAAAGCTTGAACGCTAGATTCATGACCACTTTTGGTAACGATAAAGTATGGACACCAACATTAGATTCTTTAGTTGGAGAATCAATATTTTTCAACAACTTATATGCTACAGGAACTCGAACTATAAGAGGTATAGAAGCTATTAGTTTATCAATTCCACCTACACCAGGAAGAAGTATTGTAAAACGTGAAAACAACGAAAACCTTTTTACCATAGGGGAAGTATTTAAACAAAAAGGATACTCTCGATCATTTATCTATGGGGGTGATGGCCATTTTGATAATATGACCGATTATTTTAGTTATAATGGATTTGATATTGTTGACAGAAGAAAATTACATCGTTTAAAAAAGAATTTACCTACAAAAAGAACAAGAATTAAAGATGAAGAAACAACTTTTGAAAATGCTTGGGCTATTTGTGACGGTGACCTTTTTAATAAGGTTATAAAGGTAGCTGATAAACAACACAAAGAGCAACAACCTTTTTTCAATTTTGTAATGACAAGCTCTAATCACAAACCACATACATACCCTGAGAATATTATAGATTTGCCTCCTGGTGTAGATATAAGAGGGTCTATGAAATACTTAGATGAAAGTTTGAGACGATTTTTAGCAGAAGCAAAAACAAAACCATGGTTTAAAAACACAATTTTTGTTATCATGTCAGATCATTGTGCTTTTAGTGCTGGTAGAACAGAAATAAATGTAGAAAATCATCACATACCAGCTTTTATTTTCAACATGAAAGAAAATAAGCCAACTGTAATAAATAAGCTTTCATCACAAATAGACATCTTTCCAACCCTATTCGGATATTTAAACTGGAGCTATACTTCAAATCTTTATGGAAAAGATATTAATAAAATGAACCCAGAAGATGAAAGAGCACTAATAGGCAACCATAGAAAAGTAGGATTATTAAAACCTGGTAAATTATTATTACTTGAAACTCAAAGAGGTCATGTTTTTTACGACTGGAATAAATTGAAAAATGAAATTACACCTATTAAAACTGACTCTACATTTTTAAAAGAAACAATTTCATACTATCAAGCTGCTTATGAAATGTTTAAAAATGAAAAACTCAAATTAAACTAACCTACTATTTGTCAATCAAATAAATAATCGTACTTTTGCAGTCCTTTTTAAAGGAAAATTTATTATTATTAATCATTTGACAAAAACTAATCGTGTAATTATGAACACATTAAGTTACAAAACAGTATCAGCTAACAAAAACACTGTTAACAAAGAGTGGGTTTTGGTTGATGCGGACGGGCAAACGTTGGGTCGTCTAGCTTCTAAAGTAGCAAAACTAATTAGAGGTAAATACAAAACTAACTATACTCCTCACGTAGATTGTGGAGATAACGTAGTTATTATCAACGCAGAAAAAATTAACTTAACTGGTAAAAAGTGGACTGATAAATCTTATATCCGTCACACAGGTTATCCAGGAGGGCAAAGATCACTTACTGCTACAGAAATGTTCGAAAAAGATCCTACAAGACTTATCGAAAAAGCAGTAAAAGGAATGTTACCTAAAAACAAATTAGGTAGTGCATTATTCAGAAATTTATATGTATATGCAGGTACTGAGCACGGACAAAATGCTCAAAACCCTAAAGCTACTAACCTTAACGATCTTATATAATGGAAACTATACACAAAATAGGTAGAAGAAAAACAGCTGTTGCTCGTGTTTATGTTTCACAAGGAAGTGGAAACATTACAGTCAACAAAAAAGAATATAAAAACTACTTTACAACAGGTACTTTACAATATAAAGTACAACAACCTTTAATGTTAACTGACAATTTAGAGTCTTATGATATTAAAGTAAATGTTTATGGTGGTGGTGTTACTGGTCAAGCTGAAGCTATTCGTTTAGCAATCACTAGAGCTTTGGTTTCTATTAATGAAGATCATAGACTAGTATTAAAACCAGAAGGATTATTAACTCGTGACCCTAGAATGGTTGAACGTAAGAAATTCGGTCAGAAGAAAGCACGTAAGAAATTCCAGTTCTCTAAACGTTAATATTTTCATTGTTGCCTTCCAAAAAGGCTTTCAATGTTTATTTTCAAAAGAGACTGTTATTATATATCAATTTTTAACAGTTTAGTATCTAAATATTTCAGACTTAATAACTACTGAAATATTGCGAAAACAGAACGTAAACACATTTATTAAAATGGCAAACATTCAAGAATTATTAGAAAGTGGCGTACACTTTGGTCACTTAACAAGAAAATGGAACCCTAACATGGCTCCATATATTTATACAGAACGTAATGGTGTTCACATCATCGATTTGTATAAAACATCAGCTAAAATTGATGAAGCTTCTAAAGCTTTACAAAAAATAGCTAATTCAGGACGTAAAATCTTATTCGTTGCAACTAAAAAGCAAGCTAAAGATATCGTTGCTGAAAAAGCGAAAAATGTAAACATGCCTTACATTACTGAGCGTTGGCCAGGTGGTATGTTAACAAATTTTGTTACTATTAGAAAAGCTGTTAAAAAAATGGCATCTATTGATAGAATGAAACAAGATGGATCTTTTGATGCTTTATCTAAAAGAGAAAAATTACAAATCAATCGTCAAAGAGCTAAATTAGAAAAGAATTTAGGTTCTATTTCTGATATGACTCGTTTACCTGGAGCTTTATTTGTAATTGATGTAAAGAAAGAGCACATTGCTATTGCTGAAGCGCAAAAATTAAACATTCCAATTTTTGCTATGGTAGATACAAACTCTGATCCAAGACCAGTTGATTTTGTTATACCTGCAAATGATGATGCTTCTAAATCTATTGATAAAGTATTATCTTATGTTACTGATTCAATTGCTGAAGGATTAGCTGACAGAAAAGCCGAAAAAGAAAAGGCTAAAACTGAAAAAGAGGTTAAAACTGAAGCACCAGCTGCTACAGAAAAACCAGCTACAACTGAAGAATCAAAATAATTTTAACTTAAAGGTTTCATTACATTGGAACCTTTAGGTTTTTATATCTTGTACAACAAAAATATTTACAACTAAAAATAACGATAGAAATGTCAGTAAAAATTAGCGCTGCAGACGTAAAGAAATTAAGAGAAACTACCGGAGCTGGAATGATGGATTGTAAAAATGCATTAGTAGAAGCTGAAGGTAATTTTGATAAAGCAATTGAAATTTTACGTAAAAAAGGACAAAAGATCGCTGCTAAAAGAGCAGATCGTGAATCTACTGAAGGTGTAGCTATTACTAAAATTAGCGATGACAACACATATGGAGTTGCTATTGTATTAGCATGTGAAACAGATTTCGTTTCTAAAAACGATTCATTTAAAGCTTTAGCATCTCAATTTGTAGATATCGCTTTTAACTACAATACTAAAGAAGAATTTTTAGCTGCTGATTTCGGTGGAGTTACTGTTGCTGAAAAACTGATTGAACAAACTGGTGTTATCGGTGAAAAAATCGATATTACATCTTTCGAAAAAATTGAAGCACCATATGTAGGAGCATATACTCACGTTGGTAAAATTGCTGCTATGGTAGGATTAACTTCTAGCGTAGATAATGCAGATGCTTTAACTAAAGATTTAGCTATGCAAGCTGCTTCTATGGGAGCTACAAGCTTATCGTATAAAGATTTTGACCCTGCATTTGTTACTGCTGAAACTGAAGCAAGAATTGCTGCTATTGTAAAAGATAATGAAGAATTAGTTCGTTTAGGTAAAACTCTTAAAAACGTTCCTCAATTCGTATCTAGGCTACAGTTAACTGATGAAGCTTTAGCCAAAGCTGAAGAAGCTGCTAAAGAGCAATTAAAAGCTGAAGGAAAACCAGAAAAAATTTGGGATAAAATTTTACCAGGAAAAATGGAAAGATTTATTTCTGATAACACAACTTTAGATCAAGAACAATGTTTATTAGATCAAAAGTTCATTAAAGATGAAAAGAAAACAGTAGCTGACTATGTTAAATCATACGGTGATGTTGATATTAAAAGTTTTGTTAGAGTTACTTTAGGGTAATTACCATAAAACATTTACATTATATAAAAGCCATTCTTTTTAAGAATGGTTTTTTTATGCTTCAAAAAAAATCATTAATTTTGCCCAACTTTCAATAAAATTATGCAATATAAAAGAATCCTTTTAAAATTAAGTGGTGAAGCTTTGATGGGTGAACGCCAATATGGGATAGATCCTAAAAGACTTAAAGAATACGCACAAGAAATAAAACAGGTTGTTGAAAAAGATATAGAGGTTGCAATTGTTATTGGTGGCGGAAATATTTTTAGGGCGTTGCTGGTGCTAGTAATGGTATGGACAGAGTTCAGGGTGATCATATGGGAATGCTTGCTACTTGTATAAACGGTTTAGCGTTGCAAAGTGCTTTAGAAGATGAGGGTGTTCAAACTAGATTACAAACAGCAATCGAAATTAAAGAAATAGCTGAGCCTTACATTAAAAGAAGAGCTAATAGACATCTAGAAAAAGGACGTGTTGTAATATTTGGAGGTGGTACTGGAAATCCGTATTTTACAACAGATACAGCTGCTGTATTGAGAGCTATTGAAATTAATGCTGATGCAATACTAAAAGGTACTCGAGTAGATGGGATTTATAACTCCGATCCTGAAAAAAATAAAGATGCCATAAAATTTAATAATATTACCTTTAAAGATGTTATTGAGAAAGGCCTAAAGGTTATGGATATGACTGCTTTTACATTAAGTGAAGAAAACAAGCTTCCAATTATAGTTTTTGACATGAACACTAACGGAAACTTATTGAAGCTTATATCTGGAGAAAATATTGGAACAATAGTTGATAATCAATAAAATATAATAATCACCTCTAAATTAATAAAGAGGCATTAAAATACATACAAAATGAACGAAGAAATTGATTTTATTATAGATTCAGCCAAAGAAGGTATGAACAAAGCAATTGATCATTTAGTAAAAGAACTAAGAACAATTAGAGCAGGAAAAGCTTCTCCTGCTATGTTAGCAAATGTTCAAGTAGATTATTATGGTTCAGCTACACCTTTGGGTCAAGTAGCTAATGTTAATACACCTGATGCTCGTACCATTTCAATTCAACCATGGGAAAAAAACATGTTACAAGAAATTGAAAAAGCAATTATGAATGCTAACCTTGGTTTTAATCCAATGAATAATGGTGAAAACATTATTATTAATGTTCCTGCCTTAACAGAAGAACGTAGAAAAGATTTAGCAAAACAAGCTAAAGCTGAAGCAGAACATGCAAAAGTTGGAATTCGTAATGCTCGTAAAGAAGCAAATAACGACATAAAAAAAACTGATATTTCTGATGATATGAAAAAGATAGCTGAAGGAAATATTCAAGATTTGACTGATCAATTTACCAAAGACATTGATGATAAATTTACAGTAAAAGAAAAAGAAATTATGACTGTATAATTTCTTTTAAATAAGCTTTTTAAAGAGTGTTTTTTAAGACACTCTTTTTTTTATTTTTATTACACCCATTTAACTACCTTTGCTAAAATTTTTTTTGAATGACTTTTTGGACCAAGATCGCAGGTTTTATATTACGTAATCGTTACTTTGTTTTACTTTTTATTGCTGTTATTACTGGGCTTTTAGTCACTCAAATGAAATATATGCGCTTCTCTTACACTGAAGCTAATCTTCTACCTAGTGATCACGAAGCTAATCTTAAGTACAATAAATTTTTAGAAATTTTTGGAGAAGAGGGTAATCTTATTATTCTTGGTATAAAAGACAGTACCATTTTTTCTCCAGAAAAATTTAATGCTTGGAATAAACTAACGAAATCTTTTGAGGAAATTTCACAAGTAGATTTCTCTGTTTCAATTTCTGATGTTAAACAATTAAAAGCAGACAGGAAAAACAGAAAGTTCGTAGTAGAACCTTTATTTAGTAAACCTCCATCTACTAAAGAAGAAATTGACAAAATAAAAATACAACTTTTCGAAAAACTACCATTTTACGAAAATTTATTATATAATGATAAAGGTGTTTTACAAACTGCTATTTATTTAAATAAAGATATAATAAATACTCCTGCAAGAGCAGATTTCATTACCGAAATACTTATTCCTAAAATAGAAAAATTTGAAGAATTACAAAAAATTGATGTCCGCATTTCTGGAATGCCATATATACGAACCTTAAACTCTTTAAATATTACTAAAGAAATGGGGATTTTTGTATTAGGAGCATTACTTATTACGGCCCTTATATTCTTTTTCTTTTTTCGTTCATTTAGAGCAACATTTATCACATTACTTGTAGTTGGAATTGGTGTTGTATGGGCTTTTGGTTTTATTGGTTGGTTTAGATATGAAATAACAGTTCTTTCTGCTCTTATTCCGCCTTTAATTATCGTAATTGGAGTTCCAAACGCAGTTTTCCTTATTAATAAATACCAACAAGAAGTAAAAAAACATGGAAATCAAGCTAAATCATTACAACGAGTAATATCAAAAATTGGTAATGCTACTTTAATGACAAACATTACTACTGCATCTGGTTTTGCTACATTTGTTTTTGTAAAAAGTCAGCTACTTCGTGAATTTGGTATTTTAGCTTCTGTTAACATTATAAGTATTTTTATTCTTGCACTATTAATTATACCTGTTATTTATAGCTTTATGCCACTTCCTGAGAAGAAACATTTAACTCATTTGGAAAGAAGATGGATAGAAGATGTTGTAAACTGGATGGAACATACTGTAAAAACTCAACGTATTACTATATACATTACAACTGTTGTTGTTATAATACTAAGTATGATCGGTTTATACCAAATACGAGTTTCAGGTAGTTTAATTGAAGACATGCCCAAAAGCAAACAATTTTATAAAGATATTAAGTTTTTTGAAAGTGAATTTGGTGGTATAATGCCTTTGGAAATTTTAGTAGACACTAAAAGAGAAAAAGGAGTAATGAAGCTTTCAACTTTAAAAAAGATTGAAAAGCTTAATGAAACAATAGAAACGTTTCCTGAGTTATCTAAACCTATTTCAATTACCAACCTTGTTAAATACTCGAAACAGGCTTATTATAAAGGAAATCCGAAATTTTACCAATTACCCACATCACAAGAAAAAAGCTATATTTTTTCTTACACAAAAAATTCAAGTAGTAATTCAGGAATGTTAAAAAACTTTGTTGATTCAACAGGTAGGTATGCTAGAATCACAACCTTTATGAAAGATATTGGTACCGATAAAATGGATATCATTCAAGATAGACTACATGCGGTTATCAAAAAACAATTTCCTGAAGAAAAATTCAATGTTTCTATGACAGGAAAAGCACTTGTATTTCTTAAAGGAACAAATTATTTAATCAAAAATTTAGTTATTTCATTATCATTAGCCATAGTTTTAATTTCAATTTTTATGGCTTGGATGTTTAGATCTCCACAAATGATATTAATTTCACTTATCCCAAACATGCTTCCCTTACTAATAACCGCAGGATTAATGGGGTTCTTTAATATTCCTATAAAACCTTCAACTATTTTAGTATTTAGTATTGCTTTTGGTATTTCCGTTGATGATACCATTCACTTTTTAGCAAAATATCGACAAGAACTCCTAGCAAATAACTGGAGAATAAAGCCTGCTGTATACTCAGCATTACGTGAAACAGGAGTAAGTATGTTTTATACTTCTATTGTATTATTTTTCGGTTTTTTAGTATTTACTATTTCAAGTTTTGGTGGTACTATAGCTTTAGGAGGCTTAGTTTCAGTAACTCTATTATTAGCAATGGTTTCAAACTTAGTACTGTTACCTTCTTTATTAATTTCATTTGAGAAGAAAATTGCAAACAAAAAAGTACTAAAAGAAACTAATTTTAAAATTTTACCTCCAAAAGAAGAGGATAAATAAACTGTTTTTAAGCACTCTATTTCTTATATTCAAAATATCATTGCTCATCTTATTGCAAAAAAGTATATTTGCTTGTTTTTATACAAGAATTTAAGAAATAATGAACAGAAGTAGCGTAAAAGAACTATTACAGTCGGATAAGTTTTTACATGAAGTACATGTAAAAGGATGGGTTAGAACCTTTAGAAGCAATCGTTTTATTGCTTTAAATGATGGTTCTACTATAAATAATATTCAATGTGTAGTAGATTTTGAAAATACTAATGAGGCTTTATTAAAAAGAATTACTACAAGTGCTGCCGTTAGTATAACTGGTACTCTTGTTGAAAGCCAGGGTAAAGGACAAAAGGTTGAAATTAATGTAACTAATTTAGAAATTCTTGGAGATTCTAATCCTGATGAATACCCTATTCAACCTAAAAAGCATAGTTTAGAGTTTTTACGTGAAAATGCACATTTACGTGTTAGAACGAATACGTTTAGCGCTGTTATGAGAGTTCGTTCTAAGCTATCTTTTGCGGTACATAAATATTTCCAAGACAACGGATTTAATTATGTTAATACCCCGATCATTACAGGGTCAGATGCTGAAGGTGCTGGAGAAATGTTTAAAGTAACAAATTTCGAAGCAAATAAAGCTCCTTTAAATGAAGAAGGGCAAATAGATTATAAACAAGATTTTTTTGGTAAAGAAACTAACTTAACTGTATCTGGTCAGTTAGAAGCAGAAACTTACGCCATGGCTTTAGGTAAAGTATATACTTTTGGACCTACATTTAGAGCTGAAAACTCAAATACTACACGTCATTTAGCTGAATTTTGGATGATTGAACCTGAAGTTGCTTTTATGGATTTAGATGGTAATATGGATTTATCTGAAGATTTCATTAAATCGGTTTTAGGGTATGTTCTAGAACACTGTGAAGATGATTTAGCATTTTTAGATCAACGACTAACTCAGGAAGAAAAAAGTAAGCCACAAGCTCAACGAAGCGATATGAGTTTACTAGAAAAATTAAGATTTGTTGTTGATAATAATTTCAAAAGAGTAAGCTATACAGAAGCTATTGATATTTTGCGTAACTCTAAACCTAATAAGAAAAAGAAATTCCAATTCCCAATAAATGAATGGGGTGCCGATTTACAATCTGAACATGAGCGTTTTTTAGTTGAAAAACACTTTAAATGTCCAGTGATTTTATTTGATTATCCTGCTGACATTAAAGCTTTTTATATGCGCTTAAATGAAGATGGAAAAACTGTTAGAGCTATGGATGTTCTTTTCCCTGGTATTGGAGAAATAGTTGGTGGAGCTCAGCGTGAAGAACGTTTAGATGTACTAAAAGAAAAAATGGCTGCATTAAATATTGATGAAAAAGAATTATGGTGGTATTTAGATACTCGTAAATTTGGTACTGCTATTCACTCTGGATTTGGTTTAGGTTTTGAGCGTTTAGTTTTATTCACTACCGGAATGAGTAATATTAGAGATGTAATTCCTTTTCCAAGGACGCCACAGAACGCAGAATTTTAAAAAAATCATAAAACTTATATAAAACAATCGTCATTCCTCAAAGAATGGCGATTTTATTTTGCCTGAATTCATATATTTGTATTTATGCTAAAACAAAGTTTACATCACAAATTACTTCAAAAACTATCTCCTCAGCAAATTCAACTGATGAAACTAATCCAATTACCTACTCAGGCATTTGAAGAACGTTTAAAACAAGAGATAGAAGAAAACCCTGCGTTAGATACGGGCAAAGAAGAGGTTGAAAATTTTGAAGACACACTTGCCAATGATACTGATTATGATGATACTGGTAATGAAAAAATAGATGCTCAAGATATAAACATAGATGAGTATTTAAGTGATGATGAATACCCTAGTTACAAAACTCAAGCAAATAATTACTCATCAGACGATGAAGACAAACAAGTTCCTTATGCAGCAGGAACAACATTTCACCAATCTTTGAAAAATCAACTCAATACATTTAGAATTGATGAAGAGGAAAAAGCTATTGCTGAGTTTTTAGTTGGTAGTATAGATGATAGTGGTTATATAAGAAGAGAAATTATAGATTTGGTTGATGATTTAGCATTTACCCAAAACGTTTTTACTACTGAAGAAAAAGTAAACCACGTATTAATTAATGTTGTTCAAAAATTAGATCCTATTGGTGTTGGTGCTTTAAACTTAAAAGATTGTTTAGTTATCCAATTAAAGTCAAAAACAGAGAAAGAAAATAGAGATTTAGCTATTAAAATACTTGAAGATGCTTTTGATCACTTTGTTAAAAAGCATTATAAAAAACTTCTTGAAAAGTTTGATATTACTGAAGAAAAACTAAAAGATGTTATTACTGAAATTGGTAAATTAAATCCTAAACCTGGTAGTTCGTATGCTGGTAATAATAAAATTGCTGAGCAAATTGTTCCTGATTTCACAATTAGAATTGTTGAAGGTATTTTGGAACTTACACTAAACTCTCGTAATGCTCCTGAACTACATGTATCTCGTGAGTACAATAACATGTTAAAAGGATATAGTGATTCTAAAGAAAAAAGTAAGGAACAAAAAGATGCAGTAATGTTTATCAAACAAAAACTTGATGCTGCAAAATGGTTTATTGATGCAATTAAACAACGTCAACAAACACTTTTAATAACTATGAGTTCTATTATGCATTATCAGGAAGAATATTTTTTAACTGGTGATGAAAGGAAATTGAAACCTATGATTTTAAAAGATATTGCTGATGAAATTAACATGGATGTTTCAACGGTATCAAGGGTAGCAAATAGTAAATATGTTACAACTCCTTACGGAACAAAATTAATTAAGGAGTTCTTTTCCGAATCTATGAAAAATGATCAAGGAGAAGATGTTTCAACTCGTGAAATAAAGAAAATTTTGGAGACTGTTATTGCTGAAGAAGAAAAAAGAAAGCCTCTTACTGATGAGAAACTATCTAAACTTCTTAAAGAAAAAGGATATCCGATAGCAAGAAGAACAGTTGCTAAATATAGAGAACAATTAGACATTCCTGTTGCTCGTTTACGAAAAGAAATTTAATGCGCTGGCACAAATTTATATCAACAATTTTACATCCAATAGTAATGCCTACTATTGGAATTCTATTGTATTTTATTTTTTCTCCAATTAATTTGAGCAGCCAGCAACAGTTAACTATACTCAGCATTGTTTTTATTTCAACTTATATTGTTCCGCTACTATTATTAGTGTTTCTAAAGGCAATAGGATATATAAAATCGTACCAAGTATTTAGTATTAAAGAAAGAAAGGTTCCTTTATTTTTTATGATAGCATTACTTTTCTTTTTAGCCGAATTATTTCAAAAACTAAATATTGTTAAAGATTTAAGTTACCTTTTTTACGGTATAGTATTAGGATTAACCATTACCTATTTTTTATTTTTTACACGTTTGAAATCAAGTTTACACTTACTTTCTATGGGAGGAGCTGTAGGTTATTTTTTAATATTTCAAGAAATACATGGTATTAATATACTACCAATAATTATCATTTTTATTATTCTTTCTGGGCTTTTAGCAACATCAAGACTGTATTTAAAAGCACATACCCCAAAAGAGGTGTATACAGGCTTCTTTTTAGGTTTTACCTCTCAATTTATTGTATACTTTTTATTATAACAGATAAAAACTTAATCCTAATTTAAATATTTTGGTGTTAATAGGTATGTTATTTATCATAGTATCTTTAAAAATAGGAGTTAAACCGTAATACGCATAAAAATTAAATGTACCATACCCAGCAGAAATGGTAAGTCCTGTTTGCCATTTATTAAAGGAATCAATATTACTAAAATTAACAGTAGTACCGTTAGTAACATAACTAAACTTATTATTTAAATTGTATGTTATTTTAACACCTACATAAATTCTCCAAAAAGAATATTTATTAACCTCTGAAGATCGTATCCTAAACTGCAAAGGCATTTCAATATTATGAATTCGTAATTTATTATTAGGAATTGACTCAAGAAAGTCTTTTGAACTAACTTGTGATACTTTAACACCGTGATTAAAAGAATCAAAGCCATAACCTATACCGACACCAAAAGCTAACTTTCCATTAGTAACAATAGGAATATCTTTTATATAACCTCCTGAAATCCCATAAGAAAACTTACTTGAACTTACTTCTTTTGGTTGTTTATACAATACATTATAACTAAGATTAATATACAATTGATCCTCTAAATACTTATCTCCAAAACTTAATGAATCCTTTTGACTATAAAGGTTATTACAAAGTATCAAAAATAGTATTATAAATATTTTTTTCATTTACTTAGAAATTATATGATAATAAAACTCTCATTTAATAAAAATCGTATAAATATAAAGCTATTGTATAAAAAAAGTGCAATCAGAATTGATTGCACTTTTGTATAATTATAAATAATTTACATTATTTTCTTATAGCACTTCCTTTGTGAGTAGATAAACTTAATTTAAGAGCATTAACATCTCTTAACTTTTCACGAATATCAGCTAACGTACCTACGCTAGATTCTTTATCAGCTTTAATTGAAGTTGTCATAAAAGGAACTTCAGCTTCAGAAACTTTACTTCTTTCATTAATTATAAAAGAAGGTACATCAGCAGCTGTAGATATCTTATCATTTAATTGAATTTTATCAAATCCAGTTCCATATTTAGTATCTTTAGCTTTACCAACATAAATAGTACTTACTAAACTCTTACGCTCTAATTTTTTAACCTCTGAAGCACTAGGTAAACGTGGTGCTTCAATCAGCAAGCTAGTTTCTCTCATAGTAGTTGTTACCATGAAAAAGAATAATAACATAAAAACAATATCTGGTAAAGATGCCGTTGACAAAGCTGGTAAGCCTTTTTTCTTTTTTCTAAATTTAGACATAATTCTTGCTTTTAATTACTATTGAACACTTGTTGGATCAGTATCAGAAATAACTTGAGGATAACTATTCTTAATATCCTTAACTTTTTTCCTTAATGATTCATCTTTTCTTGCACTATCTTTAAATGCTTTTTCAAGTTCAGTAAAGCTCATACCATATTTTTCTTGTGATAATCGATTACGTAATTCTGAATAAGCAGCTAACAATTCATTTTGTACAGAAACATAAGTACCATATTCCGTACCTCTATCACTCTCTACAGAAATAATAGCTTTGTTAGGATGATCAGAAGATTCTGGATCTCTTTCCCCTTTACAATATGTACAAGGACCAGTTTTCACACCATTTTCTTCTTTACCTTCTCCTCCACCATTATCTATAAAAGCTATTGTAGCCTTTCTAAGATCTTTTAACTCCATAATCTCTCCTTCTACAAAAAGATCGTTATTACGGTTTATACTAATCTCAAAAATATTTTTCTCCTTAATAATAGGTGGTTTAAAATCTATTGGAGGTTTTTCAGCTAATTTCTTAGAAACACCTGAATCAACATCCATCGTAGTTGTTACAAGGAAAAAGATAAGTAGCAAGAAGGCAATATCTGCCATCGAACCTGCATTAATTTCTGGGTTTTCTCTTCTTGCCATAGTATATTATGCTTTAATTAATCCTTTCAATAAATCCCAAACAAAAAACACTCCACCTACAACTAATAATATGTAGCTGAATATTAATCCTGTTCCTGACCACTTAGAAGTATCACCTTGAGGTGCTAATAATTCATTACTAGTTCCTATAACAGCCGCATCAGAAGAAGAAAAATAAGACACAGCAAATAAAACTCCTAATACTACAAGTCCTAATAATGTCTTTTTTAATGCTTCTGGATTACGTAGCAAACTTAAGATTGATAAAACAACAGAAATTACAACTGCTGCAATTAACAAGGTTAAAGAATAATCTACGATTGTCGATGTTGCAGAGCTCAAACTTTCTGAAGCTTCCTCTGCCATACCTACCATTACAAATAATACGATTCCTATTATTGCAATGATAGCTATTAATATATTTAATACTTTTCCGTTCATAAGAAAAATTATTTTTTGTACTTAGCTAACAAATCGATTAAAGAAATAGAAGCGTCTTCCATGTTGTTTACAATATTATCTACTTTAGAAACAATATAATTGTAAAAAATCTGTAAGATAATTGCTACTACTAATCCAAATACAGTTGTTAAAAGTGCTTGTTTAATACCAACAGCTACTACTGCAGGAGAAATATCATTCGATACAGCAATTGAATCAAATGCAGTAATCATTCCAATTACAGTTCCCATAAATCCTAACATCGGTGCTAAAGCTATAAATAAAGATAACCAAGAAATATTTTTCTCTAATAATCCCATTTGTACTCCACCATATCCAACAACAGCTTTTTCAGCAGCGTCAATACCTTCATCAGCTCTTTCTAAACCTTGATAAAAGATAGAAGCAACTGGCCCTTTAGTATTTCTACATACTTCTTTAGCAGCTTCAACTCCACCTGAACTTAATGCTTCATCAACATTAGCAACTAACTTTTTAGTATTAGTTGTAGCCATGTTTAAATAAATAATTCTTTCAATTGCAATTGCTAAACCTAAAATTAAAGCTACCAATACAATTCCCATAAACCCAGGATCTCCTTCAATAAAACGTTGTTTTAATTCTTGACGAAAACCTTCACTTTTTTTAGCTGCTTCCTGAGCTTGAGTTGATTGAATAGCTCCTAAAAACATAAATCCTGCAATAGTTAGGATATTTACTACTTTCTTCATTTTGTTATAATTAATTTTAAATAGTTAACGAGTTAAAAATACAAATTTTACTGTAATTTTAATATAAAAAAACTAATAAGTGGCATATTTAGTTACACTTATCGTATTTTTTCATTTTTAGAGTGGCAAGTAACAAAAAAATGTTGGTTCTTAAAAAAAAATTAACGGTTTTATATATTAACATTACCACTTTAGTCTTTTCACAAGGTATTCAGGCATTTATAGCAACAAAAAACATACCATTTTTGCTTATTTGTTAATTTCTCCTCTAAGTGGTAACTCAAAATATTCTTTAAATTGGTCTTTTGTTAAGTTTTCACCTAATAAATACATCATTTTTGCTACTGCAGTTTCAGTAGTTATATCCTTCCCGTCAATAACCCCTATTCTCTTTAAATCTGAACTTGTTTCATAATGTCCCAAAATAACACTTCCTCCTTCACACTGAGTTACATTTACAATATAAATTCCATTATTTACAAATTCTTCTAATAAATTCAGGAACCATTTTTGAGTTGGAGCATTACCAGAACCATAGGTTTCTAAAACTATACCTTTTAAACCGTCAATATGCTTATAGCTTTCAACAACTTTTTTAGTTATACCTGGAAATAATTTCAAAATAGCAATGTTATTATCTAACTTTTTTCTAAAAATCAACTTTTCTTCTTTATTCTTAGATCTTAATAAAATTGGATAATTAAAATTTAAGTGCACTCCACTTTCAACTAACGGAGGGTAATTCATAGAAGCAAATGCTTCAAATTGTTCTGCACTAATTTTTGTTGTTCTATTAGCTCTGTATAGTTTATACTCAAAATACAGCCCTACTTCTTGAATTACTGGTTCATTATTTTCTAATGTTGACGCAATTTGTATAGAAGTTATTAAATTCTCTTTAGCATCTGTTCTTAAATCTCCAATTGGCAACTGTGAACCAGTAAAAATCACAGGCTTCTGCAGGTTTTCTAACATAAAACTAATAGCTGAAGATGTATAAGACATAGTATCCGAGCCAGTTAAAACTACAAAACCATCAAATATCGAGTAATTATCTGCTATTATTTCAGCTATACTTACGTAATAATTTACGTTCATATTAGATGAATCTATAGGTTCATCAAACGATATAGTTTTTATATCACAATGTAACTGTTGTAATTCTGGTATCTTATTTGATATTTGACTAAAATCAAATGCTCTTAACGCTCCTGTTTTATAATCTTTAACCATACCAATGGTTCCACCTGTATAAACAATAAGTATTTTTGGTTTTTTTGTCATTTTGACATTTTATTATTAGTTATTATATTATGGAATAATTTATGCGGTAAATTTATTAACTTAAAAAGAATTAAATTACAAAAAACTTAAAATTATGGGTTTAGAATATTATATAATTATTGGAGTTATGGCTCTAGTAAGCTCGTTAATTAGCAATACGTTAAAACAAAAGTTTAAAAAATACTCAAAAGTTAGCTTGCGCAACGGAATGAGTGGTGCTGAAATTGCTCAAAAAATGTTGAATGATCATGGTGTTTTTGATGTTCAAGTTATATCAACTCCAGGAATGTTAACTGATCATTACAACCCTAAAAACAAAACAGTTAATTTAAGTGAAGGTGTATACAATCAACGTAACGCCGCTGCGGCCGCTGTTGCAGCTCACGAAGTAGGACACGCTGTACAACATGCAAAAGCATATAAATGGCTAGAAATGCGTTCAAATTTAGTACCAATGGTAACTGTATCTTCAAGATTCTCTCAATATTTAATCATGGGAGGATTAGTTTTGGGTGCTGCTTCAAGTTTAGGGTATTGGGTTTTAGCTGGTGGAGTTGTATTAATGGGAATGAGTACTTTATTTAGTTTTATTACCCTGCCTGTTGAGTATGATGCAAGTAATAGAGCTTTAGCTTGGTTAAAAGCCAAAAATATAGTCACTAGAGAAGAATTCGCTGGATCAAAAGATGCTTTAAAATGGGCGGCAAGAACTTATCTTGTAGCTGCCTTAGGCTCTTTAGCTATGCTTGCTTATTGGGCAATGAAATTAATGGCTGCTAGTAGAGACTAATAATTAACTTTTAAATTTTGTAAAAAACTTCGGGAATGCCGAAGTTTTTTTGCTTTAAGGCAACTATTTATAAAATTCATGTGTCTTTATTTTCATAGAATATGAATATCTGTTCATCGGAAAAATAACCTAATTCATCAGATTTCTATTTCAATACTTTAATTAACAACGCACTTTTGAAGTGTAAAAATGAAAAAAAGATTAACATGAAACTTTTAACTACTACTCTTTTATTATTCTTTATAATAACAACAACTTTTTCTCAACATAGCATTAGCGGTAAGGTAATTGATCAAAACAACACAACTGTTCCATTTGCTAACGTAATTTTAAAAGAAAAAAAAGGAAACAAAACTCCAAAAGGAACTGTTACTGATGAAAATGGTAACTATAAATTTGAAAACATCTCTTCTAATACTTATCAAATTGAAATTTCTGTTTTAGGTTTCAAAATAGAGAAATCTAAAGAGTTTAAACTTGACAGCAATAAAACTTTAAACTTCACTTTAAAAGAAGAAAGTCAAACATTAAATGAAGTAGTTATTAAATCTAAAAGACCAGTTATAAAACAAACTGCGGAAAAATTAATTGTAGATTTAGAAAAAACTGAAATGGTTAATTCTAGCTTACAGGATGTAATGCGAAAAGTTCCTGGAGTTTTAGTAACTAATAGTGGAATTACCATAGCTGGGAAAAGCGGCGTACGAATTCTTATTAATGGAAAAACAACTGAATACATGGATGTTGACACTTTATTACGTGATTTTCCTGCTGATAATATTTCTAAAGTAGAGGTCGTAGAACAACCCGGTGCCGAATACGATGCTTCTGGGTCAGGAGCTATTATAAATATTATTCTAAAGAAAAACGTTAGTTTAGGAACTCATGGTAGTGTAATGGGATGGATTGGTGAAGATGAAGGTTTTGAATATGGAACTAGAGCCTCGATAGCTAGTTATAAAAACAAACTAAACTGGCAAACTAGTATTAGTCATTCACAACCAACATGGAGAGATGATTTATTTTTAGTAAGAACCGTTGGAAATGAAACTTATGATCAAGCAACCAAAGAACCGTATAACCCTAATAGATTTACAGTTAGCGGTAGCTTAGATTATTATATTAATGATAAAAACTCTATAGGTATTGGTGGGCGATGGAATAACAGAAAATCAGACAGGATTGCCTCAAGTAAAACTATTATATCTAGAACTAATACCACTGATATATTATTTTCAGAAAATAGTTTTGATAGAGATAGAGTTGACTTTAACATCAACCCATATTACGAGTACAAATCAGACACAGACAAACTTTTAATCGATTTTAACTATATTGATTATAAAAACGATAATACAAACACGTTATCAGATGTTCCAGGAAGCACAATTCCTTTTCAAGACCGTAGGTATCTTCAAGATGGTAAATACACTATTAAAACGTATAGAATTGACTATAACAAAACCTTCTCTGATAACTTTAAATTAAGTATCGGTAGTAAATACGCTATGGTAAATACTGATAGTGATTTAAAATCATTTTTAGAAAACAACACTGGAACATTTGACTTTGATCAAACAAATAGTAGCCAATTTTTAGTTAATGAAAATATTTTCGCCATATATTCAAAAATTAATGCCAACTACGGAAAATGGTCTTTTTCTGGTGGCTTACGTTTTGAAGATAGTAACACTGATGGTACTTCAGTTTTTTTAAAAAATGGCCAAATGGTTACAGAATTAAAGAAAAGACCTATAAGTAAATTATTCCCTAGCGCTTCAATTAGTAGAAAAATTACTGAAGAAATAGGAAGTAGTTTATCTTATAGTTATAGAATTAGAAGACCTTCTTATAATAGTTTAAATTCATTCGCTACTTACCTAGACCCCTTTTCAGCTGGTGAAGGAAATCCAGCCTTAAAACCTGCCTTTACTAATAACTACCAATTTAATTTAACTTACAAAGGGCAACCTTTCTTTACAGTTGGTTACAGTAAAACCAATGATGTTATTTTTGATTTAATTAAACAAGATAATAGCAACGCACAGATTAGACAACAAGCAGTAAATGTTGAAAACTTCACCAATTGGAACTTTAGATTATTCGGTCCATTAAACTTTATTAAAGGAGTTGAAGGTTATACTGGTTTTATAGTTAACAAAAATAGCTACAACTCAATAATACATGGAGTAGATTTATCAAAGTGGAATTTGTTTTGGTTTATTCAAGCTAGCTACAAACTACCTTGGGATGTTAACTTTGAAATGAGTGGTAATTACGGAACTGGAGCTTTACAAGGACAAATTGATGTTGATTGGCTTGCTGGTTTAGATTTTTCACTTGGAAAAAAATTTTTAGATGATAAATTAAAAGTTAACCTAGGCTTTAATAAAATGTTAAACCGTGGTTTTAACGGAACAATTGATTACGGAAACGGAACTGCCAAAGTAGAAAGTAATGGTTCACGTCAGAACATTCAACTACGATTAACCTATAGTTTTGGATCTAAATTTGGAAAGAAAAAATCAAAGCGTAACTCTTCTAGAGATGAAGAAAACAGGATTCAAGATAATAATTAATACTTTCGTACAAAATGAACTTTAAACCTTTTTTTATTGCCGGATTACTTTTTGAAGCTATTGGTCAACTATTATTAGCTCAAGGTAATGAATTTGTATATGCCTTAAAACCTATAGACTTCGCTCATTGGTCATTATTCCTTGGGGTTACTTTATTAATACCTCAACTAGGGCAATTTCCTAAAAAAACATATAGTTACCTAGGAATTCCTGTTATTATTATTGGAATAGTTTCTATCATAGGAATGTGTGTATTGGATTTTATTTGGTGGAGCCAACCTACTCAAGAAATACGGAATGAATTCGCAGGGCATATTTCTAAATTCCCATCAATATGGAAACCATTTATAACCACTGGCCCTAACTTTTTAAATATTGGTTTATTACTTTTAGCTTTAAATTATTTAAAACAAAATAAACTAGGTGTAATACTTGTAGTAGTTGCAACTCTAATTGCATTTTTTGGTAGATTTATACCTTCAAGGTTAATCTATGTATATGTAATTACTGCTATTGGATATGCTATAATATTTTACAAAAACAAATCGATTAATGAATACCAAACTCAATAAATCAGATTTTATTCTTCTTAGTATATATTTCATTGTTTCATTTATTATGCAAGCAAGAGATTACTATTTAAGAGAAGCATTACTTCGAGAGTACCTTATTGATTTTCCTATAGAGATTTTCATGATTAGCTCTATTGTTTTCTTATATATTTTTTGGCTAATACCTAAGCTAATGATTAATAAACAATACTTCTTATTCACTTTATTTGGAGTTTTTATTCTTGTTTTTTTTTTCAGGAATAGATTATATTATAGGGTATTGGTCTGGGAATAATGATTGGTCAAAATTCCCTAAGCCTGTCGATTTCTTTTTTAAGATGATAGATCGCGCAACATACTCTACAGCTTTTCCTTTTGCTCTTTTATTAACCAAAAAATTCTACGAAGGGCAAAGTCAAATATTAAAAATAGAAAAACAACAAAAAGAAAATGAGCTAAAGCTATTACGCTCACAAATAGACCCACATTTTCTGTTTAACAACTTAAACACATTAGATTCATTAATAGATTCTGACTCAGAAAAAGCAAAAGAATATATTAATCGCTTATCGTTAATCTATCGATATCTTATCCAAACAAAAGATGCAGAAGTTATGGAATTACGAAGTGAGATTCAATTTGCAGAAAACTATATTTTTTTAATTGAAACTCGCTTTGGTAACGACTATAAGTTTACTATTGAAAAAGAAGGCGATATTACAGATAAATTTATACCAACTGGAGCATTACAAGCACTATTAGAAAATGTAGTAAAGCATAATAAAGCTAGCAATAAAGTTATAAAAACTCAAATTAAAGTAACAAATGACTGGCTTACTGTTAATAACACAAAATCTAACACCTTAAACAAAGAAAGTTTAGGAACTGGATTACAAAATTTACAGACTCGTTATGAGTTGTTATCTGACAAAAAAGTAGATATCAAAAATGCCAATAGTCGTTTTGTAATATCTATTCCAATAATCAAATTGAGTGAAGAAAACTAACAACATGTTGTAAAATGAAAATACTAATTCTAGAAGACGAAATACCTGCATATCAAAAATTAGTAAATTACCTGAATGATACTTTTGAAGAAGAATTTGTTCATGATTTAGCACGTTCTAACTCAGAAGGAAAAAAATTACTAGCTCAAAACAAATATGATTTTATTTTATCCGACATCCAATTATTAGACGGGATCTCCTTTGATTTATTTGATGAAGTAACTATAAATTGCCCTATTATTTTTTGTTCTGCACATGACGAATACTTATTCAAAGCTTTCAACACCAATGGAATTGCTTACATATTAAAACCTTTTTCAAAATCTGATTTTAAAAAAGCAATAGAAAAATATCAAGCTTTATTCAACAATGGAAGTTATAACAAACTTAACACTAACACAATATCAAACCTTAAATCTGCATTAAAAGAAGAGAACACTTCCTATAAAAAACGATTTGTTATTAAAAAAGCTAAAGGAATACAACTTTTAAACGTTACTAATGTAAGTTTAATAGAAGCCTCTGGTGACTTCTGTATAGCTACAGATAATATAGGAAAACGACATACAATATCTCAAAGCTTAGGTTCAATATTTCAACAATTAAACCCTAATAAGTTTTTCAAAATAAATAGAAGTCAAATTATTAGTATTGATTTTATAGAGAATATTGAAAATCATTTTAAAAACAGACTACTAATATCATACACTGGAGGAAAAGAAAAAGCAATGACAAGCTCATCTACAACCTCTGATTTTAGGAAATGGCTTGAGTAATAAAATTAGTGCTCAAACCATTTCTTAAAAATATTTATTCTAAAATAATTTTATTTGAATATTTATGAATGCCATCTGTAATCTTAACAATATAAACACCTTTAGAATAACCTTTAAGACTAAACCCTATTTCATTATTAATTACTGAATTCATTTTACTGTAAACAATTCTTCCTTGCAAATCAAAAACCTGAGTATAAATTTTATTCTTAGACAGTGTTAATAAAGAAGTATTAACATTAAAAATACCATTTGAAGGATTAGGATAAACCGTCATATTTTTCTCTAAACCAACTTCATTAACAGTTAATGATTTATTAGCTTCTAATATTGCTAAAAAACCTTTTGAACCACCTTTACTAGTATAATGAAAACCCTTACTAAAAGTACCGTTTTTAGAAAAATAACCTCCTAGCACTAGTTCTCCAGTATTATTAACAGCTACTCCTGCTGTATTTGTAATTGAAGTTGAAGGAATTGTTTTTACCCATTGTACCTCACCCAATGTGTTATATTTAATAATATAAGAACTACGTCCTTCTTCATAATCAAAAGACAATTCTATTTTATCATTAATAAACATTTTCTTTTTAAAATAACCTGAAGCATATAAGTTACCTTTTTGATCAATATCAATTGATGAGTAATTTAAAAGCAACTCATTACTTCCTATCGTTTTAACCCAATCAAAATTATTATCTTTATTTACTTTTGCATAATATAAATTATACCTTGGTGCTCTTGAATCAAAGTTAGGCGTTATATTATTAAAAGAATATTCTTGAGTATAAACAACAACCCCTCCAATATATTTATTACCCTTGCCGTCACTCACTATAGAAGTAGGCCATGAACCATAATTTTTAGACGAATGAGCATAATTAAATACATTTAAAAAATTAAATTCACTATCTAACTCAAAGAAAACATTATTTCCATTTTTTGCAGTATCAGTATTAGGTTTATTATAAACTGTTCCATCATAAGTTACAGTATCTCCATAAAATTCACCAACTAAATATGTTCTATTATCCTTCCCTTTGGTTCCTTCTAAAATATAAACTGTAGAAGCTTCAAAAGTTACTGCTTTATTAATAGTTAAATCAGCGTTAAACAATGTTGCTTTCGCCTTTTTATTCCCAATTAATTGAGTAACCACAATTTTACCATTATCATGAGATATAACATCAATAAATTGATTTTCGTTAGTTGACGGGTTTATTAATGTATGATTTATTAATACACCTTCAGAAGAAACCTTAGTCAACAATAAAGTTCTGTACTCATTATTTACTGGATTTATTTCTTGATCACCTATCCTTACATCTCCTAAAATATCTCCAGACAAAAACACATTACCATTATTATAGGTAATAAAATTTCCTACACTCGTAGCTCCATTAAAATCTCCAATAATAGGTTTTGACCAAATTATTTGATTATTAAAATCAACTTTAATTAAAGCTAAATCTCCACTTCCAAAAGTATTATTCGTTTTTCTACCATCTTCAACCAATGCATAATAATAATTTCCTTTATCAGAAACCACATCAAGAACATTAGAAGAACTACCATTCTCTCCTACAAAAACCTGCTTCCATTGCTCATCACTATTAATATACTTTGTTATATTTAAATTTAAATTAGTATTAATGTTTGATTTTATTTCTTCACCATTAAGACCATAAATTGACAGTACATTTTCAGTCAAAACATTTGTTTTTACCTCCTCTGCTCCTTCTCCAGAATTTAAAATTAACCTATTTAAACTTGTAAAATCAATAGTTTTATATAAAAAGGTTATTTCATCATTCTCGTTTATCAAATGTTTAATATTATTTATACTCCTATCACTAGTAATTACCTTATTTTGAAGAAACCATCTTAAAGAACTTAAATTTCCATTAGTAGCATTAACAGAAACAATAAAAGGTAATAAATTAGTAGTTCCAGATTGTGAAAAAGTCAAGTTATTAATAGTTTCTTTCCCATTTACTACACCACTCCAAAATAATTGATTATTCTTAACACTAAACTTTCCAATTTTAGAATCTCCTCTATCTGAAGTGTCATATTTTGCCACATATGCCCAATTAGTTTCTAAATCAGTATTTAATGACGCATAAAAAAGAGACGAATATCTTCCTGTAAAAGATAACTGAACATTCCCCAACATAACATCCCTTTTAGTATTTCCTGTAATAAAAATAGAATTATTTAAAAATAGAATATCTGTAATTAACAAATCAACATCATACGTTTTTTTAAGTTCTACTTGAGTTAACTCTTCATTCACAGAGTGTAATTCATTATAAACAGCTATATAAAATACCTTCTCAGTATCATTGAAGGTGAATATTGGTTTTTGATATCCGTCAGTAACTGTTGTTATACTTTCCAAAACCTTTTTTTGCACTAACGTTCCATCTATATCATATTTAGCAAAAAAATAGTTATTAGGTTTCGAACCAGACAGAACCTGATTAGATAATTTGTCTCCATTTTTAAAACTTCCTAAAACATAAATATGAGTACCTTTTAATTTTATTTGAAAAGCGTCTAAATTTCCACTTATCTCACTATCACTTTGAGTAATCCATAATAATTTACCATCAATATTAAATTTTGCTAAATAGATATTCGAATTCTCTCCTTGACTTTCTATAGTTTTAGAATCAATTATAGTTTTTCCATAAAAATTACCCAATACATACAAGTTCCCACTTGCATCTTTTTGCATTTCTATTACTGTCTCTTTTCCATCTCCTCCAAAAGCTAGTACATTTTTCCAATCTGGAGAATCACCATATTCTGATGGAGTAGTTTGGGCTACAGTACTTATTACTACTAATAGCAGTCCAAAAAATAAAAGTAATTTTCTTATCATATTTATTTGTTTTTATAATTAATCATTTTACTATTTCATAAGATTTCTTTAATTCTTATAGCAATTTTTAAAAACAAAAAAAACCAAAAGTAAACATCATTACTTTTGGTTTTTTTAGCAATATTATTTTCTTTTCGGTTGCGAAAATAAAAGATGAAACTCTAAAAAACAATAACTAAATTATTTTTTAATCATTCAGTTTTAAGACAGCCATAAATGCTTCTTGTGGAATTTCTACGTTACCAACTTGACGCATTCTTTTCTTTCCTTTTTTCTGTTTCTCTAATAATTTACGTTTTCTAGAAATATCACCTCCATAACATTTCGCTGTTACATCTTTACGTAAAGCTTTTGTAGTTTCTCTTGCTATAACTTTTGCACCAATGGCAGCTTGAATAGGAATATCAAATTGTTGTCTTGGAATTAATGTTTTTAATTTCTCTACAATTTTCTTACCTATTGTGTAAGCATTATCCGCATGTAATAAAGCAGAAAGTGCATCTACTGGCTGAGCATTCAATAAAATATCTACACGAACCAATTTAGAAGACCTCATTCCTATTGGTGAATAATCAAAAGAAGCGTAACCTTTCGATACTGTTTTTAATCGATCATAAAAATCAAAAACAATTTCAGCTAAAGGCATGTCAAAAGTTAACTCAACTCTTTCTGTTGTTAAATATGTTTGATTAACTATTTCTCCTCTCTTTTCTATACATAAACTCATTACCTGACCTACAAAATCAGATTTTGTAATTATAGTTGCTTTAATAAAAGGCTCCTCTACTCTATCCAATCTTGACGGGTCTGGTAAGTCAGTTGGATTATTCAATAATACAATTTCATCAGGATTTTTCTTTGTATATGCATGGTAAGAAACGTTAGGAACCGTTGTAATAACAGTCATATTGAACTCGCGCTCTAAACGTTCTTGAATTATTTCCATATGTAACATTCCTAAGAACCCACATCTAAAACCAAATCCTAATGCTGCTGAACTTTCTGGTTGAAATACTAACGAAGCATCATTTAGTTGTAATTTCTCCATTGAATTACGTAATTCTTCATAATCTTCAGTATCAACTGGATAAATACCAGCAAAAACCATTGGTTTTACATCCTCAAAACCATCTATAATATCTGTAGTTGGGTTTTCAAAATCTGTAATAGTATCTCCTACTTTAACTTCTTTTGCTGCTTTAATTCCTGTTATTAAATACCCAACGTCTCCAGTATTAACTTCTTTTTTAACAACTTGTTCTAGTTTAAGAGTACCTACTTCATCAGCAGTATACTGTTTTCCTGTAGCTACAAACTTTATTTGCTGGTTTTTTTTGATTGAACCATCAATAACTCTAAAATAAGTTTCAATACCTCTATAAGAATTATAAACACTATCAAAAATCAATGCCTTTAAAGGCGCATCAGGATTTCCTTCAGGTGCAGGAATTTTATCAATTATTGCTGATAAAATATTGTCTACACCAAAACCAGTTTTACCACTTGCATGAATTACATCTTCCGGATCACATCCTAATAAATCAACAATATCATCAGTTACCTCTTCTGGGTTAGCACTTGGTAAATCTACCTTATTAAGTACTGGAATAATTTCTAAATCATTTTCTAATGCTAAATATAAATTAGAAATTGTTTGAGCTTGAATACTTTGAGCAGCATCCACTATTAATAAAGCTCCTTCACATGCTGCAATAGAACGAGACACCTCATATGAGAAATCAACGTGCCCAGGAGTATCAATTAAGTTTAAAACATAAGGCTCTCCATTATGAATATAATCCATTTGAATAGCATGTGATTTAATAGTTATACCACGCTCACGCTCTAAATCCATATTATCTAATAATTGATCTTGCTTTTCACGTTCAGTAACTGCTCCTGTATAATCTAACAATCTATCTGCTAATGTACTTTTTCCGTGATCTATGTGTGCAATGATGCAAAAATTTCTAATGTTTTTCATGTATCTAAATCTATATACTGATGACCGACAAAGATACGCTAATTACATGCTTAAGCAAATAAAAAATTAACAGTTAGTCCCCTATAAAAAGAGCTATTTAAAATATTTTACATTTTGGTAAAAAATTTGCTTATATTTATTCCAAGGAAAATAAAACCTTGAAAAGTAATTATACAACTAAATAATAATTCATTCCATTAAAAAAATATGTTTTCTTTATCTCCTTCACCATTCTTTTTTCCTTTTCATAGGTATATTTTTCCCCCTCAACCACCATATCCATATATAATAGACTGACTTTTAGTTTATTTGTACCAAGACAAGATTTTTGAAAAAAATCAAAAATTATCACGTAACAAAAAAACTAATCATTTAAAATTCAGAATTCATGAAAAATCTCACTGCTTTTATTCTATTTTCTTTACTAACAATATCATTAACTAGCTGTTCTTCTTCAGAAGTACCGATAACTCCGCCTATTACAGAAGAAATTACTTATAGCAAAAATGTAAAAGTTATTATCGACAATAGTTGTGCAACCTCTGGATGTCATTCTGCTTCAAGTCCAGCAGCTGGATTATCTTTAACAAATTACACCCAAGTTAAAAACGCTGCTCAAAATGGTAATTTACACTTTAGAATAGACAATAACACCATGCCTCCTAGTAGTCCACTTGCTACTGACAAAAAAAACGTTATAGACAAATGGAAATCGGACGGATATATTGAATAAAAACAAGAACTCATGAGACTATTAATTATATTATTATTTATTGGACAAACCATTTTCGCCCAAAAATACTTTACTAGAACTGGAATAACCGAATTCAAAGCTTCAGTTGATGCTTTTGAACCAGTTGAAGCAATTAATAATAGTACTTCTGCTATACTTACTAAAAATGGCGATGTAGCTTCCCAACTTTTTGTAAGTGCCTTTAAATTTAAAGTCGCCTTGATGCAAGAGCACTTTAATGAAAACTATATGGATTCAGACACTTACCCAAAAGCTGTTTTCAGGGGTAAAATTGAAAATTTCAAATTTGACAATCTTAATTCTAAAACTACCTATACATTAAAAGGGAAATTAACTATTAGAGGTATCTCAAAAGAAATCTCTTTTCCTATTTCTTTAAACAAAAAAGATGAAAAAATTAAACTGACTGGTAATTTTTCCGTAAGCCCTAAGGATTATAACATTGAAATACCTAGCATTATTAGAAAAAAAATAGCCAGCAAAATAAACATTATCATTAATTATGAGCTTTCAGAAAAAAAGTAAGTGGTTTTTATTAGCCATAAGCATTATTTTTATAGGTGGAATAGTTGTATACAAGCAAGTATATAAACCTCATAAAACTACGGAAGAAATTGAAGCAGTTTATACCGGAAGTTCTGAAATGTTCATTGAAGAGCTCCAAAAAGGTTTTGATAAATGGAACACTAAAACAATTGAATTAGAAGGAACAATAACTTCTGTTGTAAATAATGGTTTCATTCTAGACGACTTTATTTTTTGTCAATTAAGAAAAGATGCTCGCTTAACAAAGAAACAACAAGATAAAATAACAGTAAAAGGAACTGTTATAGGATACGACGAATTACTAAACGAATTAAAACTCAACCAATGTATTATAAAATAAATGATCTAGGAAAAACACTACTATCTTTAACCTTTTTACTTGTTTCGTCTTTTACTTTATACGCACAAGATGATTTATTAGATGAATTGGATAAAGAATCAAATGCAGGAACTCAATTTAACTTACCAGCATTTAAAACATTAAAAATTGGAAACTTACAATCTACTAAAATTGCTGATAAAGGGGATCTTTACTTAATAGTTTCTCATAGATTTGGCCCTTTGAAAAATGGATTTGATAGTTTTTTTGGTTTAGATGATGCTTTTACCAAGATAGAACTTTTATATAGTTTCTGGGACGGTGTTCAATTCAGTATTAGTAGAGAGTCTTTTGAAAAAACTTTAGCTGCTTCTGCTAAAGTTCGAATTGCAAAACAATCTAATAAATTCCCCCTAAATCTAGTAGGGTATGCTACTATAAATAGAAATACAGAAATCAAAAATGCTTCTTTTTCAAATTACACATTGAAAGATGCAGATAGATATAGCTATTCACTACAACTATTAGCTTCTCGCAGATTTTCAAAAGAATTTTCATTCGAATTTGCTCCAACATACATACGTCAGAACTTACAAGTTTTAGATATTGTAAAGCAAGCTAATCATAATCAATTTGCTTTAGGCTTTGGAGGAAGATATAAATTAAGTAAAAGAATAAGCTTAAATGCTGAATATGTTCATAATTTAAACAGACATAAAGATTCGAATTATACGAATCCTTATACTTTCGGTGTTGACATAGAAACTGGTGGTCATGTATTTCAGTTATTATTTACAAACTCACAATCTAGTAATGAACCAGGATTCATAAGCAAAGCTAGTGGTGATTTAGTATTTGGATTTAATATAGTAAGAGTGTTTTAATCACTTATTTATATATTGTTACTTTTAAAAAGTTTCCTTTTCAGGAAACTTTTTTTACATCTTATATTTAAATAAGGTATGGAGAGAGAATATTGTATATTTGCCGCTGTAAAACATTGAATATTTTGGTTAAAATTGATACTATAGAACTACCTGATTTCCCTCTATTACTAGCTCCTATGGAAGACGTAAGTGATCCTCCTTTTAGAGCTTTGTGTAAAGAAAATGGGGCAGATGTAGTTTACACAGAATTTATTTCTTCAGAAGGTTTAATCCGTGATGCTGCTAAAAGTGTTATGAAATTAGATATTTATGAAAAAGAGAGACCTGTTGGTATTCAAATTTTTGGTGCCAATTTAGATTCAATGTTACGTTCTGTAGAAATTGTAGAGAAGACTAACCCTGATATTATTGACATTAATTTTGGGTGCCCTGTAAAAAAAGTAGTTTCTAAAGGAGCTGGAGCTGGTATTCTAAAAGATATCGATTTAATGGTTAAGTTAACTGAAGCTATGGTTAAGCACACTAAGTTACCTATTACTGTTAAAACACGTTTAGGCTGGGACCATGATTCAATTAAAATAGTTGAAGTTGCAGAACGTTTGCAAGATGTAGGCTGTAAAGCTATTTCAATTCATGGTCGAACTCGTGCCCAAATGTATAAAGGAAATGCAGACTGGACTCCAATAGCTGAAGTAAAAAACAACCCAAGAATGCATATTCCTGTGTTTGGTAACGGTGATGTTAATTCTCCTGAAAAAGCAATGGAAATGCGAGATAAATTTGGTTTAGATGGCTGTATGATAGGTAGAGCTTCTATCGGCTATCCTTGGTTTTTCAAAGAAGTTAAACATTTTTTTAAAACAGGAGAACATTTACCTACTCCTACTATTTTGGAGCGTACAGAAATGGCTCGTCGTCACTTAGAAATGGCTATTGATTGGAAAGGAGAACGCCTAGGGGTTGTTGAAACAAGAAGGCATTATACTAATTATTTTAAAGGCATTCCTCATTTTAAAGAATACCGTCTTAAAATGGTAACCATGGATGACCCAAAAGATGTTTTTGATACTTTTAATTTAGTGAAAGACAAATTTGGAGATTCTATACTATAACATATAGTTAATAGGAGCACTATTTCTCAATAAACTTAACAGAAATTCTAGAGCTTGCAATTTTAGCAGCTACATACCCAAGAATCGTGATTGTAGTTGCTACAACTAATAAATTCGTCCACCTAAATTCAACAGGATAAGGTAAATTATAGGCTATCATAAACACACCATAATGGAGCTGAATTAACACTAAACTTATACCTAAAACTAGACCAAAAATCATTCCTACCAGAACCAATAAAAAACCTTGATACACGAAAATATTTTTAACTTCTTTTATACTAGCTCCAAGACTTAATAAAGTTTTTAAATTTTTTCTTTTATCAATAATCATCATAATTATTGAACCTATTACATTAAACAAAGCAATTATTATTATTAATGTAAATATTAAATAAGATATAAAATTCTCTGTATTTACTACTTTATAATATAATGCATTTAACTGTTTTTTTGTTTTAACAACATAGTTGCTACCTAGAGCATTTTGTAATTCATCTCTAACATCGTCATTATTAAAAGAGTTTTTTAATTTTAACTCTAAACCAGTTACCGTATTTTCTGAATAATTTAGTAGTACTCTAGCCAAATCAATATTAGTATATACATATTTATTCTGAAACTCTTCAGAACCAGAATACACACCTATAACTTGAGTACTTACTGAATTAAAAGCATTATTAGGATTTATAAATCCTTTACCAGGTTTTGGCACAAAAATCTGTAAAGGTTCTCCAAAATCTAAAACACCTAATGAAAGTTTGTAAAAAATACCATATCCAACAACTGCTGTATTTCTATATTCTTTATCTAACCATCTACCAACAGTTAAAGAGGAATCTATAGTTACTATTTGATTATATAACTCATCAACACCCTTTATGTAAGCTATATGATTTTTATTTTTATATTTTAAAGAAACTCGTTCTTCTATAACTTTTGAACTTACTTGAATTCCTTTATTACTTCTTAATACTTCATCAATTTTTTCTGTATACACAAAAGTTTTCCCTTTAGCGGGTATAATTTTTATAGCAGGATCTGAAGCCTCTAACAAAGAATCACTAAAAGTACGAAGACCTGAAAATCCTGATAAAACCACAAACAATGCTATAGTACCAACCACAACACTAAAGGTTGCTATGAAAGTAATTATATTAATTGCATTTGTACCGCTTTTTGAAAACAAGTATCTTTTAGCTATGTATAAAGAAAACTTCAATAGTTGATTATGCGTATTAGAATTTAATCTTTCAAATTTATGCGTTTTTTTTTAACTATTCTCTTTATATTTTTAATACTTAAAATATTTACAAATAAAAAAACTACTTGCAAACACAAGTAGTTTATATTTCTATATACTATATAAGAATGTTAACGTTTTTGACGTTTAGGTAAAACGTCTGGGTTTTTAATCGGATCAACATCATCTCCCTTTAAAGACTTATCTATTTCTTCAATATAATCCAAGCTATCATCTCCAAAAAACAACAACTCAGGCATTCTTCGTAATTGATTTTTTGTTCGTTGAGCCATTTCATGCCTTATTAATGGGGTGTTAGATTTTACTCCATCAATAATTTCATCTCTTTTGTCAGATGGAAATACACTTAAGTATACTTTTGCCACACCTAAATCTGAAGTTACTGATACTTTTGATACAGATATTATTACCCCTCTCATTCCATCTTGAGCAGCTCTTTGTAAAACATCTACTAAGTCTTGTTGCAATACACCTGCAATTTTACGCTGTCTATTTGTTTCTTCCATGCTGCAAATTTAGGAAATATTTTCTTCCTAACAGTACTATTTTATGGTGTATACAGTTTATTTTTTATGGCATACATTACCAAGCCCACTCTATTTCTAACATCTAATTTAGTAAATAAACTATCTCTATACCCATCAATTGTTTTAGGACTTAAAAACATTTTTTCAGCAATTTCCTTATACGTTAATTCAGAGCAAGCTAAACGCATAAATTTTAATTCATTTTCTTTAAAGCTAACTGTACTTCGTCCATTTTTACCAGAAACAGAATCTAACAATAAATTAGTAACTTCTTTAGTATGATAAAACCCATTCTCCATTAACTCTAACAAGGCTTTTTCTAAAACTCCTTTTTGGGTATCCTTTAATAAATACCCTACTGCCCCTGCTTTTAACATTTTTAAGATAGTACCATCAGCATCTTCAACTGACAATGCCATTACATGTACATTAGGATAATTCTCAACAATCCAATGAGTTGTTTCTATACCATTCATTACTGGCATATTAACATCCATTAATACTATATCTGGAATATTTTTAGGCGATCCTAAAAACTTATCGGAAACTTCTTTTCCGTTTTTACAAGTATATAAAACTTTAAACTTATCAAAGGTATTCACCATCCCTTCAATAGCTTGCGACAATAGTGTATGGTCATCTACGACTACAACTGAATATTTCATAATATAGTAGAGTTAGGGTTATATTTAGACTTCTGCTTAGATATTGGGGAAAGCTTAAAAATAGTAATTAATTGTTAAAGTTGTACCTTTTTTAGGCTCAGATTTTAAAGTTGCTTTGGCTTTTATCAATTTTATTCTTGCTTTTATATTTTGTAAACCAATACCTTTTAAGGTAACTTTCTCTACCTCAAACCCTACTCCATTATCTTTAGCTACAATATCTAAAACATTGTTTCTATATTCTAAAACCACATCTAAACTAGTAGCTTTAGAATGCTTAATAGTGTTAGAGAAAAATTCTTGTAACACCCTAAAAATTATAATTCCATGCTTTTGATTTATCTCTTTTGTTTCACCTAAAATAGTTAATCTAGCATTTATATAATTTAACCTATTAAAACGTTCAATTTCTAATTGTAAGGCATCAATAAATTTTATATTATTTATAAATTCAGGGTTTATAGATTTTGAAAGCGCTCTAATTTCCGTTAAACTTTTCGTTATTGTTTCTGTTATTTCACCCATATTATCAGGTGATGCATACTGTAATTGTATTTTTGCTAAAGTTAAAAGTTGCCCAATATTATCATGCAACTCCCAACTAATATTACGTAAAGTCTCTTCTCGTATTTCTATTTGTGTTTCTGCAATTTCTCTTTCAAACTGTTTTTTAATACTATTTCTTTCTTGTAATAATTTATTTTTTCTACGCTGGAAAACTGTAAATAGTATTATCAGAAACAACACTCCAAAAACAACTAATACTGTTGATATTAAAACTATAACTTGCTCTTGTTCCAACTCCATAATAAACCAATTATAAAACAACTATGCATTATTATAGTTAAAACATGTTGAATTCTATATAACTCAAAAAAATTACTCCCTTCTTTCATAAAATTAAATATAGCTGTTAAAGGAAGTGTTCCTAAATAATAAAGCAGTAAGCCTGTTGATATCCAAAAAAAAATATTTTTTTTATAATTTACTATATCCTCTGACAATAACATTTCTCTTAGAAATAAAAGTAAGGTAACAGCTATGAATAAAGAACCAAAAACTGGAGCTATAGTATTTAATTTAGTTTTAAATATTGAAATTCCATAAAAAAAACTACTACAAAAATACACTACATTATACAAAACTACGCCTAACTTAATTACCTTATTTGTAAGCCTATCCTCAGAAATATTTTTATATAAAAATAACAATATATTAAACTCTAAAAGAATCAATACATTATAAAAGAAATTATTAAATTGGAAACTTGAAAGCAAAAGAGCCAATGTCTCTACAAAAAACAGACAAAAAAGATAAATTAAAAACAAATTAGTTTTTTGACCCGTAAAAGTCGTTTTGAATTTTACTAAAAACATAACAAAGCTAACTGCTGACAAAATATATCCTGTATAGAAAAAAACCATTCTTAAGTCTCATTTTATTTATAAGGCGGTTGTGGTAAGCCTCTATTTCCTACACCGCTTATTTCTTCCATATCATCTCCGTTTCTCATACTAAAAGCAACTGTTTCTTTCTTTATTGATGGTAAATTATAATTATAGTCTTTTCTTTTCCCTTCTTTATAATCCCCCTCTGAATCATAAATCCAATTATACCCATGCTTAACTAACATTTCTTTAAACGTTACTAATTCACCACGTTTAGCACTTTGAACCGGATCAAATAAAACTTGTTTACCTCTAATAGTTGTAGATGGCATATAAATTAAACTACCATATCCCTTTTCTTTTCCTTCATGCTTTGGTTTTACAGTTGCAATGAAACTAATTCCTGTAATTTCAATTTTCACTTTTCTACTCAAGTTTTCTATATGTCCTAGATATTTTTTAAACTGTAAAAAATCAAAAGTTGTAACTCGAGAATCTTCATACCCAAGTACTCTTTCAATAGGCTCTATTCTTGTCGTATCATAACTTTTTAGCATTTCAATAATTTCTGAGTAGCTCAACATCTCTTTTGTTCTACCTTCATCCTTATAACAAAAAACACCATTTTCATTTGCATTTTCAATACACTCTTCATAGGTACATTCTTTACAAAAGATGCTTCTGAATATTCCAATTATTTTCTGAAATATATTCTTTTTATTCATAATACGTTTGGTTTTAATTCTAGTCAAATATACACTCTTGTTCTTTTGAAAAGCAAATCATTTTTACAAGCACCTAAGTAAATCAAGCTTTTACATAAAACAATCAGGTAAAACACCCTAAACCTAAAAGCTAATAACCTATGTTCTTTTCAAGTATTTTACTGTTGTTCAATTACCAAAAAACAAAAAAGCTAACAAATAAATTTGTTAGCTTTTTTCATATTTTAATTACTATCCTCATCTGGATATGGAGGTTTTTTATGACTTAAATTACCAGCACTACTCATTTGATCTTCTATAGTTTCTCTATTTTTAAGGTTGTCTTTTACTTCTTTAAGAACTACATTACGATTATCATAATCTCTCTTAGTATCATACACCCAATTATAACCATATTTTGCTAACATTTCTTTCATGGTCACTATCTTATCTTTAGTTGAATATACTGGATCAAAACAAACGTTTTCACCTCTAATTTCGGTTGTTGGCATAAACATGTTAGTTTGATAATTTGGAGTTCCGTGCTTAGTTTTGTATGGGTAGGCTGCCGATATAAAATTAATTCCAGTAATTTTTATGTTCTTTTCCTTTGCTAATGTTTTTACATAAACCAAATAATTCTCAATTGTCTCTATTGAATAATAATTCATTCTAGTATCCTCAAACCCTAACCCATTCTCTAACAATGGCTTTCTTGTTTTGTCATAATGCTCCAACATAGCAACTATATCTTTATACATTAACATATTGTAAGGTCGAGATATTTTTGTTTCCTTATTTAGTGGAGCCTCTTCCAATTTATCTTGATTACAAGATGTAAAAATCGTGGTAGCCAACATTGCTACTACTAAAAATTTGTTTTTCATAAAATTTGTTTTAAAAAGTTTGCAATTATTTTTAGGTAACTACTTTTTTCATACAGAATAACACATACAACAAAATCATATACACCTTCAATTGAATAAGGTGTAATTGTAATATATGTTAACATTAAAAATCTGCAGGAAATTCATAGCCAATCCTTAACATCAAATATACTATATTTTTTCTACAAAAAATATTTCTTGAACACATTAAAAAACTCCATAAACAAACCTCATATCTTTTCACACAATTAATAAACTCTTTATTCAGGAGAAAACACCTTAAAAAACAAACGGGTTATCACATACTCTTTATAGTTGTTTTACTTACAAATACACTTTTAATTTAATTGAATTTTGCCATCAGTTATTTCGAAAGACTAAAAGGCGATAACCGAAAAGCCTAATAATAAATAGAGTAGGTAAAAAATAAATATTATGCCAAATTTAGTTCCAGAATTGAATAGTTTAGATTTTAACGTGTATGTTGGTGGGCCTTTACAAGCTGCAATTCAAGCACAAACAGCTGCCTCAATGGCTACTGTAAACTTCATTAAAGAAGTTGGTTTTGAAAATGACAATGATCCTAACACAGTTGACCAATTACGTTATGTAGATTTTAAATACAAAAAATCAGTTCCTAATCCACATGTAGGTAAAACTGCCCAAGAATTAACAGATGAAGGCCTACCTCCTTCTACAAACACTACTAATAACTTTTTAGATAACGAAGTAGAAATTAAAGTGCCTTTTTTAACAATGTTAACAATTCCTTCTATACGAATTGATGAAGTTAATATTGATTTTAATGCTAGGTTAAGCTCAACAGAAACTAGAAATGTTTCTTCTGAATTTGCTGCTAGTGCAGAACTAGGTATTAACTATAAAATAGTGAATTTTAAAGCTTCTGCTTCTTATAAGCGTAATACTTCACAAGGAGTAAAAGTTGATAAAACTTACAACTTAGGAGTAAAAGTAAAAGCTGTGAATGATGAATTACCTGAAGGTTTAAGTAGAATCTTAGACATGCTTGAAGACAGTATAGCTGCAGTTGCTTAACACTAACAAATAAAGAGAAACTATCTAAAAAATTATTTTTAACGCCATTCCGAAAAATCTTCATTTCATTCGTAATGACCATTTTTTAGATAGCCTCTTTTTAAAAACTTATATTATGGTCAATTTAAATGAATACCTTGGAGGTATAGCCACTAGCATTTCAGAAGCCCGATTAATGTCGGATTTAAAATCTTTAGAAATTGCAGAAAAATTTGCAAAACACGATTTATTAAAACATTTTTCAATTCCTCGTTTTAAAGCTAAAAACATTGAACTTACAATTCCTGTAGCTATTGGTGAATTAGAAAATAGTTATGAAAAAGAATATCAACCTATAGATAATATTGGATTTAATTCTAAAACTTATACCATTTTAAAAGACGCTTCAAAAGCCACTTCTTTTGATAGAAAAACATCTATAAGCCTACGTTCGGTTATTGCAAAAGAAACCGATGAACTTGAAAGAAATATAAAATCTACCGAAAACAAAGATCTTTCACTAAAACAATTTTCAGAAAGAGTTGCTGAAAAATTTGTTTCAGTTTCAAAAGAAAAACTAGACTATACTTCTTTGGTAAACAAATTGACCACAGATCTTAAACCTTCTATAAAAAACAGACAGTTAGTAAAACAGAATACAAAAGTTATTGTAGAGGCTCATAAATTGAATGAAATTAAACCCGAAAATATTGTTCAAATTAAAATGACATTAAACGAAGAAAGTATGGAATGGTATACTTCAGAGAATGAAAATGGAGAGAAAGAATCTAAATTACTACCTGAATAGCCATGAGGAAATCTATAACAAAAATAACTTCAAATATAAAAAAGCAACTTTCAGAAATTCACAACTTAGTAAATCAGTTAGAGAAAAAAAGCTCGCAAAGCATTAGAAGTATAAACGACTGGTTACTTAATACCGAAAAAATGCTTCAAGAACTTAACTTACCCGAGTCATCTAAATTTTCAGTAAAAAGAGGTGAGCTAACAGCTTTTATTCCAGGTACTAATGGGAACAAAAAAAAAGAATATGCACATCTTGCAGCAACAATATTAACACAAGCTCAACAAGATTTGTGGGAAACATTTTCTGCTTATTCTACAAAACTAGAAAACGCTTCAACTTTAATTAATCAATTATTAGGTGTAATATACCAAACAAAAGAATTTAAATACGACACAAATGAAAACTTTACTATTTTTTTAAACGAAGTATGGAACTTTTGCTCTAATCACGAACAATTAAAAGGCATTACTGCTCAAATATTATCGCTAATTAGCAGGTCGGATGTGATTATAATTATGGCTGAAAAAATAGATTTAGAAAACCTATAATATCAAACTATATTTTTTATTTTTATCCTATGAATAAAATAGAACATATTGGTATTGCCGTTAAAGATTTAGAAAAGTCAAATCAACTATTTGCTTCTTTATTTGGTGAACCTCATTATAAAGTTGAAGAAGTAGCTAGTGAGGGGGTTAAAACTTCATTTTTCAAATCTGGACCTAACAAAATAGAACTACTAGAAGCTACAAAAGAAGATAGTCCTATTGCTAAATTTATAGAAAAAAAAGGAGAAGGTGTTCATCATATTGCTTTTGCCGTTGATGATATTGAACAAGAAATTAATCGATTAGAGAAAGAAGGCTTTACTGTTTTAAATAAAGTTCCTAAAAAAGGAGCTGATAATAAACTAGTTACTTTTTTACACCCAAAAACAACGAACGGGGTATTAATTGAACTTTGCCAAGAAATTAAAAACTCTAATGTGTAAATAATTATAATGCAATAACCGAGTTATTAAACGTTAATTATAATAATCATTAAATAATAATTCCTTATTGAGCATTGACTAGTATTTAGTATCTTGCAGGGTTTATAAACTGACTTATTAAAATGAATACATCTTTTGATTCTTTTCAAAAACGTCGCTTACAATCTTCTTACGTTTCGGTGGTTGTAAGTATTGCTTTGGTTCTTTTTATGATTGGTGTTCTTGGTTTAGTTTTACTAAAATCAACGAAAGTTGCTAATCACTTTAAAGAAAAAGTTGTGATGACTTTATTTTTAAAGGATGATGTTTCTAAAAAACAGTTAGATAAATTTAAAACTGCTATACAAAAAGAAGCTTACACAAAAAATTTAGCATACATAAGTAAAGCAGAAGCTGCCAAATCATATAAAAGAGATTTAGGTGAAGATTTCTTAAAGTTTTTAGGTGACAACCCATTAAAAAACGGGATAGATATTTATTTAAATGCTACTTATGTTACTCCTGAAAAAATGCTAGAACTTGAAAAAAAATATAAAAAAAACAGCTTTGTAGCTGAAGTAAACTACGATAAGCCGTTAGTTAAGTTATTAACCAAAAACATTAAACGCATGAGTTTTTGGCTACTAGTTTTAAGTGGTTTTTTTGGACTAGTTGCCATTATTTTAATAAATAGTTCTATTAGATTATCTATATATTCAAAACGTTTTAATATAAAAACTATGCAAATGGTCGGTGCAACTAAACGTTTTATTAGAAAACCTTTTATTTGGCAAAGTATTAAACTTGGATTACTAGGTGCTTTTATTGCATTTCTTGGTTTATCAATAGTAATTTACTATGTAGATAGCTATATACCAACACTTGAATTAATTAAAGATTATGTTTCGTTATGTTATGTTACTGGTGGTGTGCTATTCATTGCCTTTTTTATCACATGGATTAGTACATTTTTTGCTACTCAACGATTCTTAAATTTACAAACTAACGACTTGTATTATTAAATTATATACAGAGTGATTGATTTAAAGTTTATTCTTTCAATCACACACTAAAATTTACAGTAATGAAAAACGAAAACAACTCAAAACAACAATTTTTATTTGGTAAACGTAATTATGTTATTATGCTTATTGGAATAGCTGTTATTGCACTTGGATTTATATTAATGGCAGGTGGCGGTAGCGACGATCCTAAAGTTTTTAATCCTGATATTTATAGTTGGCGTAGAATTCGTTTAGCGCCTACCTTAGTTATTATTGGTCTTGGTATAGAAATTTATGCTATTTTTGCCAACCCTAAAAAATAAGTATGGATTTATTAGAAGCAATAATTCTTGGAATTATTCAAGGGTTAACAGAATTTTTACCTGTATCATCAAGTGGACATTTAGAGTTAGCCAAAGCAATTTTTGGAGATACATCTGTACCAGAAGAAAGTTTAACTTTTACTGTAGTGTTACATGCTGCTACAGCTTTAAGTACTCTTGTTATTTTTAGAAAAGAAGTTTTAGAAATTTTTCAAGGTTTATTTCAGTTTAAGTGGAATGAACAAACTAAATTCTCTTTAAAAATTGTACTTTCTATGATTCCTGCAGTTATTATAGGATTATTGTTTGAAGAACAGTTAGAAAGTTTTTTTGGAGGAAAGATATTATTAGTAGGCTGCATGCTTTTAGTAACCGCCGCACTACTGTTACTTGCTGACAAAGCTAAAAACACTACTAAAAACGTATCCTTTTCAAATTCAATAATTATTGGTATTTCTCAAGCAATTGCAATGCTACCTGGTATATCTCGTTCAGGAGCAACAATTTCTACTTCTGTTTTATTAGGAGTTGATCGTACCAAAGCTGCTCGTTTTTCATTTTTAATGGTTGTTCCTTTAATTTTTGGAAAAGTAGCTAAAGATCTTTTAAGTGGTGACATTAACTTCCAAAGTTCTGAAGCACTTCCGCTTACAGCAGGATTTATAGCCGCTTTTGTTTCTGGTTTACTTGCTTGTAAATGGATGATTTCATTAGTTAAAAAAAGTAAATTATCATACTTTTCTTTATATTGTGCTATTGTAGGATTATTAGCTATTAGTTATTCTTTATTTTTTTAAATGACAGCAGAAGATTTCAAAAACGGACAGGTTTTATTAATTGATAAACCTTTAGAGTGGACTTCATTTCAAGTAGTAAATAAAATTCGCTGGCATATTCGCAAACAGTATAACATAAAAAAAATAAAAGTTGGGCATGCTGGAACTTTAGATCCTTTAGCTACTGGATTACTAATTTTATGTACTGGTAAACAAACTAAAAATATTGAAACTTACCAAGGTCAAATCAAAGAATACACGGGTACTTTCACAATTGGAGCGACTACTCCTAGTTATGATCTAGAAACAGAAATAGACAAAACATTTCCTATTGACCATATTACAGAAGATATATTACACAGTAAAACCAAAAAATTCATTGGTAAAATTCAGCAAAAACCACCTATTTTTTCAGCTATAAAAAAAGAAGGAAAACGTTTATATGAATTAGCACGAGCAGGTGAAACGACTGAAATAAAATCACGTGAGATTGAAATCGTTGAATTTGAGATTACGAATATCAATTTACCTAAAGTTGATTTTAGAGTTGTTTGTAGTAAAGGAACTTATATTCGCTCTTTAGCTTATGATTTTGGTTTAGCTATTAATTCTGGCGCTCACTTATCTGCTTTAAGGAGAACCAAAATTGGTGATTTCTCTGTAAATAAAGCTTTAAGTATTGATGGGTTTATCTCTTCTATAGAAAATTAATATACTCCTTTAATTTCTGATATCTTAATTTTAATAACACTATTGCATAGAAAAATTTATAGCGATTTCTTGCTAGTAACTTAATATTATTACGTATAATAGTATTCATGGCCTGCATGCTACCTTCTCCTTCCATTTCTTTTTTTTATAATTAGTCGTTTAAAATATATTTTCTGTTACAAAAACTATGGAATAATTTTTGAGTAATTACTCGAAAATTAATTCAACATGAAAAAACTACTACTTATCAGCCTAATAACATTAACAACTTCTTCATTCTCTCAAAATGATAAAGCGCATCCTTTTTTTACAGGATCATTAAGCACAACTTTTGGTATAAATCAACAGTATAAAATAAACGAAGAAGGAAACGGTCCTTTTATAGTTCCTAAATCTATTTTATTAAGAACAGGATTCGGGTATCAATTTAACAAACGTTGGGCTTCAAGTATAAATGTTGGATATGATCATCATTTTAGCTATACCATTAACTCTATTCCAGCATTTGCTAGCTTACGATATAATTTCATTAGAAATTCAAGCGATGCTTATTTTATAGAAACTAGTTATGGACAAATGTTTAGGTTATCGAAAAAATTCTCAAATGGTAACTATTACAAAGTAGGATTAGGAATGCTTTCAATAAGTAACAATAGATGGAACGGACTCTTACGATTAGATTTTCATAGAAAAAAAATAGCTGGTTTTAAAAACGGTAATCTCGATAGTGTTTCTATTGGTTTTGGTTTCTCTTTTAATTAGAAGCCATCAAAAAAGAGGTAGATTAGTTAATCTACCTCTTTTTTTTATATTAGTTATAAAAAATTACAAGAACCTATTATACCAACTTTCTGTTATTGGTACTTCCCAGTGGTTTTCTAATTCTCCTTTTGTTTGAATTAAATTATCAAAAACTATGGTTTTAGGAGATACTGATTTTTGCTTTAGCATCTTTTTAAAATCTTTCAAATCTTTATACTGAACAAATTCCCCTTGCTTAAAGCATACATTCATTTTATCTAGTAACTCAACACTATATTTTTCTTGTAACCCAAGAATAAAAGCTACTTGTTTATCAATATCTTCATTTTTTAACTCTACATCTTCAGCAGCATAGAAAACAATGAACCTATTGTAAATTAATTTATATGATGCTTTAAAGTTTTCGTCTTCTAACTTCCATTCATTTGTAAAATCTTCTAATTCTTTTTTTATTCCTTCAATTTCTTGAGGATAAAATTTTCTACTTGATGGATATACCCAAACCTTTGCTTCATTAGATAATAAATCACAATCTATCAACATATTACTTTCTTTTAAGCTGCAAAGATACCAAAACAAAAATCCGTTTAGCCATAATGGTTAAACGGATTTTAAACTTTTAATTTTAATTTGATTAGCTCAATAATGATACCAAATCATCCTCGGTATTTCTACCCTTATTTTTATTGTACCAAATTTGCAAATCTTTTTTGAATTCTGCATCTAATTTTCCATTTTTTTCTTTATAAGTTTTCACCATAGCAGTTGCCTCACTTGGTCGAGGTCCCCATGTACCAACCACATTTTTCTTATCATCTAAAACTATTAATTTCGGAATTGAACGCCCTCCATTTGTCAAAAAGCTATCCATCAAATCTAAATTCTCATCTCTAAGAACTAATTGTAAGTTTATATTTGAGTTTTCTTTCGCTATTTTATTTATCATTGGTAAATTTTGAGCTGCGTCACCACACCATCCTTCAGTTAATACCAACCACGTTTGTTTATCCTTAATTTTTTTTACGTTCTCAATAGACTCAGAAGAAACATGCAACGTTTTATCTAAACGCTTCATTCGTTTATCATTTAAAACACTATAATTTAAAAGATCTTCAGATTGATTTTCTCCAGTTGATTTTCCTTCTTTAATCAGTTTATCAACCAACACCTTATAATCATCGTAAGACATTGCTTTACTTAAGCTCTTTTCAATAATTTCTTTCATCTTAAATATTTTTAACTAAAACACTAAACTATTTAGTTGTATTCACTCAATTTTAGACGCAACTTTTTAGAAAGCTTACAACGAGTATTCTTTACTTTTTTTCAGATTCGAAATAATATCATTAGTCATAGAAGCTAAATCAAATTCATGCTTCCAACCCCAATCCTTTCTAGCCTGTGAATCATCAATTATTTGAGGCCATGTATCAGCGATGTCTTGTCGAAAATCAGGCTTATAAGAAATAGAAAAATCTGGAACATATTTTTTTATCTCATTAGCAATCTCTTTTGGAGTAAAACTAATTGCCCCCAAATTATAGGAGGTTCTTATTTTAATTTGATCAGAATTAGCTTGCATAATTTGTATTGTAGCGTCAATAGCATCTTTCATGTACATCATTGGCAACCTAGTATTTTCACTTAAAAAACATTCAAAGTTTTTATTCTTTAATGCTTCAAAGTAGATATCAACAGCATAATCTGTAGTACCTCCACCAGGTAATGTTTTCCAACTTATGATTCCTGGATATCTTATGCTACGAACATCAACTCCATATTTATTATGATAATAATTACACCAATGTTCACCAGCAACCTTACTAATACCATAAACTGTTGATGGCTCCATTACAGTTTGTTGAGGAGTATTCATTTTAGGAGAAGTATTGCCAAATACAGCCATTGAACTAGGCCAATAAACTTTCTCAATATATTTATCTTTAGCTAATTCTAAGACAGCTAATAGTGAAGTCATATTTAAATCCCAACCTTTTAAAGGATACTTTTCAGCAGTAGCTGATAACATTGCTGCCATTAGGTATACTTGATTTACATTGTACTTTTCAATTACTTCTAAAATTTGTTCTTTATTGGTCGCATCAACTATTTCAAAAGGGCCAGCAGCCATCATTTCATCATTCCCTTCTCTAATATCAGAAGCTATTATATTTTTACCCCCATAAACCTCTCTTAACCTTTCAGTTAACTCAGTACCTATTTGACCACAAGCACCTATAATTAGTATTGTATCTTCCATTTATTAATAATTCAAAAATATAAACATACAAAAGTAACAAATTTCAGATTTCATAAAATAAAAATATTGTTTTTTAAGAATTAATAATTTTTCTATCAAAAAACATCAATTTGACTTTAACTAATAAATCTGTAATTTTACATCATGATAAATTTAAAGAAACTTCCAGCTCTTCGTTTTTTAAAACTATTTGTATTAATTATAGTTTTAAGTTGTTCTCAGTCTAAAAAAGAGACAAAAAAAACTACTATAACAAAAAGTGGAATGAATATTACAAATAGTTATACCTATAATAACTTAGATAGCGTTTTTCTAATCAAATTAAAAAAGTGGAAAGAATACTCTGATTTAGCTGAATTTCTTAATCAATATGAAAAAACAACTCCTAGAGAAGCTTTGAACAACGCTTTAGAATTAAAAAACTTAACAAAGAAAGCGAAAGATAGTAATATTATAAAAACACTTAAAACACCTGCTTTCAATGCACGCATTAATGTTTTTGAAAATGAAGTTTTAAGATTAGCTGACATGACGTATATTCCTGCAATTTCCTCACAACAAGTGAACAAACAAATAGAAAATATTTTTTCATCATTTAACAGTCTTAACTCTAAAATAATTGCAATTTATAAAAAAGACAAATTTAACAACTCTGTTAAAATTGATGAAGTATTCAAAAAAATACGCTAAATTAGTAGGGTTTATGGTGTTAAATATGTTAATATTGTGACTACTAAATGCCAATTTAGTTAAAATGGAATAAAAATATAACTCTTTTACAATTTTTAGAATGAAAAATACAATTACCCTTTTATTATTTTTCTCTTTAACATTTCCTTTTTATGGACAGATCCAGCAAAATGCTCCATGGTCTGAATCAAGTGAATTAAAGCAGAAGAAAAAAATCACCTTAGAAGATGTTTCTAAGGCTGCAGAAACTTATTTTAAAACCATTGACCGAGATAAAAAAGGTAGTGGATTAAAACCTTTTAAACGATGGGAATATCACTGGTCTCATTACTTAAAACCTGACGGAACTATAGCTCCAGCAAAAGATTTATGGAACGCTTGGGAACAAAAAAAACAATTAAGTAAACAAAATATAAAAAATAATGGAGATTGGAAAGCTCTTGGTCCTTTTACTAGTTCAAATACATCTGGCTTGGCTCCTAATTTTGAACAAATTGGTCAAGGACGTATTAATGCAATAGCTGTTGACCCTAGTAATTCAAATACCTATTATATTGGATCTCCTGCTGGTGGAATATGGAAATCTACTGATGCTGGGGTTAATTGGACTCCTTTAACTGATTATTTACCACAAATTGGTGTTTCAGGTATTGCTATTCACCCTACCGATTCAAAAACAATTTATATTGCAACTGGTGATGATGATGCCAATCATTCTTATGCAGTTGGTGTATGGAAATCAACTGATGGAGGGATAACATGGAACAATACAGGAGCAATTCCAGGTAATCCAAACTCTATGAATGAGATTTATTTTATGCCTAATGCATCTAATACTCTATTAGTTGCTACAAGTACTGGTGTTCAAAAAACTACAGATGCAGGAACAACTTGGAGCACTAAACTTTCTGGAAATATCTTAGACATAAAAATGAAACCTGGGGATGCTAACACTTGGTATGCTTTAACCAAAGATCGTTTTTTTAAATCTACTGATGGAGGTGATACTTTTGTTGAAAAAAACATACCTGGAATAACAACAGATAATCTTTTGACTACTGATAAAGATGAAAGTAATTCTTCTAGAATGACTATGGATGTAACAGCTGCAAACTCAAATTACTTGTATGTTATAAGTGCAGCTACAAGAAGTGAAAACCGAAAATTTAATGGTATTTACAAATCAACAGATAGTGGTGAAACTTTCACTAAAACAAATGAAAATAATAACATTTTTGAAAGTAACCAAGCATGGTTTGATCTAGCATTCACTGTATCTCCTACCAATGCTGATAGACTTTATGTAGGTGTTCTAAACATATGGCAATCAGTAAATGGAGGTGATAATTTTTTCAAAACAAATAATTGGGATAAATATGAAAAAAGCTATACTCATGCAGACATTCATTTTTTACGCTTTTTTGGAAATAAATTATTTGCAGGTACAGATGGAGGAATATATATGTCTGAAGACAATGGGGTAACTTATACCGATTTAACAAAAAATATCGCTATCAGTCAATTTTACAAAATTTCAATTTCACAAACAAAGAAAGACATAATAGCTGGTGGTACACAAGACAATGGCGGTTTTGGTTATAATAGTGAAAAATGGTATAACTACCACGGAGGGGATGGAATGGAAGGTATTATAAGTGTAAATGATTATAAAAAACACTATGGTTTCATGCAGAATGGATATTACTTATTCATATCTGATAATATTTCATCAAATGGAACCTCTTCTCTAATATCACCAAGCGACGAAAGAAATGTTGCTACTGGTGATACTGGAGGTAAATGGATCACTCCTTTGGTTTCTGACAGTAAAGGGAGTATCTATGCTGGATATAGTCAAGTATATAAACTAGATGAAACTAATCCTTCTAACAGAAAATGGATCAAATTATCAAATCATAATTTTGAAGGCGATATCGTTGGCCTAGAAATTGACCCAAACGATGATAATACTATATATGCATTTGGAAGAAATAGCTTTGGTGTTTCAAAAATTCATAAAAGTACTGATGCTGGTGTAACATTTTCAATAATTGCTGCATTTAATGAAAGTGTAAACTCTATAGAAGTAAGTAATACCGATTCAGATACTGTTTGGCTTGTAACTAGCCAAAATGTATACAAATCTACAAACGCAAAAAATAATGCTCCTACATTTACAAAAATATTAGGAAATTTGCCTTCTGAAGGTAAAAATATTATTAAACATCATACTAGAAGTGGGAATAATACTGTTTATCTAGGAACAAATTTAGGCGTGTATTATATTAATGATGACATTACAGAATGGAAAACATTTGACAATAAGTTACCTAACACTCAAATTAGAGATTTAGAAATAAATGAAGAAGAAGCTATATTGTATGCTGCTACTTTTGGTAGAGGTATATTTTCTACACCAATCCCAAAGAAACTACCTAATAATGACGTACGTTTATTATCTATAGACAGCCCAGTATCAAACAAACTTAACTGTGAAGCTGGTTTGGCTCCTGAAGTTACAGTTAAAAACCAAGGGAAAAATGAAATAACAGCTGTAACTGTTAAATATAGTATTGACGGGGGAGTTGAAAGTACTTACAACTGGACTGGTAGTATTCCTTCTGAAGCAACTAAAAAAATTACAATACCTACTTTTAATGTAGCAAGCGGTAATCATTCTTTAGCTGTTGAAACAATTATTACCAATGATGCTTATGCTAGTAATAACAAACAAAGCACTACATTTTTATTAAATAATTTTAATAGCACTCCTACTACTTTAAATTCTTTTGAAAATAGTAGTGATGAATTATTGGTAGAAACCACCTCGAGTGCAATGTGGGAGATTGGTTCTGCTGGTAAAACACAATTGAAAGTACCTTCAGGATCTAAAGCTTACTTTACAAAAGCAACTGGAAACTACCCTGATAAAACAACTGGATATCTTTATACAGGTTGTTATGACATAACTCAAATCACAAATCCTAACTTGAAATTCAAAATGGCTTTTGATATTGAAAAAGATTGGGATTACATGAATGTTGAGTACACTACTGACAATGGTAAAAACTGGAAAATTTTAGGTACAGCTTCAGATGCAAACTGGTATAATAGTTCAGCAACAACTGATTCTACAAATAGATCAAAATTACCTGGAAAGCAATGGACTGGTGCTGGTACTGAAAGTAACACCCTAGGAGGAACTAACGCTACTGCTCATCAGTATAGCTATGATTTATCTGCTTTTTCAACAGAAAACAGTTTTATAATCCGTTTTGTATTTAAAGCTGATGATAATACGAATGGTGAAGGTGCTGTAATTGACGATTTAGTAATTGAAGGAACATTATCTAGTGGTGATGTTACTTTACTAAATAACATTTCAATTTCACCAAATCCATCTGAAAGTATTTTTAATTTAAAATGGAAATCAGAAGGAGAGACTATGAATGTTGGTGTTTTTGATATTACTGGTAAACAAGTATTTTCTAAAAAGAATATTAAAGATAGTAATCATCGTTTAGACATGAGTAACTATTCAAGTGGTATATATTTACTAAAAATGCAAATGAATGGTAAATCGGCTACTAAAAAGCTTATTTTAAAATAATAAAATATTTTTTTTTGATTCAAAACCGAAGCTATATGCTTCGGTTTTTTGTTTTTATAATTAAAAACAAGTAATTACAAATTCAATTATTTTTTAGTAGTTTTGGTTTTATAAGAACAAATTCTATAATCAAGATGAAAAATTTTCTATTACTATTTTCTTTAAGCGTATTTATTTTTACTGCATGTAATGAAAAAAAAGAAGCCCAAAAAATTAGTATTAAGGAAATAAAAACAGAAGTTAATCTGTTATTAAACAATTGGCACAATGCTGCTGCAGAAGCTAATTATGAAAATTATTTTAATAGTCTGGCGAATACTTCTATTTATATTGGAACTGATGCTTCAGAAAATTGGACTAAAAAAGAATTCAGTAACTTTTGTAAACCTTATTTTGACAAAGGAAAAGCTTGGGATTTTAAACCTCTTGAAAGAAATATTTACACTAGTAATAACAACGAAATTGTTTGGTTTGATGAATTACTGAATACATGGATGGGAACCTGTAGAGGCTCAGGAGTACTAGAAAAAAATAAAAATAACGAATGGAAAATTAAACACTATGTTTTATCTGTAGAGATTCCTAACAACGATATAAGAAAAGTAATTGACATCAAAAAAGTACAAGACTCCCTATTCTTATCTAAATTCAAATAACGACTTCATTTACTGCTTCAAAAATTAAATTAGTTTCAAAACCTTTGTATAATAGGTGATCTATAATCTTCTTTTTTTTCTTAAATAAGTTTGTTTCGCTTAAAAAGTTATTTTTCTTTTCTATTAAACTGTATAAAGTAGCTATATAGTCTTGTTCATCAATCTCTTTTAAAGCCGTTTTGATATTATAAGACGATATCTCTCTTTGTTTTAATTCACGAACTATTCGTTGCTTACCCCACTTTTTTATTCTAAACTTCCCTCTAGCAAAACTTTTTGAAAATCGTTCTTCATTTAAAAAATTGTGTTCCAAAAGATGTAATAAAACATACTCTCTTGCTTCAGGAATTAAATTATAGTCTCTTAATTTTTTTTCTACATCTTTATGACATCGATCTTGGTATACACAATAAAATTCAATTTTCCTCTTAATTTCATCAACAGTAAATACTTTTTTACTCATATTTTCTAATAAACTTACTGTAATAATGTAACTGCATATTCTGCTACAAGAAAATCATTTTCTATTGAACTTCCACTAACCCCAATAGCCCCTATAATATCACCATCTGCATTTTTTATTGGAATTCCTCCTGGAAATGTAATTAATCCACCATTTGAATGTTCAATATTAAATAAGGGTCCATTAGGTTGTGACAACTCACCCAACACTCCTGTTTCTTTATTAAATAAACGAGCTGTTTTAGCCTTTTTAATAGCGATATCTATAGCTCCTAGTACAGCTCCATCCATTCTAGCAAAAGTCAATAAATTTGCTCCCGCATCAACAACTGCTATATTCATATATACATTTAATTGATTTGCTTTAATTTTCGCCCTGCTAATTACATTTTCAGCTTCAAGTAATGTGATATTCATAATGGATATTAATTTTTCAACTACAAATGTATTAAACTATATTCTTTAAAAAAGTAATAACCTTATCTTTATAACTAGCCCCAATAGGAATTTCAACTGAATTCACTTCTATATCATTAATTGTAAAAGCTGAAATTTTATTTGTATTTATGACATAGGAACGATGTACCCGTAAAAAATTTTTATTTGCTAATTCTTCTTCTATTTCACCTATTTTGTATTTAGAAACAATTCGTTTATCATTAACCGTATGAATTTTAATATAATCTTTCAAACTTTCTATAAATAAAATTTGATCAATTTTAATTTTATGATGCTTATTCCCTGATTTAACAAGGATAAATTCATCTTGTAAAACTTCTTTTTTTTCAGGTACAATTAAAGAATTCGCTCTAAGAAATTTATCAATAGATTTGAAGAAACGCTCAAATGTTATAGGTTTTAATAAATAATCAACCACATCTAAATCGTAACTCTCAATAGCATAATCTCTATATGCTGTTGTGAAAATTGTTTTCGGAGGGTTTTTTATAGTTTTCAAAAAATCAATTCCAGTAATATTAGGCATTTTTATATCCAAAAACAATAAATCTATTTCCTGAGTACTTAAAATTTCAAATGCTTTTATAGCATTATTGCAAGTAGCCACAACCTGTAAAGAATCAATTTTTGAAATATGATTTTCTATCAACTTAATAGCTAATGGTTCATCATCAACTAACAAACATTTTATTTTCATAAACTAACTTTCATTAATATTTAACATTACTGTAAAATTATAGTTAGAATAATCTATTTCCAAACTATATTTTTTTTGGTAAATTAAATTAAGTTGCTTTCTAATATTCGTAAGACCAATGCTCTCTTTGCTTTTAGATTGATAATCTTTTGACACAGAGTTTGAAATCTTAAAAAGAAACCCTTCTTCATTATTTGATATATGAATATTAATTTTTGGCGACCCGCTATCTTCTCCAGCTCCATGTTTAAAAGCATTTTCTACTAACGACAATAAAATTAATGGAGGGATTTCTATATCATTTTCAATTTCTGTAATAAAAGAAATTTGCAATCTATCATCATATCTTAATTTTTCTAATTCTATATAATTCTTCATCAGTTGTATTTCACTAGAAAGTGTCACAAATTTACCATTACACCTATATAGTATATGATCTAAAATCTCTGAAAGCTTACCAATCGATGTTGGTGTTTTTGGAGAGTTCTCTAAAGAAAGTGTATAAATATTATTCAACGTATTGAATAAAAAATGCGGATTCAATTGTGCTTTTAAAGTTTCCAACTCACTTTTAGTTTTTTCTTTCTCTAACACCAATCCTTTTTCCGTTACTTTTTTATAATCCATAAAGTATTTGACTGAAAGAAATATTAATGTGATTAGATACATACTTGGTATGTAGTAAAAAAGAAGTTTTTTCCAATCGGATAGTATTTCCAAGATTGGCTCTTGTGTAAAAAAACCTTTTCTTACTAATATTTCACCAACATGCACCACTAAAAACCGATTAAATGCAGCTAACAAATAAGATCCCAACAAAAACAATATAATTGTTTTTACATATTTTTTCTTCAACAAAAACTTTGGGATTACATAATATGCTAAAAAATAAGAAGTCAATATTTGTGGAATCATATGACATAAGGACATCACTGTTGTTCCTATAAAAGTAAACTCTTGATTATGTTTAATAGAATCTTTAGGGAAATCTAAAATAAAAAAAGCAAACCAAAATAGAAGATGCTGTAATGCTCTCTTCTTCTGAAAAAAATTAATAATAGTTGTTATTGTAATCATACTTGTAAATATATAAATAGCATAATCAATTATTAGTACTAATCGACAAACTAGCTTTTTTTACTCCTAATTGTATTCTTTTTCCTCCTAAACTAATTATTTAATTAAAAAAATACCAAACGTCGACTTTTAATACTCATTTGTCTATTCTCTATATAATATCCTCAAATACATCTCATTTTTGTTTAACAAAACAAATATTCTAAAAAGATGAAAAGGTTATTATTAATTATTATTAGTTCTTTTACTTTATCAAGCTACTCTCAAGACAATTGTAAGAAACTACTAGATGCAGTAAATAAAAGAAACATAACGCAAGTTCGTACATTATTAAAAACTACAAATCCAAATTGTAGTTTCAGAGGCTTAGGTGAACCTAGATCTCCATTAGTCTCAGCAGCTCGAAAAGGAGACTTAACTATTGGTAAACTTTTAATTTCTTATAACGCTTCAACTGAATACCATTCATCTGGAGACGAAACTCCTTTAATTGCTACTTCAGCAAATGGGCATTTAAATTTCGTTAGTTACCTTATTAAAAAAGGAGCAAAAATTAATAAACAAGTAAATGGTGATGGCACTGCTTTAATTGCTGCTGTTAGAAATAATCATTATAAAATTGCTGAAATTTTATTAAAAAACGGCGCAGATCCTATGCTGAATTCTCCTGGTGACGAATACCCAATGTACCATGCAATTTCAACAAAAAATGAAGCTATGATAACCTTATTAAAAAAATACATTAAATAAAAAACATGAAAAATTTACTATCAATATTTATTTTATTCTTTGTAATTTCACTTTCAGCACAGGTAACAGTTACTGGAAAGGTTGTTGAAAAGAGCACAAATCAACCATTAGAATTCGCAACAATTATTTTTAAAAACCCTGCTACAAATCAAATTATAACCGGTGAATCAACTGATCAAAAAGGGAACTATTCTGTAAAAGTCAAAAAAGGTGTTTATAACGTAATAGTTGAGTTTATAGGATTTAAAAACTATTCCATAAATAGTCTCTCACTTACAAAGAACAAAAAAATGGTTACTATTCATTTAGAAGAAAATGCGCAAGCCTTAGATGAAGTAGAAGTCATTGCAGAAAAATCAACTACCGAATACAAGTTAGATAAGCGTGTTTTTAACGTTGGTAAAGATTTAATTTCAAAAGGAGGGTCAGTAAACGACATTTTAAACAATGTTCCTTCTGTTAATGTAGATATTGAAGGTGCAGTAAGCCTAAGAGGAAACTCTAATGTACGTATTTTAATTAATGGAAAACCTTCTGTTTTAACAAGCAACAACGGCTTGGAATCTATTCCCTCAGAAACCATCCAAAAGGTAGAAGTTATTACGAATCCATCAGCCAAATACGATGCTGAAGGAACCGGAGGAATCATTAATATTATTTTAAAGAAAAATAAAAACAATGACTTTGGTAGCTCACTCCAATTCACCACAGGAGCGCCAGACAATCATAGTATTAATTACAATATGAACTATAAAAAAGAAAAATTTAATCTATTTTCAAATATTTCATATCGTTACATGTCGTTTAATGGTAATGGTTACTTAAACAGAACTAATTTTACCAATAACACTATTAGTTCATTTTCTAATAGAACAACAGACATGAATAGATCCCGCAGTACGTTTAATCTTTATTTTGGGAGTGATTACTACATAAATGATCAAAACACCCTAACCCTAAGCTACTACTATAGAAATAACACCAGTAAAAACAGTGTAGATTATACTTTTAATTTTTTAAACAACTTAAAACAAATAGACAATGTTCTTACCTCTAAAGAAACATATAAAGAACCTCAAAAAGCGAATCAAATTGAATTAAACTATGTAAAAACATTTGCCAAAAAAGGTCAAAAATTAACTGTAAATTTTCAATATGATTTTTGGAATGATGACGAAAACGAATTAGTTGAAGAGCAACAAACATTTCCTACAACCTCAGCAATAAATTTATTAAAAAGTAGAGATATAGAAAGCAGTAAAGATTTTTTATTTCAATCTGACTTTAAATTACCTATTTCAAAAAAAACACATATTGAAATGGGAATAAAAGGAGAAATCAGGAACATTGATAGCAACTATAAAGTATGGGACAACGCTACACTAATAGATAGCTTAGATAACTTATTAAAATACAACGAACGTATTTACGGAGCATACATACAATATGGTAACAGAAAAAACAAACTACAATACCTAGTTGGACTACGAGCAGAATATGCTAATACTGGAAGTACAGACAGGAAAAACAAATTTAAAACTGCAAAAAGTTATACTGACTTATTTCCAACAGCACATTTAACCTATAACTTTAATAAGAGAGCAAACATGCAACTAAGTTATAGTAGAAGAATAAGACGTCCTAGTTTCTGGCATTTAAACCCTTTTGGAGGAATTTCAGATAGGCGAAATATTCGTGTTGGTAATCCCGATTTAAATCCTATGTACACAAACTCTTTTGAGTTAGGTGTATTAAAACGTTGGAATAAATTCACCTTTAATCCTTCTATTTATTATCAACGTACAACAAATGTTTTTGAAACCTTAATAATTCCAAATACGACAGGAGCATTAATTTCCAAACCTATAAACTCAGGAACTGAAAATAGATTTGGAGCTGAATTAGCTTTACGATATTCTCCTAACAAATGGTGGCGTTTATCTAGTGAATTTAACTATTATTCTTTTGATCAAAGAGGGATTTACACAGTAAACGATAATACATGGTCTACTCGTTTAAACTCAAGAATGAGATTTTCAAAACTTACCATCCAGTCAAGCTTTAACTATAGAGGAGAAAGACAAAGTGGTCAAATATTTACTGAAGCTCAATACAGAGCAAACATAGGGATTAGCAAAGATTTTTTAGAAGATAAAGCTACTGTTACTCTAAATATGAATAATATTTTAGACTCAAGAGTTAGCAAACAATTAATAACAGGAGAAAATTACACAACAAATACATACAATCGTCCAATTGGTAGATTTACTTCAATAACGTTTACTTATCGCTTTAACCGATCAAAAAAAGTTAGAGATCGTTTGCCTGATTAACACTTTATATTATAACCTATAAAAACCAGTAAGAAATTCCTTTTTTACTGGTTTTTTAATATTCTATATTTCTTAAAAGATTATACGTTCCATAGATATCCAATGAATGACACACTTTATAAAAAGCAATAATTCAGCTTTAAATTACTTAATTGTATAGCAATCATATCAAATTACAATAAAAAAGGTTGGATGCTTTAAAGCATCCAACCTTTTTTAGTTAACAAATAAACTAATTATAAAACGCTACGTAACCACATTTTAAACTTAGTTATTAAATAAAATAATATTGGCACTACAATTAAAGTTAAAAAGGTAGCTATAAATAACCCGTAAATTACCGTTTTTGCAAGTGGCCCCCAGAATATTACATTATCACCTCCAATATAAATATGTGGGTTTAACTCACTAACCAAGGTAAAAAAGTTAATGTTTATTCCCCATGCTAATGGTATTAACCCTAAAATAGTAGTAATTGCAGTTAATAATACTGGTCGTAAACGTGCTTTACCTCCTCTAATGATAGCTTCTTTTAAGGTATCAACATCTACATAATCATTTTCTCCTATACTTTGCTCTACTTTTTTACGATCAATCAGTAATTGAGTATAATCTAATAAAACCACTCCATTATTCACAACGATACCTGCTAATGAAATAATTCCCATCATCGTCATCATTATAACAAATGGTGCTGCGGTTAATATTAACCCTCCAAAAACTCCAATTAAACTTAAAAAGATTGCCAACATAATAATAGCGGGCTTTGAAATCGAATTAAATTGGAAAATCAAAATAAAGAAAATCAACCCTAAACCAGTAAAGAAAGCCCCCATTAAGAACAACATTTGCTTATTCTGTTCTTCAATTTGTCCTGTATAATCAATTTTAACAGTTGCTGGTTTTTCAGTAAACGTTTTCATTTCGCTTCTAATTTTCCCAACAATAGAAGCCGCATCTGTATATCCAGGAGCTAAAGCTGAATAAACGGTTACAATTCTCTTAGCTTGCTTATGTTTAATTGCACTATATCCTGACGTATTAGTTTGTTTAGCTACTGCAGAAACTGGTATTGTTTTTACTTGACCATTTGAAGGATCTCTAAATGTTATTTTCTGATTAAAAATGGCGCTCTTGTTATACCTATTATCCTTATTAAAACGAACATAAATATCATAATCTTCACCATCTTCTTTATAAATCCCTGCCTTAGCTCCAAATATTGAATTACGCAATTGTTGCCCAACTTGAGCAGAACTAACTCCTAGCTCTCCAGCTTTTTTACGATCAACATTAACTAACATTGCTGGCTTTGATTTATTTACATCAATCTTTAATTCATCTATTCCAGGAATACTTTTTGAGTTGATAAAATCACGCATCTTCTCAGCAGTATTTATCAATTCTCCATAATCTTTCCCTTCCAATTCTATATTAATAGGATAACCAGCAGGAGGACCTACTGCCTCTTTTTCTACGGAAATTGCCAATCCAGGATAAACTCCTTTTAAAACTTCCGTTACTTTTTTCTGCAATTCTTTACTATTTGCCCCTCTTCGAAATTTATACTCACGCATTGACGCAGTTATTTTTCCTCTATGTGGCATTTCAGCAGTAGAACCCCCATCAGTTTGCGGATTCCCTGAGCCTGCTCCTACTTGAGAAACAGTACTTTCTACCAAGAAGTTATGATCACCATCAAGATATTCGGAAGAGTTTAATACTTTATATACTCGCTCTTCTAAATCTTTCATTATAGTATTCGTTTTTTCTATATCTGTACCTTGAGGGTATTCAATATAAACTATAATTTGATTTGGTGTATTATCAGGAAAAAACTCAACTTTTGTTCTTTGACTAGCTACTGAAGCTCCAAAACCACCAAAAGCAACCACTAACATTACAACAGTTAAAACAGTTATAATAATTGGTCTGTATCCTTTTAAAACTGCTCTTAATGATTTTTCATAAAAGCGCTCCCATCTTGGTAATATTTTATTTTGAAAAGCATTTGCCCATGGTCTTAAAGCTATTCGATACAACCACAACATAATAGCTGTAAACACCATAATTGTCCCTAAAGCTCTATTAGCACCTCCAAAAATCATAATCAATAAACCAATACCTCCCATAATTGAAGACATCGCTATAATACGCTTTAAAGGCATGCTCTTATCTTCCACACCCATAAATTGCGAAACCATTACTGAGTTAAAAAAGATCGCTACAAATAAAGATGACCCTAATACTGCTGATAACGTAATTGGAAAATACTTCATGAATTGCCCCATAGTTCCTGGCCACATTCCTAAAGGAACAAAAGCAGCGACCGTTGTTAAGGTTGAAATGATAATAGGGAAAGCAATTTCTCCAATTCCCTTTTTCGCTGCTTCAGTTCTTGACATCCCTTCATCCATCAAACGATACACGTTTTCAACAACAACAATACCATTATCTACCAACATCCCAAGCCCCATAATTAGACCAAAAAGGATCATTGTATTCATGGTATAACCAAACCAGTTTAATATCATTAATGACATAAACATTGACATTGGAATTGCAAAACCTACGAATAATGCATTTTTAAATCCAAGGAAAAACATTAGTACTAATACCACTAAAATAACTCCGAAAATAATATTATTCACTAAATCATCTACCTGACCTATTGTTTTAGAAGATTGATCATTAGCTATAGTAACTTTCAAATTACTAGGAAATACATCAACTTTTGCATCGGCAACAATTTTTCTAATTTTCTCTGCTGCTTCTACCATGTTTTTACCTGAACGTTTTTTAACATCCAACATTACAACAGCTTCCCCAAATTCACGTGCGTAGGTTGTTTTGTCCTTATCTTTAAAGGTTACAACAGCAAGATCTTTTAAATAAATTGAATTTCCTTTTTCAGACTTTACAACAAAATTTTGCAACTCTTGTGGTTCTTCAATTTCACCTAAAATACGAATAGTACGCCTTTGTCCACTTGCAATTAAGTTTCCAGCAGACATTGTTAAGTTTCCTCCATTAACAGCATTAATGATATCTTGAAAACTAACCTTAGCTGCCATCATTTTGTAAATATCTACCGCTATTTCAACTTCTTTCTCTTCAGCTCCACGGATATCTACCTTTTTAATTTCTGATAACGTTTCTATCTCATCTTCTAAATATTCTCCAAATTCTTTTAACTTATCTACAGGATAATCTCCAGAAATATTAATATTTAAAATAGGCATTTCTTCAGAAATACTTAACTCAAAAACATTAGGTTCTACCTTCGCTCCGTTAAATGTTGGCCAATCTTCACCTGACGTTTTTTGGTCTATTTCATCTTTTACTTTTTGTTTTGCTTGATCTACGGCTATTTTTTCATCAAACTCAACAACAACCATAGAAACATCTTCTTGTGAAGTAGATGTTACTTTTACAACATTACTAACCGTTTTTAATTTCTCTTCTAACGGGTCAGTTATTAATTTCTCTATATCTTCAGCTGTATTACCAGGATATATAGAACTGATATAAATTTTTGTCTCTCTAATTTCAGGGAAATTCTCTCTAGGCATGTTAACAAAAGCTGAAATTCCTAAAATAAGAATTAACACCATTAATACATAGATGGTAGTTTTATTACCAATAGCCCAAGAGGATAGACCAAATTCTTTATCGACTTGTTTTTTTTGTTTTTCAGTCATCCTAAATAATTATTGGTTTAATAGTTTAACCTCTTGTTTATCCTTAACGCTACGAGCTCCTTCTTCTATAATTTGAACTCCATTGGTAAGACCTGATAAAACCTCAATAACATCTCCTTGAGTTTTACCTGTTTTTATAATTACTTGTCTCGCTTTTCCTATTTTATTCTTAACATTTTCAACAATGTATACATATTGCTCTCCCTTTGCATTTTCAGAAATAATACTTTGAGGAATTAAAATAGCTTTTTGATTTGTGTAATCGTTAATTCTTAACTTCGCTGTTAAGTTTGGTTTAATGCTTCTATCTTTATTTGGCACTCCAACCTCAACTTTAAATGTTCTATTAGCAGGATTTATAAAGTTTCCGGCTTGACGTACAGAAGATGTTACTGTTTTTCCTAAAACTGGAAACTCTACTTGTACTTCTTTTCCTTTTTTTACTGTTGTTATATAGCTTTCTGGAACATCAGTTTCAATATACATATTCCTTAAGTTAACAACTCTAAACACTTCTGCCCCAGCTCCAGGTGCTACTACAGTACCTTCCTCTTTAATTACATCATCAACAATTCCTGTAAAAGGTGCTTTAATTACACTTCTTCCCAACTGTTGTTTTAATTGATTTACAGATCTAGTAGCAGCTTCATAGTTTGTTTTTGCTTGTAAAAATTGAATTTCAGAACCAACTTTTTGATCCCATAATCTTTTTTGTCTTTCAAATGTAGTTTTCGCTAATGCAGCTTGAACTTCTACTTGAGCAACTTGTTGGTATAAACCACCATCGTCAATTTTAGCTAATGCCTGACCTTTTACTACTCGTTGTCCTTCTTTAACGTAAACCTTTACTAATTTACCAGCCATTTCAGGATATACTAGTACATTCTTTTTAGTTTGCACATTCCCTTGTAAATCTAAATAGTGAACAAAAACTTCTTCATGAGCACTAATGGCAGTAATTAATGGTACTTTTTTATTTGTATCTAACTTAGCTATTTCATTGTTTAATAATTTAATTTGAGTAGCTAATTCTTGTTGTTTCTTATCTAACTCGTCTTTTTTAGTACGAATTGTTTTTAAATCTTTTGAGTTTATTACCGACTCAACTGATTGCTCTTTGCTTCCACATGAAGCTAAAAGTGTTGCTGTGATTATTATAATTGCAATCCTTCTCATTAGTTGATTATTTAATAGGTATGTTTAGTGCGTTTTCTAATTTGGCTTTTTTGGCAATGACATTTAACATCGATTGCACATAATTATTTTGTTGCGAATACAATTGATTTTGTGCTTGCAACAAATCAAAACTTGAAGATATCCCTTCAAAAAACTTTATTTGTTGTTTTTTTTCTATTCGCTCTGCTAATGCTAAATTTTTCTTAGCAGTATCATAATTTTCAATACTTAGTTGATATTCACTTTTTGCTGATTTTGCTTGAAGGCGAAGTTTTTGCTTTACTTCTTCTTTTTTAATATCAGCATTCTCTAATTCAATTCTAGCCCTAGCTGTTTTTGACTTTCTTCCGAAACTACTAAAAATAGGCACATTTAAAGTTACCCCTAGCAAGGAATAATCAAACCATTTTTGATCTCCACTAAAAAAATTAAAATCATTTGAATTGGCATTAGCTCCATAATTAACAAAAGCTGATAAGCTTGGTAGAGCTTTACTTTGTTCCAACTTCATTAATAATCGTTTACTTTCACGATCGTTCTCAACCATTTTAAAGTCAATGTGTTTTTTAACATCAAATACTTTACTTAGCAAATCTAAATCGGTATTAGTAACCACTAAGCTATTTAACGAATCAGTTAACACTAACTTTTTTTCTATTGAACTTCCTAATGATATATTTAACATTTGATATGCAATTTCTTTCATTCTTTTCGCATTATTCAAATTGTTTTCTACATTACCAAGAGTTATTTGTAGCTGCTCAACATTTTCTAATTCTGTTAATCCATTATCATATATTTTTTGAGTTTCATTTAAGTTTTTTTGTAAAACTTTTCTGTTTTTCTCCAAAATACTAATAGTTTCTTCAGTTATTAAAACATTACCATATGCGTTAATTACTGCTTCTCTTGTTGTTAAAACAGTTTTTTCTTTTGCCTGCTCAGAAATCTTTAAGTATGTTTTAGCAGATTGCAATCCAACTAAATAAGAACCATCAAATAGTAATTGTCTTAATGTTACGGAAGCATTCATTGTTTGTTGCGTTCCAAATCTCACAGGTACAAAAGACCCAGGAGCACCTCCTGCAATTTCTCCTGGCAATAAAGAAACTTGCTGTTTCAACCAGTTTTGATAATCTACCTTTCCATCAATTTGAGGTAAACCAATTGTTGTTGTTTCCCATTTCCTTTCTTTTGCAGCTTCAATATTTTTTGAAGCTATTTTATTGCTGTAGTTATTTTTTATAGCGTAATCAATTGCCTCTTGCATTGATATACTCATTTCTTTTTCTTGTGCGAGTAAAAAACTCGTACAAAAGAATACAAATACACTATATATGTATTTTCTCATTGTTAGTGATTTTTATTTATGATTTTTAATTGTTTCTCTAATTCTGCTATCCCTTTTTCAGTAGCAATAGCTCTAATATGATATTCTAATACTTCATATTCTATTTTCATTACTTCTTTCATTTCATGCCCATATAAATCGCTTTCAAAAACACCAAAGATTAATGTGAAATAAAAATTCACTATTAAATCTATTTTTATGTTTTCCCTATACAGTCCTTGTTCAATCCCTTTTGTTAAATTATCTACATTGCAATCTCTAAACATACATGCTTCACGTTCCATTAACTCAGCATATGTTTCAGGATAATACTTTTTAAGCTGATACATTGGTGAAGTTTTCGCGTTTTTAAACATCTCTTTAAAAATTGCTTTTACAGCAAACTCTTCAGCTATTGCATTATGTTTTTGTCCTTTAATAAATAAAATTGCGGCATCAATAGCTTCTTGAACTGCTTCTGTTGATGCTCCTACCAAACCAACTTTATTAGGAAAATACTTATAAATTGTTTTTTTAGATATCCCCAGCTCCCTTGCTATATCATCCATAGTAACACTTTTAAAACCAAGGTTTAAAAACATTTCTCCCGATTTTTCTAAAATTTTATCTCTCATAATTCTTTGCAAATCTACGAAAGGAAACTTAGGAAACAATAAAAGTTTCCTAAGTTTTAATCTTTTTTTAACATTCTTTTGGGTGTACTTTTTTTGTTTACCTTATTTTTACAAAAAATTTCAGATTTGGACTTATTAAAATATCATTCAGACTTTTTAACCTATTTAGAAAAACAAAACTTTACAAGAGAGCCTAAAAACCTATACGAACCAGTAGATTATATTCTACAATTGGGAGGTAAGAGAATTAGACCAATCTTAACATTAATTGCTTCTGATATCTTCTCAGGAAGTCATACAGAGGCTCTTCCTGCTGCATTAGCTGTAGAAGTTTTTCATAACTTTACATTGGTGCATGATGACATTATGGATGATGCCCCTTTAAGAAGAGGTAAAGAGACTGTTCATGAAAAATGGGATATAAATACTGGTATTTTATCTGGTGATGCTATGTTAATACTAGCATATCAATACTTTGAAAACTACAAACCAGCTGTTTTTCAAAAATTAGCTCAATTATTTAGCAAAACCGCTTTAGAAGTTTGCGACGGACAACAGTTAGATGTTGATTTTGAAACTAGAAATGATGTTACTATTGATGAGTATATTAAAATGATTAGTTTAAAAACTTCTGTTTTAGTAGCTGCTGCTTTAAAAATGGGAGCTATTGTAGCTGAAGCTGATGAAGAACAAGCTCAACATTTATATAATTATGGTTTAAACTTGGGTATTGCTTTTCAATTACAAGATGACTACTTAGATACTTTTGGAAACCCAGATACTTTTGGGAAACAAATTGCTGGGGATATTATAGAAAACAAGAAAACATATTTATATTTAAAAGCTCTTGAAGTAGCGAACACCTCTGATAGAGAAAATCTATTAAATTTATTTAATGGAAAAGAAAAAAATATTGAAGAAAAAATCAAGCAAACAACTTCTATTTTCACTGATAATAATATACCTCAACACACACAACAACTTATTGAATACTACACAAATAAGTCGTTCGAATTTTTAGATATCATGACACTAAATGAGGACGCAAAGCAAGGCTTACGCACTTTTGGTGAAAATTTAATGAACAGAAAAGTGTAAAAAATGTTTGGTATTTTAAAAAAGATGCTATCTTTGCACACCCAAAATAACGGGTCCTATAGCTCAGTTGGTTAGAGCACCTGACTCATAATCAGGTGGTCCGAGGTTCGAGTCCTCGTGGGACCACGTAACAAACTCGTAACATACTATAAATAGTACTGTTGCGAGTTTTTACTTTTTACAGGGTGTTCCAGAGTGTGCTTATATCTCAAAAACAGCATATTAAACTCTACTCACTATAAATAAAGATACAAAATTCTCAGCTGTTTTTATTCAATTTCAGATACAAAAAAGCACTACTCTTTATAAAAGCATAGGGGGTACTTCAAAAAAACAACAAGTTTTACTCTATTTCCATAATAGTCGTCCAGAACCCAATCACTTTCTTAAAATTTCAAAAAACCTACAAAAACCCCATACACACGTATTAAAAAAACAAATAAAAAACAATCTTACTTTACGGTTTTAATTAGATTTAGAGTACATCACACTATACCACCTATTTTTTGATTAAAAAAAACAACAAAACACATTTAGCTCAAACCTACAAAAACTTATACGTACGCCTCTATCCGTTATAACTGCAAAAAAACAATAGTTTATTTAATAAAAAAACTGCTTTATTACCCACTCTAAAGGTAGATGAAGACAGATATACTCTTTTTTTATTTGATTAAACCTGAAAAAGACTTCAATTTCCCTCTATAAAACCTACTTTTCAGTTCCTTTTTACGTTAAAGTCTTGTTAAATAAAATGATTTTAAAATATTTAAAAAACAGACAATAAGTTGATTTACAGATTATTAATTTCATATAAATTTATTTAAACTCTATATAAAGTAACATAAACTAACCTACTGTGTATCAATAAATTAAAATATAATTTTGACATGTAAACAGGTATCATATTTACTTATTTTTTTATTAATCTTTAAATATTATTATATGACTAACATTATCAAGTTACATGAAATGCAACCTAACGAATTAGGTATACTTATTCAAAAAATCATTAAAGAAGAACTAAAGCAAATTCTATCTTTAATAAAAAACACGAATGAAGATCAAGTGTTGACTAGAAAAGAAGCTGCCGCTTTTTTAAAAATCTCAGAAACCACTCTTTGGACTCTCGATAAAACTCAGGTATTACCTGCAAAACGTTTAAACGGAAAAGTTCTTTACTTTAAAAGTGATCTACTTAACTTTTCTAGTTAAACAACTCTAAAAGCTCTTTGAGCTAATTACTTAATTTATTAACCCAAGGCAAAACGGTATGCAAATACTGTAATGGAATCGTTTTGCCTTTTTTTAAGCAAAAAAATATGTTCAACAAATGGGAAGACACCTCTATATTTCTTCAACATAACACTATGTTCAACGTAACCATGAAAACCTTCAAGAGGTTAGATAGATTACATCCTATTTCTTAATTCTATCCTTATTATTGAGGATATAAAAACACTCATTTTTGACGATTGAATAACCACTTAATCCTATAGATATTTGATAAACATTTTAATATAAATAATTATGAGTAGAAAACGACAAGAAGGGATTAAAAAGAACATTGAAAGAACAGTAATAATTCCAGACGATGTATCAAAAGGGGGAGGAAAACCTGATGGCGTATCAAAAACATCAGAAGAAGAATCTGAAGATGATGTTGAGTAACTATTGAAACTATACAATAGTTTAAATTAATTGTAAAAGGTTTTTCTTACTTTCATTAAGAAAAACCTTTTTTTATAACTAATTTCAAAAAATGAAAAGAACAGTCTTATTATTACTAGTATCTGTCTGTTTTATTAACAAAATTGCAGGTCAAACAGATAGCTTAATAAATGAATTAAAAAAACAAAAGAAAGACACTATAAAAGTTCAACGTTTAAATAAACTAGCTTGGAAATATAGAAGAGTAGATTCTATTTGTAGAATATTTGCTGAAGAGGCAAGAATTATTAGTGACTCTTTGAAATATAAAAAAGGATATTCTACTTCACTCATGAGGTTAGGTTTGTTGGAATCTAAAAAAAATAATTATAAAAATGCTGAAGAGTATTATTTGTTATCTCTTAATATAGAAGAAAAAATAAATAACCTTTATGGTATTGTAAGAGCAAAGGTTCAGTTGGCGAAAATATATCGTAGTCAAGGGCTATATGACAAAGGACTTAGGTACGCTAACGAATCAATTATTGCATGTAATGAGTTAGGAAATCAAAAATTAATGGCAACGATTTACAATACAATTGGATCTATGTATTCGAGTATGAACCTTCTAGGTAAATCTATTGAAGCTTATAAAAAAGGATTGGCAATAAGGGAGAAACTGGGTAACGATAAACAAACAGCTAAGTCATATTTAGATATTGGTATTTTATACAACCTTTTAAAGAAATATGAAAAAGGATTAGAGTGTTTAAATAAGAGCTTGAAATTAAATAAAAGTGTTTCAAATTTTAGTGAGTTATCTAAAGTTTACAATAGTCTTGGTGTTAATTATTTTAAGCGTAAAAAAATTGATAGTGCGATTACATACTATAAAAAAAGTCTTAATCTGAAAAAAAAGTATGCTTTAAGCAACCAAGAATCATTGATTAATAACATTGGGGTTGCTTATGAGCATAAGAAAAAGCTGCACCTATCTATTGATTATTATAAAAAGAGTATAAAACTTTCTAATTCTTCAAAGAATGAATTACAACTGCTTGATAGCTATTATAATTTAGGAAGAGTGCTTAGAAAACAAAAGAAATATAAACAAGCTTTAATTTATTTAGAAAGGAGTTTGTTTTTTTCAAAAAAATATAAAAAAGACATCGTTCGTCTAGAGATATTAATAACTATAGCTGAAACATATGAGCAACTTAGAGAATTTAAAAACGCTTCTATATTCAATGAAAAACATATTGTACTCAGAGATAGTGTAGATAATATTTTTAAAGAAGCTCAAATGATTGATTCTAGGTATGAAGATGAGATTAAAAAAAATGAACTTTTAAAAAAAGACAAAGAAATTGCACAAGAAAGAATATTACGTGTTTTAGAACAAAATGAAAAAAAGAATACCTTATTGATATCATTAATAGTTGGTATTATATTATTGACTATTTTATTTTTTTTATCATTTAAAATATATAAAACAAAAAAAGCAAAAGAACTATCCGATAAAAATAGAAAATTAGAAGTCCAAAAAAATATAGAGCTAATAAAAAAGCAAGAATTAAAATCAATTAAAGCAATGATTAATGGACAAGAAAACGAAAGAAACCGCATTGCACAAGATTTACATGATAGATTAGGGAGCATGCTATCAATGGTTAAACTTCATTATAATTCTATAGAAGGGAGTCTTGATAAACTAAAAGAAGAAAATCGAATGCATTATAATAAAGCTAATTCTCTATTAGATGAAGCATGTGTTGCGGTCAGAGAGATCTCTCATGACATGATCTCTGGTGTTTTAACAAAATTTGGGTTAATTGCTGCGCTTGAAGATCTTCAAAAAACACTTGAAGGAACTAGTACTCTACAAATTGAATTTCTAAATTATGGTTTTGACAATAGATTAGATAATTCTTTAGAAATGGAACTCTACAGTATAGTTCAAGAAATAATTCATAATATTATAAAACACGCAGAAGCAGAAGAAGTCAGTGTTCAGCTAATCAAGAATAAAGAGTTTATAAATTTGATGGTTATTGATAATGGTGTTGGATTTGACCCAACTAAAATTGGTGAATCAAATGGAATAGGAATTAAAGGAATTCAATCTCGTGTAGATTCATTAAATGGTGAGTTATTAATTGATTCTGGTAAAGGAAATGGAACCACAATTACGATAAATATTCCAGTATCATAAAGAGAAAAGATGAAAAAAATAAAAATTATTATAGCAGATGATCATCAAATAGTAATTGATGGATTAAAATCAATTCTTTCTAGAGAGGTAGATATGGAAGTTATAGAAACTGCCCAAAATGGTAAAGAAGTAATTGAAAAATTAGATAAAGAACTAGTGGATATTATTGTAATGGATATTGAAATGCCTGTTCTTACGGGAATTGAAGCAACGGAAATTATTAGGGAAAAATATCCCTCTGTAAAAGTTCTTATATTATCTATGTATAATACAGGGAAATTCGTTCAAGGTTTAATAGAAATTGGAGCAAATGGATATATCCTTAAAAATAATGGAAAAGAAGAGTTGGTGAAAGCTATACGATTCATTATGGAAGGAGATGAGTATTTTGGAAGAGAAATTGAGAAAACTTTGAGGCAAAGTATTAAGAGAAGAAAAGAAAATTATACTGAAGAATTAAAATTAACAAATAGAGAAAAAGAAGTACTCAAACTTATCGCAATTGGAGATACTACTCCAATAATTTCGAAAAAACTTTTTATTGCTCATAGCACAGTAGAAACACATAGGAGAAACTTACTTGAAAAGACAGGCGTTAGAAACTCAAAAGGTCTTGTTAAATATGCCTACGAAAATAATTTTTTATAGTTTTTATCCTCATTTTTGAGGATAAAATAAGGAAGAAAAATCAACAGTTTTGAGGTTAAATAAGAACTGGAAAAGAATCAACTTTGTATTAAACAAATACGATTCATATGCCAAGTCTTCAAACTTCATATTCTAAAGAAATTGCCAAAGAGTTAGGTAAAATAGCAGTTTATCTCCCAGGAGAGGAAATAACTGTTGGGGATATTATTAAATTTCCTTACGGTAAGAAATTATTCAAAAGTAGTCCAACAGGTACATTTACTCGGGTTACTAACTTAAAAAATTTAGGTATAACCTATGATGAACCTAAAGAATCAGTTACTCCAGATTCTTACCAATTTACAAGTAAAGATTCAGTTGATATTCATTTTAATGTAGATGCAAAATTAGGTTCTTCTATTACAGACTTCCCAAAAGGAGAATCTGGAGTAAAAATTTCTCTTTCCGAAGAGGGTGCTATTTTTTTCTATGCAATTGATTGTAAGAAAAGAGAACTTCTAGATATTCCCGCACTTCAAAATCAAATTAATGACCAAGGAAAAACACTAGTTTGGGATGATACTTTCTTGGTCACTTCAGTAACTATAGCTAATAAAGCTTTAGTGATTCAATCAAATTCCAAATCTTCAGAATTAATTTTAGGAGGTGATATTAAAGGACTTCAGGGAAGTAAAGCAATTGAATTAGATGTTCAAAGTAAAATTCATATTAAAAAACAAAGAGGTAATGTATTTATTAAAAATTGGTCAGATGATGTAACTGTATTTATGGATGTAGTAAGGTTTAAAAAAAAGGTTTTTGGAAGAAAAAAATCTCATCTAACTGAGGAACCTTTCTTAGATAATGATCCTTCTTTAAGTTCAATTGAGCTTGAAGTAGTGAATATAGGAGAAGTGATAAATGCAAAATTATAAAGAAAGCATAAATATGAGAAGAGCTTTAATTGTAGGGGTTAATCATTATATAGCTGGTCCATTACATGGGTCAATTCAAGACGCTGAAAACATGTACGAAGTTTTAAGTCGCAATGAAGATGAAACAGTAAATTTTGATTGTAAACTCTTAGTATCTAATGAAGAAAACCCTAAAGGAATAAGTGCCCGCTATCTGAAAATGGAAATATCTAATCTTCTTTTACAAGAAGCAGAAATGGCAGTTTTTTATTTTTCAGGTCACGGAACAACAAATGATATAGGAAGTTATTTGGTGACTCAAGATGCCTTGAAGTTTGCCGAAGGAGTTCCTCTTAGTGAAATTATTTCAATGGCTAATAATTCTAAAGTTCAAGAAGTTGTTTTGATTTTAGATTGTTGTCATAGTGGACACCTTGGAAATTTAAATGAAATTGGAGATAGGAAAGCAATATTAAGAGAAGGTGTTTCTATAATTACTTCTAGTAGAGACACTCAGATTTCTATGGAAACTGATGATAATAAACAAGGAGTCTTTACATCAATGATTCATAATGCTCTTAAAGGTGGAGCAGCTGATATTTTTGGAAACATTACTGTTGCCAGTATCTATCAATACACAGATCAGTTACTAGATACTTGGGAGCAACGCCCAATATTTAAATCTCATGTATCTAAGATGGTTAGTCTAAGAAAATGTTATCCGAAAATTAGTCTAAAAAGAATAAGAGAAATTAAAAACTACTTTCCTAATAAAGAATTCAAATATAAACTTGATCCTACTTATAGTACATCCACGTCTGGAGGATATGACGAGGGTAATGTTAAAATTATGAAGCTTTTTAGGGAATATTATAGTCATGGAATTTTAATACCTGAAGGAGCAACTTATCTATTTGATGCAGCAAATAAAAGTAAGTCATGTAAACTTACTCTATTTGGGCAACATCTGTGGGAAATGATAAACAAAGATCAATTATAAAACATATATGAAATGACAAAAAGAAAAACTTTTATCAGTTACTATCATAATGATGATCAATATTATAAAGAAAAATTTATTGAGCTATTTGAAAGTTTAATTATCAATAAATCTGTTGAGGATGGAGATATTGATGGAGATAACAGTGATACGTATATAAAACAATTAATTCAGAAAGGATTCTTAGCTGACACTACTGTTTTGGTTGTCTTGGTCGGTGCAAAAACAAAATGTAGAAAACATATTGATTGGGAAATCTCTGGAGGTCTAAATTTAAAAGTAGGAGACCATTATTCAGGTTTGGTGGGTATATTATTACCAACTCACCCTGACTATGATAAAAAGGTTGTAAAAATTAAAAACCTACCTAAAAGATTAGCTGACAACGTTGAGTCTGGTTATGCAAAAATATATGATTGGACTACTGATAAAAAAAGTATGCAAATGATTATTAATAGCACTTTTCACAGAAGAAAAAGTCAAAGTAGTGATAGAATAAATAGCCGTAAACAAATGCAAAAAAATACATGTAGTTAAGTTATGAGAGGAATAAATAGAGCCAATAAAGGAATTTTAAACAAAGGCAATGTTTTTGAAAGGAAAAGAATGGGAATCAAATGTGTCTTTATAAGCCACCAAAAAAAGGATTCTGCTCAATGTAAATTAATCGCCAATTATTTATTAGAATCTGGAATTGATGTTTATTTTGATGAATATGACAATGATTTAAGAATTAGTAATCAAACAAGGAATGCCAAAGGTGTGGTCAACGCAATAAAAAAAGGAATTCAAAAAAGTTCCCACATGTTATGTGTCTTATCCCATAATACATTATACTCGAAATGGGTACCTTTTGAAATAGGATATGGCTATGAAACAACTGACTTGGGAGTTTTGACCTTAAAAGATATACCCGATAAGGATATCCCAGATTATATTAAAACAGCTCCTTTAATTATTAGAGGAACAAAATCTTTAAATGAATATGTTTCTAAGATTAAGAATCAAAATTTTATTAATCTTTTCGAATCATCTGATATAGTAGAAAGCCATACTGCTGGTAATCATTATTTAGACAACGTTTTAAACTGGAATTTATAACGATGAGAAGAACTAAACATAAAGTATTTATAAGTTATCATCATTATAATGATCAAGCATATAAAGAGGAATTACTTCGATTAAATAGTTTGCATAATATTTTTATTGATACATCTGTTGATACAGGAGATATAAGTGATGATTTAGAAGATCTGAGAATCCGTGAAATTATCAGAGATGACTACTTAAAAGATTCTACAGTAACAATTCTGTTAGTTGGTACAGACACAAAGAATAGAAAACATATTGATTGGGAAGTTTTTTCCAGTATGTATGATGGAAAAATTAACAAAAAATCTGGAATTTTAGTTATTAACCTACCTAGCACGGGATGTAATTATTATACAGCCAGTCATTCTGAAGAAAAGGAAGAAGTCTATCCAAGCAATACCTCTTGGACAAACATCGATAACAGGAGTGAATATGAAAGAAGGTATCCATACATGCCAGCAAGAATCATAGATAACCTGTTAAAAGATAATGTGAAAATATCAGTTGTCAATTGGAGTAAAATTGCATCTAATATTGAAATACTACGTTTCTTAATAGATAAAACATTTATTGATAGACAAAATTGTGATTATGATTTGAGTAGGAAAATGAGAAGAGCAAATTCTTAATAGAGAAGGGTTAAAGTTAGTATTTAATGAGAAAAAAAAGAAATTATTTTTTAAGTTATCACCATGAATATGATCAAGGTTATGTCAAGATTTTAAGAAGTTCCAAAGAAGGCATGAGAATAGCTGATTATTCTCTAAAAGAGAATATTTCAAGTTTAACTGATGAAAAGATATATCAAATCATTAGAGAAAAAATGCGGTCTTGTTCAGTTACTATAATATTAATAGGGGAAATGACAGGTCATAGAAAATGGATTGATTGGGAAATCTGGGCTTCATTAAGAGGCTACAAGAATAATAAAAACCCTCTAAAATCTTTTAAACCCAAAGGATTGTTGGCAATTTATCTACCTACAAAAAGTCATTCTATTCCTGAACGTCTTCAGCAAAATATTGATTCAGGTTATGCAGTCTCTATGAATTGGAGAAATATAGAAAGGGATTTAGAGAGTAAAATTAATTATGCAATTTGGAAACGAGATAATACAACGCATAAAATTAAAAACACTTTAGAAAAAGTAGATAGAAACTATTTGAACTTTTTAGGTTTTAAAATTTAAAATAAGAATACATGTATTAACCAAATATTTTTGTAAATGAAAAAATTCAAAAGCCCACTTTCAATCTATGTAATTTGGCATCCCAAATTTAAAGAAGGTGCAAAATATGCTCAAAGTATTTATAAAACATATAGCGGAGATAATGATCATGCTACTCATGCTAAATATAATATTCCTGTAAATTTTAGAACATCTTCTTACAAGAATGAGATCTTTCTTAAAATACCTTATTCGGAATCAAATAGGAATGCATTAGTTATTTTAGTAGATCAATATATGTTTGATGATCCAAAATGGTCTTCGGAAATTAATACGCTACTTGAAAATAAACCTGCGAGTGCAAGAGTATTTCCTATTTCTTTTAGTGAATATTCATCCTATTTTAACGAAGAGCTCCTAAGTAGAATTCAATTTATTAAAACAGAGCAAAAAACTCCAACGATTGGAAATGATTTTAAGATAAATAATAAGATTATCAAATATAAATTATTAGAAAGTATATCTAAATTTATTTTCAAAATTGATGAACTAATTGATGCTGAAAAAAATAGCGATCCACCCATTAAGCTTTTCCTTTCTCATGCGAAAGCTGATGGGTTAGATTTAGCAAAAAAATTCAAGGATTATATTGATGAGAATACCAAATTAGATAAATTCTTTGACGCTAATAGTATTGCTGATGGGCATCTTTTTGAAGAAGAAATAAAAAAGAATATTAATTCTTCTGCATTTATTTTGTTCAATACAGATGAATATTCAAATCGAAAATGGTGTAGAAAGGAAGTTATAATTGCAAAAAGGTATCGTTGCCCAATTATTGCTGTTAATAATCTAAAAAAAGGAGAAAGAAGAAGTTTTCCTTATAGTGGAAACTTTCCCACAATAATATGGAATAATAATTTTGAAGAAATTATAAATTTAATTCTAGCTCAAGTAATTAGCGATAAATACAATGAATTGTATTTGAAAAGTATAGTTGACATGTACGAATTAAAAGAAGAATATAGCTGTATTATACTTCCTAAAGCTCCTGAACTTTTTAATTATATAGATATTGAAAATGTCAAGAAAGAAAATAAAAATGTTAAACCTTTTGTTGTTTTATATCCAGATCCTCCAATTGGAATCGAAGAGCTGAATCTTTTAAATGATGTAGATAATGATATTAAGTTTATAACACCGTTAATGCTTCCAACTTATATTCCTAGACAATGAAAAAAGAGAATAAAAAAAACATAACAAATAAAGACCTAGATAAATTTGTAGCACAAGAAATAAAAGAGGTAGCTAAAGAAAAAGAAATTCATCTTTTTAAAAACCTAAGCGTTGGTATTTCCATAAGTGATAGTTCAGAGATAGAGGAGTTGGGTTATTCTATTGAGCATCAAAGATCTCTTATTATTGAAATAACAAGATATTTGATTATTCATGGAAGTAAATTAATATATGGAGGAGATTTAAGAAATGGAGGGTATACTAGACTTTTTTCTGATTTAGTCTATCAATATAGACCTTCAAATGAAGCTAATAAAAAGTTTTATGTTAATTTTTTTAGTTTTCCTATTCACACAAAACTATTAGAAAGTGATAGATTAGATTTTAAAAGAAACCGAGTCGATATAATTAAAGTTCAACCTCCTAATAAATTGGATATAGATGAGTCAAAGTTTTATATCCCTAATACATTTGACAATCTTTTTATTTGGGCTGAAAGCCTAACTAAAATGAGATTAGAGATGACAAAGATGACCAATGCCAGAATTTTTACAGGAGGGTCAATGAGTAATTTTAAAGGAAAGTATCCTGGTTTACTCGAAGAAGCTTTACTTTCTTTGAAAAAAGATATTCCTGTATATTTTGTTGGTTTATTTGGAGGAATAACAAAAAGAATAATTGAAGGTATTCAAGGTAAAAATCCTAAAGAACTTACCCTTAAATGGCAATCAGAAACAAATAACTCTTATAGAGAATTTATGAGTTTTTACAATAATAAAGTTAATGATAGAAAAATAGATTACGATGATTGTATAGATTTTTTAAATAATTATTCATTAGAAAGGTTAAGTCAGAATAACGGTTTAACAATTGAGGAGAACAAACGTTTATTTACAACAACTCATACAACTGAAATTATATTTTTAATAATGAAAGGGTTGATGAAAAAAAACAAGTAAAAGATGGTTAAAAAATATTAGTTTTAATCGTTTTGATTATAATCAGCTGTAGTTTAGAGAAAAATTATAAAAGCAATAGAAAAGTCGCTTTTATTTATAAAAAGAAAATATTTGAGATTGAAGGTAAATACCTGACTGAAGATTTAAGTAATAAAGTTTATGTCTTATTTGATTCTATTAAAATAAATAAAAATGAAATTAAAAACTTAGTAGTAGAATTTCCTGATGAAATATATGGACAAGGCGATGGAAGGATTTATATTGAGGAGGGTGAAGATGAAGAGTTTTATGACGAGTATGGTTATTAACAAACAGTAATGAAACTATTAAGATCACAGAGGAGTATGTCAAAAATAATTTTCAAACATTTAAGTAACTAATAAAAGTTTTAATAGAATCTGACAAAATATTTTAAAGGTAAATCATTGTTATAATGAAGTTACAACTACTTTTATTGAAGTAATCAACAGTTAAATTAATTTCTCCTTTTTTTTTCACAGATCTCCCTTTCCCTAATCTTCTTCTCTAAAAGTTTCAAAATATAAATTAATCTTTTATGTTTTTCTTTTTTAGCTAAATAATATGTGTTTTTAATACTTTTAAAAGTAAAAAAAACAGCAAGTATTAATAGTAAATATATTATTGCATATACGTATACTACCCTATAATCTTGAATTAATTTAACTTTTTCAAAATACCATTGTAATATAGCTAAACCTAAAGGAACAAGTAAGATTGCAAATGTTGACTCTGACATATTAAAAACATTAGAAAATGTTTTTAAATCCTCTTTTAGTTCTTTTCTAATCTTCTTTACTTTTAGTCTATCAATATCTTTAAAGAAATCTGACAGGAGATAATCAGATTGAATTTCTCTAAAGATTAAATGTTTTTCTTTTTTATAACTTTTACCTGAAAGATATTTTTTATTGTATTTTTCTATCAACCAAGATGTTAGATACTCATCTATTAACGCATAAATGAAAATAGCTCCAGTGGTCACTAAAATAATTAGGTTTAAATAATTATTAATTTTGGTATAACTGGAAGGAAAAGGATTAAAAATAGCATTACCTAAAAAAAGGGTTAAAACAAATATAAGAACTAGAAATATAAGCTTAAACCCATTATTAAACGTAGCTTTAATTAACCAAGAACTTTTTTTTGGAATTAATTTCCTAAAAGTAACTTCTTTATCAAACAACAATAGTAATTCTTCTTTTTTTTTCATAAGATTTATTTTAGCCCCAGTAAATTTAAATAAAAGTACCTTATCTAAAGAAATAGTTACTCTATCTTTTTCAGGTGCTAACTAGGTTGATTTTTTTTGTAAAAACTAATCAAAAAAACCACTTTCTATTACTAGTAAAGCCTCCTCTCTTTTTTCAATCCTAACATACTTCAAAAACTCTCGCTCTGTTTTATGACCAGAAAAAAGCATAATATTTTGAATTGGTTTTTGATCGATATAATGATTTGTACAGAATGTTCTTCTTGCAGTATGTGTCTTGACTAAATCATACTTTGTAACTCCTTCATCGACCATTTTGAAATTGTCGTAAAGCACTATTAATACAGGTTTCTTATGACTGAAAATCTTGACAGCTCAATTATATACTAAATTTCTGTTTTACTTCCTACTTTTACCCTCATTTAAAAAATTACTAAGAAATATAAAGAATACTATTCTTCAACTAGTAATGTTTTTATAAAGAGGGGTATTAAATATATTTAAAACAGAAAACTACTTTAAAAACCAAAAGAATTCCTCCTACATCTGTTGATTTCTTTTAATTTATTACAAACTTCATTCAATTGATATAAATACCTATTACTAGGTATTTTATAACTTAGAAAGTTTATTTATTTTTAGAACACAATTAATCAACTAAATACGAATTGGCTTTAAATAGAAGGAATTTTATAAAAAACTCAGCTTTAGGTTCTCTAGGAGCGCTAAGCTCTATTAATTCAACATTTGCAAAATCCCTTTTCGAAAACCTTATAAATTTTGATTCATCTCAAAAACCAATTTTAATTGATTTAATTAGACAAAGTGATTTACTTCATTTAAAAATTCATTTGTATAATGTAAAGTTAAAGAACAAAAGGAAACTAATTGCTGAAAAAGGATTTTATATGTTTGTGCAATTACCTTCTCAACATATAGCTGAAGAACTTGTTACTAGTTTAGCAGATAAAGATGGTCAGCTTAAAAACAGAAAAAAATCTTTTTTATCTGGAAGTTCTTGGTTAGTTCTTAAAAATGTTGAAAACAAAAAAAGATTCAGAATTAATGAATCTTACATATTAGATTGGAAAAATAATTTTGAGCTAGTTACGTTAGATCATCTAAAAAATTCTAAAGGGCAGCTTTCAAGTCTTAATTTAAGAGAAAAAAGAGAATTATTATGTAACATAAAAGAACATTTTCAAGGTAATGAAGAAAAACTTAAAAACCTTCCTTTATCATATAAAAACGAAAATGATGAAATTCAATATTTTTCTACTTTCGAGGCACCTTATAAAATGTTTCTCTCTCCTATTAGTGAACCAAAACAAGGTTACAAATTTGAAAGACAAATTGGTGAATTTTCCTTTAGTTCTAATATAAATCTAAATCTATTAGAACATTCTAAAAAAGGTTCATCTTTTTATTCTTTAAATAATATTTGGGAGAATCAATTAAAGTTCCAATCTATTAATGGGAATAGTTATCCTCCACGTTTTAAAGTAGTAGATTATGAAAGTCAAAAAGCTATTGATAATGATGTTAAACATGAGGATGAATCTCACATAAAATTACTTCCTTACCCGTCTCATAGAAAAGAACTTAATGAATTAACGATGCTTCCTTATAGTAAAAGGGATGTTGTATCTAATTTTTTCAAAATTTCTGCTTTAGGAACATCAACTAAATTAAAATATAAAAATGAACAACCAATTGAAAATACAACTATCGTCAGTTGGGAACAACATATTAAATATGCGAGAGATAATTATGTCTCTGTTACGTTTAGGGCTATAGACGTTTTTACTGGGTTAAAGCTTTTAATTTCTACTGTTGCAGAAAGAAAGTTTAAAGAGGGTAAATCTTTTCTACTATTAAGGTATTATATTTCTTACCTAGAGTTTGAAAAGGAATTAATAAATTCTCAAATAATAGGTAAAACGAGTTTTGTTAAAATTAAGACGTTAACAAAAGGCGCATACTTTACACCTGTTAAACTTGGAGACTCTACATACCATGTCCAAAAAGAAGATTTAAATAAATTTTGCAATAAAAATATATCCTCTGATTTTAAATTAAAGAATGATTTAGAGTTCAAATATATTGGCGTAGACAAAAAAGGGAAAGAGCATATTTTTTATTCTAAAATGATTTTTATTTCTGCAGAATCCTACAATATTAAATCTGGAGAGTATGTTTTTAAATGCGATAAGAATACCGAGTTTAAATATGACACCAATAGTAATAAAGATATAGATATTCGTCACATTGGTAACTTGAATCCAAACTGTCAATTAATTAAAGGAAAACCAAATAGTAAATGTGATAATAAATATACTTATGAAGTAACAAGAAATTTCAATAGTAAAAACAATATTCAAAAATTATTAAAAGCTATAAGAAATAAAATAAATTCTCCTAATTTAAATTTAATTAATCACTACAGCATTAAAATTGACAATGAAATTACCTACGCAGATATAACGACACTTCAAACAGAGTTTGAGGGGGAATATTTAGTTAACCCAAAATCTAATAATGCTAGTTTTAAAACAAGAAACATATTTCTGTTTTCTGAAGCCCCTGAAAAAATTGTAATTGAAAAGGTGCCTGAAGATTACAAGGAATTAGATTGTGATGAAAATGACATTTCTTTAGACCCTTTTAGTGCAAAATACCCTTTAATTCCTTTTTTACACCATGCTGAGGTTGTTATCCCTCAAATAAGCCAAATTGAAGGAAAAGATGTTTATAGAAATGTTGCTTTAACAAAATCTTTTTGGGAAAGAAAAGATAATTCATCTTTTAATGATTTTGATATTAAATCTCAAAATAAATATCACCTCCTTTTTAAATTAATTAATTTAAAAAAAGGCTTACATGAAAACCCTCTTTCTATTGAAAACGAGCCTTTAAAAGGTTTTTTTTAGCACTAATTATAGAAATTCAGGTGGTGCTGTTAACCCAGGTATTACTATTAGTCATATTTCTGTATTAGACAATGGTATAACTTATAGTGAAAGTCATAATGAAAAATATAAAAACAGATTAGAAGAGTCTGCAAAAAAGGGAGGAAATGTTTCAATAGAATCTTCAATAGAAACAAACACAGTTTTTGAAGCATTAGAAGCAGAGATTTTTGGAATTAACTTACTAGACATTGTAGGTAAAGTATTAGGAATTGATGAACTACCCGCTTTTAATTTTATTAAAGACGCAGACAAAGCATTCGATAATATTAAAGACAAATTTGAAAGTTTAAAAAGTATTTATGACAAATGGACTGTTGAATATGAGAATCTTGAAAATGAGATTAAAAAAATAAAAGATGACATAAATAAAAGTAAATCTCTTATAAGTGATAATATTTCTAATGATTTTAAGAAAGTAAAAAAAGAACTTAAGGGACAAGTAAATAACATACTTAGACAAAATGATTTATTATCTAAATACGAAAGTGGTCTAGAACAAGTATACAATATTATCCAAGAGACAGACAAACTTGAGGAAATTGGCAATAACTTAAAAGAAAAGTTTATAAAAAGATTAGATGAAAATTTACTTAAAAACTTTAATAAAAATCTAGATGAAATAAAATTTACAGATTATTATCCAGTTTTTCCAACGTCTGATGAGAAAGAAAAGTTAGAGAAAAAATTAATCTTATTTAAAAACAATATAAAAGGCTTATTAAAAAGTTTTAAACCTGAGAAAGAATTAATAAATATCTTTTCTAGTTATATTTTTTACAGATTTTTATATGTAATTAGAAAATCAAATGACATAATTAAAAATTCAAATGAAGAAGAGAAGAAACTTATTGAAAAAAAATATAATTCAAAGCTTGTTTACGAACTATTTTTAGATGAATTAAGAGAGCTTAAGAAAGAAATAGCACTAGAATCAAGTGAGGAAACAAAAACCTTAAGTGATGTATGGAATAAGAATTATTTAGCTTTTATAACAGGAGTTGAAAAAGCATCTAAATATTTTAAAAAACTGAACCTTACTAATTATAAAAGATTAGAAAATGAAGTCTCTCTAAAGACAGAAAAAACACTTGATAAATACAGTACTATACTACAAAAAACTCTAGAGAAAAATTCTTCAGAAATAGATATATACTTTGAAAATATTAAAAAAATTGATGTTTATTTTAAAAAATATGAGTTTTATAAAAATTATTATGATTCTTTAAAAACAGACTTCTTAATTAATGACAATCAATTAAATAAAATTTCAGATGATTTGAAAGGTGCCTTATTAAGTGACTTAGATAAGATTTTAAAAGAAGTTGACGATAAGATTAAACCTAAAATAATAATTATTAAAAAAACTATTGAAAAAGAGAAAACAAATATTTTTAAAAAATTAGATCAATCTGATTTTTCAGAAAAATATAAAAGTGAAGTGAATAAAACTTTCAATAAGATAACCACTGGCATTTTAGCATATTACAAATTTGAACAACAAATTAATTTAGAATTAGAAAAGTTAAAGATTAATTTAGAAAATGAGAAAAATATATTAAAAGATAAAGAAGAGCAAATTAAAGGCTTCTTTGATCGAAAGAAAAAAGAATTAGATAATGAATATCAAAAACAAATAAAAGTTTTACAAAATGACCCAAGAAACCTTAAGGTTCAAAAATTTGTAAAAGAAATTAGAGAGTTTAAAGAAAAATTACAAGAGGCAACAACTCAAAAATTAAACTATCAGTTTAAAACAAAGAATTTTAATAATATTGACTTAGGTATAATTTCTTTTGTTCCTACTAGAGATACTGAGCTATCAGTAAATGTTAATTATTCACTTGAATTCAATATTCCTTCTTTAGGTGCTTCTCCTGTATTATCAAAGCAATCATTTTTAACAGATACAACTTTTGTAGATTTTCAAATAGGTTTTTTGAAATTAATCTATGTAGATTTTGAAAAAATTAGGTTTATTTCTGGTTCCGATGTAAAAGATGATTTTCAAGTAAAAATTAGAGATGTTCAATTTGCAGGTTGTTTAAGTTTTGTTTCAGCAATTCAAGAGTATTTAAACGGCATAAGCAACAACCTTATATTTGAGGTAAACTCTTCTGGTGCAATGGTAAATTATATTTTACCTCCATTTACAATTGATGCTGCACCGTTTAAATTTTTCAACATTTCTTTTTCAGCTCTTTTAACTCTCCCTTTTGACCCAAATAAATCTTTACAATTACAATTCGGTTTAGGGTCTCCATTAAATAAATTTGGATTGATTTATTTAGCTTTTGGAGGGCAAGGTTATTTCAACATAATTGTAGAGCCAAAGCAAGGTATTGTAGGGTTAATAGTTGTTCTAGAATTTGGAGCTATTTATCAAGCTGATATTGGAGGTGTAGCAAAAGGGGTTGCTTATTTAGTTGGTGGTATTTACATTAAGCGTTATTATGGTAACTATCAAATAAAAGCCTATATATTATGTGTTGGTAAGTTTAGCATTTTAGGAATTTTTTCAGCTTCAGCTTCATTTTATTTAGGATTAGAAGGTGACGGAAATCGTTTAGACGGGGTTTGTATAATTACTTTTAAGAAAAGGTTTTCCAGTTTCTTTACTTTAAAAGTTAAAGCTAGAATGAAAAAAACCATATATGGAGCTAAAGAAAAAAGTGATAGCGCAGAACAACTAAAACAAACTCTTAGAATTCATAAGCTTGAATATATTGACTCAAACATTTTTGAAGAAAGATTGTCGAATGAAGCAATCTATATCTCAGTATCATCTAATAAAGATTCTAAAGGTGATGAGTATTTGTTCAAGGATTTTAAACTTATAAGTAACGAAAAAAATAAGTCCAATTCTAAAGTAATTACGTATAAATACAATCAGCCTTCAAAAAACTTTAAATTAAACTCCATAATTGTTGGAGGTAAAGAAGTTTCTTGTGAGAAGTCAGAAGAGGAATTCATAGTAAAAGATAAAGAACAAAGAGATATAGAATATTTTAAATCTATTTTTTAGTGTTATGAAGTTAGAAAAAATCATTGAAAGTCATTTAGATTTTAAACCAATTGCTTATCCTCATGGAGTAGAAGTTGTCGGAGATAAAGTATATGCAATTTTTAAATGCTTTATGGCAGTAGGTATTTCAACATCTCCTGGCACAGGTTTTGAAAAGATTGACTTTGGAGGAAGAACGTTTAAAAATTTCAATGATTTGAGTTCTAATTCTAAGAATCCTATTTTTATTAAAGATTTTTATACTAGAATTTTAGACACAATAAAAAGTAAGTTAAATGACACTTCAATCAACATTATAAATAATAAAGATAAATCATTTCCATTAATTGGATCTAAACCTTATTTATATGATAATGAAATTCGTAACTTAAGAACAAGAGGTTCAAATAATTTCACAAGAGTCCAACAATTTAATTTTCAAAGTAGAACAACAGATACTTTCGGGTATGATAGTTTTTCAATTGAAAATGATGATATATTTGATAAAATAAAAAATATTGAGGAGGAAGATTATGATAAAATTTTAAATGAAGGTAAAAAACATGCTGAAGACAATAACAATAATAATTCTTCTAGGTTTAGAAATTATGACAAACAAATTAAGTTTACAACTTTTTATAACAAGCTACTTGAAGAACCTACTTTGGCAGAGAAAAAATATGGTATTATAAAAACTTTTAAATTATGTCTCGATGATTTTAATGATTTTGATAATAAAGGGGTTTCCCTCTATAAATTCTCTTACTCAATTAAAACTTCTAAAATATATCAAGATGAATTTAAAGTAGAAAATCCTTATCCATATAAATTATGGAAAACAAAAGATGATAAATTTTATAATGGTCTAAGTAAAATTGGTTTATCTTCATTCAGACGTTATTCTGATTTTGATAGTGGAAGTGAAAGTGAAAGTGAACGTCAAAGGATTGAAGTTACTTTTTATGATAAATATAAAGCAAAGTTGTCTGATAATGAGAGTGAAAATGATGGTATATATGTTAATGTTAAATATAAAAAAGACCAGAATCAGAATAATAAAATAATAAACCCTTTTATTATTAACAACATTTTTGGATTTAATGTTCTTTTAAAAGAATATAAAAAAGATGGAGATTTAATAAGAAGTAATGATAGTGTATTTAAAAGTTTAAGTATGGTTAAGAAGGAGTATTTTGATAGTAATAATAAAATTATTGAAAATACCTCAATCATTACTTCAGACTATTTGTTGCCAAATACAACTATCACAACAGGTGAAGATAATGAATATTTACCATCCTTACTTTTTTCTTGGAAAGGAGAAAACTTAGGATTAAATAGGGTTACAAAAAAATCTATAGAAAGTAAAGTTGATGCTTTTGATGAAGCACCTACTACTGAGTTTAATGACGACAATGCCTTACAATGTTTAATAAATGATAATTTTATAGTAAAAGAATCTTTTGTTAAAAGTAATAATCCTCAATTAATATGTGGAATCGAATATATCTTTTATTTAAGATCTGTAACACCTTTCAATTATTTTTTGGAAACTAAAGAAGAATGGAAATTAAGAAATCAATCCAAAGTGTTCCCTAAACAGATTCTATCTTATGAAGATTATAAATCGGAAGTTTTTGATAAAAGTTTCTTAATCAAAGAATACCCATACAAGAATGTTGGATCTCCAATTATTATTTCTAAAGAGAATTATGAAAACGAAAACACTTCTTTTGTAGATAGTAAAAATGCTATGATTGTTAATTTTTTAGAGCATGAAAATAGTGAAAAACGATATTTATATCCACCAAGAATTACATGGGAAAAATTTAAACAACTTGGTTTTTTAAGTAAAGAAAAAATCAATACTAATGATATTAATCAATTTATTAAAAGATGTATCGAATTAGAGAAAAGATCTCTTAAAGAAATAAGGAAATACCAAAGTCTTGACAAAAAAATATACTACTTAGCAGATCCAAGAATAAAAGAAGTTAAAGTTTCTCCTAACGATTTGTTTACAGCTCAGTATTTTCATTTCAATAAAGAAAACATTATAACAAATAAAAAAACTGCTATTTTCTCATTACAAGAAACTTATCCCTATTATAATAAAGCTAAAGGGGTGAAAATTGAAGCTAAAAAAACAGGTAAAACAAATAGTTTTGCTATAGATAATAAAACTATTATTGAAAAAATTCCTTTGGGTGCTTTTTCTATTTTGCTTGCCTCTAACACTTGGGGTATAGGAAAAATAGGAGAACCATTAAACTTTGCTTTTATTGATAAGCCGTCTTTACCTGAGTATACAGATCAATTCTTAATAGATTTTGATAAGTTAAATAAAATTGTATCAAGGTTTACTTCCAATAATCAAAATAAATGGAGGTTAGAATATTTTTTAAAGGACGCAAACAATTACGCTACCAAAAGTATAAAGTATTATGAAGAAACAGAAACTTTGAATCTAGACAATGGAAATTTAAGTGATTTAAGAAGTAATTACAGTAAAAACGATTTATTAAAAAATGAATACCCAGTAGACTTTTTTGTTCAAAAAGAAGGTAGTTTACATGAGAATCTCCAAACAAAATCGTATCCCAAAATAATAAAATTAAGAATTCGGTTATATGACAGATTATTAAAAATAAAAAAGAACAATAGAGATAGATGGTATGTTTTAAAAAATAATGATTCTGGTATTCGCATAACTCATTACGGAACTTACTTTAACACAACGAAATACGCAATAGAAAAAGGTTTTGAATCAAAAAAAGAAATGGACAAATACCTGAAAAACAAAAGTATTGGTCAAGAAATTTTTAGAATAAAACTTAATGAAAAAGATGTCTTAATAATTAAAATAAATAATGACGAAGATAACTTTGAGCTTTGGTACAATTCATTTGTATCAAAGTTTAAAGTTGAAAAATATTATAGCCAACAAGATGATGTTTATAAAGAAAATCATGTTTTTAGAGTTTTGAATATGGATATTATTTACGACACTAAACTAGATAAATATAAATTATATCATAAAGATTTTATTTTTGAGGATTGTAAAGAAAAACAAAAAACTTTATGTGAATGTTGTGTCCTAAATGAATTAATAAATCCAGAAATAAGCATTATGGATATTATCATTCCCAAAAAAATAAAATTTTACAGGGATCCTAATGATAATATAGAAGTAAATGGTTTAGAATTTTTAAGTCAATCTTATAATGCAAATAAAATTCACCTAATCAGAGAACCTAATGAAATAATTATAAAAGATGAAGGTCACCCTTTTTATAGAAAAAAAAGAATTAAACTTTTTGCTTCTTCTGCCTTTCAAGGTTATTTTCCTAATAAAACTTTTGAAAGTGAAATTGGAACTCAAGGCAAAAACATACTAGATTTAATAGTTCCTAATAACACGATTCCAGAAGTTCCTGAATTAGAAACAGATTTATTATTATACACTATTCAAAATAATAGTAAAGGAGGTAAGATTTCAAATGAAAGGCAGTTTCTTATAAGAATTTTGTTCAATCAAAATTTTATGAGAGAAGGAGTTAAAAATAAATTTGCGTTAATTATTGGTAAGTATAAAGATGCTAACTTTAAAGAATTGTTTGAAGAAAATTCAGGAGATGTCTCTTTGTTAGGAGAAGACATTACTAAACTAATCAATGAAGGAGGGAAATTATCTGAAAACAGAATAGATGAATTCTTAAATTATGGTACAGAAAAAGATAATAAGGGTAATACTTTAAAAAAAGAGTTTAAAAAATACATTAACACAAACAACATTAACTCACAAGGTAAAATTGATGAACTTCTTTCATTAGGAATTAAAAATATAAAAATTGGAGAAAGTTTTTATAAAATCTTAGTTTGCCAACCATATTATAATACTGATTTAAAGATGTTTCAAATAGTATTATCAATCAATAGTTCTAAGTTTAGAAAAGTTAATCTTGAAGCATTCTTTGTTAAGTTAATGGGTTTTAAAATTGCTTATGGTAAAAAAAGTGATATTGAATTTAAGAATAAATATTTTGAAATATTAAAAGAAAAAAATTCAATAATATCTAAAATAACAAAACCAGAAATATTACCTGTTTATAGTACAAAGAAGTTCGTTTTAAATAAGAATAGAAATACTATAATTATTACTAATGAGCATTTTAGAAAAGGAGAAAAAAAAGTATACTTATGTTGTAAATTTAAGCATCGAGTTAAAAATATGTTTTTTAATGAAAAACTATTACAAGATTCAGAAACTTTAAATTTTAACAGCAATAAAAATTATAAAATTAAAAACGATAATTTTAAAGAGATTGTTATACTAGAGTTTGAGCAACATGACAACTTCGATAGAAAAAACATCGACTCCTCTCAACTCCCTATAAAAGGCTTAAGATTAATCAATTATATAAAATTTAAAATTTAGAAAACATGAAAAAAACACTTTTATTTTTAATAGCTTTAGTATTTATCTTTAGTTGTAAAAAAGAGACTAAATTAAATGATCCAAACGAAAAAAATTGGTATGTATTTAAACACAAAACTAGAGGAACTTGTCCTGATGTACATTGGGGTAAAAAAATATCAGGAGCTAATAATTATAAACTTATTTGTGGTCCTTTAACAAAAAAGGAAGCAGAAAAATGCTGGAATGAAAAATGTGATTCAAAGAAAGCAGAAATAGCTACAGATAAATGCCCTTCATTGTTATATTCGGACAACTTTCAGGCTATTTTTATTAGGGAAACTAATTGTGGCTCATTAAAAGATGTGCACTTTGTTTTTCGATATAATGGATCATGCACGGAAACTAAAGCTATGGTAAATATGGAAAAATACATAGTAACTGATTCTCTTGAGATATGTAAAGATGACTCTTCCAAAAGGATTTATACTTATAAGAAAAAAGAAGATTAATTTAAAATAGAAAACTGTTTAGTCAATACTGCACAGTTCAGTATTTAAATTTTCAAAAATAGATAATATGATTGATGTTAAATTTACAATAGACAGAATAGAAGGTGGGATAGCATATGGTTATTTAACTTGGAACAATAAAGGACTTAATTCCTTAGCTTTAAGTGGCCCCCATGGAAATGGAGATTTACCAGATGGTTTGTATAAATTTAGAAAATATGATTTAAATGAACGCTCACCAAATAATCATGCCTATTGTGATTCATTAAACAAATGCTGGTTTCAGTTTTTGCAACCACAGTTTTCCACTAATCGAACAGAACTTGGGGTACATCCAGATGGTAATACACTAGGTACTTTGGGTTGCATTGGACTATTAGATAGTGACACTTCTCCTTGGCACCAAGCTTTTTCAGAAACAACCGAAGGCTTTTTAGAAGTTCATACAATTACTATTTAGATAAAGAATTAAACAAAATCGGAAATATTTTAAGAAAATACTTTCATTAAAACATATTAAAATGATTGGTTTTAAGTGTTTCGTATTTTGTTAAGAAAAGCTTTAGTTTTAATCGAGTAATTAAATATAGTTTATAAGACTTAAAACTTATAATATCATGGTATTGATATAAATCTAAATAAAAAACTATCTTTTGAAGATTACTTATAGACTTTTAAAACTGTCATAGGTTTAATATTATTAACCTATAATTATTTAAAGTAGAATATCAATTTAGGATATAGAGAAGTTAAAAAACTTTATTCGGTCTTTAACTTTAGCAAAAGGAACAGAATACTAAACAAGTTAAAACATCTTTGATAGTAAGAAATTTTGTTTTAAACTATCAAAGATGTAATTAAAATCAATCAAAAAAACCACTTTCTATTACAAGTAAAGCCTCCTCTCTTTTTTCAATCCTAACATACTTCAAAAATTCTCGTTCAGTTTTATGACCAGAAAAAAGCATAATATTTTGAATTGGTTTTTGATCTATATAATGATTTGTACAGAATGTTCTTCTTGCAGTATGTGTCTTGACTAAATCATACTTTGGAACTACTTTTTTCACTAATTGACCTCCTTTTGTATAAGAAACTGTTATTAAATCTTTAAAACCTATTTTTTTACAAGCCAATTTTATATTTTCTCTTAATTTTGATTCACTTAATTTTGGCGGAAACTTCCCATTATACCTATTCATTATCTCTTTAATTTTAGACGTAATTGGAATATGTATAATTGTATCAGTTTTTTTCTGACGCACCTTAATAAATTTATGACCATCAATAATTTCAATATTTTCATCAGTTAAACCATTGTAATCACTAACTCTTTGACCAGTAAGGCAACCTATTAAAAAAATATCCCTTGCTAATTCTATTTTTGATCTCAAACTAAAATCTTCTTTAGCTAGAATTCCCACTTCTGATTTCGTGAGAAAAATATCTGTTGTAGTTTCTTTTAACACCTTAAAACTTCTACTTTTAAAAATTGCATTATCAGTAATTCCATTAGTTAAAGCATCATTAAGAAAAACTTTCAGGTTCTTGATGTGCTTACCAACACTATTTAAACTATAACCCTCTTTTTCTAAAAACTGAACAAAACTCCTGTAAAAAGACAAGTCAATATCATCAAACTGTAACAAATACCCTTTTGATTTCTCATACTTTTCTAACATTTTAATTGTTTGATTACAAGATCTTATTGTTCCAATTTTAATTTGACTCTTCTTTTGCTCTAACACTTTTTTAGAATAATAAATCAAATCTTTATTTCTCTCTTCATCCCTATCTATTTCACCTCCTCCTTTTATCCTTTTCTCTATTAAAGATGATAACATTTTTACATCTATAGAACCATTCTCCTTTTTCATTTTAGTGAGCTCCCCTTCTGCATAAGATTGAATATTACCTATAAATGAGTTAACTTCATATGCATTAGTAACCATTCCTTTGCCTGTTTTAACTCTTTGCTTAGTTACATCCCAATTCTTCAAGTTACATTTATAACCAATACTTCTTTTAAAGCGTCTTCCCTTAGAAGAAAAATGCAACATAATTAAACTCTCTTTTTTAGGAGTTAATTCTAAACTTTTAATTGAATCTTTTAAACTAAATCTAATTACACCATGTGTGCTTTGTAATACTAAACTGCTCATTGCTTTTATTTTAAATTATGTTTAAAACAAAGCGAATTATGTACCAAACTAGGGTGCTTGAGAGGGTGTTTTTAGTTTGAATAATTCTGAATTATTTTAAATCTTATTTAATGACAGAGCATTAATATTTACTGACACTACCGACAATCCAGCGATTGTCATTAAATGTGTTTTAGAATGATTCACAAACTAAGTACTCGTGGGACCACCATTAAAGCTTCACTTTTTGTGAAGCTTTTTTGTTTTTTAAAAGTAATCATACCTCTCTTATTTATTAAATCTAGCCTTTCTTTCTTCTATTAAAAAAGTAGGATTTATCTGAAATTCTTTCCAAAGCACCATTAACTCATTAAAAAGGGGGATTGAAGTTGACCTACTACCATATTGTATAATAATATGTGCCAATAAATTATAACATGCTGTATATTCTCCGCTCGCTATTAAGCTTTCTAACATCTTATTTTTTTTCTCTTTTTTAGTAAACCATAACGTGGTACCAAATGAAGCACTTTTTATGGAGTTTCTTATAACTTCATTACTTATAGCACCAGTATACTTAACTATTTTATCCCAATTCCTAACCCTTTCAGGCTTATCTGTTTGATTTCCTGAAGAATCTTTACATCTTAATTCATATACAGTAGATGAAATTACTTTATTAGGAAAAGTACTGTATATAGCTGTTGCATGCTGTCGCCTGTCATTTTTAAGAAAAATAACACCAGCCATTCGCATTAGTGATTTTGCTCTGTTAATAATATAAAAACCAACTCTTCTCGGTGGCAAATATAATTGCTGATCTATTCCTGTTTGATTTTGCATTAATTTAGAAAGCGAGAAAAACAAAAAGTGTATAAACGTTAAAAACGCAAAAAATATTACACTTATAGTATACCATACTAACCATTTTTTTATGAAGAAAAAAACGGTTGCCATTAGCACAATTAATAATGTAAATGCACTAGATAGTAACGATGCATATTTACTAAACTTACTTTTTGACGCAAATTCAAAACCTTTTCCTGGATAAGGTGAAGCAACATCACTAACAAAATACAAATCATAACTCTCATCACTGTTACTTTGAGCTTCAGAAACAAAAACAGAAGTACCTTGATTGTCAACAATACCACCATCCATTAACCCTATTTCATTTAGATCATTATATTTTGATGTAAAATCATATGGAAAGCCAATAGGTTCAAAACCTCCAGGAAAAGCTGTAGATGCTGCTATAACATCACCTAACTTAATATCATCTATAATATGCTTGTATTTACTATGAGCTTTACCATTTCCAAACCTTTTTTGATTTCCTTTTATATTTTGAAATCTAAATTGGTGAGTACTATCAAAATCTGTGGCATTAAAAATCACTCTTTCTAAATGAGTCTTTGAACCACCCTCATTAATTAAATTTTGAATCTGTCCTAATGTAGTGTTATTCGTAAAGTTATTGTATTCAATTGAAAAAGCATTAATAGGGTTTTTCCTTTTATGCTTATTTTCTGGTTTGTTCCACACCAAAGGCCCTCGTAAATGACTTATAGCATTACTTGCTAACTCATCTTTATCAAGCCAATTATAATAATCATCTAAAAAAGCATCAAAATCTTTTCCTTCAATTTGAGATTGCACATATTTTACACCAGTAATAGTACCTCCAGATACTGTAGATATTGCTTTAACATTTTCTAACAAGCCAACTTTTTCAAGAAGAGAAAGAGTTCCTAAAGAAAAACAAGCAGCCCTATAGCCACCTCCAGAAAAACATAAAGCAATCGATTTAAAAAGTTCCATAAAATAATTTGATTAATTTATCCAAATACATTTAGGAAAAACAACAGCAATTATTTAACCTTTTCCTTCTTTCTTCAGGTTTTAAAACTACTCTTTTTTTACTTTTTAAAAAAAACTAAATACTGTCTTTTCAGTATTTTTAGGTATCAAAAAAATTAACACGTTACCATATAAAGTTCAACTACCTATAATTAAAGCTAATATCTTTACTTTAAAGAACCGAATAAAAAACTAATAATTATTTAAGCCTTGTAATCTAGTAACGTATTTACCAATAACATCAAACTCTAAATTCACTTTAGTACCTTTTACAAAGTTTTTAAATGTGGTATGCTCTAGCGTATAAGGTATAATAGCTACACTGAATTCATTTTTCTTAGAATTCACAACAGTTAAACTAACTCCATTAACCGTAATTGATCCTTTTTCAATAGTTACATTACCGTCAAAATCATAAGAAAAAGTAAAAATAGTACTTCCATCATCGTCTTTTACATTTTCACAAACTCCCGTTTTATCAACATGTCCTTGTACTATATGACCATCTAACCTAGCTCCTAACTTCATTCCTCTTTCAAGGTTTACTTCATTTCCTATCACTAACTCGCTTAAATTAGTTTTATCTAATGACTCTTTAATTGCTGTAACCTTGTACTCATCAGCAACTATATCAACCACAGTTAAACAAACACCATTGTGAGCAACGCTTTGATCTATTTTTAATTCATTTGTAATACTACTTTTAACTGTTAAATGAAGATTACCCTTTTCTTTTTCTAGTTTTGTTACAATACCAAGAGTTTCAATTATTCCCGTAAACATTCTCTAAATTTTAATTACTTTTGTTACCATCAAAAATACGACATTACAGAAGTAAACTATGGATAAATCAAACAAAATTATTGTTGGTATTTCAATTGGAGACATAAATGGTATCGGTATTGAAATTATTTTAAAAACTTTTGAAGACAAACGCATGTTAGAGTTTTGTACTCCTGTTCTGTTTGGTTCAAACAAGTTGATCTCTTATCATAAAAAAGTATTAAAATTAAACAACAGTATTCATGGTATTACTTCTATTGATAAAATAGTTCATGGAAAGGTCAATTTAGTTAATATTTGGAAAGAAGATGTTAAAATAGAAATAGGAAAAATAACGGAAGCTGGTGGTAATTACGCTTTGAAGTCATTACAATCTGCCGTAAGTGCTTTAAAAGAAAATAAAATTGATCTTTTAATAACTGCTCCTATAAACAAAGAGAATATTCAATCAGAAGAATTTGACTTCCCTGGACATACTGAATATCTTGAAGATAATTTAGAAGGAGAAAGTTTAATGATTTTAATGACTGATGAGTTACGCATTGGATTAATTACTGGTCATATTCCTATTTCTCAAGTAGCAGAAACCATAAGCCCGGAATTAATAAAGAGTAAAGTTGAAATTATGCACACCTCTTTAAAAGAAGACTTTAATATAAACAAACCAAAAATAGCTGTACTTGGTTTAAATCCTCATTGTGGAGATAAAGGAGTTATTGGTAAAGAAGATGATGAAATTATAAGGCCTACAATAAAAGAAATTCAAGAAACTGGTAAATTAGTTTATGGCCCGTATGCAGCAGATGGTTTTTTCGGATCAAAAACTCATCAAAAATTTGATGGTGTATTAGCAATGTATCACGATCAAGGACTAGCTCCTTTCAAAGCTCTATCTTTTGGTAATGGCGTTAATTTTACTGCTGGACTAAACAAAGTAAGAACATCACCTGATCACGGAACGGGATTTGATATTGCAGGTAAAAACAAAGCAAACCCAGCATCTTTTAAAGAAGCTTTATTTACTTCTCTTCATATTTATAAGAACAGAATTGAGTATCAAAACCTTATAAAAGGAGCCTTAAAAACAAAATAGTGAAAAATTTATTTCCAAAATATAAATATAAAAACATTTTTTATATCTTTGCACGCTCAAATTGATGTTGTAGATGAAAGACTTAAAACAATTCAACATACCTTTTATAGGTTTAAAGGAAGGGAGTCATTTATTTGAATATCATATTGATAAAACGTTCTTTGAAGCTTATCAGTTTGATGATTTTAATGATTGCGCCGTAAATACGACTGTAGATTTCGTAAAAAAAAGTAACTTAATGGAACTTAATTTTACGATAAATGGTAGTGTTAATGTTCCTTGTGACATGACAGGTGAGTTATTTAATCAAGAAATTGATGGTACTTTACATTTAATTGTAAAATTTGGACATGAATATAATGATGACAATGATGAAATTTTGATTCTTCCTAACGAAGCTTATCAAATTAACATTTCACAATATATATATGAACTCATAATTTTATCAGTACCTAATAAAAGAGTACATCCTAAAGTATTGGATGGAACTATGGAATCTGAAGCTTTAGAGAAATTAGAAGAATTAAGAATAGACGAAGATAAAACTGTTGAAGAAAAAACAACAGACCCTAGATGGGATAAATTAAAGGATTTACTAACAGATAAATAAGACATAAAATGGCACATCCAAAGAGAAAAATATCTAAAACTAGAAGAGACAAAAGAAGAACTCATTATAAAGCTTCAGTACCTCAAATAGCTGTTGATCCTACAACTGGAGAAGCTCATTTATACCATAGAGCACACTGGCATGAAGGAAAATTATACTACAGAGGTCAAGTAGTATTAGAATCTGCTACTGCAGAAGCTTAAAAACTGGTTTTCAAAAAAGCTGAAAAAACCCTCCTTTCGAGGGTTTTTTCGTATTTTTAAGTCAGAAATATAAGTTTTTGCTTTTTTTTCTTTAAAGAAGTGAAATAATTTTCATTTCTTTGAAATCTCGTTTTACAACAAAACAAACAACTATGACTAAAATATCTGCAGCTATAACAGCAGTAGGAAAATATGTTCCAGAATATGCTCTTACGAATAAAGAGCTTGAAACTATGGTAGACACCAATGATGAGTGGATTACTAGTAGAACTGGAATCAAAGAAAGAAGAATTTTAAAAGTAGAAGGTGCTGGAACATCTTACATGGCAATTAAAGCTGCTGAAGATTTACTAGAGAAATCTGGTGTTTTAGCTTCTGACATTGATATGGTAATAGTAGCTACAGCTACTCCAGATATGCCAGTTGCATCAACTGCAGCCTACACTGCTTCAAAAATTGGAGCTGTAAATGCTTTTTCTTACGATTTACAAGCAGCTTGTTCTAGCTTTCTTTATGGAATGTCAACTGCATCTAGTTACATTGAAAGTGGTCGTTACAAGAAAGTGCTTTTAATTGGTGCTGATAAAATGTCTTCTATAATAGATTACACAGATAGAGCTACTTGTATTATTTTTGGTGATGGTGCAGGTGCTGCACTTTTTGAACCTAATACTGAAAATTTAGGTTTACAAGATGAGTACTTACGTAGTGATGGAGTAGGAAGAGAGTTTTTAAAAATTGACGCTGGAGGTTCTATTTTACCTTCTTCAGAAGAAACAATTAAAAATAATAGACATTTTGTACATCAAGAAGGACGTACAGTTTTCAAATTCGCTGTTTCAAACATGGCAGATGTAGCTGAAAAAATGTTAACGAGAAATAATTTAACTAAAGAAGAAATTCAATGGTTAGTTCCGCATCAAGCGAATAAAAGAATTATTGAAGCAACAGCTAATAGAGTTGGATTAGAAGAAGATAAAGTTATGATGAATATTCATAAATATGGAAACACTACTTCTGCCACTCTCCCTTTGTTACTTGCTGACTATGAAAAAGTTTTGAAAAAAGGAGATAACTTAATTTTTGCCGCATTTGGTGGTGGCTTCACTTGGGGAGCTATCTATTTAAAATGGGCATATAACTCATAAACCAAACAACTTAAATTTAGGAAAATGGATATTAAAGAAATTCAAAGTCTTATAAAGTTTGTAGCTAAATCTGGTGCAAGCGAAGTAAAGTTAGAAATGGAAGATATTAAAATCACCATTAAAACCGGAAGTGAAACTCCTGAAACTACAATTATTCAGGCGCCTGTTGCTGCTGCTCCTCAATTGATAGCACAACAACCGGTACCAGTTGCTCAACCAACTGCTCCTGTAGCTTCAACTAACGATACTACTACTGAAGACGACTCGAAATATATAACTATAAAGTCACCAATTATTGGTACATTTTATAGAAAACCTTCACCAGACAAGCCTAACTTTGCTGAAGTAGGAACTGAAGTTAAAGTTGGTGATACTGTATGTATTATTGAAGCAATGAAATTATTTAACGAAATAGAATCTGAGATATCAGGTAAAGTAGTTAAAGTTTTAGTTGATGATTCTACTCCTGTAGAGTTTGACCAACCTCTTTTCTTAGTTGACCCATCATAATTAATAGTTATTATTTAGTTCGTAATACTTGAACAAGTATACTTATTTTAAATTTTAACCCTTAAATTATCTAATTATGTTTAAAAAAATATTAATTGCCAATAGAGGTGAAATTGCACTACGTGTAATAAGAACCTGTAAGGAGATGGGAATAAAAACTGTAGCTGTTTACTCTAAAGCAGATGCAGAAAGTTTACATGTACGATTTGCTGATGAAGCAGTGTGTATTGGACCTGCTCCTAGTAGTGAATCTTACTTAAAAATGTCACATATTATTGCTGCTGCTGAAATTACTAATGCAGATGCAATTCATCCTGGGTATGGTTTTTTAGCTGAAAACGCTAAATTTTCAAAATTATGTGATGAACACGATATTAAATTTATCGGAGCTTCACCAGAGATGATTGATAGAATGGGAGATAAAGCGAACGCCAAAGCTACAATGAAAGCTGCTGGTGTACCTTGTGTTCCTGGTAGTGACGGTGTTATTAATACTTTTGAAGAATGTTTAAAAGTAGCTGAAGAAACTGTATATCCTGTAATGCTTAAAGCTTCAGCAGGAGGTGGAGGAAAAGGTATGCGTGCTGTTTGGAAAGCTGAAGATTTAAAAGATGCTTGGGATTCTGCTAGACAAGAATCAAAAGCTGCTTTTGGAAATGATGATATGTATATGGAGAAGTTAATTGAAGAGCCTCGTCATATAGAAATTCAAGTAGTTGGAGATGCCTTTGGAAAGGCATGTCATTTATCTGAAAGAGATTGTTCAGTTCAACGTCGTCATCAAAAATTAACAGAAGAAACTCCTTCTCCATTCATGACTGATGAGTTACGTGATGAAATGGGTAAAGCAGCAGTAAAAGCAGCAGAATTTATTAAATATGAAGGTGCTGGTACTGTTGAATTTTTAGTTGACAAGCATCGTAACTTCTACTTCATGGAAATGAATACTCGTATTCAAGTAGAACACCCAATTACTGAAGAAGTAGTTGATTATGATTTAATACGTGAACAGATATTAGTTGCTGCTGGTGTGCCAATTTCAGGTAAAAACTACACACCTCAATTACACTCTATAGAATGTAGAATTAATGCTGAAGATCCATACAATGGATTTAGACCAGCTCCAGGAAAAATAACTTCTTATCATGCTCCAGGAGGACATGGTGTACGTATAGATACACACGTATATGCAGGTTATATGATACCACCTAATTATGATTCTATGATTTCAAAATTAATTGTTACTGCTCAAACAAGAGAAGAAGCTATTAATAAAATGAAACGTGCATTAGATGAATACGTTATTGAAGGTGTAAAAACTACGATTCCTTTTCATAGACAATTAATGGATCATCCAGATTATGTTGCTGGTAACTATACCACAAAATTTATGGAGGATTTCGAAATGAAATAAACTATTATAGTACAATAAATAAAAATCAGTGAATATTTCACTGATTTTTTTTATTCCCTAACTTCGCATTATGAATTTAGTATATAATTTGATTTTACATTTTGTCTATTTTTTATTAAAAATCATAGCCTTATTCAATAAAAAAATAAACTTATTTATTGAAGGAAGAAAAGATTCTTTTTCTAAATTAAATACTATTTCTAAAGATGATAAAGTTGTATGGTTCCATGCGGCTTCGTTAGGTGAATTTGAGCAAGGAAGACCCATCATTGAAAACTTCAAGCTTTTATATCCAAATTATAAAATAGTTCTTACTTTTTTTTCTCCTTCTGGTTATGAAATAAAAAAAGAATATAAACATGCTGATGTTGTTTGCTATTTACCTTTTGACACAAAAAGAAATATGCAAAATTTTATAGAAACAGTTCACCCAGAACTCGCTGTAATAATTAAATATGAATTTTGGCCAAATTTATTATCTGAACTACAAAAACTAAATATACATACTGTTTTAGTTTCTGGTATTTTTAGAGAAAAACAATCATTTTTTAAATGGTATGGCGGTTTTATGCGAAAAAAATTAAATGCCTTTAATTATTTTTTTGTTCAAAACGAAACTTCAAAAAAACTTTTAAATTCTATAAATTTAAAAAACACTACAGTTTGTGGAGATACTCGTTTTGATAGAGTATATGATATATTAAAACAAAACAATACTTTAAACTTCATTTCAGAATTTAAAAACAACAATTATACAATAGTTGCTGGTAGTTCATGGGCTGAGGATGAAGAATGTATTGTAAACTATATAAATAATGGTTCTTCAAAAGATGAAAAATTCATTATTGCTCCACATAACATAAACTCACAAGACATAATAGCTTTAAAAAAATCAATAAATAAAAAGACTGTTTTGTTTTCTGAAAAGGAAGAAAAAAACTTATCAGAATATCAAGTATTCATTATTGATACAATTGGTATACTAACCAAGATATATTCGTATGCTGACGTAGCTTATATTGGTGGTGGATTAAAAACTAACCTTCATAATACCTTAGAACCAGCTGTTTTTGGTATTCCTTTGGTTTTCGGAAATAAAAAATATAAAAAATTTCAAGAAGCTGTAGATTTACTTTCTTTAAAAGGTGCTATTGGTATTCATAATAAAAATGATTTTTACACTACATTTACAACTTTAAAATCAAATAATACTTTAAGAACTAAAATGGGAGTTATTAACAAAGAATATATTGAAAATAATATTGGTGCCACCAAATTAATTATTGATTATATAAACAATACTTTACATTAATTGTTGTTAGGTTTAAATGAGCTTTAAGACTTAATTTTAAAGTAAAAATTATAATGGAATTTATTTTACAGCCTTGGCCTTGGTATGTGTCAGGATTTTTGATATCGATTGTTTTATTTTTATTATTCTATTTCGGAAAAAACTTTGGCATTTCTAGTAACTTAGAAACGATGTGTACAATAGCTGGTGCTGGAAAAATTTCTGACTATTTTAATACCAACTGGAAAGATAAAACTTGGTCTCTAATTTTTTTAATAGGATTGATAATTGGTGGTTATGTTACCGTAGAATATTTATCAAAAGATACTTCAATAGATATCAGTTTAGAAACAATCAAAGACTTAAATGAATTAGGTTTTAACGATATTGGAACTACTTTTGTTCCTTCTGAAATTTTTAGCATTGAAAGTTTATTAACTTTAAAAGGTTTTTTAATACTTTTTTTTGCTGGTGTTTTAATTGGATTTGGAACAAGATATGCTGATGGTTGTACTTCTGGACATGCAATTACTGGTTTAAGTAGCTTTCAATTACCGTCTTTAATTGCTGTTATAGGCTTTTTTATTGGCGGGCTATTTATGGTTTGGTTAGTATTTCCTCTAATATTTAATTAATATGAAATATTTAAAGTTTTTATTCACAGGAATTTTATTTGGAATTATTTTAACAAAATCTGAAGCTATTTCTTGGTACCGAATTTATGAAATGTTCAAGTTTCAATCATTTCATATGTATGGTATTATTGGTACTGCTGTTGCTTTTTCTATGATTTTCATGTATTTATTCAAAACAGGTATCATTACTAATTATTTAGGAAAAAAAGTTTTTATAAAAGAAAAGAAAAAAGGACTTACAAAATCCTTAATTGGTGGTATAATATTCGGTTTAGGCTGGGCTTTAGCAGGTGCTTGTCCAGGTCCTATATTTGTTTTAATAGGACATGGTATACTTCCTATTCTTATTGTACTAGTAGGAGCCGTTTTTGGAACTTTTATTTATGGTATACTGAGTAAAAAACTACCTCATTAATATTTAATTCTATTCTTTTTTAAGAACTCCGAGTCAGTTTTATTTACTACTTCCCATTGATATATTTTTGAAAGCTGATAAATTTTAGACAGCTCTTCAAATAATCGGTTTTTAGCTTCTTTTTGTAACTCTGATACAGTTATGGTTGTTTTTATCTTTTCAATGGCTCTATCGCTCAATTTATTCAATTCTGATTTAGAAAAAGTATTAAACTTACTCTGTTGTAAATCAAAATATTTAATATCTGGTGAAATAGTAACTTCTTCTTTAGGAATCTTATTAATTATAATTTGTTTTCCTATAGTATCTATTTGAATATCTAATTTTGACAAATCATAGCCGACTTCAACTTTAGCATTGACAGATAATATTGCTTTTTTTTGAAAAGAAATGTAATCGTAGAAATATTTCTTAGTCTCAGAAAAACTATACATTTCTGAAAAACTTCCTTCAGTAACAACTAATTTACTTAAGTTTTGTACTCCATTAAGAAACACTTCTATTTCTTCTTTTTCATGTTTAACTTCTTTTCTGTCATACCAAAGTTTAGCTATTAAAAAACCTAGTAAAAAAATTGCTATATACTTTATAAAACGCACCATAATTCTAGTATAAAATCTAGTTACAATGTACTAAAAACTATCCGAATTAATTCTACAAAAAACACCTATTCATATTTTTGTCATTTTATAAACTACTTAAATAAAAAAACATTTATTGGAAACCTATTTATTAACTATTGCTTTTACATTTTTTGTATCACTTAAAATATAAAAATATGACCTCCTATTTTGTTGATGCTCTTCTTCTGAACATTTCTTTTGATTCTTATCATTACAATCATTCAATAACTGATCTTCTCCATATCCAATAGCACTCTCTATTCTATTTGAAGAAATACCTCTAGAAATTATATAATCTCTTGTAGATTTAGCTCTATTGTCTGAAAGAATTCTATTGTATTCTTTAGTTCCTCTACTATCAGTATGCGATTCTATTTTAATAATCATATCAGGATGATTCTTCATAACAGTAACTATTTTTTCTAATTCATACTCAGCATCTTCTCTAATATTGAATAAATTAAAGTTAAAATAAATAGGATTAATAACTATTTGGTCTTCTACTATCAAAGATTCTAATTGTAAATCAGTTTTTAATACTTTCTTATTTACATCTAATGTTGCTGTTTCTTTTTCAGTTACTTTGTAATCATCTTTTGAAGCTACCACTATAAAGTTTTTTTCACAATCTATTTTATCAAAAGAATAACTTCCATCTAAATTTGTTATTTGCTTAGAAACTGGTTCGCCTTTTTCATTTATTAATCGTACTGTTACCTTATCTATTGGATCTCCAGTTCTAGAATCAGACACAATACCGTTAATATCTTCTTTACATTTATAAATTGTAAAACTATAGATATCATCATCTCCTCTTCCATCTTCTCTATTAGAAGAAAAAAAACCAGCAGTTCTTTGGTCATTAATAACAAAGGCAAAATCATCACGAGGTCCATTAACTGGAGCGCCTAAATTAACTGGATCTGAATATGTATTATTCTCTATTTTAGATTCAAATATATCTAATGCACCTAAACCTAAATGACCATTAGAAGCAAAGTATAAACGATTGTCTTTTCCTGCAAATGGAAACATTTCTCTTCCTTCAGTATTAATTGTTTCACCTAAGTTTTCTGGTTTCCCATAACTACCATCAGCCTCTATAGCTACTTTATAAATATCTGTACCTCCATATCCATTTGGCATGTCAGATACAAAATATAGCGTTTTTTCATCTGCACTTAAAGCTGGGTGTCCTGTAGAATATTCATCGCTATTAAATGGTAATTCTTTTACATTCCCCCAAGTTTCATAAATTTTTTCAGCTTTATAAATTTTTAGATGAGTAGTTCTTTGTTTATCAGATTTTAACTTATCTCCATCATAATTATCTCTAGTAAAGTACATGGTTTTACCATTTTTACTTATAACAGCATTAGATTCATGGTATTTTGTACTTAAAGCTGTTATCTTCTCAGATAATTCCACATCTAAAGCCTTATCTTCTTCTAATCTTTTTAATTTTGAAGTATAAATATTTAAATAAGGTTGATTATTCCATTGATAAATCTTCTTATTTTCTTCGTCAGGCCTAGTTGATGCAAAATATAAAGTATTGTCATAAATAAATCCTCCAAAATCGGAATATTTAGAGTTAGAAGATACATTGTGAATATTTATAAATGTTTTTTCTTTGTTTGTATATTCAACAAAATAATCTTTATTTTTCTCTAATGCAATGGCTCTACTATCATTTCCTTTTACTTCTTTTAATTTCAACAGCCATTTATCAGATTCATTTATTTTACCATTACTTTTTAATGTTTGAGCATATCTAAACACATGCTTTGGAGAAGCTATGACTTCAAACTTATTCATTAACTCGGCATACCATTTTTCTGCTTTATCAAAATCAACATTAAAATAATAGGAGTCTGCCAACCTACTTATAACCAAATATGTTTCATCACCTTTGTCGTAAATAGTTTTGTATAATTCAGCTGATTTTTTATAAGCGTATTCTTTAAAATACCTATCAGCTGCATATTTTCGTTGCCCGAAACTGAAAACAGTAACGAATAACAATACGTATAAAAATATTATTTTTTTCATATCCTTCGATTTTAATTGTTTAGAAAAATCTTGGTGATTTCATCTTTTGTTCTTTAAATATCTCATATCGAAGCATTACTTCATGAGTTCCTGAATTATAATTGCTATAATTAGATGTCGTTAAATCGTAAGCATAACCTATTTGTAATGATTCATTAATTTGAAACCCTAACATTGCACTAATTGAATCATCCCATCTCCATGCTGCTCCAACTCTAAATTTATCATTAAATAAAAAGTTTGCTGATACATCTAATGATAATGGTGCTCCACTTACTATTTTACTTAATACCGCCGGCTTAAACTTTATTGTTTCGCTTAAATCAAACACATAACCTCCTATTAAAAAATAATGCATTCTTTCTGTTGCCACAACTCCTCCACTTGACACATCATCATAATGATCTGTTCTCAAAATGTTTGGAACTGCAAAACCTAAATACCAATTTGACTTGTAATAATAAACTCCTGCTCCTATTGTTGGTAAAAACTTACTTATATTCTGATTTAATGATCTATCATTTCCATCTCGAAAAACTCCTTTACTCCAGTCTACATTAAAAAAACGCCCTCCTAATTTTAATCCAAAAGCTAAATTTCCATCTTCACTTGTTCGAACTGTATAAGAAACATTTGCATCTATATACGTTTCATTAGATGGACCAATTGCATCATTTACCAAATTTATTCCTAATCCAACTCCTGAATATCCTAACGGAGTATCATAACTTAATGTTTGAGTATCTGGCGCTCCATCAATTCCAACCCATTGTGTTCTTGCCAAAACATTGATCATTGTATGTCCTTTTGAACCTACATATGCCGGATTAACACTCATTGTATTAAACATATATTGTGTATACTGAGGATCTTGCTGTCCATATACTATACATGAACTTAGTATTAATATTAGTATGCTGATTACTTTTAATATATTATTCATCCTTACTAATTTCTTTAGATTTATTAACGATTTATTAAAATATAATTCTTGATTTCAATTCAAGTATTTACACCAATTTACCTTCTTATTTATTTTTTACCATCGATCAAACGTTCGTTTTCGTATATCTTTCGTTGAATGGTTCAATTCTGTCGTTAAATAAAATTGAATTCTAAATAGGCTAAATGATTTAACCTATTTAGAATATTTACTAGTGTTAATCTCTATTAATATAAATCCATCCTTTTTTAACCTTATTTCCATTTCCTAAGTCAAGAACATAGAAATACGTACCAGAAGGCAACTTATCTTCTACTTGAATATTTACTCTTCCATTAGAAGTACCATCCCAGGTGTTATTATATTGCTGCTTACTATACACTAAATTACCCCACCTATTAAATATCTCTAATGTATTGTTTGGATAATTTTCAATACAGTTAATAATTAATGTATCATTACTACCATCATCATTAGGTGTAAATTCATTATAAACCGTAACACAATCATCAACACCAACTGCATCACCAAAGGCAGTATCGTTTAAATCTGCACTATCTGAAATTCCATCACCGTCTGAATCTGTTCCACTATCTGGTAAAACTCCTGTTCCCCCACTATCTGGATCGGTTGGATCTGTATCGTTTACATCTGTATTTCCTGAATCTCCAAATCCTGAATCATCTTCATCTACTTCATCTGAAATTCCATCTCCGTCACTATCTGGTCCATCTACTACTCCATTTCCATCTTCATCATCATTTCCGCCTTCAGTGATATCGTTTATTCCATCATCATCACTATCTAAATCTTGATAATCTGGTACGCCATCTCCATCGGTATCAACTGTATCTCCTTCTCCTCCATTTCCTTCTCCAAAATTACTTGAGTCTGAATCTACACTATCTGAAATACCATCACCATCACTATCTGATCCTCCAGTATCATTTGAATCGATAACACCATCATTGTTCGTGTCTAAATCACCATTTCCATTCTCAATAACATCATTGATTCCATCATTATCACTATCTAAATCTTGATAATCTGGTACGCCATCTCCATCGGTATCTGGTTCTTCATCAGTATCAACTGAATCATCTGCTTGCCCATCATTATCTGTATCTACATATCCTGTATCATTTGAATCGATAACTCCATCGCCATTGGTATCTAAATCACCATTTCCGCCTTCATCTACATCTAATATCCCATCATTATCACTATCTAAATCTAAACTATCTGGTATTCCATCGCCATCTGTATCTCCTGTTCCTTCTGCTGTATCTGGAATTCCATCATTATCATCATCTACATCTAAATGATCTGGTATTCCATCACCATCGGTATCAGTTGCATCTCCAAAATTAGTATCATCGCCATCAACACTATCTGATATACCATCGCCATCACTATCTGTTCCACTATCTGTTACAACTCCTGTTCCCCCACTATCTGGATCTGTTGGATCTGTATCGTTTACATCTGTATTTCCTGAATCTCCAAATCCTGAATCATCTTCATCTACTTCATCTGAAATTCCATCTCCGTCACTATCTGGTCCATCTACTACTCCATTTCCATCTTCATCATCATTTCCGCCTTCAGTGATATCGTTTATTCCATCATCATCACTATCTAAATCTTGGTAATCTGGTACGCCATCTCCATCGGTATCAACTGTATCTCCTTCTTCTCCAGCTCCTTCTCCGAAATTACTTGAATCTGAATCTACACTATCTGAAATACCATCGCCATCACTATCTGATCCTCCAGTATCATTTGAATCGATAACTCCATCATTGTTCGTGTCTAAATCACCATTTCCATTCTCTATAACATCATTGATCCCGTCATTATCACTATCTAAATCTTGATAATCTGGCACGCCATCACCATCTGTATCTGGTTCTTCATCAGTATCTACTGAATCATCTGCCTGACCATCATTGTCTGCATCTACATATCCTGTATCATTTGAATCGATAACTCCATCCCCATTGGTATCTAAATCACCATTTCCGCCTTCATCTACATCTAATATCCCATCATTATCACTATCTAAATCTAAACTATCTGGTATTCCATCGCCATCTGTATCTCCTGTTCCTTCTGCTGTATCTGGAATCCCATCATTATCATCATCTACATCTAAATGATCTGGAATTCCATCGCCATCGGTATCAGTTGCATCTCCAAAATTAGTATCATCGCCATCAACACTATCTGATATACCATCTCCATCTGAATCTGTTCCACTATCTGTTACAACTCCTGTTCCTCCACTATTTGGATCTGTTGGATCTGTATCATTTACATCTGTATTTCCTGAATCTCCAAATTCTGAATCATCTTCATCTACTTCATCTGAAATACCATCACCATCACTATCTGGGCCATCTACTACTCCATTTCCATCCATATCATCATTTCCACCTTCAGTAATATCATTAATTCCATCATCATCACTATCTAAATCTTGGTAATCTGGAACTCCATCTCCATCTGTATCAACTGTATCTCCTTCTCCTCCATTTCCTTCTCCGAAATTACTTGAGTCTGAATCTACACTATCTGAAATTCCATCGCCATCACTATCTGATCCTCCAGTATCATTTGAATCGATAACACCATCATTGTTCGTGTCTAAATCACCATTTCCATTCTCAATAACATCATTAATTCCGTCATTATCACTATCTAAATCTTGATAATCCGGTACGCCATCGCCATCGGTATCTGGTTCTTCATCTGTGTCTACTGAATCATCTGCTTGCCCATCATTATCTGCATCTACATAGCCTGTATCATTTGAATCGATAACTCCATCGCCATTAGTATCTAAATCGCCATTTCCGCCTTCATCTACATCTAATATTCCATCATTATCACTATCTAAATCTAAGCTATCTGGTATTCCATCGCCATCGGTATCACCAGTTCCTTCTGCTGTATCTGGTATTCCATCATTATCATCATCTACATCTAAATGATCTGGTATTCCATCGCCATCGGTATCAGTTACATCTCCAAAATTAGTATCATCGCCATCAACACTATCTGATATACCATCGCCATCACTATCTGTTCCACTATCTGTTACAACTCCTGTTCCTCCACTATTTGGATCTGTTGGATCTGTATCGTTTACATCTGTATTTCCTGAATCTCCAAATCCTGAATCATCTTCATCTACTTCATCTGAAATTCCATCTCCGTCACTATCTGGTCCATCTACTACTCCATTTCCATCTTCATCATCATTTCCGCCTTCAGTGATATCGTTTATTCCATCATCATCACTATCTAAATCTTGATAATCTGGAACTCCATCACCATCTGTATCAACTGTATCTCCTTCTCCTCCATTTCCTTCTCCGAAATTACTTGAGTCTGAATCTACACTATCTGAAATACCATCACCATCACTATCTGATCCTCCAGTATCATTTGAATCGATAACACCATCATTGTTCGTGTCTAAATCACCATTTCCATTCTCAATAACATCATTGATTCCATCATTATCACTATCTAAATCTTGATAATCTGGTACGCCATCACCATCGGTATCTGGTTCTTCATCAGTATCTACTGAATCATCTGCTTGCCCATCATTGTCTGCATCTACATATCCTGTATCATTTGAATCGATAACTCCATCGTCATTGGTATCTAAATCACCATTTCCGCCTTCATCTACATCTAATATCCCATCATTATCACTATCTAAATCTAAACTATCTGGTATTCCATCGCCATCTGTATCTCCTGTTCCTTCTGCTGTATCTGGAATCCCATCATTATCATCATCTACATCTAGATGATCTGGAATTCCATCGCCATCGGTATCAGTTGCATCTCCAAAATTAGTATCATCGCCATCAACACTATCTGAAATTCCATCACCGTCTGAATCTGTTCCACTATCTGTTACAACTCCTGTTCCTCCACTATCTGGATCAGTTGGATCTGTATCGTTTACATCTGTATTTCCTGAATCTCCAAATCCTGAATCATCTTCATCTACTTCATCTGAAATACCATCACCATCGGTGTCTGGGCCATCTACTACCCCATTTCCATCCATATCATCATTTCCACCTTCAGTAATATCATTAATTCCATCATCATCACTATCTAAATCTTGATAATCTGGTACGCCATCGCCATCGGTATCAACTGTATCTCCTTCTCCTCCATTTCCTTCTCCGAAATTACTTGAATCTGAATCTACACTATCTGATATACCATCGCCATCACTATCTGAGCCTCCAGTATCATTTGAATCGATAACTCCATCATTGTTCGTGTCTAAATCACCATTTCCATTCTCTATAACATCATTAATTCCGTCATTGTCACTATCTAAATCTTGATAATCTGGTACGCCATCGCCATCGGTATCTGGTTCTTCATCAGTATCTACTGAATTATCAGCCTGACCATCATTATCTGCATCTACATAGCCTGTATCATTTGAATCGATAACTCCATCGCCATTGGTATCTAAATCACCATTTCCTCCCTCATCTACATCTAATATCCCATCATTATCACTATCTAAATCTAAACTATCTGGTATTCCATCTCCATCTGTATCGCCTGCTCCTTCCGCTGTATCTGGAATCCCATCATTATCATCATCTACATCTATATTATCTGGTATTCCATCGCCATCGGTATCAGTTGCATCTCCAAAATTAGTATCATCGCCATCAACACTATCTGAAATTCCATCACCGTCTGAATCTGTTCCACTATCTGTTACAACTCCTGTTCCTCCACTATTTGGATCGGTTGGATCTGTATCATTTACATCTGTATTTCCTGAATCTCCAAATCCTGAATCATCTTCATCTACTTCATCTGAAATTCCATCTCCGTCACTATCTGGTCCATCTACTACTCCATTTCCATCTTCATCATCATTTCCGCCTTCAGTGATATCGTTTATTCCATCATCATCACTATCTAAATCTTGATAATCTGGTACGCCATCACCATCGGTATCAACTGTATCTCCCTCTCCTCCATTTCCTTCTCCGAAATTACTTGAGTCTGAATCTACACTATCTGAAATACCATCACCATCACTATCTGAGCCTCCAGTATCATTTGAATCGATAACACCATCATTGTTCGTGTCTAAATCACCATTTCCATTCTCAATAACATCATTGATTCCATCATTATCGCTATCTAAATCTTGATAATCTGGTACGCCATCGCCATCGGTATCTGGTTCTTCATCAGTATCTACTGAATTATCAGCCTGACCATCATTATCTGCATCTACATAGCCTGTATCATTTGAATCGATAACTCCATCGCCATTAGTATCTAAATCGCCATTTCCGCCTTCATCTACATCTAATATGCCATCATTATCACTATCTAAATCTAAACTATCTGGTATTCCATCTCCATCTGTATCTCCGGTTCCTTCTGCTGTATCTGGGATTCCATCATTATCATCATCTACATCTAAACTATCAAGAATTCCATCACCATCGGTGTCTAGGCACAGAGCCGAAGTACTTACTAACTGACTATCGGTATCATTAGTAAAACTTGAAGAGGCTGTACTTGGACAACTTCCTGCGCTGGTACTAGTAGCTGTAATCGTATAAGAAGTTCCATCTACTCCTCCGCTTACAACTCCACCTGCTCCTACGGTTAAGCCTGCTGGACTAGAGGTATACGTAACACCACTTGCTACATAATTTGTTACCGTTACTACCGCTGCACTTGAACAGCTTGCTGCTGTTACACTTACTACTGGCGTACTCGGTACTGTTAATTGACTATCGGTATCATTCGTAAAGCTTGAAGAGGCTGTACTTGGACAACTTCCTGCGCTGGTACTAGTAGCTGTAATCGTATAAGAAGTTCCATCTACTCCTCCGCTTACAACTCCACCTGCTCCTACGGTTAAGCCTGCTGGACTAGAGGTATACGTAACACCACTTGCTACATAATTTGTTACCGTTACTACCGCTGCACTTGAACAGCTTGCTGCTGTTACACTTACTACTGGCGTACTCGGTACTGTTAATTGACTATCGGTATCATTAGTAAAGCTTGAAGAGGCTGTACTTGGACAACTTCCTGCGCTGGTACTAGTAGCAGTAATCGTATAAGAAGTTCCATCTACTCCTCCGCTTACAACTCCTCCTGCTCCTACGGTTAAACCTGCTGGACTAGAGGTATACGTAACACCACTTGCTACATAATTTGTTACCGTTACTACCGCTGCACTTGAACAGCTTGCTGCTGTTACACTTACTACTGGCGTACTCGGTACTGTTAATTGACTATCGGTATCATTAGTAAAGCTTGAAGAGGCCGTACTTGGACAACTTCCTGCGCTGGTACTAGTAGCTGTAATGGTATAAGAAGTTCCATCTACTCCTCCGCTTACAACTCCTCCTGCTCCTACGGTTAAACCTACTGGACTAGAGGTATAGGTAACACCGCTTGCTACATAATTTGTTACCGTGACTACCGCTGCACTTGAACAGCTGGCTGCTGTTACACTTACTACTGGCGTACTCGGTACTGTTAATTGACTATCGGTATCATTAGTAAAGCTTGAAGAGGCCGTACTTGGACAACTTCCTGCGCTGGTACTAGTAGCTGTAATGGTATAAGAAGTTCCATCTACTCCTCCGCTTACAACTCCTCCTGCTCCAACGGTTAATCCTGCTGGACTAGAGGTATAGGTTACACCGCTTGCTACATAATTTGTAACCGTGACTACCGCTGCACTTGAACAGCTGGCTGCTGTTACACTTACTACTGGCGTACTCGGTACTGTTAATTGACTATCGGTATCATTAGTAAAGCTTGAAGAGGCTGTACTTGGACAACTTCCTGCGCTTGTACTAGTAGCTGTAATGGTATAAGAAGTTCCATCTACTCCTCCGCTTACAACTCCTCCTGCTCCTACGGTTAAGCCTGCTGGACTAGAGGTATAGGTTACACCACTTGCTACATAATTTGTAACCGTTACTACCGCTGCACTTGAACAGCTGGCTGCTGTTACACTTACTGCTGGTGTACTCGGTACTGTTAATTGACTATCGGTATCATTAGTAAAGCTTGAAGAGGCCGTACTTGGACAACTTCCTGCGCTGGTACTAGTAGCAGTAATGGTATAAGAAGTTCCATCTACTCCTCCGCTTACAACTCCACCTGCTCCTACGGTTAATCCTGCTGGACTAGAGGTATAGGTTACACCACTTGCTACATAATTTGTTACCGTTACTACCGCTGCACTTGAACAGCTTGCTGCTGTTACACTTACTACTGGCGTACTCGGTACTGTTAATTGACTATCGGTATCATTAGTAAAGCTTGAAGAGGCCGTACTTGGACAACTTCCTGCGCTAGTACTAGTAGCTGTAATCGTATAAGAAGTTCCATCTACTCCTCCGCTTACAACTCCTCCTGCTCCTACGGTTAAGCCTGCTGGACTAGAGGTATACGTTACACCGCTTGCTACATAATTTGTTACCGTGACTACCGCTGCACTTGAACAGCTTGCTGCTGTTACACTTACTACTGGCGTACTCGGTACTGTTAATTGACTATCGGTATCATTAGTAAAGCTTGAAGAGGCCGTACTTGGACAACTTCCTGCGCTGGTACTAGTAGCAGTAATCGTATAAGAAGTTCCATCTACTCCTCCGCTTACAACTCCTCCTGCTCCTACGGTTAAACCTGCTGGACTAGAGGTATAGGTTACACCGCTTGCTACATAATTTGTTACCGTACTACCGCTGCACTTGAACAGCTTGCTGCTGTTACACTTACTACTGGCGTACTCGGTACTGTTAATTGACTATCGGTATCATTAGTAAAGCTTGAAGAGGCTGTACTTGGACAACTTCCTGCGCTGGTACTAGTAGCAGTAATCGTATAAGAAGTTCCATCTACTCCTCCGCTTACAACTCCTCCTGCTCCTACGGTTAAGCCTGCTGGACTAGAGGTATACGTAACACCACTTGCTACATAATTTGTTACCGTTACTACCGCTGCACTTGAACAGCTTGCTGCTGTTACACTTACTACTGGCGTACTCGGTACTGTTAATTGACTATCGGTATCATTAGTAAAGCTTGAAGAGGCTGTACTTGGACAACTTCCTGCGCTGGTACTAGTAGCTGTAATCGTATAAGAAGTTCCATCTACTCCTCCGCTTACAACTCCTCCTGCTCCTACGGTTAAACCTGCTGGACTAGAGGTATAGGTTACACCACTTGCTACATAATTTGTTACCGTTACTACCGCTGCACTTGAACAGCTTGCTGCTGTTACACTTACTACTGGCGTACTCGGTACTGTTAATTGACTATCGGTATCATTAGTAAAGCTTGAAGAGGCTGTACTTGGACAACTTCCTGCGCTGGTACTAGTAGCAGTAATCGTATAAGAAGTTCCATCTACTCCTCCGCTTACAACTCCTCCTGCTCCTACGGTTAAACCTGCTGGACTAGAGGTATAGGTTACACCGCTTGCTACATAATTTGTTACCGTTACTACCGCTGCACTTGAACAGCTTGCTGCTGTTACACTTACTACTGGCGTACTCGGTACTGTTAATTGACTATCGGTATCATTAGTAAAGCTTGAAGAGGCTGTACTTGGACAACTTCCTGCGCTAGTACTAGTAGCAGTAATCGTATAAGAAGTTCCATCTACTCCGCCGCTTACAACTCCTCCTGCTCCTACGGTTAAGCCTGCTGGACTAGAGGTATAGGTTACCCCGCTTGCTACATAATTTGTTACCGTGACTACCGCTGCACTTGAACAGCTTGCTGCTGTTACACTTACTACTGGCGTACTCGGTACTGTTAATTGACTATCGGTATCATTAGTAAAGCTTGAAGAGGCTGTACTTGGACAACTTCCTGCGCTGGTACTAGTAGCTGTAATGGTATAAGAAGTTCCATCTACTCCTCCGCTTACAACTCCTCCTGCTCCTACGGTTAACCTGCTGGACTAGAGGTATAGGTTACACCGCTTGCTACATAATTTGTTACCGTGACTACCGCTGCACTTGAACAGCTTGCTGCTGTTACACTTACTACTGGCGTACTCGGTACTGTTAATTGACTATCGGTATCATTAGTAAAGCTTGAAGAGGCCGTACTTGGACAACTTCCTGCGCTGGTACTAGTAGCTGTAATGGTATAAGAAGTTCCATCTACTCCGCCGCTTACAACTCCTCCTGCTCCTACGGTTAATCCTGCTGGACTAGAGGTATAGGTTACACCGCTTGCTACATAATTTGTTACCGTTACTACCGCTGCACTTGAACAGCTGGCTGCTGTTACACTTACTACTGGCGTACTCGGTACTGTTAATTGACTATCGGTATCATTAGTAAAGCTTGAAGAGGCTGTACTTGGACAACTTCCTGCGCTTGTACTAGTAGCTGTAATCGTATAAGAAGTTCCATCTACTCCTCCGCTTACAACTCCTCCTACTCCTACGGTTAAGCCTGCTGGACTAGAGGTATAGGTTACACCACTTGCTACATAATTTGTTACCGTGACTACCGCTGCACTTGAACAGCTTGCTGCTGTTACACTTACTACTGGCGTACTCGGTACTGTTAATTGACTATCGGTATCATTAGTAAAGCTTGAAGAGGCCGTACTTGGACAACTTCCTGCGCTAGTACTAGTAGCAGTAATCGTATAAGAAGTTCCATCTACTCCTCCGCTTACAACTCCTCCTGCTCCTACGGTTAATCCTGCTGGACTAGAGGTATAGGTTACACCGCTTGCTACATAATTTGTTACCGTGACTACCGCTGCACTTGAACAGCTTGCTGCTGTTACACTTACTACTGGCGTACTCGGTACTGTTAATTGACTATCGGTATCATTAGTAAAGCTTGAAGAGGCTGTACTTGGACAACTTCCTGCGCTGGTACTAGTAGCTGTAATGGTATAAGAAGTTCCATCTACTCCTCCGCTTACAACTCCTCCTGCTCCTACGGTTAATCCTGCTGGACTAGAGTATACGTAACCCCGCTTGCTACATAATTTGTAACCGTGACTACCGCTGCACTTGAACAGCTGGCTGCTGTTACACTTACTACTGGCGTACTCGGTACTGTTAATTGACTATCGGTATCATTAGTAAAGCTTGAAGAGGCTGTACTTGGACAACTTCCTGCGCTGGTACTAGTAGCTGTAATCGTATAAGAAGTTCCATCTACTCCTCCGCTTACAACTCCACCTGCTCCTACGGTTAAGCCTGCTGGACTAGAGGTATACGTAACACCACTTGCTACATAATTTGTTACCGTTACTACCGCTGCACTTGAACAGCTTGCTGCTGTTACACTTACTACTGGCGTACTCGGTACTGTTAATTGACTATCGGTATCATTAGTAAAGCTTGAAGAGGCCGTACTTGGACAACTTCCTGCGCTGGTACTAGTAGCTGTAATCGTATAAGAAGTTCCATCTACTCCTCCGCTTACAACTCCTCCTGCTCCTACGGTTAATCCTGCTGGACTAGAAGTATAGGTTACACCACTTGCTACATAATTTGTTACCGTACTACCGCTGCACTTGAACAGCTAGCTGCTGTTACACTTACTACTGGCGTACTCGGTACTGTTAATTGACTATCGGTATCATTAGTAAAACTTGAAGAGGCCGTACTTGGACAACTTCCTGCGCTAGTACTAGTAGCAGTAATCGTATATGAAGTTCCATCTACTCCTCCGCTTACTACTCCTCCTGCTCCTACGGTTAATCCTGCTGGACTAGAGGTATAGGTTACACCACTTGCTACATAATTTGTTACCGTTACTACCGCTGCACTTGAACAGCTTGCTGCTGTTACACTTACTGCGGTGTACTCGGTACTGTTTAATTGACTATCGGTATCATTAGTAAAGCTTGAAGAGGCCGTACTTGGACAACTTCCTGCGCTTGTACTAGTAGCAGTAATCGTATAAGAAGTTCCATCTACTCCTCCGCTTACAACTCCTCCTGCTCCTACGGTTAAGCCTGCTGGACTAGAGGTATACGTAACACCACTTGCTACATAATTTGTAACCGTTACTACCGCTGCACTTGAACAGCTTGCTGCTGTTACACTTACTGCTGGTGTACTCGGTACTGTTAATTGACTATCGGTATCATTCGTAAAGCTTGAAGAGGCCGTACTTGGACAACTTCCTGCGCTGGTACTAGTAGCAGTAATCGTATAAGAAGTTCCATCTACTCCTCCGCTTACAACTCCTCCTGCTCCTACGGTTAAACCTGCTGGACTAGAGGTATAGGTTACCCCGCTTGCTACATAATTTGTTACCGTGACTACCGCTGCACTTGAACAGCTTGCTGCTGTTACACTTACTACTGGCGTACTCGGTACTGTTAATTGACTATCGGTATCATTAGTAAAGCTTGAAGAGGCCGTACTTGGACAACTTCCTGCGCTGGTACTAGTAGCTGTAATGGTATAAGAAGTTCCATCTACTCCTCCGCTTACAACTCCTCCTGCTCCTACGGTTAAACCTGCTGGACTAGAGGTATAGGTTACCCCGCTTGCTACATAATTTGTTACCGTGACTACCGCTGCACTTGAACAGCTGGCTGCTGTTACACTTACTACTGGCGTACTCGGTACTGTTAATTGACTATCGGTATCATTAGTAAAGCTTGAAGAGGCTGTACTTGGACAACTTCCTGCGCTTGTACTAGTAGCTGTAATCGTATAAGAAGTTCCATCTACTCCTCCGCTTACAACTCCTCCTACTCCTACGGTTAAGCCTGCTGGACTAGAGGTATAGGTTACACCACTTGCTACATAATTTGTTACCGTTACTACCGCTGCACTTGAACAGCTTGCTGCTGTTACACTTACTACTGGCGTACTCGGTACTGTTAATTGACTATCGGTATCATTAGTAAAGCTTGAAGAGGCTGTACTTGGACAACTTCCTGCGCTGGTACTAGTAGCAGTAATCGTATAAGAAGTTCCATCTACTCCTCCGCTTACAACTCCACCAGCTCCTACGGTTAAACCTGCTGGACTAGAGGTATACGTTACCCCGCTTGCTACATAATTTGTTACCGTGACTACCGCTGCACTTGAACAGCTTGCTGCTGTTACACTTACTACTGGCGTTGCTGGAGTAGTATTAACCGTTAATGCTACTGTATCTTCTTGTGGACAACTATTATTTGTTGATGTTACTTCAACTCTATAATTATTACCAGATAAACCTGCTGTTGCATTTGTAATCACTAAAGAAGCAGTAGAAGTACCACTATAAGGTGCTACATTTGTTAAAGGAGTAGTACTAGTTCCTAAAAACCATTTATACACATAATCTCCTGAAGGAATAGCTGTTGTTATATCATCTCCTGTTGCTCCGGTTGTTCCAAAATTAGTAACTCGAAGTCCAGTTGGTGTAGCTGTTAATGTTATATTACTACCAGTACAAACTGAAGCCGGATCAGGTGTTATGACAACGTTCGAAATCACTTCACTAATAATTTCAGTTCCATTAACTCCATTATAACCTCCTGTTCCTCCAGTTACTCGACCACTACTATCGAAACCAGTTCCGTCTAAAACTCCATCTTTAGTAGCGTCTGTTCCTCCAGATTCTACTGAATCTGGACATCCGTCATTATCACTATCTGTATCTAAATAGTCAGGTGTTCCGTCTTTATCTGTATCACATGAAATTAAAGAAATAGCAATCTCATCTAGTAATAAAGTATTATATGCTGCATCAGCATTATTATTATATATTTCTACGGTAACTGTTGTAGTAGTAGAAGTAAATAAAAACTCAAATCGTTGCCAATCTAATGTTAATGTTCCTGTGTCAATTGTTTGTAAAACTGTTCCAACCCCATCTTTAATTTGCATCCTAACATCTGGATATGCACTAGCTGGCTGACCACTTTCTTCTTTTGCTGCTACAGCAAATAAACTATAAGAATATTGTTCATTAGCCTGTACTGTTATATTCTCTTGATAAACCAAAACTGGAGCTACTCCAATAGGATTATCTAAAGCTATATATTTTCCTTCTGCATTACCAGCAGCATCTAAGCCAGAATTTGGCTGATACCAAGCTTGTCCTGCGAAATCTGTATTAGTACCTACTCTTACGTTTGCTACATTTGCAGCTGGAACATTAGGATGACTAGTAGCTGGACTTCCAGTTCCAGTTCCAAAATCATCAGAGAAAGCATAGCAGGGTCTTTCATTGATATCTAGTATTCCGTCATTATCATTATCTAAATCTACTGAATCTGTTATGTTATCTCCATCTACATCTGGTAAAACAGTTACTGTTACTGTAGAAGAACTACAATTAGTTGGCGCAGGTTTACAAGTGCTATATACTAATGAATATGTGCCTGGAGTTGTTCCAGGAGCAACATTAACTTCACCTGTGCTTGTATTTAAACTAACACCTGCGTTTGTTGAACTTACCTCAACTAAATCTACATCTGCTACAGGAGGATTTGTTACGGTTCCTACAGTGTCATTTACTAAAACATTAGCTACAGCTACTCCTCCTGAAGTTGTAACAGCACTTCCAGAGTCATCGTTCGTTACAATAATTGGAAGCCCACCTACACTTGAAACAAAAACTCCTGAGTCTAAACTTTGATCACCTACATCAGCAATTGCTATTTTCATGTGATAAGTAACACCTACAATTAAGTTTATATTTGTTGTAAATTTTTTAGTAATTCCATTAAATTCTGTGTGAATAGGTTTTATTTGATCATTTAAGCTACATGAAGCTGTATTATTAGGATCAGCATCATTGTCAGGGTTATGTCCATTGTTAATATATAAAGCAGATTGTGTTAAATCGACTGGAGTTACCCCATCTTGTGCACACCCTTTAAAACCTGCATTTAAATTATTAATTGATACAGCATTAGAAGTACCAGGTACAACTGCTAAATTTAAAGCTGGTGTTTCCCCAAAATCATAAAAGTTATTTAAATTAACATCCCCATCTGGTACAGAAGGATCAGAACCAGTAGGATCAGATACAAAAAAACCAAAAACATCATTAAAAACTGACCCTACATAATCAGGGTACTCCTCTGAACCAAATTGATACTCAACCAAAACACCTACATAGTTTGGCTGGGCTACAAAATCAAACTCAAAAACTACAACATCTCTGTTAGCTGTAGCATTAATATTTGTTAAATCTTCATCAGTAAAAGGGAAACCTCCATCAAACCCTTCAGAATTATATGCATTCACATTATTATTATTAAAGGCTGTTGCTATAGACGAAGTTGTAAAAGCAACACCGCTATCTATCTCTAAACTTGCACTTGTAGTTCCGCTTGAAAATATACCAAGTTGATTAGCCGTACCAGAGGTTATTACTGGATTGCTAATAATGATACCAGACGATTGTAATTCTGCTGCAATTGCTGCTGCTGAAGGATTTGTTGTATAGGTTGCTTGAGAAAACAAGGTACCTATTCCTAATAATAGAAATGTAACAAACAATAAAAAAGAATGATTACTGAACGAATACTTTTTAATCATAATTTGGGGATTAGATTAGATTAATAATTGAACTTTTAAAACTTTAAAAGTTAATTATTCATTTTCAGTAAAAAGTAAATAGTAAAAGATTATACTAAAATTATAGTATAATGAAAAGAGTAAATTTCTTTAAGTGTAAAATATTGTGTGGGGGACAATATTACTCTAATTGATTGCTAATATACACAAAAATTTAACATTTACAAAAAAAAAAGAAATAATTAATCACCTAACCTACTCTAGATCAGCAATGAAAAAATAAAAATTAAAACTAGTTTTCTTTAGGAAAAGCTTGCTTATTAAATATAAAAAGTAAAATTACTCCTATAGTAATCCAAGAATCTGCACCATTAAAAATAGCATTAAAAAAAGTAAAACTTTCACCCTCATATATTGGAAAATAAAGCATATCAACTACTTTACCATAAAATAATTCTCCATAAGGCTTATCAGCAAATAACGTAGCTACTTTATGCATAGAAGAATCGAAAATAACACCATAAAACACTGAATCTATAATATTACCAACTGCTCCAGCTAAAATTAAGGCTATAGCTATAATTACTGCGTTATGTGTTTTTCTTTTTATACTTTGTATTAACCAATATATAATACCTGTTACAGCTACTAGTCTAAATAACGTTAAAAATAATTTTCCTGATTTACCGCCAAACTCAAAACCCCAAGCCATTCCATTATTTTCAGTAAAGTGAATTTTAAACCAGTCGCTAAAAACAACTACCTCTTCACCTAGAGTAAAATGTGTTTTCACATATATCTTACTTATTTGATCAATTAAAATTGCTAAAATTACTGTTAGGATTGCTATGTTCTTTTTTGACATTTTTTTATTTTAATAGCAACAAAAATAAGAAAACTATTGTTATTGACTAATTTAGTCTAAACCTTTATCTATTCTTTGTAAAAGTTCTTTCCTATAAGATTTCCCTATAGCTAATTTTAATTCGTTTTGTAATACAATTTGATTACCGTCTATCATTACAATTTTGTTAAAGTTAATAGCAAATGATTTATGAATTCTTATAAAGTTAGTCGGTATTTTCTTTAAGAAATCAGTAAGTGTTTGTGGAGTAAGAATTCTTTTATCTGTATAAATTTTTATATAATTTCCATAAGCCTCAATATAATTGATTTCATTAAAATTTAGTTTAATAATTTTTTTATCACTCTTTACAAAGATTGAACTATTTTCTTCTTCTTTATTTTTAGAAAACACTTCTGATTTTATAACTCCTTTCTTTTTTATTTTCATGACAGCTTGAAAAAAACGTTCAAACGAAAAAGGTTTTAACAAATAATCAGTTACAGATAATTCAAAACCTTCTACCGCATATTCAGGATATGCAGTAGTAATTATTACTGATGGTTTTTGTTGTAATGTTTTTAACAAACTTAAACCTGAAAGTTTAGGCATATTAATATCTAAAAAAAGTAGATCTACTTCTTTTTCTTGTAAAACAGCCATTACTTCAAACGAATTTTTACACGATGATATTAACTCTAAATTTGGTAATTCTTTAATATAACTTTCTAATATTTGACGAGCTATTGGCTCATCATCAGCTATAATGCATTTGAGGTTCTCCATCTAAAAATCAAGTATTAATTTCACTTTATATTCATTTTCTGTTTTTACAATCTCTAACTTATGAGTTTCAGGATACATTAAACTCAATCGTTTTTTAACATTTTGTAATCCTATTCCACTTTTTCCTTTTTCTAAATCATTTTCTTTCAAACCTGAATCTGTTGAATTTATACATTCAAACTTTAAGTTTTCATCAGTGACATCGACTAGCACTTTAACATTACTTTTTTCATCTAAACTAACTCCTAAATGTTTAAATGCATTTTCTACAAAAACAATTAATAGCATAGGAGCAATTTGTTTTCCTATATAATTACCTTCTAATTTAAAATTAATTTCAGATTGTTCTTCTAATCTTATTTTTTCTAGAGAAACATAATTTTGAAGGTAACTTAATTCTTTTTCAAGTGCTACATAAACCTCTTTTGTTTCATATAAACTATAACGTAATAAATCAGAAAGCTTTAACATTAAACTTGGTAACTTATCTGATTTAACAACAGATAGTCCATATAAATTATTTAATGTATTAAACAAAAAATGTGGGTTTAACTGCGCTTTCAATAACTTTAACTCAGCTTCTTTTTCTTGCTGACGGCGAGAAAAACTATCTCTTGCAATTTTTACAGCCATTCCAAAAACCATTGCTAGTAATACAAATCCAAAAAGATTTAAAAACATTTTTAAACTTAATGTTTGCTTTAAAGATTTACTTATAAGGTATACAGGAACAATTGTAAAAATAATTCCATTTAATATAAAGAATATTAAAAAGGTAATTTTCTTTTTATTAAAAAACGGTAAAATAAAATAGTTAGTTGAGTAAATAGTTGGTACAATAAATAAAATAGCATAAAAAGCTGCAGACAATCTGTTTTCTGATTGTATTCCACCTACTAGCACTAGGAATAAGCATCCCCAAACAAAAACATTTTGTACTACTTTATTATCAATCCAAGTATCAATTTTTTTCATTTCTTCTATTTAAAAACATCCTTCAAACATACATTATACTTACAAAATAACCATTTTTTAATGATGAAAGATACTTTTTTTTATTTGAACATACTCCTACCAATGATTATAGTAAAAATCACTTTTGTCATTTTTTAAATATGGTTTATCACTCTTCTTTTTTTCAATACAACTTTTGATTGACTTTTGAAGTGTTCATTATAAAAAACTATTAATTATGAAATTTCACAGATCAATCTTTATTTTTCTTTTTAGCATAACATCTACTATTATTTATGCACAATCACTACAACTACAATTAGATAAATACACACCTTATATTAAAGAATTAAATCAGGGAGTTGCTGTATTAGTTCAACAAAACGGTAAAACTACAGTTGCCAACGCTGGCAAATACAATTTTAACAATCATACTATTTTCAATATTGGAAGCGCTACTAAAAAAATGACTGCTATTTTACTTTTACAAGAAGTTGAAAAAGGAACAATAAAGCTATCGGATTCGATTGGGACTTATTTACAGCCAATTAAAAATGTTGACGGAAGTTTAACTATTGAAACATTACTAAGACACAGAAGTGGTTTGGGAGAAATTGTAGGGAAAAATTTTGAAAAGGATTTTTATGCAAAAAATGATTCTTTCTATAATTCAAATTTTCTTAATAAAATACCTAAAAATAATCCTAAAAAAATTGGGAAGTATGATTACTGCAATACTAATTATATTCTATTAGGTCATCTTTTAGAAAAAGTAAACGATAAAAGTTATTTCAACTTATTACAAGAAAGGATTTTTACTCCTTGTAACATGACAAATACCTACCCTTATGTATCAAAAAAACTAAAAAATTTAGCAAAACCTATTCACAAAAAAGAAGATATAACATCGTATTTAGATTATAGGTTCTTTGCTAATTATGCCTATGCTGCAGGAAGTGTTGCGTCTAATTTAAACGACATGTCAAAGTTTTACAATCACTTATTTCAAAAGGGAACATTGATTTCTGAAAAATCTTTACAAAAGTTTACTGCTTTTGATGAAGCTAATTATGGTTTGGGAATTATGAAATTTAAAGATGGATATGTTGGCCATGGTGGTAACAACATTGGATATTCTTTTAGAGAATACTACAATCCTAAAAACAAAAACTTAATTCTTCTATTTAGTAATGCTCGTATAATTCCTTTTAATAGAATGCTTAAAAATGAGCTTTTCAATTTTATAGATGGTAAAACAGATACAATCTCTTTTAATAAAAATGTTACTTCAGATTTCAAAAATGTATTAGGTAAATACCTATTTAACTCACATGGAATGAAAATGACAATGGAAATTAAAGAAGAAAATAATCATCTTTATTTTTTAGCTCAAGGAGCCCAAGTTATTTTAATAAGTAAAGAAAAAAACAAATTATATAATGGCAGTTTTGGTGTAGAACTAGAAGTAAACCCTGAAAAACCTCAAGAATTAATTTTTAGACAAAATGGGTTAGAAACTACTATTAAACTTATAAAATCATAAAAAAATGAAATTAGAAATACAAAATATATCAAAGAAATATAACAAAGAAAAGTACGGTTTAAAAGATTTTTCAATGACTATTGAAAAAGGGATTTTAGGATTATTAGGTCCTAATGGTGCTGGAAAATCTACCTTACTAAAAATGATTGCAACCTTAAGTAAACCTTCTAATGGAACTATTTTATTAAATAAAAACAACATAACTAAAGACGCAAACTATATACGTAAACAATTAGGTTTTCTGCCTCAAGACTTCGGAGTATACCCAAATTTAAATGCTTATGAATTTTTAGAATACATGGCTGCAATGAAAGGAGTTGGTGGTAAAAATCTACAACCAAGAATAACACAATTATTAGAAGGTCTAAATTTAATTGGCGCTGCTAAAAAACCAATAGGCAGTTATTCAGGAGGTATGAAACAACGTGTAGGTATTGCACAAGCTTTAATAAATAGCCCTAAAATTTTAATCTTTGATGAACCTACTGTTGGCTTAGATCCTGAAGAACGTGTTCGTTTTCGTAATTTAATTTCAGACTTAGCAAACAACTGTATTGTTATTTTATCTTCTCATATTGTTTCTGATATTGATACAATTGCTGATCAAGTTGCTATCCTTAAAAATGGTTCTTTGATAGTAAAAGGTCATCAAGAAAATATCATAAGAAAAGTTCAGGATAAAGTTTATGAAACTAAAATTGCAAAAGAAGATTATACAGCGTTCAAAAACTCACATATTATAGTAAGTACTACACGTAAAAACGGCGATTTAATTGTTAGATATATTTCTGAAAAACCTGATAGTAATGCCATAAAACAGCAAGCTAATTTAGAAGATGCCTATTTATACTTAACTAAAACTAATTAATTATGAAATCATTCTTTACCATTATAAAATTAGATTATTTACAACGTACAAGAAGCTATGCTTTTTTAATTACACTTTGTGCTAGTTTAGCAATTGCCTACACTTTTATTCCTGAACCTAATGCTAATTATTCAACTATACGAATTGCTAATTATATTGGCACTTATAACGCTGCTTGGTTTGGTTATGTTACTGCAATCATGTCAAGTCTTTTTCTGTCTTTAATTGGTTTTTACTTAATTAACAATAGTATTAAAACTGATTTAGAAACAAAAGTAGGCCAAATTATTGCTTCTACTAAAATTGAAAACTTCAACTATTTATTTTCTAAAGTTTTAAGTAATTTTTTAGTTTTACTAGCCATTTTATGCACCATCTTTATCATGAGTAGTATACTTTTCTTTTTCTACAATGACGGTTTCCCTTTTGAAATTCTTCATTTTATAAAACCTTACTTTATAATAACAATACCTGCTCTTTTTATTATTTCATGCATCGCTGTTATTTTTGAAGTCTTTTTAGGGAAGTATTCTGTTCTACAAAATATCGGTTTCTTCTTTTTATTCTCGCTACTGATGCTTTCTAACAAAAAGAATCAAAACAATTTTTCATTAGATATTTTAGGCACTGAAATAGTAATGCATCATATGGAAAATCAAGTGAGAAAGATTACCAATGCGAAAAAAACTAAAGAGCTAAGTATAGGTTATGTTTTAGGAAATGTAAAAGAAGCTAAAAAATTTCAATTTGACGGAATAACATTTCCAATAACTTTTATTTTAAGTCGTTTAGCATGGATTCTTTTTTCTATAGGAGCAATAGCTATTACTTCATTATTTTTTCATCGTTTTAATTTAAAAGAAAAAAGTTCAAATAAGCCATCTAAAATCAAACCTAAACAAAAAACTTTATACAAAGATATTACTCTACTTAATTTACCAATGGTTAAATCTAATTACAAAATTTCCCCATTACTAAAAACCGAATTTCTCTTATTAATTAGAAAAGGAAAAACATGGTTATGGCTTATTAATTTTGCTGGAATGATTTCGTTATTACTAACCCCTTTACAAATTGCTCATCAATTTATTTTGCCCATTTTATGGTTTTTACAAGTAGGTAGGTTATCAGATGTTTCAACAAAAGAAATTGAAAATGATATTTATTATTTTTCATTCTCATCATATAAACCTCTTTCTCGTTTATTATTTTCTCAAATTTTAGCAAGTGTTTTATTACTTTTATTATTAGCAAGTCCTTTATATATCCGCCTAATAATTCATGGTGACGTTATAGCTTTTAGTTCAATTATTTTAGGTGCTATCTTTATTGCTTTAATAGCTATTTTTTTAGGGATCCTAACAAAAGGAAAGAAGTTATTTGAAGTATTATTTTTCATGATTACCTATGCCAATATCAATAGAATACCTTTTGTTGATTATTTTGGAGCCTTAACACATAATTCTATTTATATTGCTAAACTATTAATTACTATCATTTTACTAATAGTCTTTAGTTTTTTAATACGAAAAATAATGATAAGAAACTTATAACTCTTAAAAAACAAACAATACAATATCAGTGGAGATTAAAACAATAAAACCGAGTCCTCATTTAGAAAAATACATTCTCTTTTATTATGAATTAGAATTAAACAATGAAGCATATTATGCATATCCTTCAGACTGTAATGTTGTTTGTCTTTTTAAAAATGCTGATGTAACTTATTCTAATAATGAAATTAAAATTACAGAAGACTCCTCTTTTTCAAATTCTTTCACTGCTTTAAATAAATTTACAACTCCTTTATTTGTAAACAGCAAAGGAGTTGTAAAAGAATTTGTAATTATTTTCAAAGCTTTTGGTTTATCTCAATTTATTACTAAAAATTATAATAGAATCCCTTTTTTTCAAATTGAAGAGTTTGACGATTTCTTAAAAGATAATCCTACTTTTTTTAATAAAACAGAGATAACTAAAATTAAATTAATTGAAGATTTTCTGCTTACTAAACTGAATGAAAAAAAAGATTTAGAAATTATTTTAAAAAGTATTTCGCTTATGAAGAGTAATGAATTAACTATTCACCAGATTGCTAAAAAATGCAATTGTAGTTATAAAAAGCTATATCGTCTTTTTTTAACACACTGTGGAATTACTCCTTCAATTTTAAGAAAAAACATTAAATTTCGTTACTCTTTAAAAAAAATGAAGTCTAAAAACTCTTTTTTTAAGTTATCTGATGTTGCTTTTGATTCAGGATTTTATGATCAGGCTTTTTTTAATAAAATATTTAAAAAGCTAACTAGTGAAACTCCAAAACATTTTTTTAAAAATGTCAGTATTTTATCTGAAAAAGAAATTTATTTTAAAAATATAAAATAATGTTAATGTCCATTTAATACAATTAATTTTTATAATTGAAAAGTAACTTTCGAAAGTTATATTTTATCAATTATTAAAAATTATGAATACTTTTCCGAAAATTAATATCTGGTCTATTTCTGAAAAAATATTATTTCGTTTTTTCTTTACTTATTTTACCTTATTTATCCTTTTTAAGAATAATGGCGCTTATCCTTTTTTTGGCTACATTAGCGAACTTTTCAATAAGTTTTTACATAATTTTATTCCTTGGGTAGGTAAAAACATTTTAGGAATTACTTATAAAATTAGAGTTGGTCCTAACGGAAGTGGAGATACTACTTACGATTATACATTAATTTTCACAATCGCTCTTATAGCTTTGTTATCAACAATAGTATGGTCTTTTTTAGATAAAAAAACTAAGAGCTATTCAAAAATGTATTATTGGTTAACACTAGCAGTGCGCTGTTATGTAGGATTAATGTTAATTAATTATGGGATGGTTAAAGTAATACAACTACAATTTTCTGCCCCATCAATGTCTAGATTAACTCAAACTTATGGAGATTCTTCTCCTATGGGGCTAGCATGGACTTTCTTAGGTTTTTCTAAAGGCTATAATTTATTTATGGGAATTGCTGAAGTTGCAGCTGTGCTACTTTTATTTAGAAGAACACTAACTTTTGGATTAATTATCACGCTAATGACTACAGCAAATGTTATGGCTGTAAATTATTTTTATGATGTTCCTGTAAAAATACTTTCTACACATTTATTTTTAATGTGTGCGTTTTTAATAGCAAGAAACTTTAAAACTTTATGGGAATTTTTCTTTTTAAGAACTCCTATTGCTCTTACAGATATATATAAACCTATTTTAAAAAAGGGTATTAGTAAAGCCATGTTAGCTTTTAAAGTATTACTTTTAGGATACGTTTTAGGATACGGTACTTATAGCACTTTAGAATCTAAAGAAAAGTACTATGGTAATAGTTCCAAAAGTATATTAAGAGGGCTTTATGAAGTAGATGAATTTAAATTAAACGATACATTAATCTCTTCTTCTAACAATACAAAGAAATGGAAATACTTAATGATTGATGGTAAAAAATATGCAAAAATTAAACCAATTGGCAAAAAAAGTCAATGGTATAAATTAACTGTTGATTCAACAAAAAATGAACTGATTTTAAAAAATTATAGAGATACTTTAGAAATCTATAATTTAAAATATACAGAAGGAGATAGTACTAATTTTTATTTAAAAGGAACCGTAAAACTAGATACTATATCAATCAAATTAAAAAGAACTAAAGATTACAAAAAGAAATTCCTATTAACTAATAGAGGTTTTAATTGGGTTAATGAATTCCCTTATAATAGATAAATATGCTACCAAATATTCCTGAAAATAATTATTTAATACTTTTTGATGGTGTTTGTAACTTGTGCAACAATAGTGTACAATATGTTATTAAACATGATAAAAAGAAAATATTTTTATTTACTTCTTTACAAGGGGAAATTGGAAGAAATATTATTAGTCATTTTAATATTGATACTAATAAAGTAGACTCTATTTTACTATTTACTCCAGATAAAAAGATATATGCTAAATCTACTGCCGCATTAAAAATAGCCTTGAAATTAAATATTCCAGTAAAGCTATTGAGTATTTTTTTTATTGTACCTACTTTTATTAGAGATGCAGTGTATTCTTATATTGCAAAAAACAGGTACAAATGGTTTGGTAAAAAAGAAGCTTGTTATATTCCAACACCAGAATTGAATAATCGTTTTTTATCTTAAAAATGTTTTATAAAAAAAGACCAATGTTTTAACATTGGTCTTTTTTTATAAACTAAATTAGGTTATCCTTTTAACCATACTTTACGTAACTCCTTTTGTTTTTGAGTTGCGTTTGAATTTTCTTTTAAACTACTTCCTTTTGTATATGATTGAGTTAATGTTGTTTTAATTACAACTTCTTTACCATCTCTTTCTAATTTAACCTCTACTTCTTTTCCAGGCTGCCACATATACATTGTTCTAAATATCTGATTTGCATTTTCTTTAGTTAACACAACTCCATCAACTGCTTTAATAGCATCATTAGGTTGCGCCCCATTTTCTGCCCAAAAGCTATTATTTTTAACTCCTCCAGTAAACCTTACACTTTGAGTTGGTTTATCACCTTTTACAATCATAACCCCATCATTTTGAATATAATTGGTTTTTACTTTAGATTCAGAAATATTTAATCCTGCTTTAGCAAAAAATGTATTATAATCTATTGGAGTAGTTCCTACAACATGTGTATTTAAAAAAGCTCCAATTGACGGATAAGTCATTGCTGTTATTTCTTCAATTAAATTATCATCTACAAATGGTTTATTTTTTCCATATTTATTAGATAATTCTTTCATTAATGATAAAATACCTCTATTTCCATTACTCTCTTCTCGCATTAAAATATCAATACACATACCAATTAAAGCTCCTTTTTGGTAAACATTATAATATTGTGGAGCGTATGGTTTATCTAAAACATTTTCACTCATTTTAGTAAAACTCATAGTATCATTCATTCCAGAAGCTGATTTAATTTTACCCATAACTTTCGCATAAAACTCATCTTCATTCACTAATCCTTGATTTACTTGAAATAAGGTTGCAAAATATTCAGTTACTCCTTCATACATCCATAAGTGCTTTGAAAAAGTTGGTTGGTTATAATCAAAATAATGTACGTCTTCAGAATGAACACTTAAAGGAGTTACAATATGAAAAAACTCGTGAGACACAACATCAATCATACTTTTAGCTAAAGCATTATCAGGCATTCCTTCTGGTAAAACTACTACAGTAGAAGTATGATGTTCTAAAGCTCCAAATCCTTTAGGTGCTTTCTCAGACCCATCTGATAAATATAAATAAATATCATAACGAGCTGTACTATTAACACTACCTAAATAAGCTTTTTGAGCTTGCATCATTTTTTCCATTACCGCTTTAATTTTTTCAGCAGAATGTTTTTTATTTGGAGAGTATACACTTAATACAATTTTAATATCACCTACTTTAAATTCTTCAACATCTAATTCACCATAAAACATTGGATTATCAGTTATATTAAAATAACGAGGGGCAAAATAACTTGTAGTTAAAGAAGTTCCATCTTTACTAGTTTTTGTTCCAACTTCTTGTAAAGCTGAAGTTCTAGCAAATTTTGATGGAGCTACTACATCTAACTTATATTGACTATTTTTTAATGAATCAAAATATCCAATAAATCCATGTAAGTTTAAAACGTAGTTTGTGTTTTCAATATTAGTTCCTGCAGGTGAAAAAGGAACTTCTCCTCCTATACCTCCTTTAACCTCCATATCAAAAGTATCATTTACTAAATATGTTATTTTATCTAAACTAGCTGCATTATTAATTTCCCAAGTATTAGTATCAACCTTTTTTACTGATAAAGCATTTCCTTTATAATCAAATGCTTTAAAACCATCAACATATTTACCAAAATCACTAACAGAATATGTACCTTGAACAACTCTTGGTAATCTATACGTTACTTTTTCTGTAGTAAATCGTCCAGGGTTTATCGTTACAGGTACTTTATCATTTTCAACTTTAGTTAAATCTAATGTTGTTTCTATTGGATTTGAAGTAGCTAAATCGTTAAACTTAGTTTTTGAAGTATTACATCCAACTAATAATACTCCTGCCATAGCAGTAATTAATATGCTTTTATTCATTTTTAATATTTTTTCTTCTATATAAGACGCCTAAAGGTACAATCTGTTACTTTATTTTTTTATAAAAAGAAGTTAATTCTCTTAAAGGATAATATTAGCATGGATAAATTTTATACTAAGTTTTCCTTTTCAGTTAAATATTTCATATCAAAAAAACGATTATTTCACCCTGACTATTAACCTTTTTAGTACCTTTTCTTATTAAAAAACGGTCGGTATAGAAAACATACTAATATCTAGAAAATTACTTCCTATGTATTGAACCAAAAAAGACTCCTAAGTCAGGAGTCTTTTTTATATGTCTTAACAAAATTATAAAAATTATTGCTTACGCTTTGCTTCAATACTTAATGTCGCATGCGGTACTAATTTTAATCGTTCTTTTTGAATTAACTTACCTGTAACTCTACAAACTCCGTATGTTTTATTTTCAATACGTGCTAACGCATTTTTTAAATCACGGATAAATTTTTCTTGTCTAATAGCTAGTTGCATGTTTGCTTCTTTAGACATTGTATCTGAACCTTCTTCAAAGGATTTAAAGGTGGGTGAAGTATCTTCAGTACCATTACCAGATCCATTTTTATAGGAATCTTGTAACAACTTTAAATCTTCTTCAGATTTTTCAATTTTCTTTAAAATAATTTCTTTGAACTCTTGTAAATCATTATCAGAGTATCTTACATTAACGTCATTCATAATGCTATATTTTTTCAATTAACATTTTACTTTTAATGGTATCAAATTCAATTTCTGTACCATTTTCTAACGCTTCAACAAAAACCAACTCATTTGTTAATGTTTCTGTTTTAATATAGGTTTCATTTGCTAATATTGATTCTTGTAAATCTGCAAAATTTAAGAAAGTTAATCGTATTCTATCTGTTACTTCTAAACCAGTTTCCTTACGTGCATTTTGAATTCTATTTATTAATTCTCTCGCTACTCCTTCTTTACGTAAATCATCTGTTATGGTAACATCTAAAGCCACTGTTAATCCTTCTGCATTTGCTACTAACCAGCCTTCAATATCTTTTGATGAAATTTCTACATCAGCGGTTTCTAAATTAACAATTTTCTCATTAATTTCAACAGATATTTTCCCTTCTTTTTCAATTATTGCAATATCTTCTTGAGAAAAAGACTGTATCTTGCTAGCTATCAATCTCATATCTTTACCAAACTTAGGCCCTAAAGCTTTAAAGTTTGGTTTTATTTGTTTTACTAATATACCAGAAGCATCATCTAACAATTGAATTTCTTTAACATTTACCTCAGATTTTATTAAATCAGCAACTGCTAGTATCTCCTCTTTTTGAGTTTCATCAAGTATAGGAATCATTATCTTTTGTAGCGGCTGACGCACTTTTATTTTTTCTTTTGCTCTTAAAGAAAGAACTAAAGAAGAAATAGTTTGTGCATTTTCCATTTTTCTTTCTAATGATTTATTCACAAAAGATTCATCATATTTTGGAAATTCTGCTATATGAACACTTTCAAAATTTTCTTTTTGAGTTGCAGCAGTTAAATCCTTATAGAGTCTATCCATAAAGAATGGAGCTACTGGTGATCCTAACTTAGCTACAGTAAGCATACATGTATATAACGTTTGATAAGCTGATATTTTATCTTGTGCGTATTCTCCTTTCCAAAAACGTCTTCTACATAAACGAACGTACCAATTACTTAAATGATCTTGTACAAAATCTGAAATTGCTCTAGTTGCTCTAGTAGGTTCGTATTCTGAATAGAAAGTATCAACTTTTTTAATTAATGTATTTAATTCAGATAAAATCCAACGGTCAATTTCAGGCCTTTCATTTAATGGAACATCAGCTTCACTATAACTAAAGTTATCAATATTAGCATACAATGTAAAGAAAGAATATGTATTATATAGCGTACCAAAAAACTTACGTTTTACTTCTTCTATACCGGCTAAATCAAATTTTAAGTTATCCCATGGATTTGCATTTGAAATCATATACCAACGTGTAGCATCTGGCCCATATTCAGCTAGAGTTTTAAACGGATCAACAGCATTTCCTAAACGCTTAGACATTTTATGTCCGTTTTTATCTAATACTAAACCATTAGATACAACATTTTTATATGCTACAGAATCGAACACCATGGCTCCAATTGCATGTAAAGTATAAAACCATCCACGTGTTTGATCTACTCCTTCAGCTATAAAATCTGCAGGGAAACTTTCTGTATTATCTATTAACTCTTTATTTTCAAACGGATAATGCCATTGTGCATAAGGCATTGAACCAGAGTCAAACCAAACATCAATTAAATCACTTTCTCTATGCATTGGTTTTCCTGAAGCTGATACTAAGATAATTTTATCTACAACATTTTTATGTAAATCAATTTTATCATAGTTCTCTTCAGACATGTTACCTACTTCAAAGTCGGCAAAAATATCTTCAGAAAGTACTCCTGCTTCTACTGATTTTTTTATCTCTTCTTTTAGCTCTGCTAATGACCCAATACATAACTGTTCAGTTCCATCTTCAGTACGCCAAATAGGTAAAGGTATTCCCCAAAAACGAGAACGAGATAAATTCCAATCATTTGCATTTTTTAACCAGTTACCAAAACGCCCTTCTCCTGTTGATTTTGGTTTCCAGTTAATTGTTTCGTTTAAGTCGAACATTTTTTCCTTAACATCGGTTACCTTAATAAACCAAGAATCTAATGGGTAATATAAAATTGGTTTATCTGTACGCCAACAGTTAGGATAGCTATGCACATACTTTTCAACTTTAAAAGCTTTATTTTCAGTTTTAAGTTTAATTGCTATTTCAACATCTACTGACTTTTCTGGAGCCTCTCCATCAGCATAATATTCATTCTTAACATATTTACCTGCAAACTCACTTACTTCTTGCCTGAATTTACCTTGTAAATCTACTAATGGAACTGGGTTTTCATTTTCATCTAATACTAACAATGGTGGCACCTCAGGTGTAGCTTGTTTTGCTACTAATGCATCGTCAGCTCCAAAAGTTGGTGCAGTGTGAACTATACCTGTACCATCTTCAGTAGTTACAAAATCACCAGAAATTACTCTAAATGCATTTTCTGGATTTTGATAAGGCAATACGTAATCTAATAATTGCTCATATTTAATACCTACTAAATCTTTACCTATAAATTCATTAGTAATTAAATATGGAATTTGTTTATCTTCTTTTGTGTACTTATTTAAATCACTTTCGTTTTCAACTTGTTCAAATTTCTTTCCAGCAAATTGTTTTGCTACTAAGTTTTTTGCTAATACTACTTGAATAGTTTCAAATGTGTATTGATTAAATGTTTTTACTAAAACATACTCGATTTTAGGTCCAACTGTTAAAGCAGTATTACTTGGTAATGTCCATGGTGTTGTTGTCCAAGCTAAGAAATGAATATCTCCTTCTACTTGTAAAAACTCAGGTAATGTATCTTTTATCGTTTTAAATTGCGCAACAACAGTCGTATCAGTTACATCTTGATAAGTTCCTGGTTGGTTTAACTCATGTGAGCTTAAACCTGTTCCTGCCTTTGGTGAATAAGGTTGAATTGTATATCCTTTATACAATAAGTTTTTATTATAAATTTGTTTTAACAACCACCATACTGATTCCATGTATTTAGGCTTATAAGTAATATATGGATCTTCCATATCTACCCAATAGCCCATTTTTTGAGTTAGGTCATTCCAAATATCCGTATAACGCATTACTGCTGTTTTACAGGCTGTATTATATTCTTCTACAGTTATTTTGGTTCCTATATCTTCTTTAGTTATTCCTAATTCTTTTTCTACTCCAAGTTCTACTGGTAAACCATGTGTATCCCAACCTGCTTTACGCTTTACTTGGTATCCTTTTTGAGTTTTATAGCGACAAAAAATATCTTTAATAGAGCGTGCCATTGCATGGTGAATTCCAGGCAACCCATTTGCTGAAGGTGGTCCTTCAAAAAAAACAAACGGCTCATTTCCTTCACGGCTAGTAATACTTTTCTCAAAGATGTTGTTTTCTTCCCAGTAGTTTAATATTTCTTCTGCTACTTTTGGTAAATCCAAGCCTTTGTATTCAGTAAACTTCTTACTCATTTTGTTATTATATTTATTGAATGTGCGAAATTACGTATTTTCTTGTAATTGTAATGTTTGACTTATAAAAAAACGCCTCTGAATAGAGACGTTTTTTTGCTTTTATATACTTTACTATATTATTTATTACTTGATTTTACATTTTTAATAGTTTCTAAAATATAAAAATACGATCTTCTATTCTTTTGATGTTCTTCTTCTGTACATTTACTTTTTCTTCCTTCTTTACAATTATTTAATAATTGGTCTTCCCCATAACCAATTGCACTTTCTATTCTTTTTGAATCAATTCCTCTTGAAATTATATAATCTCTTGTAGATTTAGCTCTATTATCTGAAAGAATTCTATTATACTCTTTAGTTCCTCTACTATCTGTATGTGATTCAATTTTTATAACCATTTCTGGATTGTTTTTCATAACAGACACAATGTTTTCTAATTCATATTCAGCATCCTCTCGAATATTGAATAGGTCAAAGTCAAAATAAATTGGGTTTATAATTATTTGATTTTCTACAATTAAAGACTCTAATTGTAAATCTGTTTTTAATACTTTCTTATTTACATCTAAAGTTACTGTTTCTTTTTGTGTTGCTTTATAATCATCTTTTGAAGCGACCACTACAAAGTTCTTTTCACAATCAATTTTTTCAAAAGAATAAGCTCCATCAGATTTTGTTACTTGCTCAGATATTGGTTCTCCTTTTTCATTTATTAATCGTACAGTTACATTATCAATAGGGTTTCCAGTTCTTGTGTCTGATACAATTCCTTTTATATCTTCTTTACAGTTGTAAATTATAAAACTATAAATATCATCATCTCCTTTTCCTCCTTTTCTATTTGATGTAAAATATCCCTGAAAAAGCTCTTTATTTATTACAAAAGAAAAATCATCTCTAGGTCCATTAATAGGTTTTCCCAAATTTATAGGCTCTGAAAAAGAGTTTTCTTTTATCTCGCTCTCAAAAATATCTAAAGCTCCTAATCCTATATGCCCATCTGAAGAAAAATACAACCGATTATCATTTCCTACAAATGGAAACATTTCTCTTCCTTCAGTATTAATTGTTGCACCTAAATTTTCTGGTTTTCCATAATTACCATTATCATCTATGGCTACTTTATAAATATCTGTGCTTCCATAGCCATTCGGCATATCAGATACAAAGTATAATGTTCTCTCATCAGGACTTAATGCAGGATGCCCTACAGAATAATTATCATTATTAAAAGATAATTCTTTCAAATCACCCCACACCTCATTTACTTTACTTACTTTATATATCTTTAAATGTGTAGTTCTTTCTTTATCTCCTTTTAATTTATCACCATCATAATTATTTCTAGTAAAATACATTGTTGAACCATCTCTTGTTATAACTACATTAGATTCATGATATTTAGAATTTATTGAATTTAATTTTTCTGAAGTGCCTACATATAATATTCTATCTTCTCCGACGTTTTTTTCTTTAGACGAATAAACGTTTAAATATGGTTGATTATTCCATTTATATAATCGAGTATCTTTAACATCTATAGGTTTAGTAGAAGCGAAATACAATGTATTATCATGTACAAAACCACCAAAATCAGAATACTTTGTATTCACTGAAAGATTGTGAATATTTATATACGTTTTTGGCCTGTTTGAATATTCTATAAAGTAATTTTTATTTTTCTCTAATGCTTTTACTCTACTATCATTTCTTTTCAATTTCAATAACCAACTATCTGACTCTTCAATTTTACCATTACTTTTTAATGTTTGAGCATATCTAAACACATGCTTTGGTAAAGCCATTAATTCGAATTTGTTCATTAATTCAGCATACCATTTTTCTGCTTTATCAAAATCAACATTAAAATAATATGAGTCTGCCAACCTACTTATAACCAAATATGTTTTGTCATCTTTGTTATAAATAGTTTCATACAGTTCTGCTGATTTTTTATAAGCGTATTCTTTAAAATACCTATCAGCTGCATATTTTCGTTGCCCAAAAGCCATAGCAGTTACTAACAATAATAATAAAAGTATTGTTCTTTTCATGTCCCGTCCGTTTAATTGTTCTAGAAAAATCTTGGCGATTTCATCTTTTGTTCTTTAAATATCTCATATCGAAGCATTACTTCATGAGTTCCTGAATTGTAATTACTATAATTAGATGTCGTTAAATCGTAAGCATAACCTATTTGTAATGATTCATTAATTTGAAACCCTAACATTGCACTAATTGAATCATCCCATCTCCATGCTACTCCAACTCTAAATTTATCATTAAATAAAAAGTTTGCTGATACATCTAATGATAATGGTGCTCCACTTACTATTTTACTTAATACTGCTGGCTTAAACTTTATTGTTTCGCTTAAATCAAATACATAACCTCCTATTAAAAAATAATGCATTCTTTCTGTTGCCACAACTCCTCCACTTGACACATCATCATAATGATCTGTTCTCAAAATGTTTGGAACTGCAAAACCTAAATACCAATTTGACTTGTAATAATAAACTCCTGCTCCTATTGTTGGTAAAAACTTACTTATATTTTGATTTAATGATCTATCATTTCCATCTCGAAAAACTCCTTTACTCCAGTCTACATTAAAAAAACGCCCTCCCAACTTTAATCCAAATGCTAAATTTCCATCTTCACTTGTTCGAACGGTATAAGAAACATTTGCATCTATATACGTTTCATTAGATGGACCAATTGCATCATTTACCAAATTTATTCCTAATCCAACTCCTGAATATCCTAACGGAGTATCATAACTTAATGTTTGAGTATCTGGCGCTCCATCAATTCCAACCCATTGAGTTCTTGCCAAAACGTTGATCATTGTATGTCCTTTTGAACCTACATATGCTGGATTAACACTCATTGTATTAAACATATATTGTGTATACTGAGGATCTTGCTGTCCGCTTACTATACATGAACTTAGCATTAATATTAGTATGCTGATTACTTTTAATATATTATTCATCCTTACTAATTTCTTTAGGTTTATTAACGATTTTTTTTATTATTTTATTTAAAAATACAGTAAAAAACTATATTGCAAACATTTAAACAAAAAATAGTCTTTTTTATAAAATTTTGCAAATTTATAACATTAATCTCTATTAATATAGATCCACCCCTTTTTAGGTTTTGTACCATTTCCTAAATCAAGAACATAAAAATATGTTCCAGAAGGTAATTTATTGTCTACTTGAATATTTACTCTTCCTGTAGAGGTACCATCCCACTTATTATTATACTGCTTCTTTTTATACACTAAATTACCCCATCTATTAAATATTTCTAATGTATTTGTAGGATAATTTTCTATACAATCAATTATTAAAGTATCATTACTACCATCATCATTGGGTGTAAACTCATTGTAAACACTAACACAGTCATCAATTCCAATAGCGTCTCCAAAAATAGAATCGTTTAAATCTGCACTATCAGCAATTCCATCACCGTCTGAATCTGTTCCACTATCTGGTAAAACTCCTGTTCCTCCACCTTCATTTGGATCAATAACATCTGGGATACCATCAGAGTTCCCATCAGGTAAGTTATCATTATTTCCTGAATCTCCAAATCCTGAATCATCTTCATCTACTTCATCTGAAATTCCATCTCCGTCACTATCTGGACCATCTACTACTCCATTACCATCCATATCATCATTTCCTCCTTCAGTAATATCATTAATTCCATCATCATCACTATCTAAGTCCTGGTAATCTGGTACGCCATCGCCATCTGTATCAACTGTGTCTCCTTCTCCTCCATCTCCTTCTCCGAAATTACTTGAATCTGAATCTACACTATCTGATATACCATCGCCATCACTATCTGAGCCTCCAGTATCATTTGAATCGATAACTCCATCATTGTTCGTGTCTAAATCACCATTTCCATTCTCAATAACATCATTGATTCCATCATTATCACTATCTAAATCTTGATAATCTGGTACTCCATCGCCATCTGTATCTGGTTCTTCATCAGTATCCACTGAATTATCTGCCTGACCATCATTATCTGCATCTACATATCCTGTATCATTTGAATCGATAACTCCATCGCCATTGGTATCTAAATCACCATTTCCGCCTTCATCTACATCTAAAATCCCATCATTATCACTATCTAAATCTAAACTATCTGGTATTCCATCGCCATCTGTATCTCCAGTTCCTTCTGCTGTATCTGGTATTCCATCATTATCATCATCTACATCTAGATGATCTGGAATTCCATCACCATCGGTATCAGTTGCATCTCCAAATCCTGAATCATCGCCATCAACACTATCTGATATACCATCGCCATCTGAATCTGTTCCACTATCTGTTACAACTCCTGTTCCTCCACTATCTGGATCAGTTGGATCTGTATCATTTACATCTGTATTTCCTGAATCTCCAAATCCTGAATCATCTTCATCTACTTCATCTGAAATTCCATCTCCGTCACTATCTGGACCATCTACTACTCCGTTTCCATCATCATCATCATTTCCGCCTTCAGTAATATCATTGATACCATCATCATCACTATCTAAATCTTGATAATCTGGTACGCCATCGCCATCTGTATCAACTGTATCTCCTTCTCCTCCATTTCCTTCTCCGAAATTACTTGAATCTGAATCTACACTATCTGAAATACCATCGCCATCACTATCTGATCCTCCAGTATCATTTGAATCGATAATTCCATCATTGTTCGTATCTAAATCGCCATTTCCATTCTCTATAACATCATTGATTCCATCATTGTCACTATCTAAATCTTGATAATCTGGTACGCCATCGCCATCTGTATCAACTGTATCTCCTTCTCCTCCATTTCCTTCTCCGAAATTACTTGAATCTGAATCTACACTATCTGAAATACCATCGCCATCACTATCTGATCCTCCAGTATCATTTGAATCGATAATTCCATCATTGTTCGTATCTAAATCGCCATTTCCATTCTCTATAACATCATTGATTCCATCATTGTCACTATCTAAATCTTGATAATCCGGTACGCCATCACCATCTGTATCTGGTTCTTCATCTGTGTCTACTGAATCATCTGCTTGCCCATCATTGTCTGCATCTACATAGCCTGTATCATTTGAATCGATAACTCCATCGCCATTGGTATCTAAATCGCCATTTCCGCCTTCATCTACATCTAATATTCCATCATTATCACTATCTAAATCTAAACTATCTGGTATTCCATCTCCATCTGTATCTCCAGTTCCTTCTGCTGTATCTGGGATTCCATCATTATCATCATCTACATCTACACTATCTGGTATTCCATCGCCATCGGTATCCTTCAAACTATAAACTTGAGTATCATTTGCAGTTGCTGTATTTCCTGATGAATCTTCTGTTATGACACTTGCATCTACCGTTAAGTCACTATCAGCTGCTAAATCTGATCCTGGTACATCTATACTATAGTTTCCTAAAGCATCAACTACTCCTGTATAGGTATTTCCATTTACAACTAACGTTACGGTATCTCCCACATTAAAGTCTCCTCCTACGGTTCCTGTTACTGCAATCGTTGTTCCTGCTTCTGCTGCATTTAATACATTATCTGCCGTGATATCATCTACGCTAATCGTTGGTACTGGTAAAACTGTATCAACACTATAAACTTGGGTATCATTTGCAGTTGCTGTATTTCCTGATCCATCGGTAGTACTTACACTAGCATCTACTGTGGTATCTCCATCCGCTGCTAAATCTGATCCTGGTACATCAATACTATAGTTTCCTGAAGCATCAACTACTCCTGTATAGGTATTTCCATTTACAACTAACGTTACGGTATCTCCTACATTAAAGTCTCCGCCTACGGTTCCTGTTACTGCAATCGTTGTTCCTGCTTCTGCTGCATTTAATACATTATCTGCCGTGATATCATCTACGCTAATCGTTGGTACTGGTAAAACTGTATCAACACTATAAACTTGAGTATCAATTGCAGTTGCTGTATTTCCTGATCCATCGGTAGTACTTACACTAGCATCTACTGTGGTATCTCCATCCGCTGCTAAATCTGAGCCTGGTACATCTATACTATAGTTTCCTAAAGCATCAACTACTCCTGTATAGGTATTTCCATTTACAACTAACGTTACGGTATCTCCTACATTAAAGTCTCCGCCTACTGTTCCTGTTACTGCAATCGTTGTTCCTGCTTCTGCTGCATTCAATATATTATCTGCTGTAATATCATCTACACTTATCGTTGGTACTGGTAAAACTGTATCAACACTATAAACTTGAGTATCACTTGCAGTTGCTGTATTTCCTGATCCATCGGTAGTACTTACACTAGCATCTACTGTGGTATCTCCATCAGCTGCTAAATCTGAGCCTGGTACATCTATACTATAGTTTCCTAAAGCATCAACTACTCCTGTATACGTATTTCCATTTAAAACTAACGTTACCGTATCTCCTACATTAAAGTCTCCTCCTACTGTTCCTGTTACTGCAATCGTTGTTCCTGCTTCTGCTGCATTTAATATATTATCTGTTGTAATATCATCTACACTTATCGTTGGTACTGGTAAAACTGTATCAACACTATAAACTTGAGTATCTGTAGCAGTCGCTGTATTTCCTGTTCCATCGGTAGTACTTACACTAGCATCTACTGTGGTATCCCCATCCGCTGCTAAATCTGATCCTGGTACATCAATACTATAGTTTCCTAAAGCATCAACTACTCCTGTATAGGTATTTCCATTTACAACTAACGTTACGGTATCTCCTACATTAAAGTCTCCGCCTACGGTTCCTGTTACTGCAATCGTTGTTCCTGCTTCAGCTGCATTTAAAATGTTATCTGCTGTAATGTCATCTACGCTAATCGTTGGTACTGGTAAAACTGTATCAACACTATAAACTTGGGTATCATTTGCAGTTGCTGTATTACCTGATCCATCGGTAGTACTTACACTCGCATCTACTGTAGTATCTCCATCAGCTGCTAAATCTGAGCCTGGTACATCTATACTATAGTTTCCTAAAGCATCAACTACTCCTGTATACGTATTTCCATTTACAACTAACGTTACCGTATCTCCTACATTAAAGTCTCCTCCTACTGTTCCTGTTACTGCAATCGTTGTTCCTGCTTCTGCTGCATTTAATATATTATCTGTTGTAATATCATCTACGCTAATCGTTGGTACTGGTAAAACTGTATCAACACTATAAACTTGGGTATCATTTGCAGTTGCTGTATTTCCTGATCCATCGGTAGTACTTACACTAGCATCTACTGTGGTATCTCCATCCGCTGCTAAATCTGATCCTGGTACATCTATACTATAGTTTCCTAAAGCATCAACTACTCCTGTATAGGTATTTCCATTTACAACTAACATTACGGTATCTCCTACATTAAAGTCTCCGCCTACGGTTCCTGTTACTGCAATCGTTGTTCCTGCTTCTGCTGCATTTAATACATTATCTGCTGTAATATCATCTACGCTAATCGTTGGTACTGGTAAAACCGTATCAACACTATAAACTTGGGTATCTGTAGCAGAACAAGTTAAAGTTGCTAGAAAACTACCATCTACTGTAGTATCTCCATCAGCTGCTAAATCTGAACCTGGAACATCAATACTATAGTTTCCTAAAGCATCAACTACTCCTGTATACGTATTTCCATTTACAACTAACGTTACGGTATCTCCTACATTAAAGTCTCCTCCTACTGTTCCTGTCACTGCAATCGTTGTTCCTGCTTCTGCTGCATTTAATATATTATCTGAAGTGATATCATTAATAGATAAACTTACTAAACCTCCAATAGTCACCACATGAGTCGTAGTCGCTGGGCCGTTACATCCTGCAGCGCTTGCTGTAATGGTCGTGGTTCCACTCCAACCTGCTGCATAGGTTACTTCTCCTGTTGCGCTATTAATACTATTCCCTCCAGTGAGTGAAGCTGCATCTAAACTATAAGTGATTCCTGTTGAATTCGTTCCTGTGGTAGTGGTCGTTACAGTTCCTGCTCCTTGACAGCGTGTGCTAGTCCCTGGACTAAAAGCTGCGATAGTCACCGTTGGAGTTACCGTCACCACATGAGTCGTAGTCGCTGGGCCGTTACATCCTGCCGCGCTTGCTGTTATCGTGGTGGTTCCACTCCAACCTGCTACGTAGGTTACTTCTCCTGTTGCGCTATTAATACTATTCCCTCCAGTGAGTGAAGCTGCATCTAAACTATAAGTGATTCCTGTTGAATTCGTTCCTGTGGTAGTGGTCGTTACACTTCCTGCTCCTTGACAGCGTGTGCTAGTCCCTGGGCTAAAAGCTGCGATCGTCACCGTTGGAGTTACCGTCACCACATGAGTCGTAGTCGCTGGGCCGTTACATCCTGCAGCGCTTGCTGTTATCGTGGTGGTTCCACTCCAACCTGCTACATAGGTTACTTCTCCTGTTGCGCTATTAATACTATTCCCTCCAGTGAGTGAAGCTGCATCTAAACTATAAGTGATTCCTGTTGAATTCGTTCCTGTGGTAGTGGTCGTTACACTGCCTGCTCCTTGACAGCGTGTGCTGGTAGCTGGACTAAAAGCTGCGATCGTCACCGTTGGAGTTACCGTCACCACATGAGTCGTAGTCGCTGGCCGTTACATCCTGCAGCGCTTGCTGTTATCGTGGTGGTTCCACTCCAACCTGCTGCGTAGGTTACTTCTCCTGTTGCGCTATTAATACTATTCCCCCCAGTCAGTGAAGCAGCATCTAAACTATAAGTGATTCCTGTTGAATTCGTTCCTGTGGTAGTGGTCGTTACACTTGCCTGCTCCTTGACAGCGTGTGCTAGTCCCTGGACTAAAAGCTGCGATCGTCACCGTTGGAGTTACCGTCACCACATGAGTCGTAGTCGCTGGGCCGTTACATCCTGCAGCGCTTGCTGTAATGGTCGTGGTTCCACTCCAACCTGCTGCGTAGGTTACTTCTCCTGTTGCGCTATTAATACTATTCCCTCCAGTCAGTGAAGCTGCATCTAAGCTATAAGTGATTCCTGTTGAATTCGTTCCTGTGGTAGTGGTCGTTACACTGCCTGCTCCTTGACAGCGTGTGCTGGTAGCTGGACTAAAAGCTGCGATCGTCACCGTTGGAGTTACTGTCACCACATGAGTCGTAGTCGCTGGGCCGTTACATCCTGCCGCGCTTGCTGTTATCGTGGTAGTACCACTCCAACCTGCTGCGTAGGTTACTTCTCCTGTTGCGCTATTAATACTATTCCCTCCAGTGAGTGAAGCTGCATCTAAACTATAAGTGATTCCTGTTGAATTCGTTCCTGTGGTAGTGGTCGTTACACTGCCTGCTCCTTGACAGCGTGTGCTAGTCCCTGGACTAAAAGCTGCGATCGTCACCGTTGGAGTTACCGTCACCACATGAGTCGTAGTCGCTGGGCCGTTACATCCTGCAGCGCTTGCTGTAATGGTCGTGGTTCCACTCCAACCTGCTACATAGGTTACTTCTCCTGTTGCGCTATTAATACTATTCCCTCCAGTGAGTGAAGCAGCATCTAAGCTATAAGTGATTCCTGTTGAATTCGTTCCTGTGGTAGTGGTCGTTACACTTCCTGCTCCTTGACAGCGTGTGCTAGTCCCTGGACTAAAAGCTGCGATCGTCACCGTTGGAGTTACTGTCACCACATGAGTCGTAGTCGCTGGGCCATTACATCCTGCAGCGCTTGCTGTAATGGTCGTGGTTCCACTCCAACCTGCTACATAGGTTACTTCTCCTGTTGCGCTATTAATACTATTCCCTCCAGTGAGTGAAGCTGCATCTAAACTATAAGTGATTCCTGTTGAATTCGTTCCTGTGGTAGTGGTCGTTACACTTCCTGCTCCTTGACAGCGTGTGCTAGTCCCTGGACTAAAAGCTGCGATCGTCACCGTTGGAGTTACCGTCACCACATGAGTCGTAGTCGCTGGGCCGTTACATCCTGCAGCGCTTGCTGTTATCGTGGTGGTTCCACTCCAACCTGCTACATAGGTTACTTCTCCTGTTGCGCTATTAATACTATTCCCTCCAGTGAGTGAAGCTGCATCTAAACTATAAGTGATTCCTGTTGAATTCGTTCCTGTGGTAGTGGTCGTTACACTGCCTGCTCCTTGACAGCGTGTGCTGGTAGCTGGACTAAAAGCTGCGATCGTCACCGTTGGAGTTACCGTCACCACATGAGTCGTAGTCGCTGGGCCGTTACATCCTGCAGCGCTTGCTGTAATGGTCGTGGTTCCACTCCAACCTGCTGCGTAGGTTACTTCTCCTGTTGCGCTATTAATACTATTCCCCCCAGTCAGTGAAGCAGCATCTAAACTATAAGTGATTCCTGTTGAATTCGTTCCTGTGGTAGTGGTCGTTACACTGCCTGCTCCTTGACAGCGTGTGCTAGTCCCTGGACTAAAAGCTGCGATCGTCACCGTTGGAGTTACTGTCACCACATGAGTCGTAGTCGCTGGGCCGTTACATCCTGCTGCGCTTGCTGTAATGGTCGTGGTTCCACTCCAACCTGCTGCATAGGTTACTTCTCCTGTTGCGCTATTAATACTATTCCCTCCAGTCAGTGAAGCTGCATCTAAGCTATAAGTGATTCCTGTTGAATTCGTTCCTGTGGTAGTGGTCGTTACACTGCCTGCTCCTTGACAGCGTGTGCTGGTAGCTGGACTAAAAGCTGCGATCGTCACCGTTGGAGTTACTGTCACCACATGAGTCGTAGTCGCTGGGCCGTTACATCCTGCCGCGCTTGCTGTTATCGTGGTAGTACCACTCCAACCTGCTGCGTAGGTTACTTCTCCTGTTGCGCTATTAATACTATTCCCTCCAGTGAGTGAAGCTGCATCTAAACTATAAGTGATTCCTGTTGAATTCGTTCCTGTGGTAGTGGTCGTTACACTGCCTGCTCCTTGACAGCGTGTGCTAGTCCCTGGACTAAAAGCTGCGATCGTCACCGTTGGAGTTACCGTCACCACATGAGTCGTAGTCGCTGGGCCGTTACATCCTGCAGCGCTTGCTGTAATGGTCGTGGTTCCACTCCAACCTGCTACATAGGTTACTTCTCCTGTTGCGCTATTAATACTATTCCCTCCAGTGAGTGAAGCAGCATCTAAGCTATAAGTGATTCCTGTTGAATTCGTTCCTGTGGTAGTGGTCGTTACACTTCCTGCTCCTTGACAGCGTGTGCTAGTCCCTGGACTAAAAGCTGCGATCGTCACCGTTGGAGTTACTGTCACCACATGAGTCGTAGTCGCTGGGCCATTACATCCTGCAGCGCTTGCTGTAATGGTCGTGGTTCCACTCCAACCTGCTACATAGGTTACTTCTCCTGTTGCGCTATTAATACTATTCCCTCCAGTGAGTGAAGCTGCATCTAAACTATAAGTGATTCCTGTTGAATTCGTTCCTGTGGTAGTGGTCGTTACACTGCCTGCTCCTTGACAGCGTGTGCTAGTCCCTGGACTAAAAGCTGCGATCGTCACCGTTGGAGTTACCGTCACCACATGAGTCGTAGTCGCTGGGCCGTTACATCCTGCAGCGCTTGCTGTTATCGTGGTGGTTCCACTCCAACCTGCTGCGTAGGTTACTTCTCCTGTTGCGCTATTAATACTATTCCCTCCAGTGAGTGAAGCAGCATCTAAACTATAAGTGATTCCTGTTGAATTCGTTCCTGTGGTAGTGGTCGTTACACTGCCTGCTCCTTGACAGCGTGTGCTAGTCCCTGGACTAAAAGCTGCGATCGTCACTGTTGGAGTTACCGTCACCACATGAGTCGTAGTCGCTGGGCCGTTACATCCTGCCGCGCTTGCTGTTATCGTAGTGGTTCCACTCCAACCTGCTGCATAGGTTACTTCTCCTGTTGCGCTATTAATACTATTTCCTCCGGTCAGTGAAGCTGCATCTAAACTATAGGTGATTCCTGTTGAATTCGTTCCTGTGGTAGTGGTCGTTACACTTCCTGCTCCTTGACAGCGTGTACTGGTAGCTGGGCTAAAAGCTGCGATCGTCACCGTTGGAGTTACTGTTAAAGTAACTTCACTAGAAGTAACACTTTGGCAAACATTTGTTGTACTTGTTGCTATTAATCTATATTTATTTGTAGAAGCACTTATAAGTGGATTCGTTAATGTTAATGCTGCTGTAGTTGCATTACTATATATACCTCCATTACTAACTGTATTCCAAGCTCCAATTCCTCCTACTTGCTCTTCCCATTTGTATATTAACCCAGTAGTTGTTCCGGTACTACCACTGTAATCTGGATTAGTCCCTGGCGCAGTTCCTGTAAATGTAGTTGTACTTAATGAAGAAGCTACAGTCGTAAATGTAGCATTACCTCCCAAACATATAGTACTACTTGTAGGTTCAGTATCAATCTGTATTTTAGTTGCTATTATTTCATTTCCAGTTACTCCTTGCCCCTGATCCCCTCCTATATCAGCTGTACCTCCTGAATTGACTAAATTTGGAACACCATTCCCATCTATACCTCCTTGGCTTGCTATATTTATTCTTCCATTACCATCTAATTGGCTTGCTAAAACATTCTCATTTGCCTCAATAGCATCATAACAATTATCATTATCACTATCTAAATCTAAATGATTCGGTATACCGTCATTATCAGTATCTAAAAAGCCTCCACAAATTAAACCTAAGTTAATAGGAGATTTAGTATTTCCGGATTTCAAATCAAACTTTAAAGAAGTGGTAGTTGTCTTTATTTCCCATGCTTCAGAAGCAGCTGTTGCTCCTAAGGCATCAAAATTTAATACTCCTCCAGAATTAGAATTCACTGTTAAATCATTATTAGGATCAGCTACAGTATAAGTTCCTGTAGATGTTAACTCCCATGTATCTCCAGCATCAAAATTTCCTGTAATTCCTGTTTCATGCTTAATAGAAACAGTTACAGGAGAAGAAAAAGTAAAAGTAGCAGTTCCTCCTTGCGTCATTAAAATATCCCCATTAGCATTTCCTTCATCCACCGTACCAGTTGTAGCAATTGTTACATTTATTATTTTTTGAGTTTCTTCATCATAATAACTCCCCGTAGTTAAAGTAGAGCCAATACCAGTTAAATTCATAGGAGATCCGGCACATCCTAATGATTCATCTGTATCTAAAATACCATCATTATCATCATCTAAATCAACTCTATCCGCTTCCCCATCACTATCAGCATCATTACCTGAACCATTAATTGTAATTATTAAGTTAGCTGTATCTGTAGAAACTCCATCAGAAATTTCATAAACAAAAGTATCTGTTAGAGTTTGACCAACAAGTAAAGCAGCCACAGCTGGATTTGTTGTATCAACAATATACTCATAACTACCATCTGCATTGACAATAATTGTTCCATATGTACCAGCATAAGAAGTTCCTAAATTTGCAGCACTTACATTCCCTAATGTTGTACCTATTTTTAAAACCAGTACTGAACTAGCTCCTTGCCAATAAATATCAGAAACTCCTGCTATTTGACCTCCTTGGTCTGCATCGGTAGCATTGGGTCCATAATTATAACTTAACTTAAGCTGATTAATTGGCTCTTCGAAAAACACATTTACATTACCAGTTGCGTCTGCCTCAATTGCACTACCGATACCATAAAATGTATTATTTCCTGCATCAACCACGCCTCCAGTAGTTACATATTTATATGTAGAATTTAAACCATTTAAAGTTCCTTCTATTTTAATCTGATCTTGCCAAGTACTCCCTTGAGAAAAATCTATATCTACCAATAAAAATCCAAGATTATAGACTGGTTGATCAAAATTAACAGTTAAAACAGTATCATCCGTGGGATTTGTTGTTCCATCAATATTATACAATAAATACCCTGTATGCCCACCATTAGTTGTATAAACTACCGTTTGATTAAACGATGTACCAAAACCTCCAGTATCAGCAGTTACAAATGAAACTCCTACCCCATCAACAGTTTTAGATTTTCCATGAACGGTTTCTCCACTAGTAAAATTACTTTCCCATACTAATGTTGACAATCCCCTATCAACAGCATCAGCTCCACCAGTACCAATATCTGTAATTACATTCCCTGTAGCACTTGCATCAACAAAAGCCGTTAAAGAATCTGTATTATCAATTGCATCTGGCGCTTCATCTACTCCATTAATTGTAATTGTTAAATAACCATAATCTTTAATACCTATTGTATCTTCAATGGTATATGATATAATATCATGTAATGTTTCACCATTTCTTAATCCTGTTACAGATGCACTCGTTTCATCTACATCATATACGTAACTACCATTTGACTGTATAGTTATAGTACCATATAATGTGGTATATGTATTACCAACTTTAGCTGGATACACATCAACCTCCGAAACAGAGATAGCTGTAGCCCCAGAATCATTGGTTCCATCTGTTAACACGTTTCCTGTTATAGTTGTAGTTGAATTAGCAGCAACAGAATTAACATCATCAACAGCTACAGGTGGAGTTGTAAAAACTCTTATTGTTGTAGTTGCATTTGCTGTAGCTCCATTAGTATCTGTGATAACTACATTCATTGTACGAATTCCATCTGTATAAGGACTTGCTAAATCTCCATAATACAATGTTGCCAAAAATGTTTGAAAATCAGCATTTGATATCGGATTCCCTGAAGTTTCTGTTACACTAAAAGTTGTACTGGTAGTTTGAGTTACTCGAATTGTTGAACCTCCTATTGGATAATCAAATGGACCAGAAACTGGTGTTTGAAACCATAATAAATCAAATCCAGGTCTATTAATTGCTAATAACTCCCCAAATGAAGTATCTACAACACCTGTAAAACTTATTGTTGCACTTGCTATTCCTGCATCTGATGTTACTTGTGGACTAACCGATACGGGGTATATATTTGAAGTTGTAGGTTGAACCTGGAAATCATAATTATTTCCTGAAGTTATTCCATTTAAATCTAGTGTTGGTGTAGCCATCATCATAGAAAACAAAAAAGATGGTGTTGTTTTGCCAACACTGCTTCTACTTATTGACTTATTAAATTCTGAACCTCTGAGAACTAAAAAGGAGGTATTATCTTCAGAATTTTTAGCTGGCTTTAAATTCAATATTTTTCCTTCTTGTGAAAAAACACATTGAAAGGTAATAAGCATGCTAAATAGTATATTTAAACATGTGGCTTTTGTACTGCCATAGTAGTAACTTCTCTTCATAATCTGGGGGACTAAAAAAGTTTTAAAAAATTTGTATTACATACTTTCTTTAGTAGGTAATAAGTATATGTTGTGTAGTAGTAAAACTCAGCGCTCTACTTTAAAAAAGTAAAACTTATAGTAAATAATTTATTAGGTAACATTACCCGTAAAATTAAAAAGTAGTAGTAGTAGTAGTAGTAGTAGTTCTTACATGTTAAAAAACATTATACTATTTCTATAATTTAATGATTTGACATTAACAATTATAGAATACACTATCCTTTAAAACTAAAGCTGTAGTAATTAGGCTTAATAGTTTCACTTTTGCATAAAAAAAATCAAAAAGGGTGTTTTTATAATGTAGTTAGCATATAGCTTAAAATTTAAATTTTAAACTTGCTCTATAAAAATTGATTTTCCCCACGCATAAACAAGAATTCTTCATAAAAAAACTCTTGTTTTTTAATATCATCTCTGCTAATATAATAAAAATCAATATTTATTAACATATTTTTATGAAAAAAAACAATTCTTTCTAAAAACCTTTTTGCTTTTTTATTTCATCATAAGCTTTTTGAACTTTCTGAAATTTCTGCTTACCTATTTTAACATGTTCTTCTCCTAAACCTATTAATTTATCTGGATGGTATTTTTTCACCATTTTTCTGTAAGCCTTTTTAATTTCAGCTTCAGAGGCTGTTTTAGGTATCTCTAAAATTTTATATGAACTTTCAGATTCTGAAATAAACATCGCTTTAATAGAACTATAATCACGTTCATTAATATATAAGTAATACGCTATTTTTTTTATAGCTTCTTCTTCAGAAACATCAATACTACCATCAGCATTTGCTATTCCGAATAAGAAATGTAGTAATTGTAAGCGAGATGAATGCGACATATATTGTCTGATTTGTAAACAAACCTGTCTAGTAGAAATTTCTCTTTTTACAATTCCATTAAATAATTTAAATGCATGATTAGCCCTTGTTTTTCCATACAAATTAACAAAGTATTGCCTAACATAATCTAGTTCTCTCTGGTCTATTTTCCCATCAGATTTAATTACTATTGACGCTAATATTAATAAACTAATTTCAAAATCTCCAGATTGAACATATTGACTTTCTTCATTTTGATGCCCTTTGTACTCTTGTTCTTCTTCCTTTAAATCATCAACAGAAACTCCATCAATAAAACTACCAACTACAAAACCTATTATTGCTCCTATTGGACCTCCTAACGTAAATCCAGCTCCCGCACCTAACCATTTGGCAAATTTCCCCATGTAAATATTTTTAATCAAATATAAACACTCTTTGGTTAAACTTGAAACCTTTTTTATTCTTTAAAATTATAACTTTAGTAACTTTTTAAAAACTACACTCCTTTTTTTAAAATTTTGCTTCAATTGTATAAAAGAGGTATCTTTGTATAAAATTTTATTTATGTACCCAGAAGAATTAGTAAAACCTATGCGTGATGAATTAATCAACGCTGGTTTTGACGCTTTATATACTGCTGAAGATGTTGATAATGCTTTAGCAAAAGAAGGAACAACTTTAGTAATGGTAAATTCAGTTTGTGGTTGTGCAGCTGGTACTGCAAGACCTGGTGCTATTGCTTCTTTAGGAGCAGATAAAAGCCCAAATCATTTGACCACTGTTTTTGCAGGTGTTGAAAAAGAATCTACAGCTAAAGCAAGAGAACATATGATTCCTTTTCCTCCTTCATCTCCAGCTATTGCTTTATTTAAAGATGGTCAATTAGTTCATATATTAGAACGCCATCACATTGAAGGTAGATCAGCACAAGCTATAGCTCAAAATTTAGCTGCAGCTTATGATGAATTTTGTTAAATTTTAATTGAAAAATTATTTTAACAAAACAATAAAAAACAAAAACCACTCAAATGAGTGGTTTTTTTTATAATTTTACCTCTTACACATTACAAATCATGACAAAGAAATTTAAAATTGATGGTATAGATAAAATAATTATAAAAAGACTTGTTCAAGATGCTAGAACTCCAATTTTAAGTATTGCTCGTGAGGTTGGAATTTCTGGCGCAGCTATTCATCAAAGATTAAGAAAATTAGAAGATTCAGATTTGATCGAGGGTTATAAAATGGTTTTAAACCCGAAAACACTAGGCTACACTACTACAGCTTTTGTTGGTGTCTTTTTAGATGCATCTAGTTTATATTCTTCTGCTATTAAAAGATTAAAAGAAATACCTGAAATTGTTGAAAGTCATTATACTACTGGAAACTATGCTGTTTTTATAAAAATAATGTGTAAAAACAATGAAGATTTAATGCATTTATTAAATAAAGATATTCAAACAATAAAAGGAGTTTCTAGAACAGAAACTTTTATATCATTAGACCAACAAATTAACCGACAAATTAAAATTTAATATTTAAAAAATGAACGATTTTGTTTTATATTTTGAAATGGGCTTATTCCATGTTTTAGACATAAAAGCCTATGACCACATTCTTTTTTTAATTGTTTTAGCTGTTGTATATCAATTTAAGCAATGGAAAAAAGTATTATGGTTAATTACTTTATTTACTGTTGGACACTCAATTACTTTAGCTCTTTCTGCATATGGTATTATAAATGTACGAGCTGATTTGGTTGAATTTTTAATCCCTTTAACAATATTCATTACAGGGTTAATGAATGTTTTAACTGCAAAAAAAGCTTCAATTGGGAAGGAGAATCAAAATTTATTTTTCGCATTATTTTTTGGATTAATTCATGGTCTTGGTTTTTCAAATTATTTTAAAATCATGATTGGAAAGTCTAGTGACAAACTGGTTCCTTTATTAGAATTTGCTCTAGGAGTTGAAGTTGCCCAAGTAATAATAGTTTTAGCAATACTATTAATAGGTTCTTTATCACAAAGTGTACTAGGTGTAAATCGCCGTGATTGGATACTTGTTGTTTCTTCTATAGTTATTGGTTTTGCTTTTCAAATGATGATTAATCGTGTTTTTTGGTAAAAATTAACAATACTAAATTATAATTCTAACTAAATTAGCTTTTTATCTAAATTTTTAGATCTTGAATAAAAAACAACGTAAATACGATATTGCTTACTTAAAGATGGCGCATGAATGGGGACAGTTATCTCATTGTAAAAGAAAAAAAGTAGGTGCTCTTATTGTTAAAGACCGAATGATTATTTCTGACGGTTATAATGGTACTCCTTCTGGTTTTGAAAATTATTGTGAAGATGATGAAGGATATACTAAATGGTATGTTTTACATGCTGAAGCCAATGCAATTTTAAAAGTTGCAGCTTCAACCCAATCATGTACTAATGCTACTTTATATATAACATTATCTCCTTGCCAACAGTGTAGTAAACTTATACACCAAGCTGGTATTAAACGTGTTGTTTATACCGATGCTTACAAAGATCGTTCAGGATTGGATTTTTTAGAAAAAGCAGGAGTAGAACTGACACATTTACCAAATGAATAAAAACAATTTACCTATATATTTTTCAATAGCTGTTGTTTTCGGTATTCTTATCGGAACATTTTTTAGTAAAGGAAACTCAAACATCATTGGAAAAAACTCATCTAATGAGCGTAAAATCAAAAGACTTATTGATTACATTCAAAGTGATTATGTTGATAATGTAAACACTGACAAACTATTAGATGGTGCCATTGCTGAAATGCTTGGGAAATTAGATCCGCACTCAGTGTATATTCCTAAAGAAAACCTACAATTAGTAACCGAAAATATGCAAGGTAACTTTGTAGGTATTGGTGTTCAATTTAGAATGGATGAAGACACTATTACTGTAATTGAACCTATAAAAGGTGGTCCTAGTATAAAAAAAGGCATTAAAGCTGGTGATAGAATTTTATTAGCAGATAATGATACTTTATATGGTAAAAATTTGAAATCTGCACAAATACTAAAAAAACTAAAGGGAAAGCCAAATACCAATGTTGATTTACAAATTTACAGAAAAACAAATGACAGTACTTTTAATACTATCATTACACGCGGTAAAGTAAATATTAAGAGTGTTGATGTAGCTTACATGGTAAATGAAACCATTGGTTACATTAAATTAGATCGTTTTGCTCGTAATACCTATAAAGAATTTAAAACTTCTTTAGAAAAATTATTAAAAGAAGGGATGACTAGTTTAGTTTTAGATTTACGTGGTAATGGTGGTGGATTTATTGACATAGCTAATAAGATTGTAGATGAATTTTTAGAAGATGACAAACTCATAGTTTACACTAAAAATAATAAAGGAGATATTAATAAATCTTTTGCTACTGAAAAAGGTGATTTTGAAAATGGAAACTTATATGTATTAATAGATGAAAATTCAGCCTCGGCTTCTGAAATTGTTGCAGGAGCTTTACAAGACAATGATAAAGGTATCATTATTGGTCGCAGATCATTTGGTAAAGGGTTGGTACAACAAGAAATGGATTTAGGAGACGGTTCAGCAGTTAGATTAACAACAGCCCGTTATTACACTCCTACTGGACGTTCAATACAAAAACCTTATAAGAAGGATAAAAAATCGACTGATTACAGAAGTGATATCCAAAACAGATATACCAATGGAGAATTATTTGACAAGGATAGTATAAAAACAGTTGATAGCTTACAATTTAAAACCCCAAAAGGTAAAATTGTTTATGGTGGAGGTGGTATTATTCCTGATATGTTTGTAGCTGTTGATACTACAGCTTATTTACCAACAATCTTTTTTAGACCTTTAAATAATTTTGCATTTGAATATGTTGATGGAAATCGTAAAAAATTATCAAAATTATCAATAGGCGATTTTATCAAAAACTTTAATAAGGATAAAAAAATATCTAATATTTTTTTAGCTAAGCTTAAAGATTATACAGTTTCAGAAAGAACAAAGAAACAATTAGAAAAAAATCTAAAAATATTAATTGCAAGAGACTTATATAATGATGAAGGTTTATATAAACTAAATCAGCAAAATGATAAAATGATTCAAAAAGTTTTAGAAATTGAAGCTAAAAAGTAGTCATTAAAAACCACATAAAAACACCCTTTAAAAAAACTAACAATAGCTGGATTATTGTTAGTTTTTTTAGTTAAAAGACTAAAACTAGAATTTTTAGTTTTTAAATTTCACTCTTTCTTTTATTTTATATTATCGAAAATTTTTGAATGCATTTTCTAACTATATTACACACTCCTTTAATTAACAAGTTTTTATAGGATATTTACGCTTAAATTCTCACTTTTATAAAATGTTAAAAAAACAGCAAACTACGGGAAACCCCGTAGATTTACACTAGGGGTATTGGGTATTGTTTTTCATAAAAAAACGCTGTAAGTTTGAAAAAGCATTATTTGCTATAACAGACTAATAATCAATACAAAACACTTCTTTTAAACAATCAATTACTACTATATTTACACTAGTATTAACTTTAAAATAGTGTAAAATGAAAAACTTAAGAACAATTTTAGCAGTAGTATTTTGTATGGTAGTATTAACTAGTTGTACGGATAATTCTTTAGAGGAAATTGAGCAAAATGAAAGACAAAATAACATCCAACTCATCGAACCAACTGAAGACCCAACAGTTGGAGGAGAAGATCAACAAGAAACAGGAGAGGAAGGATAATGTTAAAAGTACTATATTAGGCATAGTAGCTTTTTGTATAGTTACTATGTCTTTATTCCATATATTTTTTAACAAATATTCAGATGAATATAATGAACATTATAAAAACTATAGTTTAATTATTAAAGAAAGAAACCAAGTTCAAGACTCCTTATTAAAAGAGCTTGGCAATACTCTTACCATATCAGAATATAAAAAAGCTAGGGTAGAAAAATGGAAACTTTCTCAAAACAAATTAAAAATCTACACAAAAAAGAAAAAAAGGCTAGCAAAAGAACATTCTTTTAGAGGTAGAAGTAGCTTTAGGTTATGGATTTACATGTTTGGATTAGTGATTTTAGGTCTACTTTTTAGTTGTAAATCATTGTATCATGATATTGTAAATGGAAGCACTTTTAAATTTCAATTTATTTCAATCACAGGTATAGCAGTCTCTTTTTTTTGGGTAATTCATTTAACATTTCTTACACATAACGATTTTAGTAAAAATAGTTATATAATAATCTTATTAGTTGCAGGTGCACTTTCAAGTTGTTTTACCTACTTTTTAGTGAAAAACTACACCTATAAAGATGATTTAATTTTAAAACAACTTTCATTAATTGATAGAATAAAAACTGTTCATTATCCTCGGGTAGCTTTGAAAGCTCTTTACTCTGAAAGGAACGATAAGGCTATGCTTTCTGCTGACAGCGTTAAAGAAAACACCAATGCATTTGATGATGATATAGTAACAACACTAAAAGGAGTTTAGTATGAGTATGAAGCTGCTGAGAAATATAATACGTAGAATCTTAAAAAAGAGGACTTATACTACAAAAGAACAACGTAGAAATATTAAAAAGAAAACTATTATTGAAATAGCTAAAAAAGTTATAGAAGAAGAAAACAAAACAGCAAAAATAAACGATAAGTTAGATAAAAAAATGAGTACGTTTTTAAACAAAAATAAATCTCACTTTTTATAAAATCTATTACTCGTTTTTGAGTTTTTGTTCTAATAGTTTTTCATAACTTTCTATTTTAGCATACATTTTTTTCAACTCTCTTTGTTGTTGAAAGTTAGATAATATTGTAACTACGGCATCAATTTTAGTTTCCTCTCTAAAACTATCAGAATTGATTAAAATATAATCTAAAATATTTTCATTCTTCACCCCTGTCAAATCAACCACATAATCATTCTCTAAATTTAACATCGAATCATTTCCTGTAATCAACCAATTAAAATTTAATTCAGGATAATTTGCAGAGATAACAACAAGCCATTTAGAATTTATTTCTGTTCTACTATTAATAGCTTCATTCAAAACACCATTACCAATGTTAATAGTATTTTCAAAATCACTAATAGTAATACCTTTAAATTCAATAAATTCTTTAACTCTGTTTATTATCATGATAAAATATGAAAGGTTTTAAATTGGGAATATGCAATATAGCGGATTGCACAGTAACAAATATAAGAAAATTAAGGCTAGCTATAGCAACAGCGTACTGTTATAATCTTAAAAAAAGGTATTTTCCCCTTTAAAATTTAAACACTCTTTTTATTAAAAATTGATAACAATTCATATCCTTTATTCTTTAAACTAATAGTACTCCTTCATTTAATTTCCATTTAAAAACAGTTTTTAATAAGTAAGTCAATGACTTACAAAAAGTAAGTCGTTGACTTACTTTTTAATATATTTATTTAAGTATTTTTGAAAAAAAATAAAATTGTAATTATGAACACGAAAAAAAGAACATTCAAACTACTACTCACATTTTGTTTACTAGCTTTTACTTTTTACAGCTGTCAAAACGAAGATGATATTGTATTACAAAACACTCAAAAAAATACTAAACCTATTATTGAGAGCTTATCTTTAAAAGAAGCTCAAAATAAATCTGATTTCATTGAACTAGCCAATACATTTAAAGCAAATAAAGTATATCAAAAAAAACATGGGCATGCAAAATCTGATAAACACGCACATAGTAACAATGAATTTACTATAAATACAGAAAACTTCAACAGAGTAGAAATTGGAGAGTATGTATCTTATACTTTTAGTATTCAAAGAGAACTTAAAGAAAAAAGAGCCTTTGAAAATTTAGTTATTGAAAAGAAAAATGGCAAAATAAGAGGGTATATTTTAAAATATAATAAAGTACACTATGTACAAAATGGAGAGAATTTAGTGTTTAAAGCGAAAATTTCTAAAAGCCCTTATTTTAATGACGTTGAAAGTCTTTTAGAAAGAATAAAGAATCCTTTGCAATTTAAAATGGCAAACCCTGATTGTGGTTGGGAAACTAGTGCAACATTACGTTTTTGTAATACCCATGGGGTATATAACAGTGCTAACGGAAAATGTGCTAACTACGGTAAAGATAATTGGAATTACTCTAGAACCTATGTGTGTGGCACTGGAAGTAGTGGTAACTCTGGAACTGATATAGGAACTTCAGGGGGAAGTACAAATACTGGTGGCTCAGGAAACTCATACAGCCCAGATAACAACACAACATCATCTACATCAGCAGTTGTTAATACAATTCCAGTAAAAGGTTTTACTAGAATTAATTCAATTGATGACGCATTAAAAAATGTACCATCAAGAATGACTACTGTAGAAACTCAATACGCTTATTTAAGAAATGTAGGATATTTTCTTCAAGGAAGTAATAGTTTTAAAGAATTAGGAAGTTCATTAGTTAATCTTTCCTTAGAAGCAACTACTATAAATTCAGGAGAAGCTTCTGAAATGGTTAAAAAAACTGTAGAAATCATTAACATTCTTAAAAATAAGAATACTACTAACTTTGAAAGTTTATCTTTTTTTGAACAAAATATAGTTGTTCAAAATTCATTATTCATTAATTTTTTACCAAGCTTAAAAAGTTTAGGAATAGAACTCCCTAAAACTGTAGAAGAATGGAAAGCTTTTGGGCAAATTATAGTGTCTGTTTTAAAAGAAATGATACCTGAACTTATCCCAGGTGTTAGTGAGTTAAAATCTTTTGTAACTGCTGTTTCTGATTTTAAAAAAGGTAGCTATACTAGTGGAACAACAGAACTCGCTTTTGCCATTATAGGAATCATACCTGCCGGAAAAGTAATGAAAGCACTTCTTAAATTTGGTAAACTCATTAAAAAAGTTGCCAAAGTATTTAAAATAGCCTACAAGTATGTAGGAAATTTAGGAAAAGCACTTGCTAAAGGATTTAAAACATCTATAAATGGAAATACTTTAAAATTACTAGACAAATCAGATGGGGTTATTGTTTCAGGAAAAGATGCTGTGGAGTCCTTTGTCAAAAGTAGTAAAAAATTAGATGATCTAGGTGACAAAGCTTTTGAACAGTTAAGAAAAGACCCAGATTTTATAAAGAGTTTTAATAAAGTTGAAACAAACACTAAACTTAATGATCATACATTTAAAGGAGACATCACTATAACAGGTAAAAATGCAGCTGGTCAAAATATTTATACGGTTACTGGTATTCATTCTAACAAAGCTTTTTCAAATGGTACTGCAAGAATAAAACCAGGGACACAAATTGAAAATTTAGGAGATGGTTTTTATAAAGCAAAAGTAGAAAAACAAATAAATGGTTTTACAAATGCTCAAGGTACAAACTGGAAAGTAAAAAAAACAAAATCAACTTTCTTTCCTAATAACTGGAGTACTGAAAAAATACAAGCTGAAATAGCCTACTCATTCAAAAACAAAAAACTAATAAATGGAAATAAATATAATGGTTTCACCACCACAGGTCATAAAATCACTATATTTTTAGATGATCTAGGAAATATAAAAACAGCCTTCCCAAATTTATAATTATGAGAGCACTTAAAAAATATAAATTAAAACTAAAAAAAACAGATTGTAATTATATCCATATTATATCTGATTCAAAAGAAATTCAAATATTAGCTCAATATCTGGATTTATGGAATAACTCTAAGGATATAAAAGAAGATTTATTGCCAGAAATTGATTCAGTCATAAATGGAGAATTAGAATTCAATGATATAGGAGCTGATGTTGTTGGAGTAGCTTATATAGAGCAAGCTACTACTAAATTATTGGGTAGTGATGTGGGGTATTCTGATTTTGAATTACCTACATCTGATTTTAAAGAGTTAATTATAGAATGGCTTGCCATTTTAGAAAGTACTGACAGATAACCAAACTATAGTCAACATTATAATAACAAGCCATCTATTTTAATATAAATAATCAAAGAACTTAAAATATTAATACTATCATTTTTATTTGAAATAGATGGCTATTTGAATTATTATCAAATAGAAAGGAAACTTATAAATAACAACAAGTATAAACTAATTCTTGAATTAGGTAATGGGTTAAATGTACTTTTAAAAGAAAAGTTTATAATTCAAGACAACCAAAAAGAGCCTTTATCTTAAAAAAAGCTTTAAATGGTATCTAAAAAATAGTTAGTTAATTTAAGAAAACATGATATATCTAAGTAATAAGTATTCTGCCTTTTATGCTATAAAATCTATGTTTCCAGAATATTAAAATGAATATAAAAAAAATAATAAACAAAAAACAAGCAACAATCGATGAACTATTTACTTGTCTAGAAGAAATTAAAAATTCTGGAGATATTTTTATTTTAAAAATGGATGGTGAACGAGAAAATAATCAAAATACAATTATGATTACTTTTCCAAAATCTAACAAAGAAATGATTAGACATGATGGTGAAAGCTTAAAAGTATTAATTAAAAAAGCTTTATCAGATTATATTAGAAATAATAACTAATTAAAAAACAATAATAAACTGCCTGTTTAAAACAGGTTGTTTTCGATAAGGAAATATCTTTCTACTAAAATTGTAATATTAATAAATAAAAAACCAGTTAAGATTGGCTACGATTTTTGAAAATATAAATTTATGAGAAAATCATTTGAATTATTAAAAGCAAAAGAAGAAAAAGAATTCAATAACATTAACTGTTTAGAGAAAAAAAATAATATCTGTTTCCCTCCTTTATACAAAATATTTATCAATAACTTTTTAATTGGAGAGAATAGTATTTCATATGAAATGTTTTATCATCCTACTTTTAAAGATGAAAGGTATCTTAGTTATTTTACTTTTTCGTTAAAACCTGAAATTGATTTTTCAGGTTTTAACTCCATTGAAGACTCAATATTATTTTCAAAAGAAATAGAAGATAAAGATGATATTGATTACCTAACTATTGGTCATTGTGCTATTGGAGGCATTTTACTAGGATTAAAAGGAGACAAAAAAGATTTCATTTATTATTATGATCCTGATGGATATCCAAATACTCATACAAAAATTACAGATAATATATTTGATTTTGTTAGTTCACTTAAAGAAGTTATGCAGCCTGAAGAATATTTAGATGGTGTTAAATTTTCTCAACTATATAAAAACTGGGGAGATAAAACATGGAGAGTGAAAGAATAACCCCAAAACAATCATAACTAAAGTAAAAATGATAAAAAAAACATTTTTAATAATCCTATTTTTATTGAGTGTAAAAGCTTTAACTCAAAATATAACAGATGGGTATTTAAAGTATTCTTTAACTTTAAAAATGGATAATTCTGCAATAAATGAATTTTATGCTCAAAACGAAACCAAAGAAGATACTTTAATAACCAAAGGAATTTTTGAAGCAATAAAAAGCTTCAAAAACCTTTCATTTAATGTAGAGTTAAATATCTATCCTGATACTGTATTAATAAAAACTGCTGATACTAAAATTTTATTTATTCCTGAAAAACAAAAAAAACATACCCTCTTTTATAAAAATAATAAAGAATACAAAAGGTTTTTTGAGGTTACTGAAGGTTTAAAAAAGAAATGGAACATAAAACATAAAATTGAAGTAGACAGAAATGATAAAAAAACAATCAACGGTATTGAAGCCTATAAAATAGTTATCACTGAAATAAGACAATCTTCTTTAGGTGAGCTTATAGATGTTAATGAAGTTTATGTTAATGACAAAATAAAAATTCCTTTTAATAATTATGAAATTCTTGATTTAAACAAAAACATTAATTTAACCGGTTTAATTTTAGAAATAAAATCATACGACAAAGATTCTCCTAGTTTATATAATTTTTATGAACTCAAAGAGTATAATTTAAAAAAGCAAGATAAAAAACTATTAGAAAGTATAAAAAAAAGAATAACTTCTACTAACTAACATTTAAAATAAAAAGTAAGAACAGCCTTTTTAAAGACAGGCTGTTTTCGATAAGGAAATATCTTTCTACTAAAATTGTAATATTAATAAATAAAAAACCAGTTAAGATTGGCTACAGTTTTTGAAAAACGAGAAAAGATATAAAATCTCTTGGGCTTAAAAACAACAATTCTAAAACTAGTAAACTAGACATAATCAAACACTAAATTGAAAATTAAAAATCATACAAATAGTGAAGATTTTCAATTAGGTAATTTGGTAAATAGTCATTAAAGCCCTTTTAGATAAACTCATAAAAATAATAGATTAATGGCTTTACTTATTTTAACAAAAAAGAAGGTATTACCCAAGGGCATTCTAGATAGCATTGAGAAATGTTGCGAAACTAGTGAGGTAAATTTAAGCATTGAAAAAACTTCTAATCCAAAATATTTTGAATTATATATTTCTAAAAAATATAAAACTCTTAATCAAGAGAATGAAGATTATTTTTATTTAAATCTTGAAAACGACCAAATAGAGGTTAAAGATGAAGATAAATCCTATTATAGACTAGGAGTAACCGATCAGGCAGATTATGATCATTTGATGTATGACTTTTCATTAGAATACTTAAAGTTAAACCCCAATCATATCATATCCTTGTATGGAGAGTCGTTTTTTACCCTAGCCGACTTAGAGAAAATAGAATTAGAAGGCGGATATTATACTAATTGGTGTTTTGGAGTTTCAAGAACTAATTAAAATATATTTAGATAATTCAAGTGATATAAAAACAGCCTTTCCAAGTTTATAATTATGAAATTATTAAAAAAATATAACTTATCTATTAATAAGAACATATCTGTTGTAACAACAGATAACAAAAAACAAATTCTTTCTCACTTTATCAGCTTTTGGGATAATATAGAAGAAATAAAAGAAGATTTATTACCTGAAATTGATTCCGTTATAAATGGAAAATTAGAATTCAATGATATAGGAGCAGATGTTGTTGGACTAGCTTATATAGAGCAAAGTAATACTAAATTAATAGAGAGTGATTTAGGTCATTCTGATTTTGAATTACCTACATCTGATTTTAAAGAGTTAATTATGGAATGGCTTGCCATTTTAGAAAGTACTGACAGATAACCGAACTATAGTCAACATTATAATAACAGTACATCTATTTTAGTATAAATAATGAAAGAACTTAAAACATTAATACTATCATTTTTATTTGAAAGAGATGGCTATTTGAATTATTATCAAATAGAAAGGAAACTTAAAAATAATAACAACCACAAACTAATTCTTGAATTATGTAATGGATTAGTAGAACTTTTAACAGAAAAGTTTATAATTCAAGATAACCGAAAAGAGTATTTTTTACAATAAAACTTTAAATGGTAACAAAAAAATAAACAACAATAAAAATAGTTAGTTAATTTAAGAAAAGCATAAAGTTTATATTTCCAGAATGATAAAATGAAAATAAAAAATATTTCAAAAGAAATAAGTTGGTCAAAATATAATGGTTTAGTTTTTATAGCTTCAAAAGGAAAATTAAACTATTTAAATGAATATTTAAGTAATCAAAAAATAGACAATATTGATTATGAAATAGGTCGTTTAAAAAGTTTTGAATGTATAATGGCCAAATCATTACCAGAAATAGAAAGTTACATAATTAAAAAACTTGGTGGATTTAATTCCTACGGAGATAAGTTTTATGCACATATTGCTGGAGCACATGACATGACAGTTTCTGTTTTATATAATATAAAAAATAACACAATCTTTTTAAAACATCCATATTTTGAAGATGAATTTAATATTAAAATTGAAATATTGCTATCTCTTTTAGAAGAGACTAAACAACTTCTTTTAATTTTAAATTAATTAAAATCAAGTTGCATTGCACTTAAAAATAATAAACATCCTACTTAAAATTATATTCAATAAAATAAACTATGAAAAACTACCTACTACTAATTGCGCTATTTTTAAACAGTCTATGTTTTGGTCAAAACCAACATGGTATAAAAATACAAACTACTCAAAGTGAAAGAAGTCAACAGTGCCAATACTTTTCAAAAATGTTTAGGCAAAAACCTAAAGAAATAAAGTTTGGTATTAAAAGAGAAGGTACGAAACTATATTTTGAAATAAATAACAAAAAGTGGTTTACACAACTTTTTAAACAAACAGGTGATGGTATAGCTGTAGATATTGTACCAAAAACAAGATATGAATGTAATGAAGATGTAAAGCCACAACAAGTAAGAGGTCTTTTATTAAAACCTGTATATGCAAAACAGTTACGAAGAAGTTTAAAGCCCTATCAAAAAAGGTATAGAGTATATGTAGGACAAATACCCAAACCGCTTGCAAAAGATGAATTAGAATTTAATATTTTGTTTTTAGCAAATAGAACATTATGCGAATATTACTATATATACAATTTACAATCATACCCATGGGATTTACTAGATATGGGAGTATATTTAGACTCATTAGTGTACAAAACAAAAAGCATAACTACTCAAAAAGATAAATTTGTAAAAAAATATAAAACGCTAAAATTCACTATCCCTTTCAAAAAAAATAAAGCCACTTATTTACCTGAAGATATTAAACCTTTATATGACTCTTTACAACTAACAGATTTTAACATTAAAAAAATTAATATTAGAGCTTATGCATCAGTTGAAGGAAGTTTAAAAAGAAATACTGAACTACAAAATCAACGTGCTAGTAGTATTGCAAAAGCACTACAGTCCTTTCAAAAACCTCATATCCAAACAGAAGTTAAAACCTCAGAAAATTGGGTAGAGTTTTTAAATGACATTGAAGAAACTGCTTATACTGATTTTACAGATTTATCAAAAAAAGAAATAAAAAAGAAATTAGTAGGTAAAGTAGCTACTGATTTAGAGCCTTATTTAAAAAATCATCGAAAAGCGGTACTTACTTTAGAACTCGATAAAATTGATAAATATAAAGACATGCCAATCACTAAATTGGTAACGCTTTTTAATGAAAACATTGTTAATAACGATATACAACAAGCAATAAACATTCAAAATACTATTATAGGAAAGTTAGCTGAAAGATATTCTCCAGAAGTTTTAACTAAAATGGAAATTCCTAGGCAAAAAAAATACATCACCCTACTTACCAAAAATAGTATGGTTAAGTATTTAAACAATATTAGTCAAACATTAATTGTTACTCATGAATTAGAGCAATTAGAAAAAATAGCACCAAAAAACAAAAGAATAAAATACAATTTAGCTGTTTTAAAGTTTGTTATTTGGAGAAACAATGCAAAGTCATTCAATGAAAATAATTTTAAAAAGGAAATTTTCAACTTAAAAAAACATGGCATTAATCAAAAATTAATAGACCGAATGCTTGTAAACTTTCATATAGTAAAAGCAGAAAAAGAAATGAGGAAAAGAGACTATGCTAAAAAAGATGTTTCTGTAAAGTATATTTTAAACAACTATAAAAAGTTTCCTCTTTCAAACTATGACTACTTGAGTTTAGCTCAATTTTTAACTCATTATGCCAATATAGATAGTGCTATTGAACTATTAGATAAAAAAGCTAGAAGTATTACCATAGATGAAGATTTACTATTTTATTATTTAAATTTAACGATCATAAATACAGCATATACTGAAACGACTGAATACAGAACTATCATGCTAAATGCCATTAACATGAATAAAGATCGTTTTTGTAAACTTTTTAATCCTTCACTAGAAGGTGGTGTTACCTTTCAGTTGCTTGAAGACAAATACTTACGCAAAGCATACTGTGAAAGCTGTAATACAACTAAATAACTTTAAGTAAAACTTAACTTTAATCAACTATAATTTAAAACTCACCCAATGGTGAGTTTTTTTATTCTTTAATTTTTTTTCACCCTAAGTGTAACCTTTTTGTAAATTGATGGTTTTAAAGATAGAAACTAACCAAAACTAACACATTGAAAAACTTAACAGACGAAGAACTTATGTTACTAGTTGCCAATGGAGACCTAGAAAAGCTATCCATCATTTTTGATAGATATCATCTTCGCATCTATAATTTTTTCAAGAAAATGTTACGTGATAAAACGATTAGTGAAGATTTAACACAAGAAGTATTTATAAAAATATTAAAATATAAATCATCTTATAAAAGTGGAAATTTTGCGTCTTGGATATTTACAATAGCAAGAAATATTTTTACAAGTCACTATCAAAAAAACAAAAAAGAAAGAGCCAATATTATTAATGATGATTTAATAAGCTCGAATAAAGAAATAGCTTCAGAAGGAAATAAAGAAGCAATTGAGCATTTACAAAAATCATTACAACAGTTGAGTGTTTCTGATAGAGAATTAATTGTAATGCATAGATATCAGGGAATAAATTACGAACAAATTGCTGAGATTTTAGGAAGTTCAGCAGGAGCTATAAAAGTCAAAACACATAGGGCTTTAAAGAAATTAAAAAACATGTATTTTCAAACTATAGAAGGTTGATAAAAAAACATATTATGAATTGTAACGACGTACAAAATCAACTTATTGATTATATAGATAATAAACTCTCAAAAGAAGAGCATTTAAAAATAGAAACTCATATAAGAGTTTGTGATAATTGTACTAATGAATTAAAAAAATTAGAAGATATTCTTTTAATTATATCTAATGATGAAATAGAAAAACCTGGTGAAACATTAAAATTGAACTTTGAAAACTTTTTAGCTAAAGAAATCAAAGAGGCAAACACTAAAGTTATTTCATTAAAGTCTAAACCAGATTGGAAATCGTATATAAAAATTGCTGCAAGTATTTTAATAGTTTTAAGTGCTTTTTTAATTGGTAGGCAGTCTAATCAACAAAAAACATCAATTGCTAGTCAGCAAAAAACACAACAGAAACAACAGTTTTTTGCTTTATTAGATAACCAATCGGCTAGTAAACGAATTTTAGGAGTAACAAATTCAAAAAAGTTTTCGGAAAATAATACAGAAATAATTGAAGCCATAGTTAATAAGCTATTCTATGATAAAAATGTTAATGTGCGATTAGCTGCAGCAGAAGCACTTTCAAAATTTTCATCATTAGAACTTGTGAAAACAGCTTTAATTAAAGCATTGCAAACAGAAAAAGAAGCCATTATTCAAATTGAATTAATTCAAATTTTAGCTAAAATACAAGAAAAAAGAGCGCTCGAACCCATGAAAAAACTACTAGAAAACGAAGAAACACCAAATTATGTTAAACAAGAACTACAATACAACATACCAAGTTTATTGTAATTAAAATTATAAAACATCATGAAAAAAATAGTCCTATTATTATTATTTATTGGAAGCACTGCTTTTTCTCAAGGCAAAGAACACAAACATTCTTTACAAGGAGTAAAAAAAGTACATATTTTATCAAACACTACAATTAAAGTTATAGCAACGAATACAAATTCATTACTATTAAAAAATCACAGTAATCATTCTGACAATCAATGTGAAGAAGATAATGATCGTGAACACTCAAATAACAAACATCATCAAAAGAAAAAAGATAAAAGAAAAGGATTAACCGCTATTTACCCAGGAGGTAAAGACAACACTAATGGGTTTGGTTTTTCTATAACAAAAGAAGGAAGCACCTTAATTGTTAAAGATTTAAAATCTCGTTTCCAACGACATGGAATTCAGCTTGAGCTTCCAAAAAACATTAATCTTTTTGTAGATTCAGGTAACCTAGGAAGCATTCATATTGAAGGGTTTTCTTCTGAAATTGAAGCTGACTCAAACGTTGGTCAAATAAACATGAAAAATGTTACTGGACCTATTACTGCCCACTCTAGTACAGGAGCAATTAATATCGATTTTAGTAAAGTAAATCAATCATCTCCTATTAGTATAAGTTCATCTGTTGGTGAAATTGACATTGCTATTCCTGCTTCAACAAAAGCAGATTTAGAAATAAAAACTAACAAAACAGTGTATACCAACTTTGATATTAACATTCCTACAAAAGAAGGTTTAAAAAATGTAAGTGGTAGAAAAAGAATTGTAAGCACCATTAATAATGGTGGTGTGCAAATTAAATTAAGATCATCAATGGGAGACATCTATCTTAGAAAAAAATAGTCTCTTAAAAAACTAATTCACACGTAATTTAAAATCTAAAAAAATGAAAAGTTTATTCTTATTCATAGGATTACTATTGCCTTTTAGTAACCTAACCGCTCAAAAAAAAGCAGTAACAAAACAAAATTCTAACTCTATTGAAGAAGTGTATGTAAATACCAAATTTGCTAACACTATAGAAGTTCAAAATTGGAATAAAAATGAAATCTCAGTAGTTGCTAACGTTAATATAAACGACAATAAAGACAATGACTACTTTAAATTTGAAACCAAAAAAACGGGAGCTATTTATAATGTAAAATCTGATTTTGGAAACTTATTTAAAAAACATAAAAAAGGAGTTACTATAACTCACAGTGGTAAAGGTTGTAACAGTTACAATTTTTGTTCTAACCATAATAATATAGTTATTAATTATGTTATTTATGTACCTAAAAAAATGACTTTAAAAGTTAAAAGTATTTCAGGTGATGTAGCCGTTTCTTCATATCAAGGGAAATTAACGCTAGATTTAGTTAGCGGTAATATTGATATAAAAAAACACTCAGAAAACATGTATTTAAAAACTGTTAGTGGTGATATTGATGTTGCTGTAGCTGATGCTACTTTTGAAGCAAGAACATTAACTGGTACTGTGTACTCAGATTTAGATATTGACTTTAATCAAAAAAGCAAAAGATCATCTCGTAATAAAATTCAAGGAACCATAAAAAACGGTACTGCTTATTTAAAATTAAAAACCGTTAGTGGAGATATTCTGTTAAGAAAAATTTAAATAAGGCAACCTTATAAGTATATTTATAGTCTATAAAATAAACACAATATATAACTATGAAAAAACTATTTTTAGTACTTATTTTAACAGGCTTATTTATTTCTTGTAAAGAATCAAAAACATACAACAATCATCCAGTAATAAATGCATCAACTGTAAATACTAGCTTTAAAATTGCAGAAAACTGGTATAACGGAAGATGGTCTATTGCTCCACAAGTAAAGCATGATACTTTGAAAATACAATGCCTTTCCAATCCTGAAAAGTTCGTTTTCAAAACAGACATGGATAGCATTTCTTTTGATGTTTTTGAAGGGAAATCGTATGATTTTTATGTACACTTAAATGATTCTATATATGCACATACAATAATTAAAGGGACTTCTTTTTCGAGGGAAGAAATAAAACATAACATTACTTCTAAAAATGACAGTCTCTTTATTTTGTATGAAAACAACAAAGAAAATCAATATCTAACAAAACTTGCTTCAAAATACCCTATCCAAAACTTAATCGATCAAAAATCTAACGACACTGAAAAAATCGTGAAAATTTTAGATTGGACAAATGCTAGATGGAAACATAGCGGAAATAACTCACCAAGTAAATCAGACCCAATTACTATTTTAGATGAAGCTAAAGCTGGAGGTAGATTTCCTTGCTTTGCCTATGCAATCGTACTAAAAGCCCAATTAGAAAATGCAGGTTTTAAGGCTAGAACTATTTATTTAAAAACTAAAGATGTAGAAACAAGAAAATCTTCTCCCGGACATGTAGCTACTGAGGTTTTTATTAATGATATACAAAAATGGGCATTTGTAGATGGTCAGTTCAATGTTATGCCTGCTTTAAATAATATTCCTTTAAATGCTGTTGAGTTTCAAAATGCATTAACTAATAACTATGAAAACCTAGAGCTAACTAGCTTAAAAGAAGTATCAAAAAGATCATATACTGAGTTTGTATATGATTATTTATACTATTTAGATACTAGCCTAGATCATCGAAACTTAATTGGAACTGACATTAATCAACAGAAAATAAATGATAAAACAACCCTAATGCTAGTACCAACTGAAGCTCCTAATCCAAGGAAAATTGATTTTTGGAGTTCTAAAATCAATTATTGTATCTATACAAACTCTTTAAAAGATTTTTACGCCAAACCACATTAAAATTATTTAGTTAAATTAGTATTCATAATTTAATTTTGAAATAAAATTAAAAAAAGTGTCCTTTTTTATTTTTGGAAAACGTCTTACTAATACAAAACTTTAAAACTTTAAATGATGAAAAAATTTATGATGCTTTTTGTTGGAACTGAATACACTGATCTTGGACTTTCTCCAGAAGAAATACAAAATCGCATGGAAAAATGGTTTGCATGGAGCGAGAAAATGGAAAAGGCTGGTATCTTACGTGGTGGAGAAGCTTTAACATCACAAATAAGACGTATTGTTGGACAAAATAGAACAGTTACAGATTTAACTTCAGCTGAAGTTAAAGAAATTGTAGGGGGTTATTATTTAGTTGAAGCTAGTGATTTTGATTCAGTACAAGAAATTGCGCAAGATTTCCCTGATTACGACTTAGGAAACACGGTAGAAATTCGTGAAATTATGGTATTTGACAGTTAATGGATTCTAAACTCATAGATCATCTTTTCCGCCATCATAGCGGGAAGATGGTTGCTGTTTTAACTCGAATTTTTGGATTATCTAATCTTGAAATTATAGAAGATGCTGTTCAAGATACTTTTTTAAAAACAAGTACAAGTTGGCGTAATCAGCAACCTGATAATCCTGAAGCATGGTTAACTCATGCTGCAAAAAATAGAGTTTTAGATTTATTTAGAAAATTAAAAGCTGAAAAGAAATATATCCCGGAAATTAAAAATGGTATTGAAGCTATTTCCATCAATGACCTTTTTTTAGATACTGAAATTGAGGATGCTCAATTACGAATGATTTTCACTGCTTGTCATCCAAGTTTAAATGCAAAAGATAGAATTTCATTTGCCTTAAAAACCATTTCTGGATTTAGTATAAAAGAAATAGCCTCTGCTTTATTGACTAAAGAAGAAACCATAAAAAAAAGATTATTAAGGGCTAAACAAAACATTCAGAAAACAAACTTACAATTCAAAATACCAACTGGAAATCAATTACCTATTAGAATTGAAAGTGTTCTAGAAATTTTATACCTCATCTTTAATGAAGGATTTCATTCTAATAAAAAAGAAATTTTAATCCAAAAAGAATTGTGCGGTGAAGCTATGCGTTTATGTAAAATGTTATTAAAAAATAAGCACACAAATATTTCTGCTAGTTATGCATTGTTTGCTTTAATGTGTTTTCATGCCGCTCGCTTAGATGCAAAAATAAATACTGAAAACGAATTACTCGATTTAAAAACTCAAGATAGAAACAAATGGTCTTTTCCTTTAATACAATTAGGAAATGCAATGATGAATAAAGCTGTAGAAAACGATGAATTTTCTTGTTATCATTATGAAGCTGCTATAATAGCTGAACATATTAAAGCACCTAACTTTGAGCAAACAAATTGGAATAAAATATTACAATGGTATCAACACTTATATAAACTACAACCAACTACTTCACATTTATTAAGTATGGCTGTAGTGTGTTTACAAAGTAAAAACTATATTAAAGCGAATTACTATTTTGATAAAATTACTCCTCTTGATTTAGGGCAACGCTCTTATTTATATTTTGGAGCCAAAGCCGAGTTCTTTTATCAAACTGGAAAAATTAAAGAAGCTATAAAATATATTGATATTTCTTTAAAAAATGTAAATAATTCATTAGAAAAAGAATACCTACTAAAAAAGAGAAAAGTAATGTATAACCTTTAGTTTTTAGTTCTATCTTTCACTGAAATTACATTGACTAAAACTATAGTAAATGAATACCAACAATCACATAAATTATATAGAATTTACAGCTAGTAATCTTGAAAAGATAAAAACATTTTACACCAATACTTTTGAGTGATTTTTTACCGATTATGGCCCTAACTATGTTGCTTTTTCAAATAGTGGTGTAGAAGGAGGGTTTGAAAAATCTGAAAAAAAAATAAAAAATGGGGTATTGGTCGTATTATATCATAAAGACTTAGAAAGCATTCAAAATTTAATTGTCAAATTTGAAGGAAAAATAACTAAAAATATTTTCTCATTTCCTGGTGGAAGAAGATTTCATTTTACTGATCCTTCTGGAAATGAGCTCGCTGTTTGGTCAGATAATTAAGATTTATTTTTAGTTCTTTTTTCATTATATACCTCAGCAATAGTTTTAGCGTCAGTACATGATTTTATCTGTATAAACTGATCTCCAGATTTTACAAAACCAGTTTCTAAAACTTTAAAATAAATTCCTGAATAATTCTGTTGCCAAAATTGCTTTACAATTTTCATATTATTAAAACGAACTCCAAGTTTCATACATGGCTCTCTTGGCTTAGTTACTTCTAATATTGCCTCCCCTACTTTATAAGTATCTCCTACATGAATCTTAGTTTCATCTAAATCGTCAATTGTTAAATTTTCACCAAACATTCCATGTTGCCATTCCAAATCTGGATAAAATTCTTTCCAATACTCATAATGTTTTTGAGAATACCCATATACAGCTTGATCTACTCCTCCATGGCTTTCTCTATTACAAATAGCATCTCCTTTTATTTCTTCAACATCTAAATAAATAGCTTTTTCAACAGGAAATTTAAAAATACCAGTAGTAATCGTTTTTCCTTTCCAATCTACTTCTTTACGTTCTCCTATACTTGTAGCTATTATTTTCATTCTTTATTTATTTATAATTAAAGCAGAAAATCATTTAAAACATCTGCAATTTTACGATTATCTGACAACTGAGGTATTTTATTCTGTCCTCCAAATTTACCTATAGATTTCATGTACTCATGAAATCCGCCTTTTTTTACTTTTCTAATAACTAGTGGACGTAATATTTTTCCCTCAATTAGATCTTGATAATATATATTTTGTGCTTGCATAGAAGCATCAATCTTTAAAGATAATTCTTCAATATTGTTTGGTTCATTTTCAAATTCAATAAACCATTCATGATAAGGTAAGCCGTCCTCAGGGTTTACTTGCGGTGCTACCGTAAATTCACTAACATTTATATCGGTACCAATAATAGCTTCATTTAATGCTTTTTCTACTTCCTTTCCTATAACATGTTCTCCAAAAGCAGAAATAAAATGCTTAATACGTCCAGTTACCTTAATTCTATAAGGTTTTAGTGACGTAAACTCTACTGTATCTCCAATATTATACCCCCATAAACCGGCAGAAGTATTTAAAATGATTACATAATTAACTCCAATTTTTACATCTTTTAATGATATTCTTGTTGGACTATCTTCAAAAAATTCAGTGGCTGGAATAAATTCATAAAAAATTCCTGAATTTAACTGTAATAACATTCCTTTTTCCGTTTGAGAATCTTGATACGCTATAAATCCTTCTGATGCTGGGTACAACTCTACATAATCTATTTTCTTTCCTATAAGCGCTTCAAATTTATTCTTATACGGTTCAAAATTCACTCCCCCATACACGAAAAAATTAAAATTCGGAAATATCTCAGAAATTGTTTTTCCTGTTTTATCAATTAGTTTTTCAAAATACATTTGAACCCATGATGGAATCCCACTAATTACCGTCATATCTTCCGGTAATGTTTCTTCAACAACTTTATCTACTTTTGTATCCCAATCTTCAATACAATTTGTTTCCCAACTTGGTAAACGATTTTTCAACAAATAATTTGGCACATAATGTGCTGCTATACCACTTAAACGCCCCAATTTTACACCATTTTTATCTTCCAACACAGGGCTTCCCTGAAGAAATATCATTTTTCCATTAACAAAACTAGCATCTTTAGTTTCTGCTATATAAAATAACAATGCGTTACGTGCTGCCTTAATATGAGTTGGCATTGACTCTTTAGTTATAGGAATATACTTGGCTCCAGATGTTGTTCCAGATGTTTTTGCAAAATAAATAGGTTTACCTTTCCAAAGTACATTCTCTTCTCCTTCTACAATTCTATCAACATAACTTCGTAAACCTTCATAATCATTTACAGGCACACGTTTTTTAAAATCTTCATAAGTATTAATAGATATAAAATCATGATCTTTTCCAAAAGCCGTTTTACACCCTTCAGTTATTAAGTACTCAAATACTTTTTCTTGAGTTTGATGCGGATTATTAGCCCATTTATAAACTCGTTTTCTTACTTGCTTAGCAAAAGGTATTGCTAATTTTGATTTAATACTCATTTACTGAAAATCTATATAATTTATTGGATTTACTGGGTACCCATTATTCCATAACTCAAAATGTAAATGCGGTCCTGTAGATAACTCACCTGTTGAACCTACATTTGCTATTACCTCACCTGATTTTACTATTTCTCCCTGTTCTTTTAACAATGTTCCATTGTGTTTATAAACAGAAATAAACTTATTAGTATGCTGTAACATAATTACATAACCAGTTTCAGCAGTCCACTCTGCTAAAATAACTGTACCATCAGCAATTGCCATAACAGGAGTACCAGTTTGAGCAACAATATCAACAGCAAAATGTTTTTCGTTAACATCAAATTCTTGAGACATGTTTCCTTTTAATGGAGAAAAGAATACGTTTTTTGCTCTATTTAAACCTCCTTCGGTTAAAGGAAATCTATCTTTACTTTCTACTTTTTCTCTAAAAACTGAATCTTTTTTAGTAGGCTGTAATAGTTTCTCATCTAAAACTACTCCCATTCCATCACTTATAATAGAGTCTATTTTTTCTGGTTCTATTTCTCCTGTTAAAACTGGCTTAATAGCTCTTGTATAATTCTCTAAAACTGTTAATTTTTGTTTTAATGAATCTGCCTTATAAATTAAACGGGTTGCTTTCTTTTTTAATGATGTTGAAGAATATCCCGGTATATATTCTCTTAATGAAGTAAAAGCTATTATTAGTGTTGTTAACATCACTAATAATATTGAAAACAAACCACCAAAAACAAATACATTTAATCTTGATAATTTTAAAGAAAATCGCTCTTGAAAAGTATCTTCATTTAAAATAACCAATCTGTATTTGTCTGTTAGCTTCTGTTTTAACTTTCCTTTTTTATGTTTTTTGGCCACAGTTAAGTAATATAGTAAGTTTGGATTTCAAATATACAACGAAAATTTTTCAATTCTTTTCTTACAGAAGTATTAAAATTTTGTTATAATCCTAATAAATATGCTACAGAAAACATAAATGTTCCTGTAGTTTTAAGGTTAGATTCTCCTTCTAAAGCTGATGGAAGATTTAAAATATACCCTGCTTCAAAATCAAATCCGGCATAGGAATATTGAAGAGGTAATAAAAACTGTGCATTCAATAACCCAAATTCATTGTTTTGTTTATACACAGTAAAAACTCGATCTCTAAAAGTAAAAGTTTGCGCTAATTGAATTGTTTGTTGAGCTACAATAAGTCGTAATTCTGGTCTAAATTTTAATTCATTTTTCTTTCCTTTCGTTAATGAAATTTCACCATAACTAGACGATACTATTTGAATAGAACTCTCACTTCCAAATAATAAACTTGTAGCTAATTCAGTTCCTAAAGTTCTTGATTTATTGTCTAACTCTAAACTAAAATTTATTGCGTTCTTCAAAGGATTGTTGCTTGGTTCACTAAAAAAATACCTATCATAATAAGTTGACCACCTAAATTGTTTATTCTTACCAAATCGTTTCCCATAACCAACTGTTATTGAAGTATAATCCCATTTAGGTTCTAATTCATTATAATAAACACCAAAAATTCCTGCAAAATACCCTTTCGAATGAATATAGTTTATTTGAGGAGTTATAGAAAATTGGTCTATTCCAATATCTCTTCCAGAAAAATATGTTTTGTTATTATAATTAATTGAAAAATGTAAAAAATCTAAATTTTCAGATAATTTAAATAAGTCTTCAATAGTTTCATCATTAAATAAACTATCTAAGATTTCATCTTCTTCTGTTATTACATCTACTTCATTACTTTCATTTTGTTTTTCTTGAGCATATGATGCTATAACACTAAATAGTAACAAAAATTTTAAGCATAGTTTTTTCATGATAATTTAAAAATACAAAAAGTGGTTGAACTTTCAACCACTAAAATAAAACAAGTTTAAAAAAATCTTATCAATTCCTTATTCTTCTTCTTTTCTCTCTATTTAAATTTTTTTTTATATTTTTTCTAACCATTTTCTTTTTATTCCCAACCCTTCGCTTTAATTGTTGTCGTTGCTTTGGTGTTAATGTTGCTCTAAACTTAGCTTTTACATTTTTTACACTCACATTATTTTGCTTTATAATTCTTTTTTGGAAAGAAGTAAGTGTATTTTTTAAAGCTATCTGTCTTTCTACTTTTGTTAAAGAACTATTTTTTAATATTGTTAATTGTTCTTGTGAAAGTGTTTCCTTAAACGCTTTCCTATGTTTTTTTATTAATTTTTTTTGAGTCTTTAATAACTCTTTTTGCTCTTCTGAAAGGTTTAACTCTCCTTGTAAATCTTGAGAATACACTTTAAACACACTTAAAAAAAGTGATATTAAAATAATTCCTATAACTTTCAAACTTCTCATCTTTTATCTTATTAAACTCTATTCTTTAGACCCTTATATTCTAAAAAAGTTGTAATCTATTCTACAAAAACTTCTTTTGTAAGTAATTCTTCATTTACATATTCATCTAACAAATCATCAATATCAGATTCTTCTTCTATAATAGATGCTATTAAAATGTCATTCTCTAATTCATAGCCTACATTATCAAAAGGATTATATACAGCCAAAACAAATAATAATGCTATTACTGCAGCTGCAGACCAAATGTACATTTTCTTAGAAAGAAAAATGATTTTTCCTTTTTTATTTTGACCAATAGTTTCACTAAGTATTGAGTTTTTTGATTTTTCAAAATAACCGTCTGGCACACTTAGTCCTAAATCTTTTTTATGTATTTTTTCTGAATTCACATCTAATGTATTTCGATAGATAAAGTTATCACTTTGTACGCTCATTACAAACTATGCTTTAATTTTTTCTATATATTCAATAGTAGTAATGTTTTTTTCTATGTGTTTTACAACTGCATAATAATGCGTTTTAATTGTACTCTCACTAATTTTCAAAAGCTTAGATATTTCCCTAAACTTTAAATTATCATAATATTTCATCTGAAAAACTCTTTTTTGGTTTTCAGTTAATACACTTAATATTTCATGTAATTTTATTTGAGCTTGTTCCCCATCAAAAAACACATCACTTTTTAAATTACTTAAAAAAGCATCATCTACTTCCTGTAATGATGAAAAGCTTTTCTTTTTTTCTTTCTCTAAAAACCGAATAGATTCATTATAAGCTATTCTATACATCCAAGTGTGCAAAGAACTTTCTTGTTTAAATTTTGACAAACTTTTATACACTCTTATAAAAGTATTTTGCAGAACATCATCTGCATTTTCATGAGTCCCTACTATTTTCCTTATATGCCAATACAATCTTTCCTGATACAAATCTAATAATTTTGTAAAAGCCCTATCTCTATACTTTTTACTTGATAGTTCTTTTATAAAGTTAGCTTCATTCATAGTACTTATAGAATAGTGTTGATTGTTAGACCCTTTAAAAGGAAAAAAGTTTTAATAAAATAGTTAATTTATTTTAAAAAGCCAAATTAAGTATCTCAATTTGGCTTTTAAACTGCTGCTATTTACGTTTTCTATTTTTCAACGTTATTTCTTTAACCCTTCCAGCTTCATCAGTAATTGTTGCTAAATTATCACAAGAACCATCACCAAAATCCAATACATATTTGCTAGTCCCTTTAGTTAATTCAACTACACCACTAACAATATATTTACATGCATATTCTCTTCTTAAGCTAGTTGTTATTTGTGCTTTTTTAGCATCACCATTTTTATTAACTGACTCCCAAAAACCTGAAATTAAAAACACATCATCTCCCCTATCTTTTGTATCAGCACCTGCTATTTTTTCTTTTACTTTTTCTCCTTTTTTAACAATAGTTTCTCCTGACTCTAATGTAATTGTAATATCAACGGTATGCGTTCTCTCAGGATTACCATTTGTATTTTCTTTTACTTTGGTTGCCGACATTCCTCCTTCAATAGCATTTCCATTAACTGAGAAGTTTTCAAATGATACGGTTTTAGAAAATGAATCATTTTCACGAACATATTCTATAATAATTTTCCCAGCAAAAACTCGCCCTTTTTTCCCTTCACAACCAGCTCCAAAATCTAAAGTTACTATTTTACCGTTTGTGGTATTTTCAACAGTTCTTTCTAAACAAGATGGATGATTACTAGTTGTTGTTCCTCTTGACGCTAACTCACTTTCTACAGAATCATCTTCAATAACATCATCGACATCTGATGATATATCATCTGCTAAAACAACTTTTAATGCTTCTTCGGTTGTTAAATCATTATTTAATAGTTCTTCATTACTATTTGACTCACATGAAGTGAATACTAAAAGTCCTAAAAATGCAAGGTAACATAAATTTCTTTTTACAAATCTTAAAGTCATAATTACTAATTTTTAATGTTAATCAGTTCTTTGACCTAAGAAGTTTTAAAAAGTTTTAAAAAAAGTTTATTTTTTATAAAAATTCATCTCATCAATATACTTCCATACTTCATTAGAAAGGAGTGGACGTACTGATTTATCTAGCTTTATAGCATTTCGAATCATTGTAGAAGAAATTTGAACAATTGGAGCTTCTACTCTATTAATTTTTATGTGATTATCAAACTGAGTCTCAATAATCCCTTCTGATATTCTAGGATAAACATAAACACTATAATCATCTAAAATAGCTTCATAATTTTTCCATTTATGGAAACTTTTTAAGTTATCCTCTCCCATTATAATACTAAATGAGTATGTTGGAAATTTATCAGAAATATGAGTTAAAGTGTTAATTGTATAATTAGGTTGAGGCAAACTAAATTCAATATCAGACGGTTTAATATTATCATACTCTTTAGTTGCCAAGTACACCATTTCTAAACGATGGTGGTTATCTAAAAGTGAACTTTTTTTCTTAAAAGGATTATGAGGTGTTACCACCATCCATATTTCATCAAGGTCAGAGTTTTCAACCATATGGTTTGCTATAACCAAATGCCCCATGTGTATAGGGTTGAATGTTCCGAAATACAATCCTACTTTTTTACTCATAAAATAAGTATATTAATGCTTAGTAGTTTTTTTTAAACCTAAAAACTCATCTACTAAATCTTCAGCATCTTGTAATGCTACTTCTAAATCGTAGTTTTTTATAATTTTATCAAACTGAGGTGCAGTTGCTAGTTCTACAGAAGCTTTTGCTACACGCATGTTAATTTTATCTTCACTTTCTTCACCTCTATTTTTTAAACGTCTAATAAGCTCATTAATATCTGGTGGTTTTACAAACACAGCTAATGTTTGTTCTGGAAATTTTTCTTTTATACGAAGTCCTCCTACAACATCTATATCAAAAATAACATGCTTTCCTTTTGCCCAAATACGTTCTACCTCTGTTTTTAGTGTTCCATAAAAGTTATCTCTATATACTTCTTCCCACTCTAAAAACTCTTCACTTTTAATTTTTTGTTTAAAATCTGCTAATGAAATGTAATAATAATCTACTCCATCTTTCTCATTACTTCTAGGTTCACGAGAGGTTGCTGAAATAGAAAATTCTAAATTAAACCTATCTTGAGCCAATAAATGACGTACAATTGTTGTTTTTCCTGATCCTGAAGGTGCTGAAAACACAAATAATTTACCTTGAAAATCTTTCACCATTTTTATAATACGTTTAAAATTTGCTCTTTAATTTTTTCTAACTCATCTTTCATTTGGATCACAATTTTTTGAATTGGTGCAAAATTAGCTTTAGATCCTGTTGTATTTATTTCTCTTCCAATTTCTTGAACAATAAAACCTAATTTTTTTCCATTAGAGTCAGCAGTAGCTAATTGTTGTAAAAAATAATCTAAATGATTTGCTAAACGCACTTTTTCTTCATTGATATCTAGCTTCTCTAAATAATAAATAAGTTCTTGTTCAAAACGATTTTCATCAACCTCTACCTTCAAATCAGTTAACGCTTTTTGTAATCTTTCTTTTACATGATCTATTCTATCACCATCTAGCTTTTTAACTTCTTCTAAAGCAGTTTTTATATTTTCAATTCTTTGTTGAAAATCTTCTTCTAATGATTTTGCTTCGTCTTTTCTATATTGAACAATTTCTTTTACAGCAACTTCAATATGAGTTTCTATTTGTTTCCATTCTTCAACATCTAATTCTTCTCTTTCAGTTTTTAATGCATCTGGCATTTTTATTGCCATTTGTAACAACTCTACATCATCACTTGAACCTGTTTGAACAATATTTCTTAATTGCTCCATATACTCTTTAACAACTCCTTTATTTACAGCTGTTGAAGTTTCATCAGCAGTCATTTCTACATAAATTGAAAAATCTACCTTTCCTCTAACCAAACTACTAGCTAACTTTTTTCTTACCGTTAACTCTTTTTCTTTGTAGTAAGATGGAATACGAGTATTTAAGTCTAAATTTTTACTGTTAAGCGATTTTATTTCAATAGTTACTTTCTTGGTAGGTAACTGCAATACGGATTTACCGTATCCTGTCATAGACTGTATCATATTTTCAATTTAATGAAGTGCAAAGATACACTTATTTATTAGTAGTTTTTGGCACTTGTTTTGTTACTAAAGCAACCCCTAAAAATATAAGTAACGTTGCTATTACTTTTACAACATTTAGGCTATCACTTCCTCTAAACAAAGCAAACATTGTAGCTAATACTGGCTGTAAATATATAAACACACTTACTGTTGTTGGTTTTAATGTTGTTAATGCAAAAAGGTTAAATAAATAAGTAATACAAGTTGAAAAAAATACAACATACCCAATTTTTAAATAAACTGATGTATCCATTGTATTAAAATCAATATTCATTAACTCAGTAAATCCGAAAGGCAATACCATTATAAAACCGAAGAGGTACAACCACCTAACAAAAATTATCGGATTGTATTTATTAATTAGTTTTTTTACTAGCACTAAGTACAAACCGTAAGAAGCTGCATTTATAAACACTAAAAAGTTACCTAAAACCACATTACTTCCATGTTTACTAGATGTATTTCCATAAATTATTAGAATAACTGCTCCTATTAACCCTATAATAACTCCTAGTATTTTTATAGGTACTATCTTTTCTTTTATTAATATGGAAGAAAAAATTAGAACCAATATTGGCGCGGTTACCATTATTGCTGAAGCACTAATAGGCGTTGTATAACTTAACCCTTTAAAAAAAGTTAACATATTTAAACAAACACCAAAAAAAGCTGCAACGGCTATTCTTTTATAATCTTCACGCTCAATTTTCTGTTGTTTAATAAACAAACTTGTTATCCAGAAAAAAATAGCTGCTCCTCCTATTCTTACTACTATAAAACCGTAAGGTAAAATATGTTTTGGCATTACCTCTTTAGCTATAGTAAAAGTTATTCCATAAATTAAAGCAGTTATAGAGAGGGCTATTAAGGCTAAAGTTCTACCATTCATACGTAAAAATATAAAGTGCAAAATTGAGAATAAAATTCAACTTTCCACTTCTTTTTCATCTAAAATAACTTCAAAAAAAAAGCACTACATAATGTAGTGCTTTTTCCTTTGGTTGATTAACTTTTGATTAGTCCACTAAAGGTGGTATTCTTAACACTTGTCCAGGGTAAATTTTATCTGGATGTGATAACATTGGCTTGTTTGCTTCAAAGATAACTGGGTATTTCATAGCGTTTCCGTAAAATGTTTTCGCTATTTTCCCTAAAGTGTCACCACTAACAACAGTATGAAACTGTGCCATATCCTCTTCCTTAATCTCTTCAACTTCAGCAACAGTCATATTATCTTCAACAGATGCAATACCTTCAGTATTACCAACTACTAAAACTACTTTTTCTTTAGTTGCTAAATCAGCAGCTTCACCGTTTATTGTTGCTTTATCATCGTCAATATCTACTGATAAATCAGTTACAGATAATTCTAAAGCGTTAACAGCATCTACTAATTTCGAAGCTTTTTCAGCAGCTTCCTCTTCTGTTGTTTTTCCGATTCCAAAAACTTTAGCTCCGGCATTCTTAATAAATGAAAAAATTCCCATTCTTTTTTTGATTTTTTGTTAATTAATACTCATTTTCGTTTGACTAATATACAATTTTTATACCAAAAAAATAAAATTAAAGAATTCATATCTATCTACAACTATATAACAAATAAATCAACTTTTGATAGTTATATAAGTTCTTATCAAAACAACTAAATAAGTTTTCTTTTTAATTTAATCATTTCAAAAAATCAATGCATAAAAAAAAGCCGTTAAAAACGACTTCTTATTTTTTTATCCTTTAAACGAATTCCAACCTTGAGCTTTTAATTCTATTTCTTGGTTTGCTCTTGTTACCAAATTCATACCTTGATTCTCCTCTGTAATATGACCTATAACACTTAAATTAGGATTCCCTTTTATTTTATCATAATCATCTATTGAAATTGTAAATAACAACTCATAATCTTCTCCACCACTTAGAGCTACCATAGTTGCATCAATTTCAAACTCTTCGCAAGTAGAAATTACTTGAGGGTCTAAAGGTAATTTCTCTTCATATAATTTACATCCCGTTTTGCTTTGCGTACAAATATGCATTATTTCAGAAGATAGCCCGTCTGAAATATCAATCATAGATGTTGGTTTAACATCTAATTCTTTTAATAATTCAGGAATATCTTTACGAGCTTCTGGTTTTAATTGCCTTTCAATAATGTAGGTATAATTATCTAAATCAGGTTGATTCTCTGGATTTACTTGAAATACTTGTTTTTCTCTTTCTAAAACTTGTAATCCTAAATACGCACCACCTAAATCACCTGAAACAACTACTAAATCAGTAGGTTTTGCTCCACTTCTATAAATTACATCTTCCTTATTAGCCTTACCTATTGCTGTTATTGAAAGTAACATTCCTTTTGTAGATGGAGTTGTATCTCCTCCAATTAAATCAATATTGTAAGTATTACATGCTAATTGAATTCCAGCATATAATTCTTCTAAAGCTTCCAATGGAAACCTATTTGATATAGCTATAGATACAGTTATTTGCTCAGCTTCAGCATTCATTGCATATACATCAGATAAGTTAACCATTACTGCTTTGTATCCTAAATGCTTTAAAGGCATGTAACTTAAATCAAAATGAACTCCTTCGATTAATAAGTCAGTAGTTACTATTGTTTGTTTTTCAGATGAATCTATTACAGCTGCATCATCTCCAACACTTTTAATTGTTGTTTTATGATATGATGAAAAGTGTTTTGTTAAATGTTTTATTAAGCCAAACTCACCTAGTTCAGACAACGACGTTTTTTCTTGATTTTTATCTTCTAACATCTTGCAAAGATACTACTAGGAATGTAAACTAAACAAGAATTATACAACATCCTTTTTTAAGGTTTAATTTTTCTCTTAGGGTGTTTACTTACTTAATTGTTAAACTTATACACATAATCTTTATATATTTCATAAATTTGTCTTAATCCAAAAATTATATCATGATAAGAAAAATACTTTTTTTACTTTCTTCTATTATATTTTTTACAAGTGTTTCCTTCTCGCAAACACCTTGTTCTAGTGGAAAAGCTGGCGATTACCCTTGTAAGGGTTTTGATTTACTATCAAACATACCTGTATCAACTTTGGCTAACAGTAATAAAAGTGTTAATGGAAATGACCCGGACGGAAGTGATATTTGGGGATGGACAGATTCTACTACAAACAAAGAATATGCTATTGCAGCAATGACCAATAGTACTGCTTTTGTTGACGTTACTGACCCTGTTAATCCTATTTTTTTAGGAAGATTAGATTCAAATGCGAACAGTCATTACTGGAGAGATGTTAAAATATACAATAACCATGCTTTTATTGTTGCTGATAATGTTGGTAATCATGGAATGCAGGTTTTTGATTTAACTAAATTAAGAAACGTTACTACACCACAAAATTTTACCGCCGATAAAATTTATACTGGAGTAGGTAGTTGTCATAACATTGTTATTAATGAAGCAACAGCTGTTGCTTATTTAGTAGGATGCAAAAGCACTAATGGTGGTGGACCAATTTTTGTAGATATTTCAGACCCTAAAAACCCTAAAGATTTAGGTAATTATACTGCAGACGGATATTCTCATGATGCTCAAGTTGTAACCTACAATGGACCAGACACACCATATAAAGGAAAAGAAATTTACATAGGTAGTAACGAAAATGAAGTGGTTATTTTAGATGTTACTGATAAAGCAAATGTGAAAAAAATTTCAAATATAGACTACCCACAAATTGGATATACTCATCAAGGTTGGTTTACTGATGATCACCGATTTTTTATTCTTGGTGATGAAACTGACGAAAAAGATCTTGGTATGAACACTAGAACTTTAATTTTTGATCTTCAAGATTTGGATGCTCCAAAATTATCTTCAACCTATCTTGGAGCTTCAAAAGCTATTGACCATAACGGATACGTTAAAGGAAATGAATTTTATATGGCTAGCTATAGAGCTGGATTAAGAGTTTTTGATATTACCAATATAGCAGCTTCAACAAACTCAATGACTGAAACAGGATACTTTGACACCTATCCTGCTGATGATAATACAGCTTTTGACGGTGCTTGGAGCGTATACCCTTATTTTGCTAGTGGTAATATTATTATCAATGACATTAATAGAGGGCTTTTTGTTATTCGAAAAAGTGGAACGCTTTCTTCAAGTTCTGAAAACTTAAAAGAAAGTAGTTTTTCAATAAATCCAAACCCAACTAATACCTCTCCTATAATTACTGCTCAAAACAACACTATAAAATCAATTGAAGTATACAGTATTTTAGGAAAAAAAATATTTTCTAAGAAAAATATTAATCAAACAAAATTCGTCCTACCTATAAATCAAAATGCAAAAGGCATTTATCTTGTTAAAATAAACGGTAGAACATCAAAAAAACTAATTCTTAAATAACTGTAATTGGTAAAAAACATTTTTAAATATATTTTACTCTTCTTAGTTCTTCTAGGTTGTACTAAAGAAGGTATTACATTTAAATCTACTTCTTTTTTAGAACAATTAGATTTTGTAAAAACTATAGGAGGTTCTAAAAATGAAGTAGCAAAATCTGTAATTAAAACACCAGATGGAGGATATGCTATTTTAGGATACACTCAAAGTAACGACATAGATTTCTCTCAGAAAAACAATACCAGTTTTGATTATACTGTTCTTAAATTTTCTTCAGATGATAAATTAGAATGGAAAAAAACATATGGGGGATCTAATGATGATAGAGGTGAAAAAATCATTTCTACTTCCGATGGAGGATATGCTATTTTAGGCTACACCAAAAGCAATGATATAGACATTACTAATAATGCTGGAGACAGAGATTTTTGGCTAGTAAAACTTAATCCAACTGGAACTATCATATGGCAAAAAACATTTGGATATATTGGTAAAGATATTGGCACTACTCTTATTGAAACTGATGATAATGGTTTTTTAATTGCTGGTGAATTAGACGTCACTTCTTCAGGAGGTTTAGGAAACTCTAAATCTTCTGCTATTCAACATGCTGGTGGTGACATGTGGGCTTTAAAGTTAAATAGTCTTGGTGCTATAGAATGGAGCAAATATTATGGCGGAACTTTTACTGATACACCACATGGAATAGTAAAAACAGATGATGGGTACATTATAGCTGGAATTTCTGACAGTAGTGATGTTGATATCACAAACAATAAAGGTTCTTATGACTTTTGGGTTATTAAAATTAACAAAAAAGGAAAACTTCTTTGGAATAAAAACTTTGGAGGTACAGAAATTGATGAAGCTAAAGCCATTGTTTCTACCAATGATAATAATTTTTTAATTGTTGGAAATACAAGAAGTACCGACAAGGATGTTACAAATAATAAAGGAGGAGCAGATCTTTGGGTTATTAAAATTAACTCAAATGGAGGTTTAGTATGGCAAAAGAATTTTGGTGGGAACAACTTTGATGTTGGAAATTCTATTAAAAAAATGAGCGATGGAAATTACTTACTTTCTGGTAGTTCAAGAAGCGCAGACAATGGTATTACTAATAAAGGACAAAACGATGCTTGGATTTTAAAAATCTCTACTGATGGAAGCTTATTATGGCAAAAAACAATTGGAGGTACAGAAATAGATTTTTGCTATGATGTAGTTGAACTCAATAACGGAACTATTGTTGGAGTTGGAGAAAGCTCTAGTAACAATAATGATATAACAAACAACAAAGGTTTTTCTGACCTACTTATAATAAAATACAAATAAACCAATGAAAAATTACGCTATACTATTTTTATCTTTATTCCTTTTTTCTTGTAGTTCTGATAATGACGAACCAATTAAGGAAGTTTCTGTTGACCTTAAATTTACTCATAATTGGGGGGGAACTGATGTAACCAAAAGTGATTTTAATAAAATAGAATTCGAAAATTCAAAAGGCGTTAAACAAAGCATAGAACGTTTACGCTATTTGATTTCTAGAATTACACTTACTGATGGAAATAAAAAAGAAATTAATTTTGATGGATATAAGCTAGTAGATTTGGATGACTCTAACAACTTAACACATGCATTATCACAAAAAATATCTGAAGGAACCTATAATCTTTCTTTTACTTTTGGTTTTAATACTGAAGATAATAAAGATGGTGTATATAAAGATTTAAACACTGCTTCTTGGGAAGTTCCTGCTATGCTAAATGGTGGTTATCACTTTATGCAACTTGACGGGAAGTATTCAGATAAAGATGGAAATCCTCAACCATATAACTTTCATGCAATTCAAGCTTACGATCAAACAACAAAAGAAAGTAAAGACACCTTTTTTGTTGTTGAACTTGGTACTGTATCTATAAAAAACAATGCTACTATTACTATTAACATGGACATATCTCAATGGTTTAAAGTTCCAAATGAATGGGATTTAAATATTTTAAACGTAATGTTAATGGGTAATTTCGAAGCTCAAAAACAGATATCTGACAACGGTCGAAATGTATTTAGTTTAGGAGGAGTTAGTCAATAAAATCAAATGAAGAAGCTAAGTATATTTCTTTTTATAATTTTTATAAGTTGTTCTTCAAAAAATGAAGAAGAAGAATATATTCCTAAACCTACAGAATTAGAAATACCAGAAATACTTAAACAAAAACTAATCGCTCCAGTAATTCCTTCAACAAACCCTTTAACTGAGGAAGGAATTGCTTTAGGTAAAAAATTATTTTTCGATAAACTTTTATCTAAAAACAACACACAATCTTGTGCCAGTTGTCATAATCCTCAAAAAGCATTTAGTGATGAAACTCGATTTAGTGATGGGGTAGATGGAGTATTCGGCAAGAGAAATTCTATGCCTTTATTTAATTTAGCGTGGAATTTTGATGATCGTTTTACTTGGGATGGAAAAGAGCTTAGTTTAGAAAGACAAGCCTTTGAACCTGTTAGAAACCCCATAGAAATGCATAGTATTTGGGCTGATGTTGAAAAAAAACTACAAAAACATCCTGAATATCCTATATTATTTAAACAAGCATTTGGAACTTCAAAAATTGATTCTACACTCGTGACTAAAGCAATTGCTCAATTTGAAAGAACATTAATCTCTGCGAACTCAAAGTTCGATAAACATCTACTTGGTAAAGCACAACTAACTCCAGAAGAATTAAATGGATTCAATGTTTTTATGGATGAAAACAAAGGAGATTGTTTTCACTGTCATGGAAGTAATAACAATCCACTTTGGACAGATAATAAATTTCATAACAATGGCCTTGATAATGTTTTTGCAGATTTAGGTTTCGGAAAAGTCACTGGAGACTCTAACGATAATGGTAAATTTAAAACTCCTTCACTAAGAAATTTAGCTTTTACTGCTCCATACATGCATGATGGAAGGTTTTCTACTTTAGAAGAAGTTATTAATCATTACTCAGAAGGCTTAAAATCATCGCCAACAATTGACCCTCTAATGAAAAAAGTAGATAAAGGAGGCGTTCAATTAATTGAAAAAGACAAAGCAGATTTAAAAGCTTTTTTATTATCCTTATCAGATTATGACTTCATAAATAACACCAAATTTCAAGAATAACTATTTAAAGTATCAACAAATTTTATAGTCTTATAAATGATATTAGTTTCAAAAAATGATAAAAATCATATTTTGTGATTATCTTTGCAGTTCATTTAGATTTAATCTACTTTAAATTATGATAAAAGTTTCAGACACAGCAAAAAAGAAAGTTGTTCAACTAATGACTGATGATGGCTTTGACGCTACTAGCGATTTTGTTAGGGTTGGCGTAAAAAGTGGAGGATGCTCAGGCTTATCATACGATTTAACTTTTGACAAAAAAGAACAAGAAGACGATAAAGTTTTTGAAGATAATAATGTAAAAATTATTGTTGATAAAAAAAGCTTTTTATACTTAGTTGGAACAACTTTAGAATACTCAGGGGGTTTAAATGGTAAAGGTTTTGTTTTTAACAATCCTAATGCCAATAGAACTTGTGGGTGTGGAGAAAGTTTCTCTTTATAAACTTATTGAAAACAGAACTTAGAACTGATGAGTAAATACACTGAAGACGATTTACGAGAAGAATTAAAAACCAAAGAATATGAATATGGTTTTTATACAGATATAGAAAGTGAAACCTTTGCAAAAGGGTTAAATGAAGAAGTGGTTCGTGCAATTTCTAAAAAGAAAAACGAACCAGAATGGATGACTGAATGGCGTTTAGAAGCCTTTAGAGTTTGGAAACAAATGGAAGAACCAGAATGGGCAAATGTTCATTATGAAAAACCAAACTTCCAAGAAATAGCATATTATTCAGCACCAAAAGAAAAACCAAAATTAAATAGTTTAGATGAGGTTGATCCAGAATTACTTGACACCTTTAAACGTTTAGGAATTTCTATTGATGAACAAAAGAAGTTAGCAAATGTTGCTGTTGACATAGTAATGGATTCTGTATCTGTTGCAACTACCTTCAAAGAAACTTTAGCTGAAAAAGGTATTATTTTCATGCCTATATCTGAAGCTATTCAAGAACATCCTGAATTAGTTAAAAAATATTTAGGAACAGTAGTACCAACTACAGATAATTTCTATGCAGCTTTAAATTCAGCTGTTTTCTCTGATGGCTCTTTTTGTTACATTCCAAAAGGGGTACGTTGTCCAATGGAGTTATCTACCTATTTCAGAATTAATGAAGGAGGTACTGGTCAATTCGAAAGAACTTTAGTTGTTGCTGACAAAGGAAGTTATGTTTCTTACCTAGAAGGATGTACCGCTCCAAGTAGAGATGAAAACCAATTGCATGCAGCCGTTGTTGAATTAATTTCAATGGATGATGCCGAAATAAAATATTCTACAGTTCAAAACTGGTATCCTGGTAATGCAGAAGGAAAAGGAGGAGTTTACAATTTTGTTACCAAAAGAGGTTTGTGTGAAACAAATGCAAAAATTTCTTGGACTCAGGTAGAAACAGGTTCTGCTGTAACATGGAAATATCCTAGTTGTATTCTTAAAGGAAACAACTCAGTAGGAGAGTTTTATTCAATTGCAGTAACTAACAATCATCAACAAGCCGATACTGGTACTAAGATGATTCATTTAGGAAAAAACACTAAATCTACAATTATATCTAAAGGTATTTCTGCAGGAAAATCTCAGAATAGCTATAGAGGTTTAGTTCAAATAAATTCTAGAGCTGAAAACGCACGTAATTTCTCTCAATGTGATTCTTTATTAATGGGTAATGAATGTGGTGCACATACATTCCCTTACATTGAAGTAAAAAACAAATCAGCTCAAATAGAACATGAAGCTACTACAAGTAAAATTGGAGAAGATCAATTGTTTTATTGTAACCAAAGAGGTATTGACACTGAAAAGGCAATCGCTTTAATTGTTAATGGATTTAGTAAAGAAGTTTTAAACAAACTTCCTATGGAATTTGCTGTTGAAGCTCAAAAATTATTAGAGATTTCACTAGAAGGAAGTGTTGGATAAATTCCAATAAAATTAATTCCACATAATATATTAATTGTAAAAATCACACGCTTGTGGTTTAAAAACCAAAAGCAAACAGCATAAATATTAAGATGTTAAAAATAGAAAATTTACACGCACAGATAGAGGATAAAGCTATTTTAAAAGGGCTAAATTTAGAAATAAAAGCTGGTGAAGTTCATGCTATAATGGGGCCAAATGGTGCTGGTAAAAGTACTTTTGCAAACATTGTTGCAGGTAAAGAAGAATATGACGTTACTAACGGAACTATTGAATTAAATGGTGAAGACATTAGCGAACTAGCTCCAGAAGAAAGAGCTCATAACGGTGTGTTTTTATCTTTTCAATATCCAGTAGAAATACCTGGTGTTACCGTAACTAATTTTATTAAAACAGCTATAAACGAATCTCGTAAAGCAAAAGGCTTAGAAGAAATGCCTGCTAAAGATATGCTTAAAATGATTCGTGAAAAATCTGAATTATTAGAAATAGACCGTAAATTTTTATCGCGCTCTTTAAACGAAGGTTTTTCTGGAGGAGAAAAGAAGCGTAATGAAATATTTCAAATGGCTATGTTAGAGCCTAAACTAGCTATTTTAGATGAAACTGATTCTGGTTTAGATATTGATGCTTTACGTATTGTAGCAAATGGTGTAAATAAATTAAAATCTAAAGACAATGCTGTAATTGTAATTACGCACTACCAACGTTTATTAGATTATATCGTACCAGATTTTGTACACGTTTTACACAATGGAAAAATTGTTAAATCTGGTGATGCTTCTTTAGCTTTAGAATTAGAAGCTAAAGGTTATGATTGGATTAAGGAAGAGGTAAATAGTTAAGAAGTTTAAAAGAATAACTTTTTAAACTTATACACTTTTAAACTAACAACAATGGAGTTGAAAGAAAAATTAATATCATCATATGTAGCTTTTGAAAACGGAATCAATATCAATTCTGATATTCATGATATTCGCACAAAAGCTTTACAAAACTTTGAAGACTTAGGCTTCCCTTCTAAAAAATTAGAAGCTTGGAAATACACATCTTTAAATTCAGTTTTAAAAGAAGACTATAGTCTTTTCCCAGATAATGACATAGCAATTGAATTAGCTGATGTAAAGAAGTATTTCATACATGAAATTGATAGCTATGCTGTTGTTTTTATAGATGGTAAATACAGTTCATTTTTATCAAACACAACTCATGATGGAATGGATATTTGTTTATTATCTGCTGCCTTTACAAAAAGTAAATACAAACCTATAATTGAAAATTATTTCAATAAAATAGCTAAGCAAGATAATTTAACATCTTTAAATACTGCTTTTGCTAACGAAGGAGCTTTTATACACATACCAAGAGGTGTTGAAGTTGAAAAACCTATTCAAATTATTAACTTTACCACTGGTAAAGAAAATGCAACTATGTTACAGCCTCGTAACTTAGTTGTTGTAGAAAATAATGCGCATGTTCAAATAATTGAACGCCATCAAAGTTTAACAGACAATGCTGTTTTAACAAATTCTGTTACTGAAATCTACACAGATGTTCATGCTACTGTAGATTACTACAAAATACAAAACGACAACATTAATGCTTCTTTAGTTGACAACACTTATATTGAGCAACAAAAAGAAAGCGTTTGTTCTGTTCATACATTTTCATTTGGAGGTAATATTACAAGAAATAATCTTAATTTTTACCAAAAGGGAGAGCGAATAGATTCTATATTAAAAGGAATTACAATTATAGAAGGAAAACAACATGTTGACCATCATACATTAGTTCATCATATAGAACCTAACTGTGAAAGTCATCAAGATTACAAAGGTATCTTTGGAGAGCGCTCAACTGGAGTTTTTAATGGAAAAGTTGTTGTAGAGAAAGAAGCTCAAAAAACGAACGCTTACCAACAAAACAACAATGTACTTATAAGTGATAAAGCTACCATTAATGCAAAACCTCAATTAGAAATATTTGCTGATGATGTTAAATGTTCTCATGGATGTACTATAGGTCAACTTGATGACCAAGCATTATTTTACATGCAGCAAAGAGGGATTCCTAAAAAAGAAGCCCAAGCTTTATTAATGTATGCTTTTGCCAACACTGTTTTAGAAAGCGTAAAAATACCAGAAGTTAAAAAGAGAATTAACAAGCTTATTGCCAACAAACTAGGAGTTAACATAGGATTCGATTTATAATCAATTCTTTACTATTATAATAAAAAGAGCTCAGAAATATTTCTGAGCTCTTTTTTTTGTTAGACTGATTTATTTAATTCACTAGTTTTTATTAGTTTTTATAAAACTCTTAGAATAAGAATGCTTAGTACTTTGTACCTCTAATACATAAAATCCTGCTTTTATTTCCTCTACAGATATAGATTTAGACAATGATCCTTTTTTAATAACTGCCCCAGTTAAGTTAACTATTCGATAAGAACCGTTTAATTTTCTTTCTGGTATAATTATATTCAATACGCTGTTAGAAGGATTAGGGTACACCATTAAGTCATCTATAACAACTGAAGTAGGTGTAAAAACTTCTACCGCATTTTCTACAGCATTTGTTCCAATACAGAAAGCTTTAGTATCTGTACTTGTAAACTGACCTCCTGATGCTAAAACAGTTCCAGAACTATTAGTTAGTTTATAAGATCCATTTCCATAACTACAACATATACCGTCTCCATAAGAATCTTTAAATATTAAACTATAACATCCATTAGGTAAAGTTTTATTTACAGTAATTTTCGAACCACTTGCTTGACTGTTATAATTATTACCAGAAGCAACAACAGTATTAGAACTATTAGTTATTTCCCAGCTTGTTTCAGAAGAATAATTATCAAAAGTTATCTCTAAACTTACAGTAGAGTTTCCACCTCCAGTACTTCCTGTTGAAACAGATAACTGATCGATAGCCATATCACCTTGCCAAGTTGTTCCTGTTACACCATTAAATCTTACTTGAACATCTTTACCTACATAACTATCTAAATTAACACTTGCTGTTTGCCATGAATTTCCTTGATTTCCTGATTTTTGCCAAACACTTGTCCAATTTACACCTTTATCAATACTTACTTCTACCTTTAAGTTACCCATAGCTGAAGTACCATACATATGATATTTAAATGATAAAGAAGCATTACTAGCTTGTTTTAAATCAAAACAAGGAGAAGTTATTATTGCTGACTTGTTTGAATAATTTGGAGAGGAAGATTCCATATATAAATAATAACTCCCTGCATTGGCTGAAGTTGGTCCTGTGTTGCTTGAAGGTGTTGATCCAGATCTAGTAGCCCAATTAAAATCGTCAGATGTACTTTGCTTCCAGTTCCCTATAGTGTTTTCAAAACTTTGATTGTAAGGAAATGAAGATACTGTATTACTACAACTACCACCTGGTGGATTTCCTCCACCACCATTATTATCAACTCCTTTAGCTGGCATATCAGAACCAATTGAACTAATTAAATTATCTGACCTTCCATAAGACCCATTAGGACAACCACCTGTGTTATGAATTGCTATCACTAAATTAGAATTATAATCTAATACTGGAGACCCAGAACTTCCTCCTTCAGTATCTGCATAATATCTTACTTGTTGACCAGATCCAGAAGAACTTTCAAACACTCTAGAAAAACCATCAGGAGTAGCATCTCTATCAGACTTAACAGAAATCTCTTTTCTTCTTCCTCCTGGGTGTTGAGGAATATATATTCTATCTCCTTTTGAAGTAACAGCAGAACTTAAGCTTAAAAAACCATAAGTATTTGTAGGATTAACAGGTAACTTAACTAATGTATAATCAAGTGATGAATTTGTTTTTACAAATGTAGCTGAAGATGCCACTACATTAGACTGTGCATTTGTAGAACCTGAACATCCATCATATTGATAATTGAACATAAAATCTGTGTTTTGAGCATCAGAAGCAGATCCTATACAGTGATTGTTAGTCATTAAATGACCTTCATTACCTAATAACCATCCAGTACATAAAGAACTACCACCAATTAATAACCTACATACAGCTTTTGCCTTCTCATACATTTCAGTACCTTGATAACAAGAAATTCGTTCTTTATCGTCATTAGAACAGATAGATCTTCTTTGATTAGCCAATTTTTTCATTATTCTTTCTTCACTATAACCATAAGCTACTTTACTAATTTCAAATCCATTATGCTTACTTGCCTTTCCTGAAGAATACAACTTAACTTCTACTTTCTCATCAAACAATACTTTTGACCAAAAATCACTGATCATAGTCATATTATTATCTACAATTTTACCTTGTCCACCATAAATAATAGACTCTTTACTTTTACTACCTGTGATTTTTACATAATCTCCAGGAGCTAAATCGAAATTTTTAAAATAAATTTTGATGTAAGAAGAATTTTCTGAAAAGAATTCTTTTTTGTAAACTAATTCTTTTTCATTAATTTTTGATGCAGTTCTTTTAAATTTTTGATAACTTTTGGTGACTTTAATATCAGAATCGAACTCATCACCTATTTTAAATACCTTCTGGGCATTTAAATTTTTTGTACATAAAAGCACAGCAGTCAAAATGACTACTTTTAAAAAGTAATTTTTCATTTTTGAAGGGTTTATTTAGTTAATTAATCACGACTAAATTACTGATTATTAAAGTTTTTAACAAAAAAACGTTAATTTTTTACAATATTATTCTTAAAAAAAAGTTCTTATTGATTAATCACAAACCAATTATTTTCCATGAACCACCAGTATTTACCCAATTACAACTCATTCTCACTTTATTAAATATTTCAAAAATTTTCTTTTAGCTTCATCATTATTATGTAGTGAAAAAGCCATTAATAATATTAAATTTCACTTTTTTTCATGTAATTATTTCCTTTAATTAATCTAATAAAGTTATCAATATAAAAAATCGTAAAATCGATTTTACTACTTACTCAAAAAATGGCTTCTATTTAAATTTGAAAAAGATTATTATTAGATTAATTTAAATAAAGTAATACTACAAAAAACATTAACTCCTCCCCTTAAGTACTCTAAACTTATATGATAAAGTATTAATCATCAAAACAATAATCCATAACAAAAAAAACAACAAAGACTTCATTAACAACAACATACATAAAATTATTATACAGTACTTTAAATAGACCTTCCTGTATTATTAAAAGATAATACCGCTCCTAAAGGAACGTTAAAATTCAATATTTTAAGAACCATCATGTAATGAATTAAATTCTTATTCGTCCAAGGAACTATACAATTTATCAATAATCAAAAAATTATGCGAAAAACTATTATTATAATCTGCTTACTTTTTATAAGTATACAAACACAAGCTCAAACTGATGTTTTTAATGCACTTTTAAAAACATATGTTGACAACAAGGGTAATGTTGATTACAAAGGACTACGTAAAAATCGTGCTCTTTTAGATATATACCTTAAACACTTAGATAACACAATACCAGGCAAGAGATGGTCTTCAAATAAAGCTAAAGCTTTTTGGATGAATGCTTACAATGCGTACACTATTAAATTAGTTTTAGATAGTTACCCTCTTAAAAAAATAACAGCAATTAAAAGACAAGGTAAAAATGCATGGAAGCTACCTATTGCTAAAGTTGGTAAAAAAGAATACACTTTAGATTATATTGAACATAAGATTTTACGAAGATGGCATGATGATGCAAGAGTACATGTTGGATTAAATGCAGCTTCAAAATCTGGACCATGTTTCCCTCCTTATGCTTTTACTGAAAAAAACATTAATGCTAAATTAGAAGCATTAATGAAAAAATTCATTAACGATTCAACCAAAAATAAAATCTCATTAAATAAAGTAGAAGTTTCCAAAGTTTTTGAATGGTATCAAGAAGATTTTACTTCAAAAAATAGCTTAGTAGATTATATCAATAAATACTCTAAAATAAAAGCTAATGACAATGCCGAAGTTGTTTATTTAAATTATAACTGGGATTTAAACGAAAAATAATGAAACAATAGACAACTCCCCTTTTAATTTTTCCCCTTAAAAAAAAGCGAAGCATAAAATAATATTTTATGCTTCGTTTATTTTTTAAATACTTCAATTAACTTCAACACTTTCTTCTATAAATAGCTAACAACTTCAATAAAGTTATTTATTTTTCTATAGACAGTAAAATCATACGAAGTTCCATATAAGAATAACTTTTATCTAGTTTACCTTTAAGATCAGACAAGCTTTCAAATTCAGTATTTTCAATATCTTTAATTATTTTTTTATACTTTTCTAAGGAAATTAACTCTAAAACATCAACCTCTCCAGAAGGTATAAAACTAACCAAATGACTTTCTATGGTACCCACTGTTAAAGATCTTTCATTTGCTATCTCTTTTAAGGACATTCCAGATTTAAACAACTCAAAACTAATTTGTTTAGTTGACTTTTTATCTTCCTTTTTTTGTTCATTTAACTTATTTATACCATTCTCTTTACAGTATTCTTCTACAACCTCTAAAATTTCTTCCCCGTGTTTATTAACACGAATTTTCCCCATTCCATTTACCTTTAACAATTCTTTTTTAGTTCTTGGTAATGCATCGCAAATTGCATATAATGTTTCTTGCGTAAATACTTGAAAATGTGGAATACTTAAAGATTTAGAAATATTATCTCTTAATTCACGTAATTTTAAAGCCAAAATCGGGTCTCTTTTTGAAGAAAGTTTTTTCTTTTTAGTAGGTGCTGTTTTTTGCAATACAGCATTCGCCCTTACTTGTAAATACTCTTGTACTTTAAAACCCTTTGTCATTTTTTTTAACGCAAATAACTTTTCTTCAAGTTTTTCCTGTAAGGCATCAAACTGTTTAGAGAAATCTTTTTTTACTGCTTTATTATCAGACGAAAAAGAAATAGCATCTAATGGTGTTTGTATTTTATCATTTGTTTGCGTTAAAAAATAATCTACAGCTTTTATAAATCGTTCCTGAATAACTGAACTATGTTCTGGTAAAACTTCATCATTAGACATTTGACTTAATTGATTTTTAAACCCATTGGAAACCTTCATTAAAGTAACTACCCCTTCATCTTTTATAACTTGCAAATAATCAATCACCTCACCTTTTATACTTGTTTTATTCTTATAAAAAATATCAATTAAACGAGTAACTGGATACAATAAATACTGATAATCGAACAATTCAGAAACTAGATTTAATTGAAACTGCTTTTCAGATTCATTTAATACTTGTTCATTAGGATGATTCTCTTCAACACTTTCATTAAATGAACTTACCGTTTTATCATTAATTATTGCATTACTAGAAATTTGTGTTTTTAATACCAATCCTTCTAAAGAAGTACATCTACTCAAAGCCACATAAGTTTGTCCATGAGCAAAAGAAGCTTCTGCGTCTATAACAGCTTTTTCAAACGTTAAACCTTGACTTTTATGAATAGTTATTGCCCATGCTAATCGTAATGGAATTTGAGAAAAAGAACCCGCTATGTCTTCTTTAATTTCTTTAGTATCTTCATTAATTGAATAATTAATATTTTCCCAAGTTTCTTTTTCTGTAATAATTTCATCTATCTCATTCCTACACTGTACTGTAACTGAATCACTAGAAATATCAGTAACAATTCCTATTTTCCCATTAAAATATCTTTTTTCAGGTGAAGAGTCGTTTTTTATAAACATTACTTGAGCTCCAACTTTTAACTCTAACTTTTCACTATTAGGATACGAATTCTCATTAAACTTTCCAGAAACTTCAGCTTCAAAATAACTACTTCTTGTTTTTAATTCCTTTAATTCTGAATCATTAATTGAGTTCGCTCTTTTATTATGTGTTGTTAAGGTTATATATCCATCTTCTTTACTTGGAGAAAAGGTAGGATTATAATGTTCATTTAAAATACTAGCAGATTCTTTTGACAAAGAATCATTTCTAATCTCATTTAAAATTTTAATGAATTTCTCATTTTTTTGACGGTAAATATATTTTAACTCAATAGAAACTACATTTGCTTCTTGATATGCTTTACTACTAAAAAAATAAACAGTTTTATAATACTGCTGAAGCAAACTCCATTCATTTGGTTTTACTACCGGGGCCAACTGTTGTAAATCTCCAATCATTAAAACCTGAGCACCACCAAACACTTTATTTCTATTCTTATATCGACGCATTACTTGGTCTATTCCATCTAATAAATCAGCTCTAACCATACTAATTTCATCAATAACAACTAAATCTAACGATTTTATAATATCAATTTTAGTTTTCGAAAATTTACGTTGTTGATTAGAAGTATTTGTTATTTGATTTGGTAAAATAGGACCAAATGGCATTTGGAAAAAAGAATGAATAGTAACTCCTTTTGCATTGATTGCTGCAACACCAGTCGGAGCAACAATAACCATTCTTTTTAAGGATTCACTTTTAATTTTATGCAAAAAAGTAGTTTTTCCTGTACCAGCTTTTCCTGTAATAAAAAGATTCCTGTCTGTTTTCTCTATAAACTGTAAAGCAAGCTCTAGCTCTTTATTTTCAATCATTCTATAGGTTTATTCTACTTTAGTATTTTTCAATTTATTTTCTTAATACTCTACAATCAAATACTTTCAAATTAAAACTTTTTAAGCTTAAGTTATTTGTTATAAAATCATGATTTTTTAGTAATAATATCCAATGTAGCAAAATTTCATGAAATAAAAAATCCTACACAAACTGTGCAGGATTTTTTATATTTATGAAACCTAAAATCGGCTTACATTTCTAATGCTTTTGTAGGATTATTATCCATTAACAACTCTACTGGATTTTCTAAAGCTTCTTTAACAGCTACTAAGAAACCAACAGACTCACGTCCGTCAATAATTCTATGGTCATAAGATAATGCTACATACATAATTGGTTGAATTACAACCTCACCGTTAACAGCCATTGGGCGGTTTACAATATTATGCATTCCTAAAATTCCACTTTGAGGAGGATTAATAATTGGTGTAGATAACATAGATCCGAAAACACCTCCATTAGTAATAGTAAATGTTCCACCAGTCATCTCATCAACCGTAATTTGGCCGTCACGAGCACGTAATGCTAAACGTTTTACTTCACTTTCAACACCTCTAAAAGATAAATTTTCTGCATTTCTTATTACAGGAACCATTAATCCTTTAGGACCAGAAACTGCAATAGATATATCTTGAAAATCGTGTTTAATTTGGAAATCACCATCAATCATTGAATTTACATCAGGATATAATTCTAAAGCTCTAACAACTGCTAAAGTAAAGAAAGACATAAACCCTAACCCAACTCCATGCTTTGCTTTAAAATCTTCTTTATACTGCTTACGTAAATCAAAAATTGGCTGCATGTTAATTTCGTTGAACGTAGTTAACATCGCTGTTTCACTTTTTACAGCTACTAAACGTTGCGCAACTTTTCTACGCAACATAGACATTTTTTTACGTTCAGTACCTCTTGAACCGTTTGCTGGTTGGGTTCCCATTGAAGGTACAGCTTTTACAGCATCTTCTTTAGTTACACGCCCATCTTTTCCTGTTCCTTTCACACTAGAAGCGCTAATTCCTTTTTCTGCTAATACTTTTTTAGCAGCTGGAGAAGCAGTACCTGTTGCATAGGTTTCTTTTTTAACTTCAACCTTAGGAGCTTCAGCCTTTGGTGCCTCCTCTTTTTTAGCTTCAGTAGAAGACCCTCCTTCTGGTTTAGCTGCGCTCATATCAATAAGACATACTACAGCCCCAACCTCAACAGCATCACCTTCTTCAGCTTTTAAAGTAATAATTCCACTTTCTTCCGCAGGTAACTCTAATGTTGCTTTATCAGAATCAACTTCGGCAATTGGTTGATCTTTTTCAACATAATCACCATCTTCAACTAACCAAGTTGCTATTTCTACTTCTGTAATTGATTCCCCCGGAGAAGGAACTTTCATTTCTAAAACACTCATGTTTTTTATTTTTATTCTGAAATACTTTCTTTCTTAATTTAATCGAAAACCTTATCTAAAACTCTTTGGTGACGACGTTTGTAACGTGCACTTGAACCTGCAGCAGGTGCAGAATGATAGTCTCTAGACGCACACTCTAATTTTGCTAATTCAAAACGCTCTAACATATACCCCCAAGAACCCATATTTTTTGGTTCTTCTTGTGCCCAAACATAACGCTCAACATTTGGATATCTATCCATCACTTTTTTAATCTGATCATTATGTAATGGGAATAGTTGCTCTATTCTAACTAAAGCAACATCTTCTCTATTTAGTTCTTCACGTTCAGCTAATAAATCATAATAGAATTTCCCTGAACAAAACACCATTTTTCTCACTTTAGAAGTATCAACAGTATCATCTATTACTTCTTGAAAAGTTCCATTTGCTAATTCTTCAATTGTATTTACAGCTTTAGGTAAACGCAATAAACTTTTTGGTGTGAAAACAACCAAAGGTTTTCTAAAATCACGTTTCATCTGACGACGTAAAATATGATAAATATTAGCAGGTGTAGAACAATTTGCTACAGTCCAGTTATCTATTGCTGACGACTGTAAGAAACGTTCAATTCTTGCAGAAGAATGCTCAGGTCCTTGACCTTCATAGCCATGAGGTAATAACATTACCAATCCGTTTTGCAATTTCCATTTATCTTCAGCAGAAGATATATATTGATCAAACACTATTTGTGCACCGTTAGCAAAATCACCAAATTGAGCTTCCCAGATAGTTAACGTATTTGGAGCTGCCATTGCATATCCATAATCAAAACCTAAAACTCCATATTCAGATAAGTGAGAGTTAAAAATAGTCATCTCACCTTTATTATTAGGATTTGTGTTTAATAAATTAACACGTTCTAAAGTTTCTTCATCTCGCATAATAGCGTGACGATGAGAGAATGTTCCTCTTTCTACATCTTCTCCTGAAATTCTAATATTATACCCTTCTTCTAATAAAGTTCCGTAAGCTAGGTTTTCTGCAGTTCCCCAGTCTAATGAATTATCTTCAAAGACCATTTTTTCACGTCCTTTTAAAATACGTTCAGCTTTACGCACAAACTTATGTCCAGTTGGTGTAGTCGAAATTACTTTTGCAATTCCTTTTAAAGCCTCTACAGAATACGAAGTATCTACAGGTTGAAGCATATCTTGTAATTGCTTACGAACAAAACCATCCCATACTTCAGGCATGAATTCTTGAATCTTAGAAGTAGTTTTCTTTTTAGACTCAGTAAATTCAGCTTCTAAATGAGATTTAAATTCATCAGTTATCTGTTTTACGTAGTCAGAAGAAATACTACCTTCTTCAATTAATTTTGCAGCATAAATTTCTTTTGCATTTTTATGCTTTGAAATTGCTTTATATAATTTAGGTTGAGTAAAACGTGGTTCATCTCCTTCGTTATGACCATATTTACGATATCCTAATAAATCAATATAAATATCTTTTTTAAATTTAGTTCTGTACTCAACAGCCATTTCCATAGCATGACAAACAGCTTCTGCATCATCAGCATTTACATGTAATACTGGAGACAACGTTACTTTAGCAACATCTGTACAATAAGTACTTGAACGAGCGTCTAAGTAATTGGTTGTAAATCCAACCTGGTTATTTACTACAACATGAATTGTTCCCCCTGTTTTATAACCGTTCAAATTCATCATTTGACCAACTTCATACACTATACCTTGACCTGCAATTGCGGCATCACCATGAACTAATATTGGTAAAATTTTACCATTATCTCCTTTATAATCTAAATCAACTTTTGCACGAACAATTCCTTCAGCAACCGCATCTACGGTTTCTAAATGTGATGGATTTGGAACCAAATTCATCTTCATTTTTTGTCCGCCTTTATATTCTTTACTTAATGTTAATCCTAAATGATACTTAACATCTCCATCAATATCTTGGTCTTCAAAATCTTTACCTTCAAATTCGCTAAATAAATCACGAACAGGTTTCTTAAATATATTAACCAATGTATTTAAACGACCACGGTGTGCCATACCTAAAACACACTCTTCTACTCCATATTTTTCAGCAGCATCACGAAGTGCTACACTTATACCTGGAATTAATGTTTCACCTCCTTCAACAGAAAAACGTTTTTGCCCAACATATTTTGTTTGTAAAAAACTTTCAAATGTAGAAGCTTGATTTAGTTTAGTAAGAATATATTTTTTCCCTTCTAAATCATACATAGGGTGATTATCGTTTTTATTTAAACGACTTTGCCACCATTTTAATTCTTCAGGGTTTCTTAAATACATATACTCTACCCCAATACTATCACAATAAATTGCTTTAAGGTGAGAGATTATTTGTGATAAAGGACTTGGCCCCATACCTAAAATATCTCCAGCATTAAAGACTGTTGATAAGTCTGATTTATTTAAACCAAAATTCTCTAAGTCTAGGCTAGGTTCATACTTTCTTCTTTCTCTAACTGGATTTGTTTTAGTAAACAAATGCCCGCGAGTACGGTATCCATTTATTAAATCAATTACCAAAAATTCTTTACGTACTTCTTCAGGAATTTCAATTGAATTTTCTTCGTCTGTTAACGAATAATCTTCATTTGCCAAATCATATCCTTGAAAAAAACTTCTCCAACTTGGTTCTACCGCATCAGGGTTTTTTTGATACTGTTCGTACAAATCACCTATAAAACCTGTATGTACTGCGTTTAAGAACGAAAACTTGTCCATATTTTTTGTTATACTTTTCTTTATATAAGAATAATGACCACAAAAATACAACTTTTAAGAAAAACAAGGTTTTTTTTTATTCTTAATTTCTGATACTTTTTTGCACAAGCTAATATATTTTGAAAGAATTTTATTCAAAAAAACGTTTAATAACGATTTGATTTTCAAATAGTATTCATTCTTATTTATTTTTTTATCACTTTTTATTTGCAGATATTAAAAAAACGCTTAAATTTGCACTCGCATTTTAAGATTTACATTATCTTAAATTCCTCCTTAGCTCAGTTGGTTAGAGCATCTGACTGTTAATCAGAGGGCCCTTGGTTCGAGTCCAAGAGGAGGAGCAGAAGGCAACTTGGAAGCCGATAATTTCCAAATTTTACATAGATTGTTCTATATGAACATTCCTCCTTAGCTCAGTTGGTTAGAGCATCTGACTGTTAATCAGAGGGCCCTTGGTTCGAGTCCAAGAGGAGGAGCAAAAAAAAGACTTTACAAATTGTAAAGTCTTTTTTGTTTCTATCTAATCTATCTATATCGCAATAATTATGCGAATGCTTTTTCTCGTAAAAAAAGTTTTTCTTGTAAATACTTTAATGCTTCAACTTTAGATTCTGTATCAATAACTACGGAAACATTATTATCATTTTTACCAAGAGATATCATTTTAACAGGTATATGTTTTAGTATATCAAATATTTTATGTGTTTTTTCATCATCAATTATAGAATTCCCAACAATACAAATAATAGTATTTAATAAATCAATATTAACCTCAGCATGAACCTCAATTTCGTTAACAATTTCTACAAGATTACTTGTATCATCAATAGTTAATGATATTGACTCTTCTGAGGTAATTACAACTCCTATAGAAGTTTTATGTTTATCAAAAATCTCAAATATCTCTTTTAAAAAACCATGTCCACCTAAAGCAACTTTAGGTTCAATTTTAACTATGGTTATTTTATCTTTTCCAGAAATAGCCTTTACACCTTTTGTATAAGCATCACTAGATATAACTGTTCCAGTTTTACTAGGCATAAATGTATTCTTTAATATTACTGGAATATCTTTTCCTGCCAAAGGTAAAACAGTTTTTGGGTGTAATATTTTTGCACCAAAATGTGCCAATTTAGATGCTTCTGCATATGACAAATAAGGCACTGACTCTGTATTATTAACATATCTAGGATCATTATTATGAAGCCCATCTATATCTGTCCAAATTTCTATTTCTTCTGCATCTATTGCTGCGCCTATAATTGTTGCCGAATAATCACTCCCTCCTCTCTTAAGATCTGTTATAATTCCATTTTCATCTCTACAAATAAAACCTTGTGTGATATATACTTCAGATTTAGGTAAATGCTCTAATACTGATTTTAATGTTGTTGAAACCTTTTCTATATTAGGTTTATCTATAGAATCAACCAGCATAAAATCCTTTGCTTTTAATAATGTATTTGGTACTCCTGAAACATTTAAGTACTCAGAAAATATTTGAGTTAAAAGCGCTTCCCCATAAGTTATTATTTTAGATTTTAAAGATTCTGAATATTGCTGCTTAGTCAATTCTGAAATTTCTTTAATCATATTAGAAATTTCTTTTTTTAGCTTTTCCTTTACTTCATTATCAACAATTAAAGAATGTATAACATCAATATGTTTTCCTTCTAAATTATATAAATATTCCTTTATACGTATTGTATTGTTATTTTTAACATCCTCTACAATAGAAACTAATTGGTTTGTAACTCCAGACATTGCAGAACAAACAACAATTATTTCTTCATTCTTTTTTTCAAGGATGTCTTTTACTTGAGACAAACTTTCAATTGATCCTAGTGAAGTTCCTCCGAATTTTAATACTTTCATTTGGTTAAGTTTATAGCATTACTATTTACTGAACACTTTTAAATTTATGAGTAATTCAAAAGGTTCAATACGTTATTTTAAATAAATTTATTTGTAATTAAATCACAGACAGCTGCTTACTTTTTTCAACAGCATAACATAATTTTTGAACAATAGCTTTAGGGTGTTTGAAAATAAAAAAATGATCACCGTGTAATACTTCAAAACTACATGGACCAGAAGTTACTTTTCCCCATGCTTTCATTTCTGTAATCGTTGTTTTATTCTTTCCCTCTCCTATTTCTTCTGTACCTAAACATACTTGAATAGGTATCATAAATGGTAAGCTCCCCGTTTTATATTTATAATTTTCTATTGATTTAAAATCAGATTTTAAGATTGGGTAATACAAATTTAATAAGCTTTCGTTTGCTAAAATTTCTTTTGGCAAACCACCCATTTCATTTACTTCTTTCCAAAATATTTTTTCAGAGAGTTGAGATTTTTTATTTACAATTTTGTCGTATTCTGGAGCTCCTCTTCCCGTAAAAAACAAACTATTAGGTAATTTAAATTTTTCCTCTCTTGCTTTTTTAAGCAATTCATATCCTAATAATGTTCCCATACTATGTCCGTAAATAATATATTCACTCCCGCCTACAGCTGATATTAATTGAACAAAAAGATCCTCAGCCATTTCATTTATTGTTTCAATGAATTCCTCAGTAAATCGCTCACCTCTTCCAGGTAACTCTAATGTTACCCATTCAATATCTTTTGGTACATATTCTTGAATTGCTCTGTAACAATATTTATTCCCCCCTGCATATGGCAAGGCTATTATTTTAGTTTTAGTTGTTGTTAAAGCTTGTTCCATTTTTAAATAATTACTTATCCTTAGCCTAGTACTACATTTTGAGCTTCAAACTTATTTTTAAAGAACATTATCAACTCCTCAGCTTTCATTTCTTTTGAGATTTCGTCTTTAAGAAAAAAACGAGCTATCTCTAATTGATCATCTTCTGGATTATTTTTAATATGCTTACAAAGTTTATCTATTTGTGTAGCATGCAAAAAGTTCCATGTAATTGAAATACTATCAGATACACTAGTTACATCATGAAACCAACCTGAAGGAAAAAGTATAATCTCTCCTGGTGATAATATATCTTCATAATCAGGTGTTATATTAGAAAAATTTGGAAACTTTATATGATCTGGATTTTTAACATCAACAAATGCTCCTTTACTCATCACATCCTGTTCCTTTTTAGGACTGTATAAAAATATTTCTTTTTGCCCGTGAAATTGACACAAAACAGCATTACTCACAAATGGATCTTTATGCAATCTTGTTCTAGAGCCTTTTCCTGAGATAAACAATCCTTTATATGGGTATCCATACTCATTAATAGTTCTTTTTTCAGCATTTTTATTACTTGGAATCACCAATGATGTATCTGGTATAAAATAAGGTTGACTCCATGCATTTTTTAATCTATCAAAAACACTATCTGACCAATAAAACTCAACTTCTTTTAGTTTTGTATACCATCTCATGTACTGCTTTGCCGGCCCATCAGCTTCACTTCTAAAAAAGTTAGTATTGATATACTTTTCTAATGACTGTACAGTTTGTAAATCAAATAAGTCATTATATACCTGAACTTTCTCATCACCAAATTCCTTTATAAGATATTCTGGTGTAAATTTTTCCATATCCCAGTTTTCCATACCATCAGTCACAATAACTGGTGTATTTCCTACGATATAGTTTTCAATAAAACTTTCTTCTGATATACTTTTTACTCTAGGTACTTTCATTTTTTCTTTTTTGATTAGATATAATTTATTAAATAACTGATTATAAGAAGTATTAGATTAACTAACATAATTTAAATATGATTTATAAAGTGGAAAAATAATTTTTTCTGGAACTTTAAGTCCAAGACCTGCATATGTTAATGCATTGTAATACACATTTTTAAGAGGCGCTCCTTTCCATAAAGTAGCCACTCCTTTTCTTGCACTTTTTGAAGTATGCCAATCAATATTAAATGATACCGATTGACTTAATCCATGTACCTGATGAAGCATTCCTGAAGGCATAAAAAGAATATCTCCAGGCTCTAATATTGCCTCCATTATCTTAACCCCTTTTGCCTGAGGGAACTTTTCATAATCTGGATTTTGAGGATCAAATTTTGCCCATCTCCATCCTTCCATATAGCAATCCTTTTTTTGGTTTGCTTCTATCAATATAAATTTCTTTCTACCTGCAACCTGGAAGAATAAATTATTTGTCAATAGCGTATCAAAATGCAATGGAGTTAAACTACCTGTTGACCCCATAAAAAATTGAATATAGTTTTGCCATTTAGACCAGTACCATTTAGGTAATAGTTCTTTAGGAAAAGGATTTATATCAGATAAATACTCTGGAAACATGTAAAAAAAAGGAAGGTCATGTAAATACCCTGGCTTTGTTGCCTTCAACCCCATTTTAAGATTTTGCTCATACTCCTCTAGCTGCTCCACATAAGAACTAAGCTGCATTTTTTCTTTTTTACCTTCACTTATATCTCCTACTTTTATAGCTACTTCTTGCTCTTTTCCTTTTGATTTAAAGTATTCGGAATCCCAATTCAGAGCTTTCCATTTATTTGTCATTCCTCTTATTACTACAGGCTTATTTTTATTTACATATTCCTTATAAAAAATACTTCTATTCATATTTTTTTCAATAGGAATGTGTTGAAAAGACTTTAGTTTTTTTAATTCTTCTATCTTATCCATTATTATTTAATTATTTAGTTATTTGTCTTTTTAATCTAAAGTGTTAGCGAATGCTACTTCTTTTTCTTTATCTATATTTTGGTTCTCTTTTTTATTTTGTCTTCATTGTTCTTTTGACTACTCTTATCCATCTCTATATCATACATTAGATCTAGATTTTTTATTGACTTTGTTCTACTAAACCATAGTGAAATCAAAAAGAGCAAAACTCCAGAGACAGTAAAAACAATTATAATAGCTAGTGTAACACTGGTTCCTGGAAAATAATTAACTACTGTTTTTGGAAAAGCTGTAACCATATTTTTTAAAGTATCTACCAATACTCCGGATAATAAAAAAGCTAATGGTCCAGCTGCACCAACTAATAACTCTTCAAAACCTCCTAATCTTCCAATTAATTTTACAGGGGCAATTGCTAAATAAAATGCTTCATTTATAACATCTGAAATTGTAAATAGTATAATTATTGACATTCCTAATATTGCTAAACCATATGTATTCACGCTTGTCCATAAACAAGCTATAAGAATTCCAGCAAAAATATTGGCGTACATAATTTTTTGAATAGGCTTTTTAAATTTCTTTACTCCTCCCATTATTAAGGCACCTACAATCATACCTAAACTTACTATTGTCATTATCGTTGAAACAGCATATTCATCGGCAAAATCTAATATTAAAGGAGTGAACAATACTTGTACTAAACCAATTAAAAAATGAATAATAAAAAAGAACGCTAGTAACTTAATAAGTCCTTGTCGCTCAACCAAGAAGCCTTTCACTAGCTTCCAGTCGTTTTTCATATTAAATTTTTCTTCTGTTTTTTCAACAACCACAAACTGTATCATAAAAAAAACAAGTATAGCTACAGAAAAAGTAACGATATCTATCAAAAAAACTTTATCCATTCCCATTAGCCTATACAATGCAGGAGCAGCCATAGGAACCCCAACATTTATTAAACCAAATAAACCTAATGATATTCCTTGAGCATTTACTAATTTACTTTTAGGTACTAAAGCTGTAGTAGCAACATAGAAAGCAGTAAAAACAAACATACTTGCAATAGAGCCTATACCAGAAACTATCATAATATGCCAAGGTTTCAGCTCTCCTCTGTTATATAATAACATCAATATAAGAGTACCAATACCAGCTACTACCTGCCCATAAATAATCATTTTCTTTTTACTCCACCTATCAACTAAACTACCTATAAATGGAGCTAACAAAACTGCTGGAGCTTCTTCAAAAAACCAAATAAATGAATAAGATGTAATTGACGGGTTTGGTTGTTTAAGCACCCAAACACCTAAACAAAAATCAGTTAATTCAGTACCTAATAATGAAAACATTATTAGGCCTAAATACAAGAAATATTTTTTCATTATTTAAAAAATCAGAAAGAATTAGTAAAAAACAATTTTGCTTTTTTAATTAAGCAGTTACAAATTCTTTTACAGAAAGTTGCTTCATGTGAGTTGCTATCGATTGAACATGCGGTTCTTCTAACATCGTTCCATGATCACCAGGAACCGAAAATACCGTTACCTCTCTATCCATGAATTTTTGCCAGCCAAGTTCTCCTTCTATGCCTTCTTCTATAGTTTTAAATACATACACAGGCACATCTCTCTTTTCTATATCCTTAGGAATATAATTAGATAAGTTATTCGCTATAAAAACATTAACTCTACCTCGCATTTGCTCTTCAATAGCCTCTAAGTTTGGAGACTCTTTAGCCAAATCAAAAACAATTTCTAATTGTTCTTCTTTTGTTTTCCCCCTTAACATTTTACTATCAACTTCAATATTAGTATCAAATAACCCGTTTATTTCCTCTACTAAAAAGTGTGCTACTTGATTAAACGCTTTATCATCTAATTCATCTTCCTCAATAAAATCTGGTGCTACAGCTTCAAATACAAACAACTCTTCTACTTCAAACCCATTACGATACAATTGTTGCATCATCTCATAAATAATATCACCTCCAAAAGAATAGCCTGCTAAACGATACGGCCCTTCAGAATCAACACTTTGCATTTCATTTATAAACAAAGTAGCAAGTTCCTCTACAGTTTCTATGTAAGGCGTTTTCCCATCTAAACCAGGGCATTGAAATCCATACAAAGGCTGTTCATTACCTAATTGTTTTGACAACTTAGAATATCCCATCGAGTCTCCTCCAGCTGGTGGTGCACAAAATATTGGTTTCATTGTTCCTTCTTTTTGTAAAGCAACTAAAACATCTTTTTTAAACTCAACGTCGGTTGCATAATATTCACGCAAAGAAGCTATACTTGGATATTCAAATATATGTGCAATCGTTATTTCTCTTGGTAATACATCATTCATCCTAACTACCATTTGAATTGCTAGTATTGAATGCCCGCCAAGTTCAAAAAAACTATCATTGATCCCAACTTTTTCAACTTCTAATAATTCTTGCCAAATAACTATTAATTTTTCTTCTATTTCATTTCTTGGTCCTTCATCATCAATTGCAGAAGCAGAAGAAACTATTGGTTCTGGTAACTCTTTTTTATCAATTTTACCATTTTTAGTTAATGGCATTTCATTTAAATTTACCCAAACTTGTGGAACCATATAATCAGGAAGCTTGGTTTTTAAATAATTCTGTATTGATAGTCTATCAAAATTCCCTTCAGTTACAACATAACTAACTAATCTATTATTTCCTAAAGAATCTGGCTTAGCTATAACGCAACAACTGTTAACTGTAGGTTCTTGTGATAATATATTTTCTATTTCTCCTAACTCAATACGATATCCTCTAATTTTTATTTGATCGTCTTGTCTTCCTAAAAACTCTATAGTTCCATCTGGTAACCACCTTCCTAAATCACCAGTTTTATATACTTTACTTTCTGACTTTATAAAAGGATTTTCAATAAAGCTTTTTACTGTTCTTTCTTTATCATTAATATAACCTTGTCCAACTCCAATACCTCCTACCCATATTTCACCAACAACTCCTAAAGCACATAAATTACTTGAAGTATCCACAATATACAACTGCATATTTGCTACAGGTTTACCTATTGAAACAATTCCTTCACTAGGTAATTCTCTCATAATATGTAAACTTACATCATCAGCAGCTTCAGCTGGGCCATAAGCATTTACAACTGCTACAGATGGATAATACTCAAACCACTTAGATAATAATGAATACTGAACAGCTTCACCTGTTACTAAGAAATATTTTAATTTTTCTAGCTTCTTTTCTGAATTAGCATTTAACAACTCAGAAACATATGAAGGTACTAATTGAAGTATGCTAACATTTTCATTGTATAATGACTCTTGTAATATGAATGGATCAGATATTTGACGCTCACTATACACTTCTATTTTACCTCCACATAACAAACCACTTAACATTTGCCAAACAGAAATATCAAAAGTAAATGGTGCTGTAAATGCAACTACACTAGTAGCATCCATTTCTAATTCATCTATCATAAGAAGTAAATGATTTAACATTCCTTGCTGCGTAATCATTGCTCCTTTGGGTTTTCCTGTACTTCCAGATGTATAAATGACATATCCTAATGAAGATGGCTTGCTTTTTACTTTTAGCGGTACTTGAGGTTGACTTTGGTATATTTTATCACTTTCTGATAGCATTACCATGTTTATTTTATTCGACAACTCACCAACAGCATCCTTTCCTTTCTCATCTACCAATATTACATTGCATTGAGCGTCTTCAAATATATGCTCTATTCGTGCCTCAGGAAAATCTGGTTTCATTGGTACGTATGCTCCTTTAGCTTTTAAGATTCCTAATATACCTATCAGCATATTTTCAGAACGATCTAAACATATTCCTACTAAATCATTTTCTTTAACTCCTATACTTTCTAAGTAATATCCTAATTGATTGGTTTCTTGATCTAACTCTTTATATGTAATTTTCTTTTCTCCAAAAGAAACCGCTATAGAGTTTGGCGCTTTTTGAACCTGTTCCTCAAAGAGCTCAACAAATGTTTTATCTAAAGGATAATTTACATGCGTATCATTAAAAATATGTAATAATTGATGCTCTTCTTCTTTTGTTAAAAAAGACAATTTATTTACCTCTTGATCAGCACCAGTAATTATATTTTTCAACAACTCTTGATAATGAAGCAAAAAGCGATTAATTGTTTCTTCTTTAAACAAATCAGTGCAATACTCCATATCTAACGACAATCCTAATTCATTTTCTTCTATTGTTAAATTTAAATCAAACTGTGATGTATTCGCTTCGTATTCATATGGTGAAAAAGTTATTCCTTCTAGTTCTATTTCTTCTTTTTCTTCCGGAGTATTTTGAAGTGTAAACAACACTTGGAATATTGGACTCATACTCATATCTCTATCATCAACAACACGATCTACAACCTTTTCAAAAGGTGTTTGCTGATGCTCATAACCCTCTAAAGTTGTTTCTTTAACTCTAGATAAAATTTCTGTAAAAGTCAAAGCTCCTTTTAAATCAGTTCTTAATGCTAATGTATTTGCAAAAAAGCCAATCATATCTTCCACGTCAGACTGTGTTCTATTGGCTATTGTTGTTCCAATACAAATATCTTCTTGACCGCTGTACCTAGATAGTAAAACTTTAAATCCTGCCAGCAATGTCATAAATAAAGTAACATCCTCTTTTTTACTAAAATCAACTAAAGCTTTTGTTAAATCTTTATCTAACTGATACTGAATTGCAGTTCCTTCTTTACTTTGTATTGATGGTCGTATATAATCCGTTGGTAATATTAAAGGTGTAATATCTTTTAATTTATTTCCCCAATATGACAATTGAGTATCTAAAATTTCTCCTTCAATATATTTTCGTTCCCAAAGAGCATAATCTGAATATTGAATTTTCAACTTTGGTAATACTGGCTCTTCTTTGATTTGTAGTATTTTATATGTGCTCATAAATTCTGACACTAAAACACCTTGAGACCATCCATCACTAGCAATATGATGAATTACACAAGCTAGAACATAATTATTATCTCCAAGATTATATAGACAGGCACGAAGCATAAAATCTTCCGATAAATTAAATGGTTCTTCTAAAAATGAAGTTATTACTTCCTCTTCATTTTTTTCATCTAATAAATGTGTGATTAAATTCCATTTTTCTGATTCTAAAAATTGTTGATAGCCAACACCTTCTTTAGCATATATTACCGCTCTTAAAACCTCGTGTCTTTCAATAACAGTTTTTAATGATTTTTCAATATTCTCTATACTCAATTTTCCTTTTAATCTAAGTACTATAGGTATATGATATTCAGCACTTCCTTGTAACTGATCTAAAAACCATAAACGTTCTTGGCTAAATGATAATGGTATATCGTTTGTTTTTTCTTGAACTACTAATGCTGGTAAGAGTGTTTTTGATGATTCAGCTAAATGAATACTTAAATTAGCAATAGTTGTATGTTCAAAAATAGCTTTGATTTTTACTTCTAATTTTAATTCACTACGAATCATAGAAACTAATCGTGTTGCCAATAATGAATGACCTCCTAGCTCAAAAAAGTTATTGTGTATTCCTATTTTATCTATTTCTAATAACTCTTCCCATATTTTAACAAGTTTTACTTCAATCTTATTTCTTGGAGCCACATATTCTTGTTGAGATATACCAGATAATTCGATTTTCTCTAAACTCTTTTTATCAATTTTACCATTACTTGTTAATGGCATTTTTTCTAAACTTACCCAAGTTGTTGGAACCATATATTCAGGAAGCTTTGTTTTTAAATAAGTTTCTATTTCCTCATTCTCAACAAGACCTTCTTTTACTATATAACCTACCAGCCTTTTAGTACCTTCAGTATCACTAACAGCTAATACACAATTGTTCTTAATTACAGAATGCATTGATAAAACTGCCTCTATCTCTCCTAATTCTATACGATACCCTCTAACTTTAACCTGATCATCAGTTCTACCAAAAAATTCTATATTTCCATCTGGTAACCACTTTGCTAAATCTCCTGTTCTGTATATACGTTCTCCTTTAACAAAAGGATTAGCTATAAATTTTTCTTCTGTTAATTCTTCTCTATCAATATAGCCTCGTGCTAATCCTGCTCCTCCAATACATAATTCTCCAACAACACCCTTTGGAAGTAATTGTTGAGTATCACTTAAAATATAAGCACTTGTGTTTCCTATAGGCTTACCAATAGGAATTTTATCTGTAAAATCATCTTGAAAAGTAGTAGCACATATACTTGTTTCTGTTGGTCCATAGGCATTAATATATTTTCCTCCCTTATTTACAAATTCAAGTGCTTCATCAATTGGAGCTTGCTCCCCTGCTGTTATTAACACTTCTAAAGAACGTAAAGAATCAATAGGCATTAGCTTTACAAAAGCAGGAGGTAAAGTTGCTATAGTTATATTATTTTCACTTAAATAATTTGCAAAATAATCTAAATCAGATTTTTTGTCTTCTTCAATAATAAACAACTTTGCCCCACTTAAAAGTGGTAAGAATATTTCCCAAATTGATGCATCAAAAGATGAACTAGCAAACTGCAAACAATGAGTTTTCTCATTAATATTTAAAGCGTCAATTTGTGTATAAACAGTATTCACAATACCCTTATGCTCAATCATAACACCCTTTGGATTCCCTGTAGAACCTGATGTATAAATTACATATGCTAAAGATTTTTTTGTTATTTCTATTTCTGGTGCACTTGAAAGGTAATTTGCTTTTTCTTCTTTAAAGAGATCCAAAAACTCTTTATCAATAACTATGGTACTTTTACTATCTTTTTCAATATATGAAATACGTTCTTGTGGGTAATTAGGGTCAATAGGTAGGTAAGCTGCTCCTGTTTTCAAAACAGCCAAAAAACTTATGATAAGATCATTACTTCTTTCTAATTTTACTACAATTAAATCTTCTAAAGCAACTTTATGTTTAGATAAAATATAATTAGCCAATCTATTAGATTCTTCATCTAATTGTTTATAAGTCAATGAAACTCCTTCAAATATAATCGCTTCTTTATTTGGTGTTCTACCTACATTCTCTCTAAACAAATCAACTAATGTCTTCTCTTTAGGAGAATCTACTGAAGTATTATTAAAATTAATTTTTAATTCATTTTCTTCTGCAGTAGTTAATATGGATAATTTATTTATGCTTTGATTTTTATTTGTAATAATACTCCTTAACAATTCTTGGTAATGAACCAACATGCTTTTAATAGTTTCCTCTTTAAAAAGCGCTGTACAATAGCCCATACTCAAAATAATATCTGAAGCTTGTTCTTCAACATTTAATGTAATATCAAATTGTGAAGTAACTTCTTTATACTCATAATCAGAAACAGATAATTCTTCTAGTTTTATTTCTGAGTCTTGAGGTGTATTTTGTAAAATAAATAGAACTTGAAATAATGGAGACATACTCATATCTCGAGTATCAACTACTCTATCTACTACTTTTTCAAAAGAAGCTAGTTGATTATCATACCCTTCTAAAGTTGTACTTTTTACTGCCTTTAATACTTCCTTAAAACTAGGATTATTACTCAAATCAGTACGAAGTGCTAAAGTATTTACAAAGAACCCAATCATTCCTTCTAACTCTGATTGTGTTCTGTTAGCTATTGGTGTACCAACACAGACATCTTCTTGTCCACTATATTTTGATAATAAAACCTTAAAAGCAGCGAGTAATACCATAAACAATGTAACCCCTTCTTCTTTACACAACTCTTTTACTGCTTTGCTTACTTCTTTATCTAACTTAAAATCGACACTATACCCTTCAGTACTTTGAATAGAAGGCCTTGGATAATCTGTAGGCAATGACAAAGATGTTATTCCTTTTAACTTTTCTTCCCAATAAGTTAATTGTTTATCTAATACAACTCCTTCTATATATTCACGTTGCCACACTGCATAATCTGCATATTGCAATTCTAGACTTTGTAATTCAGTATTTTTATTTAATTTTAATGAATTGTATATTTCTTCAAATTCAGTTATTAAAATACCTTCTGACCAACCATCACTTGCAATATGATGAAACACCATCGCTAACAAACATTGATCGTCTTCTAAATGGTAAATCTTAGCCCTAAGCATATAATCATTTTCCAAATCAAAAGGAGACTCCATAAAATTGGAAATTGTTTTTTCAACACTTTCTTTTTCTAAATTACTTTCAGGTAAATGCCAATTTTCAGAAGAAATAACTTCCTGAAATCCAATACCATTTTCAGATTTTATAACGGTACGTAATACTTCATGACGCTCTATTATTGTTTTTAACGTCATTTCCAAAATAGAAGCATCTATTTTTCCTTTTAACTTTAATACAACTGGCATATGATATTCTATACTACCTTGCAATTGATCTAAGAACCATAAACGCTCTTGACTAAATGATAATTGAGTTCGTCCTTCTTTTCTATGAGAAACAATAACTGGTAATAATACGCCCTCAGATTTTTTTGACAAGTGTATTCCTAAGTCATTTATAGTTGAATATACAAAAACATCTTTTATCGCTATTTCAAGTTCCAATTCTCTACGAATTGTTGACACTAAACGTGTAGCCAATAAAGAATGCCCTCCTAATTCAAAGAAATTATCATAAACTCCTACTTGTGAAACTCCTAATAATTCTTGCCAAATATTCACCAAGTGTTCTTCTAACTCATTACGTGGAGAAACATAATTATTTATTTGAATTGATCGTTCTCCTGAAAATTCTGATTCATATATTGACAATAACTTCTTTGCATCTACCTTATCACTTAAGTTCTGAGGAAACTCTTCTACTATACAATATTGTGATGGATGCATATATGTTGGTAATTCAGACTTACTCAACTCATGCAACAACTCTGTTATTGAACCCTCATCATGATTTAAACCTATAGTACTTAATACCACAAAGCATAATAACAATTCTTTATCAGCTTCATCTTTATAAACTAAAACATGAATATCCTCTATTGATTCTGGCTTTCTTAATACAGAAGCGATTCCTTCTAACTCTACTCGATGTCCTCGTATTTTTACTTGATGATCTTCTCGTCCTAAAAACTCTATATTTCCATCTGGTAACCATCTTCCTAAATCTCCCGTTTTATAAAGTACGTCTCCTAATAAATCTGGATATGGATTGGGTATAAAACTCTGAGATGTACGTTCTGGTAACCCTAAATAACCTGCTCCTACTCCTACTCCACTTACACATAACTCTCCAGTTACTCCTATTGGACATAATTGTAAATTATCATCCAAAATAGCAACATTCATATTTGGTATTACGCGACCTATTGGAACTCTTGATTGACTCTCTGGAAAATCTTCAGTTATCTCAAATTGAATTACGTCATCAGATGCCTCACAAGGTCCATAAGCATTAAGCAAACGGATTTCTGGATAAATACTTCGTAAATCATTCACCAATCCTACTGGAATTGCTTCACCAACTAACATTATCCATTTTAATGTTGTTAATGCTATAGCTCTTTTACTTTCTTTTATATATGATAATAAGCCCCACATATAAGTTGGAACAAACTCTACCAAGCTTACTTTTGTTCGGGTAATCGTTTCTAATAATGACTCATAATCTAACAACTCATATTTATCTACAATTACACTTGCTCCTCCTTTTAATAATGGTCCTAAAATTTGCCATACTGAAATATCTGAACCTATTCCTGCACTTTGTAAAAAACGGAAACCATCTGCTAATTCTAATAGTTTATACTCTGCTAATAAATGGTTCATTGCTCCATCATGACGAGTAATCGCTCCTTTTGGTGCTCCTGTTGAGCCTGATGTATACAATACATAAGCCCAACTATCCATTCTATTTACATTTAATGGATTAACAATAGCTTGTTTTTCTATAGCTAAAGAGTCATAAACGTTTATTCCTTGAACCTCTATACTATCTAATAAATGAGTTGGTAACTCATCAATTACTATAACATTTGACAATGAAACTTTAGTTAACCCTGATAATAACGCTGAACTTGTTATTAACACCGAGAACTCATTCTCTGATAACATTTTCTCTATACGTGAAGATGGATTTTGGGTATCTAAAGGAGTATAAACTCCCCCTGATTTTAATATACCTAGCATACAACTTATAAATTCTCCACTTCTATCTAAGTATACTCCAACACTCTTCTCTTCTTTTACTCCTATTGTTAATAATTGATGGGCTATTTGATTGGCATAACTATTTAGTTCTTCATAATTCCACGTTACCTCCTTATCAATTACTGCAATAGATGTTGAATGTTTTTCTACAATCTTTTCAAAATGAACATTTATTGGTAAAGTATTGCCTAAATCTTGTTCTTTCGGGTTAAAGTTTACTCCTTCTGAATTTGCTACTCGCCCTAACAACAAATCTTCCTCTTCAGTCGTTAATATGGAAACTTCTGATATCTTTTTATCTTGATTTTCTATTATTTGATGTAATACCGTATTAAAATGATTTTGTATCATCATTATAGTACTAGCATCAAATAAAGCTACATTATAACTAAATTGAATATTCAACTCTTTTCCTCCAAGATTAACATCAATAGTTAATGGGTAATTAGTTTGCTCTTGAACCATAATATTCCCAATATCAAGAATACTATCTTCCTCTTTTAATGCTTCAGAAATAGGGTAATTTTCAAATACTAGTATACTATTAAACAAGTCTCCTTGAATACCACTAAATCTTTGAATATCTGCAAGATTTGTATACTGATGTTCTCTAGATTTCATATGTCCTAGTTGCAACGACTTAAGCCAATCTAAAACCAAAGCACCTTCTTCTAACTTAGCATAAAGTGGTAATGTATTAATATACAACCCTATTCGATCTTCAGAGTTTTCTAGTTCTGCTGGACGTCCAGAAACTGTTACACCAAAAACAACATCTAAATCGCCAGTATATTTAGAAAGTAACAAAGCCCAAGCTCCTTGAACTAATGTGTTAATAGTTAAATGATTTTGTTTAGCATATTTTGTTAAACGTTCTGTAAAATCAGCATCAATTATTAATACGTTTTCTTTTGCTTTTCCAATTTCTTTATTACTAGATATACTTTTTGAAAACGGTAATAAACAAGGTGAAGTCAATTCATTTAAATATGTTTTCCAAAACTTTTCTTCATCGAAAATATTTCTTTCAGCAATATATTTTATATAATCTTCATACTGTTCTTCTTTTCTATGCGGTACTGAATTTCCTTTTACTAAACATTCATAAGTTTCTAAAAACTCTTCCAATAAAATAGACAAGGACCATCCATCAAGTATAATATGGTGACTTGTGAATACCATTTTATAACTCGAATCACTAATTTTTATAATTGCAACTCTTAGTAAAGGAGCTTCTGTAAACACAAACCCTTTTTTAAGATCATCTTCTAAAAAAGTTGCTAACTTCTTATCCTGTTTTGTTGGTGAAAAACTACTATAGTCTTCCACAGTAAAAGGCATGGTTACATCTTTATACACACATTGCACAGGAATACTAAATTCTTCATACAAAAAACAACTTCTTAAAATAGTATGATTTTGTATTACATAATTCCATGAAGATTCAAATGCATTTAAATTTAATTCGCTAGGTAAATCAACAACAAGCTGATCAACATAGGCGCTTGAATCTTCATCATATAATTTATGAAATAACAATCCTTCTTGCAAAGGACTTAATTTATATATAGCTTCTGGTTTTTTATGCTTTTCCTTTAAATATGCAATTAACTCTAATTTATTGTTTTTCATAAAAGGAATTATTCCTTCTGGATCTTCATTAAAATCATATGGATCTTTATTAAATTTTTCTTTATCCATATTAAGAGATAATTCTCCATTTTTTTCTACTAAAAACAGATGTAATCCTTGTAATTTTATAATAAAATTTTTCATTACTTTTATATTGAAGTTGGTTTTTAGATTTTGAAAATTTCTTCTAAATCTGTGGTTGTAGTACTTAAAAATTTATTTAATTCTTCATGTTTTATTTCTTTTTCAAGACCATAATCTGAAGGTGTATATACTCTAGTTTCTTTTTCTTTACAATGACGTATCAAATCTTTCAAATTTGACACATAAGAATTTGCTAATTCTACTATTGTTTCAACATCGTATTCTTTTGATGAATAGCTCCAAGAAAGTTGAAGTTTTCCATTTTTAACACCTCCATTAATTTCCAGTTTATTATTAAATGGTGTTGAACCCCCTATCTCATTTCCTTGAAATTCTGTAGCTTCTGTTATCCAAGAATTTGTTTCAATGGCATTATCTAATTGCCCTAGATAATTAAACACAATATCCCATTGAACTGCTGATAAACGATTTCTTATTTCTTGAGATGGGTGCATATATTTTAAAAGACCAAAGCCCAGTCCTTTATTTGGTATACGTCGTAAATTCTCTTTTGTGCTAGTTAATACATCTCCTAAAGACATTTCCTTTTTCATAGATAAACAAACGGGATACAAAGTAGTAAACCAACCTATTGTAGTATTTACATCAACTCCTTCAGAAACTTCCTCTCTTCCATGCCCTTCTAAACCAATAATAACCTCTTCATTATTACTCCACTTACTAATTGTTAATCCTAAACACCCTAATAGTACGTCATTGATTGTGGTACCATAAGCTTGATTTATTTCTTGCAACAACAATGAAGTATTTTCTTCATCTAAAATCATTTGATATTCTACAATATCGCTATATAGATTTTTAGCTACTGTTTTTTTATCTATAGGTAGTGTTTTATAAGATGTATGAATTTTAGACCAATACCCTACTTGTGAAGCTATAGTTTTTTTAGTTACATACTCTTGTAAAGCTAGTCCCCACTCACGGTAAGAATTCCCTTTTACACCTAAATTTAAAGTTTTTCCTTGTTCTAACCCATCTACAATACGACTTAAATCAGATAATAAAATACGCCAAGACACTCCATCTATAACCAAATGATGCCCTACCATAAACAATCGATTTTTTTCTTCTCCTTCTGGGGTCTTTATTAAAACCATTTTAAAAACCTTTCCAGAATTAATAGCCAAACTTTCCTGATATAGTTCACATGTTTTAGTAATCGATTCTGGTAATTTTCCTAAATCGATATTTGATAAGTTCACCTTTTCTAAAACACCTTTATCGTTTCCATAAGACTGATTCCAACTAGTATCTATTTGTTGATATTGAAAACGTAAAGCATCATGATGCTCCATTAATAATTCTAGTGCTTTTTGAATTGAACTTGGTTTAATTAATTTATCAACTGAAACCAGTACTGATTGATTATTAGCTACACTCTCTACATACTCATCTTTAAAATAAAGTTGTTGAATAGGTAATAATAAACTATCTCCTTTTAAGGTTCCTTGTTCTCCTAGGTTTACAGAAACTGCATTAGTTACAACATTTGAAATCTCTGAAATAGTTTGATTTTCAAATAAATCACGAGGTTTAATATGATATCCTAACCTTTTAATTTGACTAACCACTTGAATGGTTATAATAGAATCTCCTCCTAATTCAAAGAAATTATCATCAACTCCTACTTGTGAAACTCCTAATAATTCTTGCCAAATATTCACCAAGTGTTCTTCTAATTCATTGCGCGGAGAAACATAATTATTTATTTGAATTGATCGTTCTCCTGAAAATTCTGATTCATATATTGACAATAACTTCTTTGCATCTACCTTATCACTTAAGTTCTGAGGAAACTCTTCTACTATACAATATTGTGATGGATGCATATATGTTGGTAATTCAGACTTACTCAACTCATGCAACAACTCTGTTATTGAACCCTCATCATGATTTAAACCTATAGTACTTAATACCACAAAGCATAATAACAATTCTTTATCAGCTTCATCTTTATAAACTAAAACATGAATATCCTCTATTGATTCTGGCTTTCTTAATACAGAAGCGATTCCTTCTAACTCTACTCGATGTCCTCGTATTTTTACTTGATGATCTTCTCGCCCTAAAAACTCTATATTTCCATCTGGTAACCATCTTCCTAAATCTCCTGTTTTATAAAGTACCTCTCCTAATAAATCTGGGTATGGGTTGGGTATAAAACTCTGAGATGTACGTTCTGGTAATCCTAAATAACCTGCTCCTACTCCTACTCCACTTACACATAACTCACCAGTAACTCCTATTGGACATAATTGTAAATTATCATCCAAAATAGCAACATTCATATTTGGTATTACGCGACCTATTGGAACTCTTGATTGACTCTCTGGAAAGTCTTCAGTTATCTCAAATTGAATTACATCATCAGATGCCTCACAAGGTCCATAAGCATTAAGCAAACGAATTTCTGGATAAATACGTCGTAAATCATTCACCAGTCCTACTGGAATTGCTTCACCAACTAGCATTATCCATTCTAATGTTGTTAATGCTATTGCTCTTTTACTTTCTTTTATAAAAGATAATAAGCCCCACATATAAGTTGGAACAAACTCTACCAAGCTTACTTTTGTTCGGGTAATCGTTTCTAATAATGACTCATAATCTAACAACTCATATTTATCTACAATTACACTTGCTCCTCCTTTTAATAATGGTCCTAAAATTTGCCATACTGAAATATCTGAACCTATTCCTGCACTTTGTAAAAAACGGAAACCATCTGCTAACTCTAATAGTTTATACTCTGCTAATAAATGGTTCATTGCTCCGTCATGACGTGTAATCGCTCCTTTTGGTGCACCTGTTGAGCCTGATGTATACAATACATAAGCCCAACTATCCATTCTATTTACATTGGGTGGATTTACTGTAGGTTGTTTTTCTACAAATAAAGAGTCATAAACGTTTATTCCTTGAACCTCTATACTATCTAATAAATGAGTTGGTAACTCATCAATTACTATAACATTTGACAATGAAACTTTAGTTAACTCTGATAATAACGCTGAACTTGTTATTAACACCGAGAACTCATTCTCTGACAACATTTTCTCTATACGTGAAGATGGATTTTGGGTATCTAAAGGAGTATAAACTCCCCCTGATTTTAATATACCTAGCATACAACTTATAAATTCTCCACTTCTATCTAAGTATACTCCAACACTCTTCTCTTCTTTTACTCCTATTGTTAATAATTGATGGGCTATTTGATTGGCATAACTATTTAGTTCTTCATAATTCCACGTTACCTCCTTATCAATTACTGCAATAGATGTTGAATGTTTTTCTACAATCTTTTCAAAATGAACATTTATTGGTAAAGTATTGCCTAAATCTTGTTCTTTCGGGTTAAAGTTTACTCCTTCTGAATTTGCTACTCGCCCTAACAACAAATCTTCCTCTTCAGTCGTTAATACAGATAAATTATCGATGCTCTGAGAAACGTTTTCTGTTGTATTAATTAATAACTCTTGATAATGTAGTAGCATTTGTTTTATACTACTTTCTTCAAACAAATCAGTACAATATTCCATACGCAATGAAATTCCTGATGAATGTTCTGTAGCTACTAACGTAATATCAAACTGTGATGTTTTTTCTTCAAAGTCACAAGGAGCAGCAGTTAATTCCCCTAATTTAATTTGCTCATTTTTAGCAGTATTCTGCAAATCAAACATCACTTGAAATAATGGAGTCATACTCATATCACGAGTATTTACTACTCGATCTACTACTTTTTCAAAAGGAGCCAATTGATGATCATACCCTTCCAAGGTTGTTTCTTTAACATCTGCTAACAACTTCTTAAAGCTAAGATCATTATTAACATCACTTCTTAAGGCTAATGTATTTACAAAAAAGCCTATCATATCTTCTACTCCAGATTGTGTTCTATTCGCTATAGAAGTTCCTACACAAATATCATTTTGCCCACTATATTTATATAGTAACACTTTAAAAGCAGACAACATAAACATAAACACTGTAACTCCTTCATTTTGGCTAACTTTTACAATAGCTTCTTTTAATGATTTATTCAATTCGAAATTAATGCTTGCTCCAACTGTACTTTGAACAGACGGACGTACTTTATTTGTAGGTAACGATAATACAGAAACTCCCTTTAATTTATTTTCCCAATATGCTAATTGGTTTTCTAAAAAATCTCCCTCAATAAATTTCCTTTGCCATAATGCATAATCAGCATATTGAATTGATAAATTAGGTAATGTTATTGATTTATTTAATCGTAACGCTTCATAAATGGATACTAACTCATTTATAAAAATTGGAATAGACCATCCATCACTTGCTATATGATGAAAAGCACAAGCTAACGTATACTCATTTTGACTTACTTGAAAAATACATGCTCGAAACATATAATCATCAGAAATATTAAATGGACTACCTATAAACTTAGCTACCATTTCTTTTTCATTATCGTTATTGGTTAGCGTAACTTTTGTCAACTCCCAAGCTTCTGACGATATAACTTCCTGATAACCTACCCCTTCTATTGTATGAATTATTGTTCGTAAAACTTCATGACGATCCACAATCATTTTTAATGAATCTTCTAAAACAGTTAAATTTAAATTCCCTTTTAACTTTAAACCTCCAACAATATGATATTCATCTGTTCCTTGTAACTGATCTAAAAACCATAATCTTTCTTGGCTAAAAGATAACGGAATACGCGCTGTTTTATCTTGTGAAACAATAGTTGGTAATATTGTTTTCCTTGAATTTATTACTAAATATTTTTCTAATCCTGCTATTGTAGGATGCATAAAAATAGTTTTGATAGCAACTTCAATTTCCATCTTCTTTCGAATCATCGATACCAATCGTGTTGCCAACAAAGAATGTCCTCCTAATTCAAAAAAGTCATCATAAACTCCTACTTTATCCAACTCTAATAACTCTTCCCAAATCTCTACTAATACTGATTCTACTTCATTTCTAGGGCTTACATATTCATTACTCGATAATTTAGAAACATCTGGTAATGGTAGTTTTTTCTTATTTATTTTACCATTACTAGTTAAAGGCATTTCTTCTAATTCTACCCAAATTCGTGGCACCATATAATCAGGAAGCTTTAAGCTCAAGTAATTTTGTAAAGCATCTTTTTCTATAGTTCCATCAACAACCACATACCCAACTAAATATTTTACTTTATGCAAATCTTCTTTTGCTAAAACACAACAATGCCTAACATCTAAACAAGTTGATAATACATTTTCAATTTCACCTAACTCAATACGATAACCTCTTATTTTTACTTGATCATCTTTTCTCCCAACATATTCAATATCTCCATTACACAATAGGCGTCCTAAATCTCCTGTCTTATATAATTTTGATTCTTTATCTGTATCATACGGATTTGAAACAAATTTCTCTCCAGTTAATTCTTCTCGATTCAAATACCCTCTAGACAACCCAGATCCTGAAACACATAATTCTCCAATAATACCAACTGGTAAAAGCTGTAAATTATCATCAACTATATAACAATTTAGTGTTGGAATTGCTCTTCCAATAGTACTTTTGGTATCTTCTACTTCTTTTTCTGTTATTTCTTTATAAGTAACATGTACAGTAGTTTCTGTAATTCCATACATATTAATTAATTTACATGTAGGATAAGATTGTTTCCACTGTTTTAAATACGAAGGATTTAATGCTTCACCTCCAAAAACGACATACCTAATTTTATGTTTTTCAGTAGTTCTAAAGAACTCTTCTTGTAATGTATAAAACGCTCCTGGGGTTTGATTTAAAACAGTAACACCTTCTTTTATTAATGTATTTTTAAAAGAAGTTGTATCCCTTGTTTCTGTATCTCGTATAATTACTAAACGCCCACCATAAAATAATGCTCCATACATTTCCCATACTGAAAAATCAAAGCAAAAAGAATGAAACATAGACCATACATCATCTTCGTTAAAATCAAACAAACTACCTTCATGAAAAAATAATCGTACCACATTCAAATGTGTTAATAACACTCCTTTTGGTTTCCCTGTACTTCCAGATGTATAAATTACATACGCTAAATTCTCGGGCGTATACTCTGGTTTTAATTGAGTTTCTAACTCAAGAGAAATAGAATCCCAATCATTATCTAATAAAACAATATTTAACGCTGATAAATTTTCAATAGCAGATACACTTTGTGTTGTACTTAATACTATAGATACTTCTGAATCATCTAAAATATATTCAATTCGATCTTTAGGATAATTAGGGTCAACTGGTACATAAGCACCTCCGGCTTTTAAAATCCCTAACAATCCTATTATCATTTCAAAAGAACGTTCAATGCAAATCCCTACTAAATCCTCTACAGTTACTCCTTGCTTTTGTAAAAACCTAGCTAACTGATTAGATTGTTTATCTAACATTTCATAGGTCATTTCTTTTCCCTCAAATACCAAAGCCACTTTTTGTGGTGTTTTTTGGACTTGTTCTTCAAACAGACTTATTATAGTTTTATCTTTTGGATATAAAACTGATGGAGTATTAAAAACATTCAACAAACTATTTTCTTCTTTTTTTGTAAGTATTGATAGTTCATTTATTGGTTGATTATTATCAACAACTACATTTTCTAATAATTCTTTATAGTGAGCAAATAAGCGATGAATTGTTTCTTCTTTAAATAAAGCTGTACAATATTCTATACTCAATGAAATTCCTTCACTATGCTCTTCTGCATTTAATGTAATATCAAATTTTGCATTGGTGTTTTCATCGGCATGTAATGAAACATCCAATCCATCAAGATTCGTATCTAATACATCTGGTGTATTTTGCAAAACAAATACTGTTTGAAATAAAGGAGATATACTCATATCTCGAGTTTCTACCACTCTATCTACTACTTTCTCAAAAGGAACTAACTGATTATCATAACCTTTTAAGGTTACTTCTTTCACACGTTGTAAAACTTCTTTAAAAGTTGGATTTTCACTTAAATCAGTTCGTAATGCTAACGTATTTATGAAGAAGCCAATCATACTTTCAACTCCTGATTGCGTTCTATTAGCTATTGGAGTACCCACACAAATATCATCTTGCCCACTATATTTTGATAAAAGCACCTTAAAAGCAGATAGTAGAAGCATAAATAAGGTTACTTCTTCTTGCTTACAAAGTGTATTAATTTTATTCTTTAAACTTTTATCTAATTCAAAAGTTACCATTTTACCTGAAGTATCTTGAACTGACGGTCTTGAATAATCTAAAGGTAACGACAATGAGGATACATCTAATAACGCTTTTTCCCAATAAGACAACTGATTTTCTAATATTTCACCTTGTAAATATTTACGTTGCCATATTGCGTAATCAGCATATTGTAATGATAATGGAGGTATATTTATTTCTTCCTGTTTTACTAATGCACTATATATTGTAACTAACTCTTGGGTGAAAATACTTTCTGACCAACCATCACAAGCTATGTGGTGAAAAACAACAGCTAATACATAATCGTTTGTTCCATCATCATAAACACGTGCTCGAAACATATAATCTTTAGAAAGATCAAAAGGAATTGCAGAAAACTCAATAATATCATTTTCAATTTCTTCTTTTTCATTTACAATAGCTGAACTTAATTTCCATTCATTAAGTGAAAGAACTTCTTGATATCCTATACCATCTTCTGACTTTATTATTGTTCGTAATACTTCATGACGATCTATAATTTTATTTAATGATTTTTCTAGTATTGAAATGTTTAAGGCTCCTTTGAGTTTTAACCTACCAGACATATGGTACTCTCTACTTCCTTGTAATTGGTCTATAAACCACAAGCGCTCTTGACTAAAAGACAATGGAATACGGTTTCCTCTTACTTGAGTTACAAGACTTGGCAATACAGCTTGCTCAGAAGACTCTTCTATATGAAGGCTCAATCTTTCAATTGTAGGATTCATAAAAATCGACCTTATAGTAACTTCAGTATCCATTTCTTTACGAATTACTGATACCAGACGAGTTGCTAACAACGAGTGACCTCCTAACTCAAAGAAATTATCATAAATACCTATTTGAGAAATGCCTAATAAATTCTGCCATATAGCTGTTAATTTTTCTTCTAATTTAGTGCTCGGTGCTTGGTAGTTATTTGTTTGTAGTACTCTATCACCCGAAAAATCTGATTCATATATAGTTAATAATTTCTTACCATCTACTTTATCACTTAAGTTCAAAGGAAAGTCTTCAATAATACAATATTGTGAAGGGTGCATATAAATTGGTAGCTCTTTACTACACAAATCATTTAACACCTTAGCTATTGTATGTTCATCGTAATTTTTCCCTATTTTACTTAACACTAAAAAGCACAATACTAATTCCTCTCCTTTGTCATCATTATATACTAGTACATAACTATCTTCTACCCTATCAGATTTCCTAATTACTGAAGCGATTCCTTCTAACTCAACACGATGTCCACGAACTTTTACCTGATGATCTTCTCTTCCTAAAAATTCGATATTTCCATCTGGTAACCATCGTCCCATATCGCCTGTTTTATACATAACATCTCCTAACAAATCAGGAAATGGGTTATTTATAAAACTATTCGCAGTTTTTTCTGGTAACCCTAAGTAACCAGCCCCAACACCTATACCACTAACGCAAATTTCTCCAACAACTCCTATTGGGCATAAACCTAAACTATCATTTAAAATAGCAACATTCATATTTGGTATTACTCTACCAATTGGCACTTTTGACTGCTGCTCAAGTAACTCCTGTTTAATTTCATATTGAATTACATCATCTGAAGCTTCACATGGTCCATAAGCATTCAAAAGGCGAACTTCTGGGTAAAGCTCTCTTAACTCATTAACTAAAGCTACAGGAATAGCTTCTCCAACCAACATAACCCACTGTAAATCTAAGGCTACTGGTTTTTTAGTTTCTTTAATATAAGACAATAAACCCCACATATAAGTAGGAACAAATTCTACGATATCTACTTTGGTTTGATTTATTGTTGATATTAACATTTCATAATCTAGTAATTCAAATTTATCAACAATAACACTTATCCCTCCTTTTAATAAAGGTCCTAAAATTTGCCATACTGAGATATCTGACCCAATACCTGCACTTTGTAAAAAACGGAAACCATCTGACAAGTCTAATAATCTATATTCTGCTAAGAGGTGATTCATTGCACCAGCATGTTTAGTAATCGCTCCTTTAGGTGCTCCAGTTGAACCTGAAGTATACAATACATAGGCCCAACTATCCATTCGATTCTTATTTACTGGATTTGTTGTTTTTTGGTTTTTTAAATTTTCTTTATCATATAGAAATAACTCCTCTTTTTCGTAAACTTCTTTTAATTCAATAAAGGCCTCATCAATTAAAACAATAGGAATATCCTTAATTATTTTTAATTCTGACAATAGTTTCGATGTTGTAATTAAAACTGAAAAAGTATTCTCCTTTAACATTTTTTCAATTCGTGATGGTGGATTCAGTGTATCTAAAGGAGTATATACTCCTCCTGATTTTATTATTCCCATCATGCTACCTACAAACTCTGCATTTCTTTCTAAATATACTCCTACACAATTTTCTTCTTGAATATTTAAACTTAATAACAGATGAGCAATTTGATTAGCATAGATATTTAAATTGTTATAAGTCCATGATATTTCATTATGAAGTATTGCTATCGATGTTAAATTTTCTTCTACTACATTTTCAAAATGTATATTTATTGGTAAATCATTATTCAAATCAACAGCCTTCGGATTAAAATTAAATCCTTCAGATGTAGATATTCTTCCTAATAATAAATTTTCTTCGAAAGAAGATAAAAGCGATAATGAATTAATTTTTTGAGTAGAATTACTAACTATACTTTTAAGTAATTTTTGATAATTACTAAGCATTCGACTGATAGTACCTTCTGTAAATAAATCAGTACAATATTCTGCCTGAAGTAATAATCCATCACCATGATCTTCAACTGTAAAAGTTAAATCAAACATACTTGTAGTATGGTCTATATTGTATCTAGCTATTTGTTCAGTTCCAAACTTTAAGTTCTCCATATCCAAATCTATTTGCATATCAAACATTACTTGGAACACAGGATTATATCCCATGTTTCTTTCTGGAGCTATTTTCTCTACTATTTTTTCAAACGGAACCAATTGATGTGCATAAGCCTGAATACTGGTTTGTTTTACTTGCTTCAACAAAGTAGTAAAAGATGGATTGTTGTCTAAATCACTTCTTAATGCTAATGTATTTACAAACATTCCTACTAAGGATTCTAGATCTTTAGTTGTTCTATTCGCTACTGGTGTACCTACGCAGATATCTGTTTCTCCACTATATCTATACAAGAGCACTTTAAAAGCAGACATCATTAACATAAACAATGTAACTTCTTCTTTTTTAGCACACTTTTTTAAACTATAAATCAATTGATCATCTAAGGCTAAAGCAACTCTTCTTCCTTTTTTACTTTGAACTATTGGCCTTGGAAAATCATAGGGTAATGTTAAAGGAGTAACTCCTTTTAATTGAACTTCCCAGTATTTCAATAAATTTTCTAAAACATTTCCTTTAAAATATTCTTCTTGCCAAAACGAATAATCAACATAGTTAATTGATAAAGGTTTTAAACCATCTTTTTCTCCTTCTAATAAAGCAGAATAAATTGTAGTTAATTCATCTAAAACTATCTTTCCTGACCATCCGTCTAACGCTATATGATGTGCTACTAAAAGTAATTTATATCCATTAGAAGTACCTTTTATTAAAAATAACCTAAATGGATAATCTGATGATAAATCAAAAGGTAAGCTAATTAATTCCTGAATTTTACTGTTTTCATTTGAATCTAACTCTACATACTCCATTTCAAATGAATCCTCAGAAAGAATATTTTGATGTAAATCTCCTTCTTCGTTTGGTTGCAATACAGTACGTAAAGCTTCATGCCGCTTTACCAATTTCTTTGACGCTCTTTTTAGTAAATTCACATCAATAGATTGAGGAATAGTAAAAGCTTTAAAAACATGATACTCTATACTTCCTGCTATTTGATCAATGACCCACATACTTTTTTGAGCAAAAGAAGCCGGTATCTTGTCTCTATTTGTAACTATTCTAGGAGTAATTGAATGAATCGTATTATGATTCGTTTTTTCGTCATCTATTAATTCAGCTTCAACATAAACAACAACATCTAACAAAGTCTCCAATTCAAAAAAAAGTGTTGGAGACACCTCTTTTTTAATATATTCTGATAATACTCCGGATAAACGAACTACTTGTAGTGAACTTAATCCTAAAGTTGCAAATGAATCATTTAAATTAATCTGAGAAGGAGTAATCTGTAATAAATCACTTATTTCTTCTCGTAACCAAGTTATAAGTTCAGTTTTATTATCTGCTTTTTGACTACAACTCTCTATTAACTCTTTTTCTTTTTTCTCTATTTGTTCACCAGCTGTCCACTCTTCTAAAACACCACCTAAATCGCCAGATTCATATGCTGTTTTAGTTCCTAATCGTTGTATTTTCCCACTTGATGTTTTCTTTATACGTCCAGGGTTTACTAACACAATTTTATATATAGACAACTCATGTTCTGCTAATACTAGCTGACAAACTGTTTTTATAATTTTTTCAGCATCATAATCACGTATACTAGTACGTTTTACCTCTTGTATTATTAATAGCTTATCAACTCCATTAACTTTTATTGTTGCCGCAGCTCCTGCATTATTTTGTAAATCAGGATGACCAAACTGTACAGTTCTTTCTATATCCTGAGGAAAATGGTTTACACCATTAAAAATCATCATTTCCTTTAAACGCCCTGAAATATATATTTCATTACCATTTAAAAAACCAATGTCTCCAGTACGCAAATAAGGGCCATCATTCTCGTTTTTTATTCCTTCTACATTATTTGTATAGGCTTCAAATATTTCTTTTGACAATTCGCTTTTGTTCCAATATCCTTTTGTAACGCTATTCCCTTTTAACCATATTTCACCTACTTCATCTTCTTTACAAATTTGTTTTGTTTCTGGGTTTACAATTCTTGTTTTTAACTTTTTATGTATAGGTCCGTTTCCTACTAACTGAATGGAATTTTCAGGTGTAGAATTGAGAAGTACTTTCCCCTCATGAAGTTCATTTTTCTTTAATGAAATAATAGTTGGTTCCTTATCGTACTCACAACCACTAACTACCAGCGTAGTTTCAGCCATACCATAACCTGGAAATAATGTTGCTCTTTTAAATCCGTAGTTCGTAAATCGATCTGCAAACTTTGCCATTGTGCCTGGGCGAATTGGTTCAGATCCATTAATAGCAACTTCCCAGCTACTTAAGTCTATTTCTTTTAAATCTTCTTCTTTAATTTGATTTGTACAAAGGTCATACGCAAAGTTTGGAGCACAACTCATTGTCCCTTTATATTTAGAAATTAATCTTAACCATCTTATAGGCTTTTGAATAAAAGCTGTTGGCGGTAAAATAATTAGTTCAAACCCTACAAATAATGCCTGAATAATATTACCAATTAACCCCATATCATGGTATATTGGTAACCAAGAAACACCTATTGATTTTTTTGTTGTTTTAAAACAATCTTGAAATATTTCACTGTTATCGATTATGTTAGCATGATTAACAATTACTCCTTTTGGATCTCCTGTAGAACCAGAAGTGTACTGCAAAAATGCAATTGTGCTCGTATTTATTTTTGGAAAGACTTGGTTGAAAACAAACTCTAACGTATTTGTTTTTAACCAAGAAACATTTGCAAAAACCTCATTACTAAACCACTTAATATTTTTAGTATAAACAACATCAGTTGTAAGTACTAATGTTGCTTTACAATCTATTGTTATTTTTTCTAATCGTCCTATTCTTCGTTTTCCTTGAGGTGGAAAAGCAGGAACAGCTATTACACCTGCTAATAAACATCCAAAAAAAGCATCTGCAAACTCCAAACCAGAAGGATACAATAATAAAACACGATCTCCTGGCTTAGCATATCTTAATATATTTGAAGCTATTATTTCAGCTTTTTTATATAATTCTAAAAATGTTCTTGAATCATTTTCTTCTTCTCCATTGGCAAAAAACCTGTATAAAATTTTATTTGGTGATTCATCTAAATGCTTTTTAAAAATATGCATTAATGTATCTTCTGAAAGTTTTTTTTCAGAATTCAAATCGTTAAATGGTAACATTTTTTTGGATGTTTTTTAGTTAGGTAAGGTAATTTTGTTAAGCTAAAGTTTGTTCCATGTATTCTTCTGTACAAGCAGTAATAGCCTCTTTCATTATTTCTATGGCTGCATCTACAATAGCTTTTGTAGTTACTAATGGTGGTACTAGTCTTAAAACATTATCATAATGTCCTCCTACTTCAAATAATAGTCCTCTTTCAAAACATTCTTTCCTATATTTCTTTACAAACTCAGGAAAAGGCACTTTACTTTCTTTATTTTTAACAAACTCAACACCTATCATCATTCCTCTACCTCTTACTTCTCCTATAAAAGGGTTATCTATTTTTAATAATTCTAACTTATCCATTAAATAGCTCCCAATAGTTTTAGTATGCTCAGCGATGTCATACTTTTCTATAAAATCTAAAGCTCCAATTGCCGCAGAAATACTAACTTGATTCCCTCTAAAAGTACCAATATGAGCTCCTGGATTCCATGCTTCAACTTCTCTCTTATAAATTAAACCAGCTATAGGAAAGCCTATTCCTCCAAAGCCTTTAGAAAAAGTTATAATATCGGGCACCGCTTTGGTATTCATAAATTCTAAAAAAGATCCTGTTCTAAAAAAACCACACTGAATTTCATCGAAAATAACTAACACATCATTTTCATGTGCTATTCTTACTAACTCTTCTAAATAACCATCTTCAGGAACAATATTCCCACCCTCTCCTTGAATAGGTTCTACAATAATAGCTGCTGGTTTAGATATTCCAGAATGACTATTTGTTAACATCTCTTCAAAAGCAACTAGTTCATTATTTTTATTTCCATCTTCATTTCTATAAGAATAATTATAGGGAGCAAAATGAACATTTGGCATCAGTGAAGAAATATGATTTCTAAAACCAATATCAGAAGTAACAGCTAACGCTCCACATGTCATACCATGGTAACCTCCTTTAAAAGAAATTATACCATCTCTTCCTGTTTTTATTTTAGCTAATTTTATAGCAGCTTCTACTGCATCTGATCCTGTTGGTCCTCCAAAACACACTTTATAGTCATCTCTAATTTCTTTCGGAAGGTTTTTTATTATTTTCTGAATCAAACTTATCTTATTCTCTGTTGGAAAATCAAGAGCGTGAATTAATTCTTCTTGCTGTTTTTTCACATATTCTAAAACAAAATCATTACAATGTCCTACATTTAAAACACCACAGCCGGCAAAGAAATCGATGAATTGATTTCCATCTAAATCTTCAACGATACTTCCTTTTGCTCTTTTTATAGCTATCGGCATATTTTTAGGGTATGATACGATACTTCCTTCTATCTGTTTTTGTAACTCTAATATTTTTTTTGATTTTTCTCCTGGTAAAGAAGATGAGATAATTTTAGGTGTTTCAGATAAGTGATATTTCTTTAATATTTCCATAATAATAAGTTTGTTTATATTGTTTTAGTTATTTACATCTTTACTAAAAAAGTAAAGCATGAGTTTTACATAAGTTTTCTTTTGTTGAATAATGAAATTTTAGATTTATAGTAGATGAATTTTCATGCCTAGTCCCTATATTTATTCTAACAACTCACTAATTGTTGTTAGTTTCAGTTTAACTTCAAAATCTTTGCAGGTAGTTGTTATATTACATTTATAATTATCTTCAACAGATATTGGTTTGTAGTACCATTTTTTAGTTCCAAGTGATATATAATTCTGACAGGTATCAATTGTATTTAATGGTAAATTCAAACCTCTTCCATCGGCTTTAGAAACCGCCTCTTTGATTGTCCAAATGTTATAAAAAGTTGTTATTGGTTCTCTCGACTGAGTAATTGAATTCTTTTCTCTTTTAGTTAATACTGATGAAAAATTGTTTAAATCAATTTTTCTTTCAATTTTTTCTATATCTACACCTATTGGTTCTTTATTTGGAGTAAATGCACAAACAACAAACTCACCTGAATGTGATATACTGAACGAAAAATCATCTTCTAAATAAGGCTTTTTATAAGTAGTATACTTTATATCTAGAAGTGTTTTATCAACTGAAAAAAAATTTAATGCCTTTTTTAATAATAGCTTTCCTATTAAGCTTGACTGACGTCTTTCCCAAAATCGAAATTTATTAATTTCAGCGTGATATTTATTTGGTATTAATTGTAAGCATTCTAACCAAATTTTATCTTTCATTTGATCACCATTATGTACACAGAGTACATGTGCTTTATTATTCATAAGAAGTAAAATAATGTATACTAAAAGTTAGTTATTACATTAATAGTTATACGTTTTCAAGTTGATTCATATAACTTATAGGTAATGTTGCTATAAAATTTTGTCGTAATGAATCTATCCGTACAATAATTTTATTAGTACTATTTATTTTTAAAATTTCACACTCTAAACCATTTAAAGGACCGTTAGTTATTTTTCTAACCTCTCCTATTTTTGGCAATTCTGTATTAACTTCAATTCCTGTAATGTTTTGATCACTTACTAATAATTTCATTTTTTCTATTTCATTTTCTGTAACTCTTGCGTACTCTTTACCAAAACGGATATAAGAGCATACACCATTAACTGACAATGCTTTATGGAATTCAGTAGGAGAATTTAAATTAACAAATAAGTAAGACGGAAGTAATGGCTTTAAAATTACTTTTTTCCTATCGCTCCATTGTTTAAGTGTTTTAATTTGTGGAAAAAAAGTATCTAAACAAATCTCTTTTAGAGACTCATATACCTTTTTTTCCCAACGAGATTTGACATATATTACATGCCAACCGCTAGTGTAGTTCATTATTTAAATTGATTATAGTTGTTTGTTTGTTTTTATGCAAGGCTTCGCCTTTCTCACTTACATGAGGTACTTTTTGTTTGTTTTATAAATGCAATAGTTTTTTGTAAATAGTTATTTATTTGTAGTAGGTAAAATTTAAATAACTATTAATTTATTATAGGTACAATTTTAGTATTTATTTCTTCAAAAAATATTCTTAATTGTTAAGAAATCATGAAAACAACAACTCATTACTCTAATACAAAACAGTAGTTTAACAAAAAAAACACGTTTTGTTTTTCTTATTCACCTAGTTTTTATCGATATGTTTTAGAGTTATTTATAGTTCCTTAAAGAAACCATTTAGAAGGAAATTTAAAAAAAGTTGTTTTTAATATAGTCAAACTCTCTTTAAAAATTAAACAAGTCTACTTCATAAAGTTCTTATTCTTTTTTGAAAAATTAAAACACGTTTTTCTTATAGTTTTTCTTTATTTTTTTACAGTTTAATTTTTAAGCATGGCTTCGCCTCTCTCAATTACATGAGGCATACTATTTTTAAAAAAATATTTGATAAAAAAGTTATTTATGTGTAGTAGATAAATTTAAATAACTATCGTTTTTTTACAGGTACAATTATACTAATTTTTAAATTAAAAATTATCTTCAAATATTAAAAAACTGTAAAAACAGGGTTAACATCCTACTAAAAAACATAAAACAACTAATTTGACAATTGCCTTGTAAGTACTATTAAATATAGACAAGTTAATAATTAGTAGATTTAACGAATTTTCATACTCCTTATAAACCAATAACTTAGCTGTTTGCTTATTATAAAACAGAATTATACTTTTTAAGCATAAATTTAACTAGTAAATAAAAAAACAAAATATATTTTAAAAAACTCTTTTTAATGATAATAATAAACATGTATTACTCCTATTAAAACTAACTTCTTTTTCTTTTACTATTTAGTAAAATAGAAATAAGTAGTAAAATCCATGGTAAACCATGAAGTAAAACATCAAACCAATCCATAAGTTTCATTGGGTTATCTCCTGAAAAAGCACCTCCACCCATAATCCAATTTATTTTCCCAACTATATGAGGTGGATTAAAAGGCGCTAAACCCAATGTTAAGCTAGCAATTAAAAATAATTTCCAATGTTGTCTAAGTTCTTTTTCCATATATTAAATAAACCAGTTCCAAACTACTCCAAAACGAATTGTAAAATCACGATAAGGATGAGAAGGAGCAGATAAGTAGTTCTTGTCAAGGAAAAATGAGCTTATGTTTTCTGCTTTAAAATATATTCGAGTTCTTCTAACCCTACCGTTAAAAAATAAATCAATAGTTGGATACCCAATATCAGTGGTGTTTTGCAACGTAAATTCTCCAAGTAATGGATTATATGCATTAGCCTTATATTTTGAAAAGTATTTAAAAGTAGCTCCTATTTGAACAAAAAGAGGGTTTCCTCTAAACCAGTTATCCGAAAAATACAATGTATTTCTACTTACCAATTCTGGTACTCTTAACACTTCACCTCCACTTGCTACTTTTTGATACATTAGGGTATTATCTAGCGAAAATTTACCTAATGAAAATTCTTTTGATACCTTTAATTTTAAATAATTAACAGTTCCTGAATGTTGCTTTGGAAGCCCTTGTTCATCAAAATAAGTATAATTATCTATATTGGTTAAATCAACAGAAGCATTTCCCCATTTACTTTTAATCTCTCCTCCTAAAATTCTAGTTCCAGTAGAAGCAAAATTATTTTCCCAATTAAACTTATTATAAATACTTTGATGCAGTAAGAAATTAAAATTAGGTAATTTATTATTAATCCTAAGTTTTGCTTTAACAGTAAATAAACTATCTTTTTTATAATATGCTTCGGCATATAAATTATTTCCAGCTAATCTTCCACTTCCAGGGGTTAAAGAACCTGTAGCATTTACATAAAAATTATTTATTTTCCCGTTCCAATCTGCTCCAAATGAAATAGCACTACCTTTTAATTTATTGTTTGCAATTCCAACTAAATTATTCTGCAAATATTTATACCCGTAATCATAATTAGTATAGCTTGTCTTAACTCTAAAACGTCCTAAGACATATTTAGAGTTAAAATCTAAAAACAATTCATTATTATAAAGTAAATAATCCGTTTGGTTGTTTAAAACCCCTACTGCTCTATCAGTGTCAAATATATCTGAAGGTGTAACTTGTTTAAATTCAAAATATTTAGAATCTCTAGTAAATTGGTGTCCTACTTTTAAATTAGAAAAATCTCTATTATTAAGTGAATCTTTTGAGGAGAGTAATTTAAATGTATGCTCGAAGAATAGTCTCTTCCCTTCAAGAACACTTTCTGTATCATTTAATTCAACATCTAATCTACCTCTACTACCGCTAAAATTAGGATTATCTGTTAAAAAATTCAATAACGATTCTGCTGTTAATCCTCCATTCTCTTGATTTGTAAAGTCTTGATTTACTGCATGTCCTCTTATAGCGTATTGCCCTTTTGGTGTTACGTAGTGAAAAGAAACTCTAAAATTTCCAGTGCTAGCCAATGATCGCCTATAAGCACCTAATGACCGTATTCCTTTATACGTTAACGCCACATTTAATCGTTTGGAAAAGTTTGCTGTAAACAACGTTTCTAAAACCTGCCCTTGTTCCAAACCACCTCTATACAAAATTTCAGTAGTTGGGGTAGGCACATGATAATATTTTACATCTTCAATATTTATATAATTAAATTGCTTTGCCCTAAAACCTATATCAGGAAATTGAGAAGTAGTATTAAAATCATATCCTAAATTATTAAAAGTCTGTCCTTGGTTATGAAATGCTAATAGTTCAAAATTATCTTTCCTTAAAAAATTAAATTTATAGTTTTTTTGTATCGTTAAAGTTGTATCAATAATAGTAGTATCCCTTTTATGTGAAATAATTTTATAATCTGTATACTTTGTTCTTCCACTTAACTCAACATCAATTTCACCTCCAGGTAATGAATCTCTATTTTGATTAACACCTCCTAATCCTCCAAAACCTCCATCTAATTCTCTAACCTGAGAAAAAACAAGTTGCACACTTATTACACAAAATAATACTAAGAAACTTTTTTTCATATCTACAAAAGTATAATAATAAAATGAGAAAAAATGTGAATATTTTCTTTGAAAACTGTTAATTTGTAGTATGTTGAAACTAAATTATAGCGGATTTTCTTTAGAGGTTGGCACTGACGAAGCTGGAAGGGGTTGTTTATCTGGACCTGTAGTTGCTGCAGCGGTTATTTTACCTCCTAATTTTAACCATGATTTATTAAATGACTCTAAACAACTTTCAGAAAAAAAGCGCTATGAACTACGTCCTTATATTGAAAAAGAAGCTCTAGCTTTTGGAGTATCTTTTATTTATCAAGATGAAGTTGATGAGATTAATGTTTTACAAGCTTCTATTACTGGAATGCATCGCTCTATAGAGCAATTAAGCGTAGAACCAGAATTTATTATTGTTGACGGAAATAAGTTTAAACAATATAAAGAAATCCCTCATGAAACCATAATTAAAGGAGATGCTAAATATATGAGTATTGCTGCTGCCTCTGTTTTAGCTAAAACATATAGAGATGATTATATGGAAAAAATTCATCAAGAATTTCCACAATATAATTGGAAAAAAAATAAAGGTTATCCAACAAAAGAGCACCGTAATGCTATTCGTGAATTTGGAGCAACAATACATCATAGAAAATCATTTAAGTTATTACCTGAGCAATTAACACTTAAATTATAGCCTATTTTGATTTTGCTCCTACAAAATGATCAGACTTTAACTTAAATAACACATTAAAAGTTGTTAAACTACCATAAATTCGAGTAATATATTGTTGTAAATCTACTTTATCTTGATCTGCTAAAGTTTTACTAGCATTTATTTTTTGCTCCATTACTCTAATCCGATCACGAACCATTACCACTTTATGAAAAAAAGTATCAATAGGTATTTCTTTTGAACTTAAGTTAGTATCGGCTGGCTGTATAATTAAATTACCTCCTTTAAATTTATCAGCTATAGGTACTATCTCAGTAACATCACTCCATTGCTTTAAAATTTTTCTCAAAGAACTTTCAACTTCATAAAAACTTACAGAATCTACTTCCTGATTTACAGCTTCAATAATATCAAAATCATCATTTAAAGCTATTGTTTCTAAACCATTTTCTTGAAAAGTAACCCAATAATGCTTACTATCTACATTAGTAACTACACCAAAACCATATTCTGAGTGATTAATTCTTGATCCTATTCCTAATAATTTCATATTCTATTATTTTTAACGGTACTAAAATACTTATTTTTGTCTTTCAATTTTTTAGAAAATGATTAAAAGAACACGTGCAGAAATTAATAAATGTATTATTCATAAAGTTGCTAATAAATACAATAGTGGCCAGAATGCTTTATCAGAAAGTCTAGTACGTTTTGACGAAGAAAGTTATGAATTATTAATGCCTTTTTTATTAAAAAATTTTGGTACTGTTACTCAAAGCTATCGCTTTAGTCATCATGCTGACGTTCGTTTAAACGAAATTAATAAATACACTTCTGATATTTTTGAAGATGACAATAATGAAGTTTTTATTGAAAATTCAAAAAATATTGTCAACCACCTATATGAACAATCTAACTCTGCCAATATAAAAACCGGAGATGTTATTGTTGCTTACTTTGAAGGAATTGAGTATAAAGATGTGTTAACAGAAGCTGTTGGTATTTTTAAAATTGAAAGTAAGGTTGACTTTTTTCAAACATATTTAGATGATGAAAGCTTTGATGTTGTAGTACAAAAAGGTATTTCAACAAAAAAATTAGATAAAGGTTGTTTAATTTTAAATTCTTCTGATACAGAAGGAACTGTTGTTTTATCTATTGACAATAATAATTACGATGCTCAATATTGGATAAAAAATTTTTTAAGTGTAAAGTTTGCAGATGATAGAAACCTACATACTCAAAATTATCTAGAAATGTGTAAAGACTTTTCTGAAGAAATTATAAAACCTGAATTAGGAAAGCAAGAACAAAGTTCATTTTTAGCAAATACTGTTGACTATTTTAAGGAACATGAAAGTGTAGATTATCATGGCTTTAAAGATGAAGTTTTTGAAGATGATAAACACAAAGACATGTTCGAAGATTACAAGAAACATTTTGAAAAATTGAACGATGTTTTAATTAGAAATAATTTTGAAGTATCAGACCCTGTTTTAAAAAAGGAAAAAAGTAAATTTAAAACTGAAATTAAACTAGATACAAATATCCAAATTAAAATTGATGTTGATGCTCCTGATGCCTCTACCGAATATTTAGAACAAGGATATGATGAGGATAAAAAAATGAAGTTTTATAAAGTATACTATAACGCTGAAAAATAAATATTACCGCATAGTTTCCTCTAACAAAAGATACTTTCAAAAAATAAAAAACTCGAAGCCTTATAACTTCGAGTTTTTTTATTTTTAATTTTTTGACTATTCCTTCTTTTCTAGCACCTGTTTCACTAGTAATTTTAAGGTTTCAATTTCTTTAGCCTGCTTATCTAACTTCTTTTCTTGTTGTATTGTGTATAGGGTTAACTCCTCGATTTTTTGCAACAATTTGGCATCCATTTCACCTAAAAAGAAACCGTGTTTTTTCACTTCGGTCGCACTAGGTATATTTTGTAAATGCCCTTTTGTTTTAATATGATTTTCTACTTCGGTAAGTGTTGGTAAGTTATAGTCTTTAGCAAAAACAAAATCTGACCAATTAGTGTACGTAGCAATTTTAACTTCTGTAGCTGCTATTTTACCATTTACTCCTAATTTGAAACCTTTGGTATCTGTAGTTCCGATACCTACTGTACCTTTGTCTGTTAATGCCATTAAATCAATATAATTAAAAGGTGCATATACAGAAGCATCAGGTGTTACTCTAAAAAACAATCCACCTCCATAGAGTTTGTTCGAACTGTTATCTGCAAAAATTCGATCATTTATATCATGTCCAATTCTAAGATTTGTATGAGGTGAAGCTAATGCATCTAATTTAACAAAACCATTAACATCTAATTTAAACTCTGTAGTAAGACTTGAAATTCCAATCCCAACATTTCCATTGTCATATGTAATGTCATTTCCATTTTTTTCCCAAACATTACTTATATTGGTATTTTCTACAACTGGAGGTTGAAAGTCAGCTGTATTAACCCCAGTAGGAATTTCGTTAATTATTATTTGACCTTGAGCAGTAAATGAATCTACTTTGTTTCTTAAATGAGTGATTTTAGCTTGATAAATACTGTAATATTTAACATCTACATATATATCAATAGTTTTATTAATATACCCAGCATATGTAGTAGTATGATTAACAGAACTACCCAATATCAATCTAGTATGTCTTTGAATACCTTTAGATTCAACAAGAATTGTTTTTGGTAATGTAGCGCCTGTTCCTTGACCATTACCTAACTCAATAATATATTTTTCGTAACCAGATGCACTGAGGATATTAAATAATTCAACTTGAATAATACTACTATTTTGCCAATGCTGAGAGTTATACAAAACGGTAGCTATTTTATACCGCTTTGGTTGTGCCGCATCTGCTGAAAAAGGGTTTGTTACTGTTGATTGAAGTCCATTTTGATTAATGGTGTTTTGAGCGACTAGATTAACCGCTAATATAAATGTTATCGTAAATAAGAATTTTTTCATTATCAATTTGATGTTTAAAATTTATTTATTATTATTTTCTAGATTGGTCATTCTTTCTTCTAATTTTTCAATAATAGAAAGTAGTTTTTTATTATTTCTCTCTGAATTCTCTATTTTCTTTTCTTGCTGAATAGTATACAATGTTAATTCTTCAACTTTCTGTAATAACTTTTTATTCATTGACCCTAATTCTATTCCTCCTGCTTTCTCCACTTCTTTAGCCGATGGAATATTAGCTAAATGACCTTTTGTTTTAATATGGTTTTCTACTTCTGTTAATGTTGGTAAGTTATACTCTTTTGTAAATACATAATCTGGCCAACCTACTAAATCTACTTTTACTTCTTTAGTATGTATTTTTCCGTTTACTGCTAATTTCTCATCTGGAGTTGTTGTACCTATGCCTACATTACCATTAGTATGTATCATCATTCTACTTGTTTGGCTTGTATTAGCTATTTCATCTGCTGTAACATTTCCAGATTTACCAAAAAAGTTAATCAAACCATTTTGACCTATCTTAATCCCTGTGAAACCAGTAGATGCAGTTTTACCTACTCGCCCATTGAAATTATCAGTAGCATCTTGATATCTAGCATAAACATTTTTTCCTAAAATCAACCCGCCATCTGATCTAGTTGAACCGATTGAAGAATACCCTTTACCACCACCAAGCATAATAAGACCTCTTGTAGTTGACCTACCTATTTGTAAGTTCGATTCTGGAGTTGTTGTACCTATACCTACATTACCACTATTTAAATCTACATTAAACAAGTTACTTTCTGTAACTTTAGTTCCTGTTTTTTTACCTATGAAAAATTTATTGTTATTTGCGAAAGCTAAAGCTGACCTCGAAGAACTTGAAGAATCATTAAATTCAATACTAGGAACAAATTCTTTAATAGTAATTGAAGAATTCCCTGTAACATCCAACTGGTTTTGAGGATTCACCTCTACTGTTCTAACACTACTGTGTTGTACTTCTAGTTTTGCATTTGGCGAAGTGGTACCAATACCTACATTCCATAGAGTTATTATTTTACTCATCCGATCTTCCCTTCCTAACATGATTCCTCCAGATATTGAATTACCTCCTAAAGCAATCCTAAAAGGTTCGTTTGCACTAGTTGAATTTTGAAGATAAAACCCTCTGCCTCCTGTAGCTATGATATTAAATTGATTTGCTTGAACAGTTCCTGATGTTATATTAGTACTTGTATTACTCCATTGAGCATACCCTTGATTACCTATTAACAATATTAATCCTAAAAAAAATTGTTTTATTGTTTTCATTTTAATTTTTGTTTTTGTTTTTGTTTTTGTTTAAGCCCTTTTATATAAATAACTATTTATTTTAGTTTTTCTTTGCTGAATAACAACACTATGCTAATTCTTTTATTCTTATAAAAGTTTAACATTAATTTCACATAAAAAGAAGCTGTTAATTTTACCTCTCTTGTACTTGGTTTGTTTTTGGTAATTAGCAATACTTTTTTATTCCTCTTTTACATTTCTAATTCTTCTAGCAATTTTTAATTAATCCACTGTAATTTAGCTACAAATGTATTTTTTTTTAAAATTAATTCTTTCACTCTACAATATTTCACTAGTAACAATTTACCCGTTTATTTTTTTCAATTTACAAATTGTTCCCTTATTCTTTCTCTGCCATTTTCTTTACATAATCTGTAATGATTACAATTTGAGTAGGCCCTACTTTTCCTTCAATATACTTTGCATTTTCATGGTCTAAAGAAATTCTACGAACAGCAGTACCTTGTTTTGCTACCATGCTTGATCCTTTCACCTTTAAATCTTTTATCAGTACAACACTATCTCCGGCTTCTAAAATAGCTCCATTAACATCACGATGTATTATTTTTTCACTTTCATCTAAATGCTCTCCGGTAGATTGAGCAAAACGTAATTCTTCATCTTCTAAATACATCATATCTAATAAGTCTTGTGGCCATCCTTGACTTTTTAAACGATGTAACATTCTCCATGCTACCACTTTTACAGCCCTGAACTCACTCCACATGCTATCATTTAAACAACGCCAATGATTTGCTTCTGTAGTTTCTGGTTCTTCAATTTGCCCTATACAAGTACCACAAGCTAGTAAACTACCATCTACACCTCCTGTTGAAATTGGTGGCACTTCATATATTTTTAAATCATTTTTTGCAGCACACAACTCACATTGATTTCCACTTCTTTCTTGTAATTCCTGTAGTAAACTCATTTCTTATAAATTAAAGAAACAAATGTACATTTTTAAATGAATTTATCTATTTTTAAATCATGATATTGAGTACAGAAAGACTAACATTAAAAATGGTTGAAGCAAACGATGCTCCCTTTTATTTTGAGCTATTTAATGACCCTGATTTTATTAAAAACATCAATGATAAAAACTTAAAATCAGTAGAAGAAACTCATACTTTTTTACAACAAAAAATGATTCCAAACTTATGTAAAGATGGACTAGGATTTTTTACTGTTTACGAAAATGAAAGAAATATTCCAATTGGAGTATCAAGCTTACTAAGTAGAGAAAAAACTGATTATTATGATGTAGGCTATGCTTTTCTGCCTATAGGAAGAGGAAAAGGCTATGCTTTTGAAGCTACTGAATGTATTATGATATACACTAAAGAAGTTTTAAAACAAGATAAAATAATAGCTTTTACTATGCCTCAAAACCAAGCATCAAAAAGACTATTAACAAAACTCGGATTTAACTATGTTGGATTAAAAGAAATTCAAGAAGGCAATAAGGATAGCCTCTTTGAATACATTTTTTAACTTTTGGTGCCTAAAATTTAACTTTTGTTTTTTTTTAAACTAAATCAAATTAACTAGTTTCGCGCCATAATTACCAAGCCTTTTTTTTAATCAAACCAAACTAAAATGAGATTATTTAAAAAAAGAGCTACATATTCTTCTAAAAAGAAGCGTGAGAAGTTTTTACTTTTTCCATTATTTTATAGAGGATCTGTTTATTGGTTAGAAAACGTTCTTATTAAAAAAAACTTTAACGGAATGTCTTACCAAATTACCGATGTTATAAGAATAAAGAATATGTAAGCTTACAAAAAAAAGTTTTCCCCTTATTTTTGTTTTACTTTTCTCTTTATATTTAATAATAAGATATTATTTGCTTTTTAATCTAAGTATAAATCTATTAAACCTTCTGGTGTAGTAACTTCAACAATTTTATTATCTCTATCTATTTTTTTGATAAAATCATCTATCATAGGGATAAAAACTTCATTCCCATCTCTATCTATCTCAAATAGAGGTTGAGCTGAAGTATCATTAATACTTTGTATTTCACCTACCTCACCAAAATTAGTATCTATAACAGTAAAACCAATTACTTCATGATAATAAAATTTATTTCCGGTAAGCTTAGGCAATAAGTTTAATGGTAAATAAATACCTGCACGCATAATAGCATCTGCATCTTGCTCAGTATTTACATCTTCAAACTTAACACGAAACATGGTGCTTTTACTTAAAGATGATTTTTCAATAAAAAATGGAATCAAGTTATTGCCTAAATCGACAAAAACTGATTCCAAATCTCTATAAAGTTCAGGCTCATCAGTATCTAACTTAATAACTACCTCGCCCTTAAAACTATGTTTTTTAACGATTTTGCCAAGATAAAAGCATTCTTCTTTTTGCATCATCGCTCTCTATAGTTTTTATTCTTCGCTATCTGCTCCGCTTTCTGCTACAGCATCCTCACTATCAACAGCAGGTGTGTTAGCAGCGATACGCGCTTCATTAACAGCTTTTTCAGCTTCTAATGCTTTTGCTTTAGCATCAGCTTGAGCTTTAGCTAAACCATCAACTTTACCAGCTACTTTACCAGCTTTTTCATCTAACCAAGCAGTAAATTTTGCTTCAGCTTGCTCTTCAGTTAAAGCTCCTTTTTTTACTCCACCAGCTAAATGGTTTTTCAATAAAGCTCCTTTGTAAGATAAAATTGTTCTAGCAGTATCAGTTGGCTGTGCTCCATTTTGTAACCATTGTACAGTTCCATCAACATCTAAATCGATGGTAGCAGGGTTAGTGTTTGGATTGTAAGTTCCTAATTTCTCTAAGAAACGTCCATCTCTTTTAGCTCTTGAATCTGCAGCTACTACCCAGTAAAATGGTTTTCCTTTTTTACCGTGTCTTTGTAATCTAATTTTTACAGGCATAATTTTAATTTGTAAGGTACACGTACCTTGATTATTAATTAAGTGCGCAAATTTATAAAATATTTCTCATATACAACTATAAAAATACATCTATTTAAAATAAAAAAAAGAGCCTGAAAAACAAGCTCTTAAGAAAATAAAATCAGTGTGAAAATTATATCACTCTAACGCTAACTGCGTTTAATCCTTTTTTTCCTTCTTTTAGTTCAAACTCAACTGTATCACCTTCTCTAATCTCATCGATTAATCCTGATACGTGTACAAAGTGCTCTGTGTTTGATCCTGTTTCTGTAATAAATCCAAAACCTTTAGATTCATTGAAGAACTTTACTGTTCCTTGTTTCATTGTAAAAAATATTATATTAAAGCACAAATATACTTTTATTAACTGATAATTTATCGATTTTTTTTTATTTATTTAAAACTTAACATCTTGATAACACACTAACTAACACAGGTTTCAGCTATCTAAAAAACAATATTCTCTCTATAAAATTAATCGTTAATAACTTCTAGAGAAAACATTCTAAATTCTTTGTATTTTTACACATTGTTTTTTGAAATTCTTCAATAAGAAAACTATACCGATGTACTTAATTTTTGATACTGAAACTACTGGATTACCAAAAAGTTGGAATGCTCCAATTACTGATACTGATAATTGGCCTAGATGTATTCAAATTGCATGGCAATTGCATGATGAAATGGGTAATTTAATTGAACATAATGATTTTCTTATAAAACCTGATGGATTTAACATTCCTTATGATGCTGAACGTATTCATGGTATTTCAACTGATTTAGCTATTGAACAAGGGATCTCTTTAGATGAAGGGTTACAATTATTTAATGAAGCTTTAGGAAAAACAAAATTTGTTGTTGGTCAAAATGTAGGTTTTGATGTAAACATCATGGGGTGTGAGTTCCATCGTTTGGGTGTTGAAAACAACTTAACAAAATTACCTGTTTTAGATACCTGTACAGAACACACCGCAACACTTTGTCAAATACCTGGAGGACGTGGAGGTAAATTTAAATTACCAACACTTACCGAACTACATAAACATTTATTTGGTAGCGGGTTTGGAGAAGCCCACAATGCTACTGCCGATGTAGAAGCTACAACAAGATGTTTTTTAGAACTTATTCGTTTACGTCAATATACTGAAGAAAAACTTGATGTACCTTCTGATTACTTTAAACGTTTTTCGGAAGTAAACCCAATGCCAATTAAAGTAATAGGGTTAAAGCATTTAAACCTTAAAAGGGAAAGTGAAAAAATACGCAAGCAAAATTCTTCTCAAGAAGAAGCTAGCGATACTATTTCAACTTCTGAAGGATTAGCAACTTTAAAGGATGTTCAGTTTGCTCATTTACACAATCATACTCAATACTCGGTTCTTCAATCTACCATACAAATTGGAAACATTATAAAAGCAGCTGCAAAAGACAACATGTCTGCAATTGCAATGACTGATACTGGTAATATGATGGCTGCCTTTCATTTTGTTCAAGCGGTATTAAATCATAATAAATCAATAGAAGCTGCGAATAAAGAAGCTATTGAAAAAGGAGAAGAACCAAACGGACAAATTATAAAACCAATTATAGGTTGTGAATTTAATGTTTGTACCGATCACACCAATAAAAGCCAGAAAGATAATGGACATCAAGTTGTACTATTAGCTAAAAACAAAAACGGATATCATAACCTAGCGAAAATGTCTTCTATCGCTTTTGTTGATGGCTTTTACTATATTCCTAGAATTGATAGAGAGGTTATAAAAAAATACAAAGAAGATGTTATTGTTTTAACAGGAAATCTTTATGGAGAAGTTCCTAGTAAAATATTAAATGTTGGAGAGGCTCAAGCTGAAGAAGCCTTACTTTGGTGGAAAGAACAATTTGGCGAGAATTTATACATCGAGTTAATGCGTCATGGGCAAGAAGATGAAAAAGTAGTTAACAAAACACTCTTAGAATTTTCCAAGAAGCATGATGTAAAAATCGTTGCCACAAACAACACTTTTTATTTAGGAAAAGAAGATGCCAATGCACATGATATTTTATTATGTGTTAAAGATGGAGAAAAACAAGCAACACCAAAAGGAAGAGGAAGAGGATATCGTTATGGTTTACCTAATGACGAGTATTACTTTAAATCTTCGGAAGAAATGAAAACCTTGTTTGCTGATCTTCCAGAGGCTATCATAAATATTCAAGAAATTGTAGATAAAGTTGAACCATTTACCTTAGCTCGTGATGTATTATTACCTGCCTTTGATATTCCTGAGGAGTTTAGAGATGAAAAAGATAATGATGATGGAGGAAAACGTGGTGAAAATAATTTTTTACGCCATTTAACATATGAAGGTGCAAAAAAGCGATACGGAGAAATTACTGAAAGTATTCGTGAGCGTTTAGATTTTGAACTTGAAGTTATTGAAAAAACCGGGTATCCTGGATATTTCTTAATTGTAGAAGATTTTATTCGAGAGGCAAGAAACATGGATGTTTCTGTTGGTCCTGGACGTGGTTCAGCTGCTGGTAGTGTAGTAGCTTTTTGTTTATGGATAACCAATATAGATCCAATTAAGTATGATTTACTTTTTGAGCGTTTCTTAAATCCTGAACGTGTATCAATGCCCGATATTGATATTGATTTTGATGACGAAGGAAGAAGTCGAGTAATGGATTATGTAATTGATAAATACGGAGCAAATCAAGTAGCCCAAATTATCACTTATGGTACCATGGCTGCCAAATCATCTATTAGAGATACGGCCAGAGTTTTAGATTTACCATTATTTGAAGCTGATCGAATTGCCAAATTAATTCCTGGAATGAAGTTAAAAAAAATCTTTTCTTTAGATGAGAAAGGATTAAAAGAAAAACTTCGTTCAGAAGAAATTGAATTAGTTAACGAATTAAAACGCTTATCTAATGGTTCTGATTTAATGGCAGAAACCATTAATAAAGCACGAATTTTAGAAGGTTCAGTTCGTAATACTGGTATACATGCCTGTGGTGTTATTATTACTCCTGATGATATTACAAAGTTTGTACCTGTAGCTCTTGCTAAGGATTCAGACATGTATGTTACTCAATTTGACAACTCGGTAGTTGAGAGTGCTGGACTTCTAAAAATGGATTTCTTAGGGTTAAAAACATTAACCCTTATTAAAGATACTGTTAAGATTGTTAAAGCTAGACATGATGTAGATTTAGACCCTGAAAATTTCCCTATTGACGACGTAAAAACATACGAATTGTTCCAACGTGGAGAGACTATTGGTATTTTTCAATATGAATCTGCAGGAATGCAAAAATATATGCGAGAACTGAAACCAACAGTTTTTGCCGATTTAATTGCCATGAATGCCTTATATAGGCCTGGACCTTTAGAATATATTCCTTCGTTTATTAGAAGAAAACATGGAGATGAAGAAATAGAATATGACCTTCCTGTTATGGAAGAGTACTTAGCTGAGACATATGGAATTACTGTTTATCAAGAGCAAGTAATGCTTTTATCTCAAAAACTAGCAGATTTTACAAAAGGTGAAGCTGATGTACTTCGTAAAGCCATGGGTAAAAAACAAATTGCTGTTTTAGCTAAAATGAAACCAAAATTTGTTGAACAGGCAAAAACTAACGGACATGATGAAGAGAAGTTAGAGAAAATTTGGAAAGACTGGGAAGCCTTTGCCTCGTATGCATTTAACAAATCTCACTCTACATGTTATGCTTGGATTGCCTACCAAACTGCATATTTAAAAGCCCATTACCCTGCTGAATATATGGCTGCAGTACTTTCTAATAATATGAATGATATAAAATCTGTATCATTTTTCATGGAAGAATGTAAACGCATGGGATTAGAGGTTTTAGGTCCAGATATTAATGAATCTTTTTCTAAGTTCTCTGTAAATAAAGAAGGGGCTGTTCGTTTTGGAATGGCTGCAATTAAAGGAGTTGGTGCTAATGCTGTACGAGCTATTATTGATGAACGTAGAGAAAATGGAAATTTCAATTCTATTTTCGATGCTTCTAAACGTGTAGATTTACGTGTAGCCAACAAAAAAGCTTTTGAAGGGTTAATTTTAGCAGGCGGTTTTGATTCTTTTGCTAATACACATAGAGCACAATACTTTGTTGAAGACGAAAAAAATCAAACTTTTTTAGAAAAAGCACTTCGTTTTGGTAATAAATATCAAGAAAACAAAAATTCTTCGCAAGTTTCATTATTTGGGGAAGCCTCTGCTGTAGAACTACCCGAACCTATTATTCCTGAATGCGAAACATGGGGTACAATGGAATTACTAGCCAAAGAAAAAGAAGTAATTGGAATGTATATTTCTGCTCACCCTTTAGATGATTTTAAAAATGAGTTAAAATTTTGTAATGCTTCTCTTTCACATTTTAAAGATATTGCTAAATATGAAGGTTTGGCTTTAACTTTTGCAGGAATTGTTACCGATGTTCAACATCGAGTATCTAAAGCTGGTAAAGGATGGGCTTCTTACATTGTTGAAGACTATAATGACAGCTTTGAATTTAGAGTTTTTGGTGAAGAATACTTGAAATTTAAACATTTTTTGGTTCCAAATTCATTCTTATTTGTCAAAACCATGATTAAACCTGGTTGGACAAATAAAGAAGGAGTAAAAGGGGATCCTAGAGTTTCTTTTACAGATTTTAATTTACTTCATGACATTATGGATAAAATGTGTAAAAAAATCACCATTACAATGCCTTTAGATAAGGTAAAAGAAGATATTATTAAAGATTTACAACATTTATTTGCCACTAATAAAGGATCACAAGGGTTAAACTTTACCATATGGGATGCTGACGAAAAAATAGAGTTAAATTTACCTAGTAGAACAACAAAAATTAAAATTTCTAATGAGTTTCTAAAAGCTTTAGATGAACAATTTATTAACTATAAATTGAATTAATAAATTGCTCTTTTCTATTTAAGTATTTATTTCTTATTTGAAATTAATACTTTTTTACTAACTGTTAATTCATCATCTATGATATGCAACAAATAAAGACCTTTACTAAAATTTGAAATATCAATCTCCTTTTTAACACAATGTTCAGAAAACTGTAGAAGTAATTTACCCTGACTATCAAACAGATTAAACTTATACTTCTTATGAATAGGTAAATCTATAATTATTCTTTCTGAAGTTGGATTAGGGTATATTTTATATTCCCCCTTTTTTGTTAGGGGTAACCTTTTTTGTTTTGTACTATTTATTACTTCATCTTTTTCTTTAGCCTCTTGAGATTTATAATAACTACGGTTATACTTTGGTGGATTCCCCATATGCAAAATATCTGTTATACCATCTCCATCAAAATCTCCAAATTTCAAATCATTTATTAAATAACCACTTGCTCCTAATACAACCTCAGAGTTAGAGGTACTTAAAACTGTAGTCCAATTTATTCCATTTGCGGTAAACATATCCTCTATTCCATCTCCATCAAAATCTTTAACATGCTCTTCATTTGTATAGGGCCCATTATATATACTTTTCCATTCACTAGTTCCATTAGCACTTCCCTCAGAAACCTGCCACCAATTCCCATCCACTTGTCTTAATACATCTGAATAATTATCATTATTATAATCTCTAATAACAAGATCGTTACTCTTATAACCACTGGACGTGTATATTTTCCATTCAGACATTCCGCTCCATGAAACTAACCAATTTTCACCATCTCCTCTAAAAAGATCAGTTTTACCATCACCATTAAAATCTCCTAATAGTATTGGTTGATCTGCCCCATAAAATAATGAAGAAGAGATAATATTCCAATTACTTCGTCCACTCCATGAAACATACATCATAGTTATAGTTGAGTTAAACTTATTGTTATTCACATTCATTTTATATTTAGAATTATCGATATCACCATAACAATGATTCCAACCTTTAGTAGTTGGGGTTGAATAAGTCAACGAGACATCCTTTTCTAAGGGATATTTATTTTCATGACTGTTAGATGAATTAATATCTTCCCATGATGAAGTACCATTTAAACTTCCATATGAAACGGTCCATTTATCATCAGATACATGATGCATTATATCATCAAAACCATCATTATTAAAATCCTTTATAATTAAATTATCAAGTTTATAACCACTTGTTGAATATTTTACCCAATTTTGAGTACCTCCATAATTCACCCACCATATACCTCTATCTGCTCGAAAATAATCTATTAAACCATCGTTATTAAAATATCCTTTTGCATATTTTTGTTCTATAACTTGATTGTTTATTGCTGTCATTTGGATTTTAACCGCATGCTTTCTTGAAGAATCAGAAAAATAATTATTGTAAATAGTTGCTTTATTTTGTGGAATAGCCCTTATTTTAATTGTTGGATAAGTAGATTCTGGTGAAGAGTTAACATCTGGTCTATCTCCTTTATATAGAAAAGTATTATTATGAATTAGTACTGAATTCCCTGCAAAATTACATGTTGGATCTAAATAAAAACAATCATTATTTGGGTCATTATTATATTTATTAGAATGCATATCAAAACTATGATCTTCTCCATTTGGTAAAATCAAATTATATGCAGCAGTATATTTTTGCCCTGATTTACCAGATCCAGCAATACTATGTCTATTATAATCAAATTTATTATATGCAATAAGTGGTGTTGAATCCCCATCTACTTCAACACCATAACCATAACCAGTTCGTGAATTATGGTGTATAAAATTATGATGTATTTTAGTAGTTTTACCTGTTTTTAATTCTATCGCTGAATTTGGCCATCCTAATAATTCACAATTATCAACTTCTAAACCTTCTCCACGTGAACTTATTCCTCTTGAAAGTATATCTACAGCTTTAACATCTTTATAAGGTCCTTCAATTATTAAACCAGTTATCCTTACTATCCCTTTGGTTATAATAAATGGATCACTTGATAAATTACCTATAGATTTAATTATCTTACTAATTTCTGTATCTTTTGTTCCTCTATTACCTGCTAAAACAACTCCATTAGGAATGTTTATTATGACATTTTCTGGAACCTCAATTGTACCATTTACATATATTTTTTGTTTACTCTTAAGCGCTTCAACTAAATCTCCATAGTTAGAAACACTATAAAAACCTGAAGTATCATTAATTACTTTTGAATATCCTATTCCTCCACCAACGGGTCCGCTTGGCAAATTATATTCTTGAGAAAAAACATTTATACTACAAATAAACGCTATTACAAATTTTAAGTTTTTCAATATCATAATCTTTTTCTAGCAAAACTAAGCATTAAACTAATATATAGTTACTTAATTTATAAAACTATTAATTAAACTATCTATATCATGTTCTTCTTTAATAGTATTAAGCCACTGTGCTGTATCATTATGATCTAGAAAGCTATTAAACGCTTCTCTAACAGTAATACGGTTTTGTTCGGGTAAATCTTCAATTACCTCAGTTAAGTTATCTAAAAGATGTGTTGCTGATATTTGTTCTTCACAAAGTTTGAAAGCTATTTTACCTGTGATTTCAAGAAACTGTAAATAGTTTTTTTTGGTTGTAATAGGTGTATTAATCCTTAATTTATTAAAAACCTCCTTCACAACTCCTGCAGTTTGTCGCCCCCAAATACCATCTACCAAAATTTCTTCTTTATAAATATGTTTTAAAACTAATTGAAGATATAATGTTTCAGATTTTGAATTTTCATTGTAATCTACCGGTACACTAGTATCAACATGCCAATGATCTTTATGATTTGGATAATGATAGTTTAATACAATCCCAAAATGTTTTCTTAAAAAAGATTCTATTCCTAAATACAATTCTTTTTGATGTACAAAATTCATTGTAACCAAGGTTTTATCTTTCCAAAAAATTGCGTCTAAATCAAACGCCTTTCCATGACCGTGTTGCCCTGGTTTATTAACAAATATTCCTGCCGTAGTTATTACTTCAGGAACTCCTAATGGGCAATTTTCAAATACTTCTTGCAAAGCTTGTTCCAATACTTTAAAAAAACTTTCCTCTATTAAAAAATCACGTTGCTCTCCTCTTGTTCCATAAGGGTGATTAGTTAATCTTGCATAGTGCAAAGGAATACCGTTTACTTGATTTATTTTTTTCATAATTTATTATTTTTATAGTTACACAATTCTAAAATAAATATTCAGTTTTCATTAGTTTTTTATAATGAAATAACAGAAAATCACATGCTAATATTAATTGTTTTACCTTCTTTTGAATACTCTCTTTTTACACCTTCTAATAAATATTTCCTTTGAATTTTATTTTTGTTATTTGCTATGGTTTGTAAACAAGCATATTGAATAATATTTACAATATTTGACCCTGTAATACTATATTTTTTTGCTAGTTCTTCAACTGTTATTGATGACTCTAACTCAATATTTATCGGTAAATTCTTTCTCCATAACTGAATTCTCTCTTCATAACCTGGAGCTTCGAATTCTATAATATTATGAAAACGACGAGTAAAAGCTGAGTCTATATTATTTTTAAAATTCGATGCTAGTATAATAAGCCCTGGATGTGCTTCAATACGTTGCAACAGATACGACACTTCTTGATTTGCGTATTTATCATGAGCATCTCTAACACTTGTACGTTTACCAAATATAGAGTCAGCTTCATCAAAAAACAGAATCCAATCTTGATCAATAGATTTATCAAATAATTTAGACAGGTTTTTTTCTGTTTCTCCAATATACTTTGAGACAACCATTGACAAATCTACTCGATACACATCACGCTCAGTATACTTACCCAACAAACTGGCCGTTAATGTTTTTCCTGTACCAGGAGCACCACAAAACAACACTCGATATCCTGGTTTAATTTTAGCTCCCATACCCCAATCGTTCATTAACACTTCTTTATAAGCTAGCCAATTCTCAATTTCTTTAACATCACTAAGTGTTTTTTCTTGTAATACTAAATCACCCCATTCCATATCAGTAGTTATTAAACTTGCAGGGAAATCTTGACTTAATTGTGGTTTTAATTCTTTTCCTGTTAAAAACAAATGAACATATTCTTCGGATAATATTAATTTACCTGACATTTTAGGTTCTCCATAAGGAACTTTTTCAAGTTCTATTATACTATCTTTAAACAAAACGCTATTATTTAAAATAAAATTTATCAATACACCTCTGTATTCAATATCATTTCCTGAGAGGATATACAAAAACGATTCTCCGGTGGGTAAAATCCCTCTATGATTTTTTCCTTTGACTCCTCCAAAACCAGGAAAATCTCCTCCTTCTGGCAGGTATTTAGATATACTTTCTGAAAGTAAGTTTGGTAAAATATTTGGAATATAAGTTAACAAAAGAAGTACCACTTCTGTTTCTGATAATTTCTTTTTTCTTATAAAATCAACTAACTCTTTGTCGGAATCTTCAAAAACTATTTCTCCTACCACTATATCATTATTATAAAATTCTTTTTCAAACCTTTTTAAAATAATTTGCTTTAAAAATCCGATTAATCCAGTAGTCTTATTTTCTATTAATGCTGTTTTTAGTTTTTCCATTAATTATTTGGCTTTTGTAGTCTTGGTTCCATCAGATGCTACTCGTTTTTTATAATTTTCTAAAGCTATTTCATAATCTGCATCCTTTCCTATTGATACATCTTTTCCTTTATTTTCAAATTTAAAATCGTCATAAGCTTCTATTTCTTTATTTTCATCGTTAAAAAACTCTTTTTGTAATTTACTTCTATCTTTTCCTTCATGTATTTCATTTCTTTTTGTGAAACCATCAAATTCTTTTTTACTTTCACCTTGTTTTTTTAATTTATCTTGTAATTTAATTTGTGCTGTTTTTCCGTCTCCCGAAATACTTCTAGCACTATATTTAGTTTTCATAAATTTAGCAGGTGCTTTTTCTATATCTACCAACATTGCTTTATGTAGCGCTGTTTTTAATGAGCTTTTTGCTTTACTTTGTATTTTTGCGTTTTCTTTCTTTTTTACTTTTTCTCCTTTATTATCTTCAAAAAACTCATTTTCTAATATTTTTTTAAGAGAACTAGAAACATTAACATCATCTTTAAGAAAAGCGTTTACTTCCATATTAAAAAAGCTAGCTCCAAAAGCAGTTGACATTCTATTTTCTACAGAAGCCATTTCTTTTTGATTATAGGTAGAAGATGATGGGTGAATGTTTAATGCCCAATTTTTACCTGACCCTCCAAATTGATCCCCAATAATATGTGCGTTATCAAAACCTGGAAAATCACTATTTTTTCCTGCTTTTCCTCCATCCCATTTACCTCTTCCTATTCCATCAGCATCTTTTAATTTTAAGTTCTTTCCTTTAACACTTCTAGATTCTGTAGCGTCTGGAACTTCTTTAATTGCTTCATCAAACGAAATATTAATTTCAAACTCTGGTACTTTACCATCTTTTTTATCTGATCCATCTGCATATTTTGTGGTATACACCGCTTTGTAAACTCCACCACTTTCTGTTAATGTTATTTCATTTGGAATGAAATGATTATGGGGTGCAATATATTTTTTTGATTTCCCTTCTTTTAAATGACCATTATCATCAATATAGACTTGTTTAAGTCCTGCTTTTTTAGCTTTTGGCATAAGGTAAATAATTACAGATTTTACTTTTTTGCCTTCTGTTTCTTCTACAATTCTATACGCTTGAAAATCGGAACCTGTTTCTGGCTTAAATTTATTTTGAGGGCTTCCTTTTCTAAATACTGCTAGCTTTCTTTTATCTATTGTTCCGTCTTTATTGGTTATTAGTTTACCTACTTTTTCTAGTAATAATGGATTAAATTTTTGTTCTTTTGAATCGTCTCCATCTGCTTTAAACTTACCTCTTGCTGTATTTGGAGCTATTTTTATATTTATATCAACATCATTATCTTTTCTGTCATTTGCTAATTCATTAAATTTAATATCTAGGTTAATGCCTTTTTTTAATTGGGGTTGATATTTGTTTTCTAATGTTTTTGCTTCTTTTTTCTTTCTCGCATAAAATTTATCAAAAGCTTCTCCTTTTTTCGCTTTTGGTTTTAACTTTTTTTCTATTTTATTAATTATTTTTTTATGCTTTGCCTTGTCTTTGGCAGTAATTTTATCTGGTTTTTGTTTTTTATTATCTTTTTTAATTTTTTTAGCTTGTCCTTTTTTAGGCTTCTTTTTCCCTAAAATTTTATTGAATTTCTTCTTCGCTTTCTTAATCATTTTTGTAACCGCACGATCTATACGTTTACGTACTTTTTTAATTATTTTCTGTACTTTTTTCACAAGCCCCCCTAAACCTATTAGTTTAGCAAAAAGACTTATAACAAGTGGTAATAGCATTGCTAATCCTTTTTCAATTGCTTTTGCAACACCTGCTACATTACCACTGGCTAACGATTTAATAGCTTGAATTAATGATGGAATTAACATAATTGCAGACTGTACAAAAAATACAATAAGATCTTTAATTGCCATAATAGCTTTTATAAACCCTGCTCCTGGAATTAATAAACTTAATAACCATTTTATACCGGCTTCTATTACTTGCGTAATTAACATGCTCTTTATAGATTCTATAATAGTTTCTTTAAGATCTGTAAACTGCTCTTTGATATATTCCCAGATTCCAGAAACTCCTTTTTCTCTAATAATCTGAAACATTTCAAAGCCTTTTTCCATAGCAGCTACCATTGGTTCACCCATGAGTAGTACTGATTTTTTACGTACAAAATCCCATGACAATCCAAGTACTTGCATTACCAAACTGAAAATTCCTTTGAGACTAAATAAATTATCTGGAATAGTAATTCCTACCGGTCCCATAGCTCCTGTTAGCCACGTTACAAAACCACCTAACATATGTTTTTGAATGTTAGCCATGAACATATCAATTCCTTTTCCTACTCCGTCAAATAATGTAGCAACAAAACCTATAGGATCTTCCATAATAACATCCATAGCATTCTGAATTTCTGCTAATAATGTTGCTATTAAATCTCTCAGCTTTTTAATGGTTTCTATAATACCATTTATAAATCCTAATGCTGCATCTATAAGTCCTCTATTTGCAGCTTTCATTTCTTCGATTCGTGCATCAACAGCATTTAACCCCTCCATGTATTGCTCTGCTAAACTATCAATTAGTTCGTCTTGTTTACTATTTACAGAATCTTCTAATTCGTCAAATTTATCATTGATTTCTTCTGCGGCTTCTTTTCCTAATTTTTGAAGGTTTTGAGGCAACGATGTTACATATTCCTGAACTTCTTGTTTACCTGTAGTAACTCTTGTTTTGGCTTCAGTTAACTTAGTTGCTACATACTCTGCTACTTTAGTTATTACCTTATCCATCGTATTAATATACTCTTTACGACCAGTAACAAAGAAATCATTTACTTCATCTGGCATCCCAGCGAACTTATCTTTAACCCATTTTAACTTTCCTGACACACCACTATAACGCCTCGCTTTATAAGCTCTCATTTTAGAAGCTACATGATTTTCAAATTTCATTTTAGCGAGTTCCGTTCCTGCTTTAAAAGTTGCTTTTACAGTAGTATCTAGATCAGTAAGTATTTTTTCAACAGCTGTTTTAGAGTTTTCATAAATTTTATTTATTTCAGTTGCAATTCGGGTACGCTCCGAAGTATCTTTCCCCCCTGTTTTGGTTTGTGATCCTGTAACCTGAGTTAATAGTTTACTTCTATCTTGATGCATTCCTGCTAAACCTACTTGCTCTTTTCCAGCCGCTCCAGCTTTAGCATTTTGAAGTACTCCTTTTTCTTTCTGACGTAATTGTGCTGGCGCAGTTGCCGCATCTTTTTTAGCTTCATTTTTAGCATCTAAACCTTGCGTAAAAGATGGTTCGTTAGATTTTTCTAACTGTTCATCAGTTACTTTATTCATTGCCATTTGTTGGTCTACCTCAGCAACATTATCTTCAAGTGGTTTATTAACTTCTGCATTTCCTCGTTTTGGAGGCATTGCCTTTTTTGGATTTGCCGTTGCTGGTTTATTCCCTATTGGAGCCGCAGGTAATGGTGTTACTTCTCGTTGTGGTATTGCTCCAACATTGGGCTCTTGTTGTGATGTTTGTTCTACTGGCCCTGCTGCTGCAGTTTTTTCATTTTCTACATCTTGCGTAGCAGACTGATTTACCTCATCAATATTATTATTCTCATCAAAATTAGCAGCTTCATCTTGATTTTTAGGCAACTGCATTCCTTCAATGCGTTTCATTAATTTTGCTTTAAAATCTACCGCATTAAATGTACCTGGTTCTGCTTCAGCCATTACTTCAACCTGTCCAGATTGTGCCATACTCACACGTTCATTCTCTGGAGAAACCGCAGCACTTTGTGCTACTGATGCTGACGTTTTTGAATCTTCGTGTTGTTGTTGTTGTTTTGATGTTTTTTTTAGTTTTCCTTCAAGCTTTTTAAAATTCGGATCTTCTTTTGGATTTCTTGGTGTTGTTTTTTCTGCGACTTTTTTACCTAAAGCTCCTTTTTCTTTTTCACCTTCAGCTTTTTGTTTTTCTTCTTTATTTTTAGCTTCTACCAATCCTTTTCCACCTTTTCCTTTTGCTACATCTTTTATTGTATTTTCACCACTGCTGCTCTCTATAGTAACTTGTTTTGCACTTACCTCTTTTACGACTAATTCATCTCCAGTTTCTTTCTCTTTTGAATTCTCCTTACCTTCTTCTTTTTGTTTATTTTTAGAATTAATTACCGTATCTAATCCTTTTGTTTGTGCTTTTGCCGCAAAGAATTTTGGTGTTTCTTTAGTTTTCTTATTTTTTTCTTGTTTTTTGTTTTTTGTAGCTTCTTGTTGATCTTCTGACTTTACCACCTTTAGTTTAGGCTGTATAAAATTATTCGACTTTGAAGTCGATGATGAAGATGGTTTACTTGAATTATTTTGTTTAGCTACAAACATTTTTTATTTTATTTTAGGTATTGGAGGTATTAAACTTTTATCAATCAATGAAGGATCTTTTTCTATTTCTTTAAGGGTGTTAGGGTCAAGGTAAATACCTTTTTCGTGTGCTGCATAGTTTTGTAAACCATATATCATTGACGAACCATAAAATTCAAAAATTTCTGCTACGGCTTCATTCCCTTCATCATAAGTCGAAGTAAAATTACCCTCAGCCCCTTCTCCTGGTAATGGATTATTTATCACCTGTCCTTGATTATTTTGTATAGCATCTATACCATCTAAAGCATCTCCATAATGAGTAAATTCATTTATCAAAACTTGATTCAAACTTATACTAATCGCATTTTTTTGCTCAGCAGTTGCATTAGGATTAGAGAGTACTTCTTCATACTTCTCTACTAGTTTGTAATTTAGTTTAATTGTATTCCCTTGATAAAAATATTCTCCGTTTTGATTTGGGTTCGAAAACTCTACTAATTCTATTTTAGGACCATTTCCATTTTCAAAATCAGTTGTTTCTTTAATTTTTTCAGGAGTTAAAATACCTACGGAATTTTTAAGTAAAGCCTTTTTTATTTTTTCACTCCCAGTTAAATACTCTCCAAAGTGATCATTCATATAAGCATAGAAAAAAGGAAATGCTGTTTTATATTTTTCTAAAGTATTTTTATCTTTTTGATTATTAGCAGGAACTGCTGAGTCAGGTTTTCTTTGAACCTTCTTTTGTACCATTCCCTTTTGTTGAATAGTATGCGTTAATTCATGAACTAATAAATGCTTTCCTTCTCTTGAATTAGGGTTATATTTTCCTTTATTAAAATAAATATCATTTCCATGTGTAAATGCCTGCGCGCCTATTTTTTTACTCATTTGAGATGCGCCCAAATCATTATGTATTTTTACGTTATTAAAATCTGCACCAAAGCCTGACTCCATTTCACTTAGCGTTTGAGCATCCATTTTTTGGCCTCCACTTCCTTTTCTTAATTTACCTTCAAAAGAAGACTGTGGTTTAGCTATTGATTTTGAATTTTTTATTTTAGATTGTATTTCTTCCTCTTCTTTTTCTTGAATATTTTCCTCTTCCTTTGTTTGAACAGATTCTTCTTCTTGCTTTTGAACTATTTCTTCTTCTGAACTTTCCATTTTCTGGATTAATGGTGTTACTTCAGATGCTAATGATTTCTTTTGGATCTCATCATCCACCTTTTTTCTTTGTAATAAACCTCCTTCATTTTTACTATTAACCACTTTATCAGCCATTTTATCAGCTTCTACCTCATACTTATCTCCAGAACTACCCATTTTTAATTTTGTTTGGATATTTGGTTTAAAGAAAAGAGAGTCTTTTTTTACTATTTGTGGTTGTATTTTTCTTATTCTTCGTTTCATTACATCAATTTTAAAATTACCAGTTTGTAAAAATTAACCCCTTCATCCATGGTAGTTTACACATACTATAATTCCATGGTAACTTATCTAACAATATATCATGCACTTTTCTTTCAATAGTAATATTCGGGTTATCTTTAGTTAAATCTAATTTACCTACCCTTTGTATAAATTCATTTCTAATAAGATCTGGAGACGATTTTTTAAGCACTTCCCAATTTTGAGTTACAGCTTTCATTAGTTCTTCTGCTTTCTCTTTTAATTCTTCAGACAACTTAATATTTCTAGGTATTGAATGATTTATTGGAACATTGCACAAAAATTTTTCAAAGACTAAATTACTCTCTACCTGTCTTTCTTTCTTTGTAGCTACATAATGTAACAAGTGAACTGCTTGAATTGGTTTTATTATCTTATTCTCAGCATTTAAAAAATTACACGAATTAAAAAACTGCTTTAAAAATGGATGTATTAAAATTAACCCTGCGTTTTCTACAAAATATGATTTTGCTTGATTAGCAACTCCTGTTTCATTTTTTACTATTTGAATATTTAATTCATCAAACGACTCTTGAATGTTAATTCTCTCTTGAACTATTAATTCACTTTCTTCATTCTTCTTTACACTTTTGTTTACATCTAATTCAAACTTTCTTTCAGTTTTCTTAAAATTATTAGAATACAATCTATCATGAATAATTCTCTTTCTATTTTCTAGAATTTCATCCTCTCTCTTCTCTATCTCATTCTCAACTTTTTTAACTGTTTTAGAGGATTCATTTTCTTTCCTGTTTTCTGTTTTATTCTTTAATTTCTCCTTTTGTTCTTTTTTATGTGTTTTAGCTATTTTTTTTTCAGAAGATTTATCTACGTTTAATTTATTTGTTACTGTATTAGTTTTTTGATCAACCACATCAACCTTATTTTCCTTCTTAATTTTCACATTCTCTTTCTCAAAAAGAAGTTCTTTATTTATACCACCCTTTGACAAAACTTCAGACTCTTCCCTTGGTTTTCTATTAGTACTACGATTGATTTCTTCTGTCTTCGAATTATCATTTGCTCTATTGAACTCTTCTTTCGTTGATTCTTTTATTTTTTGAAACCCTTCTAATTTTAAATTCTCTTTGTTTATTTTTGTTTTTAAAACTAACTCTTCTGGCTTTTCAGGCAAAAAACTTCCCTTTTCTTGAAGTAATGACTTCTCCTTGCTTCTTAAAAAAAAGTCTTTTTCTTTCTCTACATCATTTATTTTTATAGCCTCTTTTCCTTTTTTAAATATTTGTTCTTTAATATTTTTTTCATTTAGCTTATCTCTACTAGAATTAACAAAATCTTCTTTTTCACTTTCTTTATTCTCTTTTAATTCTGGCAAGGCTGCATAAAAAAATTCTAAAACATAATTTAAATTACTCTTCTTACCTAAGTCATCTCTAGTTATATTAAATCCACCTTGTAATTCTGTATGCTTTTCATTTAATTCAATACCTATTTTATTCAGCTGCTTTTTATCTTTTAATTGAATATCATTTTTTTCAATTGCTTTAACTACCTTCAAAAAATCTTTTACCAATACTGCTTCCACAACATAAAACCATATGCTTTTTCTCTTTTCTTCTGGTATTTTTTTTGCTTTAGAAATGAATGACAAAACCTCATTTAATCCTTTTGGTTTATTTAATATCCCTAGAAATAACAAACAAAGTTCATTATCAAAAAATTGATTGACTAATCGTTTTTTTACTTTTTCATTTTGAATAGCTTTTAAAAACTTAATTTGAAAATTTTCGTTTTCGGTAATTTGAAATAATATTTTTTTAGAAAAAAAATCTTTATTATTATTATTATTCCACCAAGGAAAAGTGCCATTCTCTAAAAAATAAAAAAATGTATTTACTTTAGAATTCGAAACAGTTACTGAATTAATTTCCAATTCATTCATCTCAGGTTTATTTAAAACTGCTTCTAACTTTTCTAAAAACTGTTGCCTTATTTGTTGTTTTGTATTTTTAAAACATAATGATTTATTTCTTTTTGACACGTTAACTTCAATAGCCAGTTTCGATATTTGTTGAATAATCATTTCTGAATTTGATTCAACTTCTAACGAATTAAAATATTCATTGATTAGAGGAAAAACTTCTTCCTGTAAAAAAGCTTCCATTGAATTTTTATATTCATTCGCTACTTTTTTACTTTTTGTGTTTACCTCAACAAAAACTTTTTCTATGCTATGTTCAGTTTTCGCAATCATAGCTTAGTTATTAAATTCTTGGTTATAAAATTCTTTAAACTTTCCGATTTATTGATTTCAGCGCAGTTTTCTAAAAATGTTTTTAAAGAAATTATTTCTGGTAACACGTCATTTATATCTAACTTAATTCCAGATTCTTTAAAGCCACTTAAATCTGTATCAATAGTATTCAATATATTTTTTAACCTAGTACTTATATTTTTCTCAGCATCTTCTAAAGTCTTTACTTCTTGACAATGAAGAATACTCATAAATAATTTTACTTGACTTCTATAATATTTTTTAAGAACACTACTACTTTTATCTTTATTTAATAATACAGAAGTATTATCTAATAAAATTAAAAACTGCTTTTCTAAAATTGAATTCTTTGAGCCGTTTAAATAAGCAGATAGTTCTTCTAATACCAAACCATATAACCCTTTAGTTGGTATTATTACATTATCAACTATTCTTTTTATTTCTAAATCATCTAACTCAATTAATTTATCTTCCTCTTTAAAGGTATTTTGTTCTTGAATTAAAATACTTTTAATTTTATCCTCACATGTCTTTTCTTTTGGATTTCTAATTTCAATAGTCTCTGTTTTAGTATTCTCATCACATTTGCTAAACACAGTCAATGATACTTCAATCGTATCTTCATTAAAATTGTTTAAGTCTTCAGTTATGGTTACTCTTTTAGTTTGAGGATCTCTCTTATCTCCATTGATAGTCCATACATATTCATCTGCTTTTTCAGAACTATTTGTTAATGATAACTTCTTGGTAGTTTCATCAAAACTGTGAGTAAAATTAGCTTTAGGCGCTGCTATTAAATTAGCTGTTCCTGAAGCAAAAGCTCCAATAATATTAATAGTCACTACTCCTGATTTTGTTATTCCTGAATTAGCAGGAATGAACTCCCAAATTTTATTATCATTATTAAACTTCACATTTCCTCCTGACAGCTGTACCCCTTCATAATCAGGCTCAACAGTTACTTTATACGGAGTATTATCGTTTAAACAATATGTTACATCAGGTAATGTTACTGTGAAATTTGGAAATGAAATACTTTTAATAAATTCAGCAGTTGATGAGCAACCATTATTATCTGTAATGGTTAATGATATTGTAAATACATTTTCTGCTCCCTCTTTAATCAACAAATGTGGATTAAACAATTCATTACTAGATTTTACACCATTAACATTCCATCCATATGTTAAACCTATTGGTTTAATACCATCAGGTAACACTCCTTCAAAAGCAGCTTCGTAAAACAATTGTCCGTTTTTCCAAATAAATCTTGACTCTTTTCTTTCTAAAATTGAAATTTGTTTTACTTCATGAATTACAATTCTTGCATTGGTTGATTGTCCATCTTCTAAAAACTCTATAGTTTGTTCAAACGCTCTAAATACAGCCACATCTATCACTAACTCTTCACCCTCAATTTTTAATCCTTTGATATCATCTCCTAAAAGTATTATGCCTCCTTTAACATTAGAAAATTTAATTCTAGCTGTTTTTTCAATCATAGAATCTAAACAATATGAAGACTGAATGGCTAATTCAGAAGGAGTAAATGTGTCAAAAATTATCGTTTTTATTGGAATACTTTTTTGACATGGTCCCAATGAAATTTCTAATACTGGATTAACTTCATTAGACAATTCACTTATTGGTAATTTATAATTTTCAATAACTCTATTATTTACAGGAGAGCGTTTTACTTTTGTTCCATTCCCCATAAAATCCCAACTATAGGTAATTGAGTTAAAAAAATCTTCATTTACAAACTCAGTATCTTTCCATTCTAAAACATAAGTAACTCTTGCTAATGTTTTCTCTTTATTATACTCAATAGGTTCTTCTATACCAACAAACAATTCTAATTCTGGGTATACTATTAATTCACAATCTGTAGGTTCATCATTTACCGTAAACTTGATGGGTTTAGCTAATGCACTTTTAGCTATTTTAGTAATATCAATTTTATACTTATTATCATTTGGATCTTTAAAAACACCAGATTGAATATCTTTAGGTAGTATTGCTTTCACCTCTCCATCAATTGGCCTAACTAAAAACTCTAAAGGAACTACTTCTGTATCTTTTTTCAAACAAACACTTTTTACAGGAAGACTTAAAAATGCTGGTTCTTTAGGTATCACAAAATTTACTGGAGTACAATCTGAACAACACATATATGGCAAAGAAAAATCTGCAACTACAGTATTTTTCAATGTTGCGTTATCAATAATCACTTGATTTTCATCAAAAAATAACCTTTTATTACTGCCTAAAACTGCTGGATTAAACATTTGAAAAAAGTATTCATCTTTAGGTACTAAATGATCTTTAATTGAAATTTGCATTCCTACTGAACCGTCTTTGAACATTAAAGTTTCTTCAGCCTTAAGGATTTTAGACAAACCTGCTCTAGACCATGTTCTATTTAAAAAAGTTGAAAAATTGCTAACCGTTTCAGGAAGTGTTTTCCCCACTAAAACGACATCTCTATCTAAAAAACGTTCTTTTTTAAAGTCAAAAAAGTTACGGTCTACAAACGAAAATTCTACACTTGAATTTTTACTCCATAAATTAATTACTCCCCCGTTTTTATATAAAATTTTAGTGTTACCTAATACTTTTTTTTCTTTTTTTGAAAATTCTTCTAATTCTTTTCCTGTATCAATAGGTTGTCTTCTAAATACAATATTTAACACTACATCATCAAATGTGTTTTTATCAGCAGCATTTTCTGTAACATACACCATTACAAAAGTTCCTCCAGGCATAACACCTGCTTTATGCTCTAACCCTGGATGTTGTTTTACAAATTCAGAAAGTTGTATTTTCTTTAAAATTTTCTTCTTTCTTTTATCTATTTCTACAAGTAGTGTCTCTAATTTTTTTCCTGAACAGCAAACAATTGACAATTGATTTATTAATAAACCCAATATTTGTTTAATTGTTAGTTTTAAAGATGTGCTATTATACTTTGCTTGTAATGTTTTTACTTGTTTACATAGCTCTTCAATTGTTAACTTATAATTCACTAAAACATTAGTATCAATATCTCGTATATTTAGTGGCACTTTAGCATCTAAAACATACGCATGCACCAGTGTTTCAGTAACGTCTTTTAAAATAAAATCGCTTAATTCTGGTTCTTTTTTCCATAGATCTTTATCTCGAATAGCTACAGTTTCTTTATTTAACGCTACAATAATATCACTTGCAGATCCTTTTTTATTTTTATCAAATACTTGTTCTATCAAAAAACCAAGAGAGTCTTTATCTTTAGTCAAACTCTTTTTAATTATATTTTCTTCTTCTAAAAAAAGTTCATATTCTTTTACACTAGTATCATATTGGTGTTTAACTTCTTCTTTAAAATCTAACTCTCTTGAGAACCTTTCTGTACGATCCATTAGAACAGAATCAACCATTAATTCTTTGTCAAGAAAATCACCTTTGTTTTTTCTAGAAATAACTTTATCTACCTCTGAATTAACTTTAGGGTCTGTTAATTTGAATGCTGAAAATGTTTTGCTTACTTCTGATAAAATACAATTCTGTTCTGTTCTCCATGCATTCAAAAGCATTTTCAAATCTTCAAACTCACACTCGTATTTATTAATATTAATATTTTGTTCGGTAGCATTAATTGAAAGTGTTTTAACATCAAAACTTAATCCATTATCTTTTTTAAGTTTTAGTATTTTTTCTAATGCCTCTCGATACATTTTACCTTGATGCCCTTCAATTCTGTAAAAATCATTTTTATCTATATTGTATGATAATGGTTTTTGAATAGCTAAGGCTGAAGACAACTTACTTTTATGATAGCTTAAATTTTGATTTTCCCTGTAATTCTTTGTTTTATTGAAATCCCATTTCTTTAAAAAATCTGAAGAGACATTGTAATAAAAAGGAACAGCTTTGTTACTTAAAAAAGTATGAGCTTGAGATGGAGTAATTACAATTTCTCCTGATTTTTCTTTTCCTATATAACTATTAGCTATAGCAATTGCTCTATTTATTAAAAGCGCTACTTTTTGAAGATTTTCATCTTCATTACCTATAATAGTTGATTTATAAAAACGGTGGCGTAACTCTGGATATACTGTAGCTTTTTTTAGTTTACCAAGCATAATATGTTTAGGAAATGCTCCTATACTCGGACAACAGTTTACATTAATATGAAGTAATAGTTCCTTTATTTCATTATAAGTATCTATTAAATCTTTTAAAACATCATATCTATATTGAAAATCTAAAGGAACAGCTAAAGAACTAAAGCTAAACAATGATTTTATTTTTGCTGAAATTGAAGGTTTTTGAAATTTTGATAGTAATACATCATATCCTAAAATTAAATCTGTACTAATACTTTCGTCTTTAACAACGTCATTAAATTGTGCTTTTAAATCAGAAAATGTTTCAGTGTTTTTTTCATGTAATACAACTCTTTTAGCCTCAACTATTGGTAATTCATTATTAATTTTATACCAATTATGCTTTAAAAAAATAGCATCTCTAGTAGCTATAGCTTCTAAATCTTCACTATCTACAAGTAGTACACGTAAATTATTTATTTGCTCTATTCCTTGATTATCACAGGTTAGTTTATTACATAATACATCTTCTTTTGAATACTGTTCTAGATACAATAAAACAGTCATTTTTTGTATGTTTTCAAAACTTGCTAAATCAGTATACGAATCATCCTTTTCACTATGTAACTCCCATAAATTAAACTGCTTTTCTTGAGAATTTAAAAAACGTGGATATTGACCTTTATCATCTTCATATTTTTTAAAAAATGAAAATGTTTTTGATTTAATTTTATTTGCTATTAAATCAAAAAACTGTACTAAATCTCCATCAGTTGTAACCGCAGTTCCTTGAGTAATTTCAATACTAGTAACTGCATTTTTATCAGTATTAAATAGAGGTAATACTTCAAAACCACAAACAAGTCCTACACCACTTAAACCTAATTTAGATAAACGATTTTGATCTTCAAAATAATCAATGAATGTATTTAACTGTTTTTCAGTTAATACCTGATTTGCATTAAATTTACTGTACTCTGTTGTTATATCTTTTAGCTTTAGTTTAGTTTCCATACCTAATAAGTTTTGGCAGTGTTAATTAATAAACACGTACTATTTTTATGACTTTATTTCTTTATTATTTTCTTTTTCTACTGCTATATTTCCTATACTAGATTGACCTAATATGATTCTTCCATCTAAAGCTTCATCTTCCGCATTACAATCTGTTAATCTCCCTACAGGATAAATAGTATTTAACTTTTGCATTGCGTTCATTAAATCTTGTAGTTCATTCCCTTCTATAGGTTGTTTTTGTTCCGAATTCGTTTTAGCAAACAAGTATTTTTTATAAGAGTCTTCAAATTGTAGCAAATCGTTATCATCATCAGCAACTGTACCTTTTCGTTCTCCTACCCAACATATTCTTGGTAGAACATGAGCTGGCAGTTCTTGCCTAATAACATCTTCCATGTAGCGTCTAAAATCAGGGTTTGAAAAGCGATATGTATAACCTGGAAGTACAATACTTACTCTATATGAATATGGGTCTATTGTTCCACAATCTGCACAATCATCTGCACAAATAGGTAAAAAGTTTACTGAATCATTACTATTTACATCAGGTCGTAATAACATATGCTCTACTAAAAACATTCCTTCTTCTGTAAAATCTTTTTTCATAAAAGAAACTACAGCAAGTAATGCCTCTTTTAAATCATTAAGACTCGTATGATACTTGAATTGTTTTGCTATAATATAATCAGAACTACTTTCTGGTTTTTCAGGGTTGATAACATCAAAAGAATATTTTACTGGAATAGAAGGTTTTGAAGGTGTTGATTTATGTATTCTTATAAATCCTATTTCTGTATTATCTTTTATCCCAATTTCGAACGCTTTTTCTATTTCACTTTCACTAGTTTGAACTATTTGTAATACTGCAAAATATAATTCCTCTATAGCAAATGCCACCTTCGTATAGCTTTCTGTAGCTGACAATAAAATAGCACCATCATTATCTTTTAACCTCCATCTATAAACAGTTTTATTATGGCTATTTAATAAGTCATATACTTCAACGTTAGTTTCTGTTAAATGCCTTCTTTTTTCATTAGAAATCCCCATTAAACGAGCTATACGCTTTTGAAAACCTGAAACATTATTTGTACCCCATAACCCTTCTTCAGATTGTTTATAATAATTAAAAGCCAATCCCCTGTCACTACTTATTACTTTGTAATCTTTTAAAAACGCTTCTTTATTTGATAATACAATTTCATCAGTAGCAGTTCCATACAAAGCTTTCATTATAAATGTGTACTCACCAAACCTTTCAGCAAAACGTGCTAATAAATGATCTAAAATAGAATTTCTTCTTTCTATATTATTATCAAACTGACTTAATAGTAATTTTGTTAACTCAGCATCATTTGATTCTGGGTATTCATTAGCTATGGATTCAAAATCTTTAATATCTTTTATCGCTTGCGTAAAGTAAGTTCTTTTCTCTTGCCCACTAACAGACAATAGTGTTCTTACCTCTGATAAATGTTTAAAATAAGTTGCTAAAATTTGATCAAAGAAAGTTAAATATCCTTTTAATTGCTTTGCTTTTGATTTTCTTTCATTTGTAACATGAACAGACAATCCTTCTTGCCCAATCCCATACGTATCTGGAAAATCATTTTGAATTGTAGTATACTCATTTGATGCCACAACATTTCCTTTAGGAAGTGGTAAATCTTTATCAGCATCAGCTATTTTTTGCGCTTCTTTATCGTCTTCTTTTAGTTGTTCTAAATATGTATTTACTCTTTCATAATTTAAATTTAAAGGAAGAAACCCCTTACTAAAATTAAAAGAACTCTTATCACATAAAACAGGTTTTTTATCTTTATCAATACAAACTACCCACTTGTTTTCTTGAGTTAAACTCTCATCACAAAAACCAACTGAAATATCTTTAATAAGCTTAACCCCTTCTACATTCATAATCAATTTCATTATATCTGAAAGGCGTACTTCTTTTCTTAAATCTGCATTTTTAAGTTCCTCAGTATTAATAAATCCATTTTTTAAAATAGGGCCATCAAATATTTCATCAGTAGTATATTCTTTATCTAACATTTGCTGAACAGAATAAACTTGTAATGAAGGCGATAAATAATTTTCAATTTCAAACAGAATAGTGGCATATATCTTTTCTTCATCTGCTTCAGGAACTACATCTACATTAGCACAAATAGCTATTGGCTGTTCTTCTACTTGTTTTACTTCAATTAAATCTTCACATAAATTTCTATTTTGATGATATATTGTTTTAATAGTTGAAAACAACTCATCTGAGTACCCTTCTTCTAAATCAACTAATAAAGTGTACAGCCCTTTTAATTTGAATTTCTTTTGAAATTCTGGTAAAATATTAGTAAACTTTTTATAGGCTAATTTGTTGTTTTTACAATCTACATGTACTTGTTTATCATAAATTCGTAGCCAACAATTTTTCACTCCTTTTATATCAATAAATAGCTTTCTATAATCTAACTCATTAACTGGTTTAGACGGAAGAATTTCAGAAGCTTTATAAAACTGAGCTTGTAATGATAAATCAGGGTTTTTAGAAGCCAACAAATCTTCTAAAGGTGTATTCATTCGCATTCCTAAATCAGTAATTGCATAGCATAACATTTCTAAAATAGTGACTCCTGGGTCGTGAGAATTAAAATCAGTCCATAACTTACCTCCAAAACTTTCTAGATATGAAATCCCCTCTTTTCTTAAAAAAGAAAAATCTAAATCATCTTTAGTAGTAATATTTTTTGGAATACTTATAGGTTCGTTTATAACTGACATGTTTGCTCTATAATTTTTTTAGTTCCTTTACAGGTAGTTAATACTGTGCTTACCGTATGTTTTTTTGCTGATACTACTATTGACTTTGGATTACTAGGTGTAATCTTATAAATAGTAGCATCCCCATTCATTTTTACATTTTGTAAATAATCTACATAGGATAGTTTTTCTATATAATCAATCAATACACTTTTATGTAATGTAAGCCCAAAAGTTATTTCTTTTGCTTCATCATAAGCCCAAGGAGATAAAAATTTTGTGATATCTAATTTTAATTGTTCTGTATAAAAATTATCGTCAAAACCTTTATAGAAGCTAACCTCTAATCCTATACTTACCTCTTCATAAATAGGGTTCATTACTACTGCATTTACATGTAATGTATTTAATGAATTTATATAATTAGTAATACTATTTAATGTTGCTTTACTTACCCTTGGTTGATAAATATCAAACACATTTTTATTTACTGTATCAGGAATTACTACAAGTGTAACATGACCTGCCGCAGTAAAACTTGTTTTTGAAGTATGATTTAAACATTTTACTTTATAGATTTCAGGAAATTGTTGAAGAATTAAATGCTCGTAATCCCAAAGAGTTATAGCTCTATTCTTATGGCGAAGACGTTCACTAATTCTTCGATAGAAATTATCGTCAGACTCTAGGGTGCTTCCTCCAAAAGTATTATACGGTTGTGATATCGATTTAATTTGTGGTATACGAGTTACCATTTTCTTTATAGTGTCACCAGCTAATCCGTTTTTTAAATGACTTACTTCATTTTCATTATTTTTAAAAGTAGCAAGAACTGCCTGAGCATGAATATTAATAACCTTACATACTGCATCAAATGATTTATTCATTTGAGCTTTTATCCAAATATATCCTTCTGGTAATAGTGTATTATTTAAACTAGCTTCTTTTGGTATAGAAAATTTTACAATTCCAGATTTTAAAAAGTTATCGGTATTATTAGAAATAATCTCATTTTCAAGGCTTTTCCATTTATTATTACATAAAATTGACCAGTTTACTTTTTCATTTTCTTTAAAACTCTCCACTTCTGGATTTTCACTTCCTTCAAGAACTTGAATCAATAAAGAAATATTTTGCTGAGGTTCTAGGTTTTCTATTCCTAAAAATAAATGTCCTCCCAAACAGTATTTAGGAACTAAAAAAGTTTGAATAGTATCTTTATCAAAAATATCTATAATATTTTTTTCTTCTTGTAAGTATTTTTTATGTGCATAATTTTCTTCATGTTCTCCGAAAGGATGCTCATGAAAAAGTTGAATTCGATTTTCATCTTTTCTAACTTCTGACACTAGAATAGTTTCTTCAGCTACATAATCTACTGTAATTGTTTCAACCAAAGGAGTGTAAGGCTCATTAGGGAGATTAACATCTTTATTTTCAGAACTAACTGCCAAAGCATACAAGCGAGGATATAAATCATGAAAAAAAGATTGTTCTAATGTTAATTTCAAAGGTCCTGCTTTATGAACATCATAAGTATTACTTGAATTTATAGCTGTAAAATTTCCAGTATAAAAAACCTCATCTTCATCAGCTTTTTCTAATACCTCTTTAGTAAATATTTTTTTTATCTCTCCTATTGTTTCATTCGCTTCACCAGCTGCATGTAACATTCTTTTTTTTGCCTTGAAAAATCCTTCATTTTCTATTAGTAAACTTCTATTAGCTATAGCTTTTGCTAACTCTTCCCCATATGTTTTAATAGAAGAGTAGCTTGATTTTTTTAAATACGCTTGATACCAATTTTTGAAATCTTCTGGAGTATTTTTCCAACGTAAATTAACTGAAAAACTTGTCCATTTTTTAGAAAACGCTTCTTTATAATCAACACTAAAGTTAGATCCTTCAATAGGTCGAGTGGTAAAAGGATGAAAAGGTTTTTTACTCTTAACCAAACCATTATCATTTTCAACAATTAATGATTTAGCTCCTTCAACAACAGTTTTTATTGTTATTTTATTAACTGTATTACTTGCTAAAAATCTATAAAAATCATACCCCGTATTATTAGATATATCAAAAACAAAACGAACTAATGGATGTGTTGTTTTATATTTTTTTAATAGAAACTCTTCTTCATAATTTACTATCGCTTCTGTATCTTCTCCTAAAAAAAATGTGAAACTTATTTCATCAGAAACTTCTAAATCACCATCATTTGCATCATTAATTGCTATTAGAGTAGGCTCTATCCATTTTTCTTTTCCACTTCCATACAACTTTAAATTTTCAATAAGTGTATCTACTTTAAATGGTTCTTTTTCAAAATCAGTATCAAATTTAATGGTTATCGTTACTACTCGTCTTCCTTCTTGGAGCCATAACATAGGGGAAGCTATACAAAACCCCATTTCTGCGTCTTGTAATTCATCTACATTTTTACCACTTGATGGATACCCAAAAGGGTGCCAATACGGTTCAGTTTCAAGAAGCGGCTCAGCTATACCATCTTTTGTATTCGCTACATGACTTACTTTTATCTTTTTTAAACTATTAGAATTTTTATTATAAATAGTTTTTATAGCCCCTACTTTGGCTTTGTTTACAGTTAGATCTTCATCCGTTTTATACATTAAAGAATTTCCTGAAATATCTTTTTTTGCATCTAGTAAGGTTTCCTTTTTAACCTGTTGATTCGTTATTTTTTTAGCTAATTCAAAAATTACATGCGCTTGATCTGGTATTGCTTCTTTATTATTTACTTGAAGAATTTCTTTGTAATAAAAATCTAAATGACGTTTAGTTAACTTATTAAACCTTTCTTTTGAGAACTCTAACAACTTTAAGAAGCAAACAAATAAAGTTAAATGTGGAGAAAGTCTAGCTTCTTTCGTAAAATCATTAAGTATTGTTGTTATATTTTCTTTTAGCTTTCCATATTCACGAGTACCCCTAAAAGGCACTTGAGATGTTGTTAGTTTGTTAAAAAAAACTTTCCAATTTCCAGATGCTACTTCATGATTTTCTGTAGAGAAATAATTTAATTTCTCAGCAAAATTAAACGCAAATAAAATCCAATCTTCAATCGTAAAATCATGAAGTTCGAAATTTTCAGGATCTAACGCATCTATAGTACGCTGTTCTTGTCCTGTTCCGTTTCGTTGTAATATATTAGGAATGATTTTACTCATGTTTTTTTTAATTTATATCAGTTCCTTCTCCTTTATAAAAAGGAAACACCACATTGGTTCTACTATTTGTAGCTCTAATTGTATACTCGATTTTTATAACTAACATCCCTTCTAAAGGATCTGTTTCTGAAACATCAATATGAATTACATCAATTCTTGGTTCATGGTATAATATTGCAGTTTGAATCAGTTCTTTTGCATAAGTTATAAGTGTTCTGTCTAATCGTTCAAAAAGTAATTCTTCCAGGTTACAACCATAATTTGGTAATAATACTCGTTCACCTAATCGTGTGGTTAATAGTATTTCTAAACTACTTTTAATATCCTCTTCATCGGATATCATAACTACTTCTCTTAAATCATTAGAAAACTCAGGAGGAAACCCCCATCCTATTCCTAAAAATGCTTTTTTATTTTCCATCATTAACTATCCTATTAATACTGTTGGTTCTCCTAATACTATTGTGCCTCCATGTGAAGTACTATCTCCCATTCTTGCCGCTGGCATACCTCCTATTAATACTGTTCCTGAACCTGCTACTATACTATCAGGTGGTCCAACACAAACTGCCATATCTCCAACTCTTGCAGCTGGTAAACCTCCAATTAAAACTGTTGGTTCTCCTGCTGGTAAAATTGGCCCTCCAACATGAGGAACCACTCCTGTAACCATAGGGCAAACATGCATATCTGTAATTCTTGCTGCTGGATTTCCCATTTACTTTACTTATTTGAACTATCATTACGAGTTAAAGGAGGTAACCTTACTTTAAAAGACAGATTCCTTCGTCTTATTTCCTCGGAATGACATTATTGTTTTACCTTTTAAAAATTAATTTATTTGTACTAATGATCCTTTTAAAACTGCTATCGCACTAGTTGATAACTCTGCTCCTGCACTCCCTTCAGCTTTGAATTCAGCATTTGCCGTTAAACTCACATTAGTTCCTTCAATAGAAACATCTCCAGAAGCTTTTAAAGAAATATCTCCTGCACTTTCCATTGATATACCATCACTATTTATAGTAATTACATTTGAATTATCATCTTCAATAGTTATAGTGTTTTCATCTTCATCAAGAGATATAATTTTTCCTGCTGGTGTTTCAATAGTAATTATCTTCTTATCATCATCAAACAATACTTTCATTTCGCTTCTTGTAATAATTCCTTTTTCATGATTATCATCTGTAGCTGTTATTGGCGAAGGTTTAGCACTACTATGCAACATTCCTAAAACAATAGCATCATTAGGGTCTTGATTAATAAAACCTACTATAACTTCATCTCCTATTTCTGGTCGAAAAAAAACACCTCTATTTTCTCCAGCATCTGGTGAAGCAACTCTACACCAAATACCTTCTTCTTCATTATTAATAATTGGAATTTGCACTAAAATCCTATCTTCACCATCAGGGTCTTCTTCTAATTGAGAAACAACACCTATTTGCAATCCTTGAATTGCTGGTAATAATCCTGATGCTGGTTTTGAAGAAATTTCAAAAGTTTCAGAAAACCACTCTGTTGACAATCCAAATTGAGCATTCGATACCCAATTTCCATTAGAAATAACATGTTGTACACCAGTTACGTAAACATTACCGTTAAAGCGATCACCAACTCCTTCTAATTTTAAAATTGTATTAGGCTTTACCGATGGAATTCCTTGAAATTTCACTCTACCTCTTACTTTTGCTAATTGTTGAAATAACCATTTTGCATCTGCCCAATCTTGTAATTCAGTATCTGTAATACCTCCTCCATGCCTAAGTTCTAAGTTTTCTAAATCTATAATTTTGTTTAAATCAGAAACTGATAAATTTCCGTTTAACGTAACTCCTGGATCTTTACCTTCAACCTCAACTAATTCTTGATCTGTATGATTCCAACTATAAGCAGCCACTTTTTTAACTTGATGACGAGCATCTATTTCTGCATCAAAATCTAAAAGTGAACCTCCAAAGGTTACTGTTTCTATTTCAGATTGACCAATGTTTGGTTTTGCTATAGTCACAGTTCCATCATCTACAAAGCATAGCTTTCCATTGGCTTGAGCTCTTGAAACTAAAAAATCCCAATCTGAAGCATTATACTGAACTAATTCAGGGTGAGAATGATTTGTTGATTCAACTTCTTTAGATAGTCCATATTCACCAATAATTTCTTCAAAAATATCACTGTCTTTGCTTTCGTAGAAATATTTACTTTTTCTACCCATCGTCATTTTTACAGCTTCATCTTTACATTCAATAACTAACTGTGCTGAATGAGCCCTAATTCTTAAATTATGTTTAATCACAATTCCTTTAAAAATAGTTTCTTCATCTGAATGATAACCAGCTGTAAGTTCAATCTCTTTCCCTGGAATAAGTAAGTTTTCATTACTTAATTTAAAATCTCGTTTTGAAGCATCTCCATCAATTAAAATAATTTGAGCCGTTGGTATTTTATTTACCTCTTTAGAAACAGTGATGCTTTTTACCTCATATATTTTTGACAATTCTTCTCCTTCAACAAGTATTTTAAAAGTGGTTAAATCAGCACTTTTTGAAGTTTGTATGGTTCCTGTACTATTCATTTAGGCGAATTTTTGTAATGGTGGAAAAAAAATTTCTTGACCAGATTTTAATTTTCTGAATTGCATAATCTTGTTTACCCTCGCTACTTCTAGATAATACTTAGAGTCTCCATAAATACGGTGGCACATCAGGGGCAAGGTATCTCCAGATTTTACTTTACGATAATGGGTTAAATCTGGCGATTGATTATTTTCTTTAGCTATTCGTAAATCATCATCAATAGTACCTTTTACTTTTAATTTTGCATTCGCACGTAATGGAGTACCATCAGGAGCAAATAATCTATATTCAATTGAAAGATCTACTAAAGATCCTTTAAACAAAAGCGCCCCCCATTTAATCATTAAATAATTAGGCTTGTGTTCTTCTCCTTTGTACTCAAAAACAATCTTCTTAAAAGCTTCAATTTTATCGATAATTCCATTCTTCAAATCACCTTTTCCATCAATTACTCCGCTACTATCAAATAACAAATCTAGATCTAGTTCTTGTGGAGGTATTTTAGTGAATTTTGGTTGTCCCCCACTTGTTCCTTGACCCTGAACTTCAGTATACTCTGGCTTGTATGCCACCATATATTTTTCAGGGTTTACCAATGTTGTAAACTCTCCATTAGCAACCTCATCATTAAATTTATCGTCTTTATAAGCTTTTATAACTAGTTTTTTTAATTCTCCTTGACTCATTATCGTTGTTTTTGTCTTTCAAGAATATCCATTACTTCCTCTACACAAGTTGCAACTATGGCTGCAGTATTACTAATATTTGTTCCACTAGCCTGTCCTTGTATTTCAGGCTTTTCATCTACATTTATTTTAATATGTAATTCTTTAATAGTAATTGGCATGGTTAGGTTACTTTAAAATAATTATACGTTAATTCAAGAGTTTCTATTACAAGTTTACTTTCTTCAGCATTAAAGTCGCCCACATTCCATTTAACTGGATATGCATGAACTATGTTCCAAGTTTGGATAGCTTGATGATCTTCTCCAAGCAACATAACATTTATATTTACTGGTTGAATTTCAAAGTTTTCTAATGCTTTCTTGCACCATTTAATAACCTCAGAATTTACTAGAACTCCTCTTTTTAAAACTAAATTTGGGTATTTTGAGCGTACTGGTATTTTATGCTTAAATCTATTTTCTCCACCTTCAGCAATTTCTTCAGTTTCAAGGTCTACTGAGAGCCCTGAAACTGATTGAAATGAGTTGTCTCCTTGTGAAGTTGGAATTGTTTCAAACTCTACTTTAAAACTAAAGCCTACTGGTGGATAGTAACTAAACATTAATCTATCATTGTTAATTTTTCTATTACAAATTCAGCGCTTTGTATAGCTATTTCATTACCATCTGCTTTTAAATCTGTATCAGAAAGTTTAGCCAAATATGCATTTGTACATTTCCAGTTTACAGATGCATCTCCGTTTTCATCTAATAAACTAATAGTTAAGTCTCCTCTAAACTGAGCACCTCCTTCTTGTAGGTATACAGTTTTAGCCCATTGCTCATAAAACTCTTTACTTTTATCTGCAAATATTCCTCTCTTTATAGTAATGTTAGCATACTCAAATAACCCAGGTTGTTTAGATTTATGATACTCTCTATCCGCTCCTCCACGGTACTCAATCATTTTATTTTCAAAGGTTAACCCTGAAACCTCTGTACAGTTAAATTTAGCCCCTCCAAAATCTACAGCGAAGGAAAATTTACTAAATGGATATAATACTGACATAATTTTATTTTTTTATTTAATTTTATTTAGCGAGTTACTTATACTTCTTGCATTTTATGAGAGAATTTTAAAATGATAAATTCTGCAGGACGAACAACCGCCATTCCTATTTCAATAATCATATTACCCTCTAAAATATCTTGCGCTGTCATTGTTTCTCCTAAGCCTATATTTACATAAAAAGCTTTTTCTGGCGTAGGACCAGCTAATGCTCCTGCTCTCCATTGAAGTGTTAAGAAATTATCTATCATTGCTTTTACACGAATCCAAGTGTTTTTGTCATTTGGTTCAAAAACAAACTGTTCAGTAGCTTTTTTAATTGACTCTTCTGCCATATTAAAGAAACGTCTTACTGGTACATATCTCCATTCGTTATCATTTCCTGCAAGAGTTCTTGCCCCCCACACTAAGTTTCCTTTTCCTACAAAAGCTCTAATTGCGTTTATAGATTTACCTGCAACTTCATCTACATTTAACCCTTGTTGCTCTTCATGAGAAACTTGAATCGTTGGTTCTACAACATAATTTAAACTTACATTTGCTGGTGCTTTCCATACTCCTCTATTAGAATCAACCGCCGCATAAATCCCCGCTATTGTTGAACTTGGAGGTAATACCAATGGTATACGCCCTATTTCAGCTTTTACTTGATTATACAAACGATCATTTGTATTTTTAAGGTTTCTAAGAATAGTTGTTGTTGAAGGAAAAACAGCAGCATTAGCATTTAAAGCAGCAATTAATAAACTTAACTCTCCAGGAGTAATAAGTGTATCTATAGCTGTTTTTAAAGTGTCAATTTCTAAAACATTTGCATCAATTTCATTTTTAATTTTAGTAGCTGTATCATCATCATTTAATCTATCTTTTGCTTTATTAAAATCAAGCACTATATCTTCAAGAATGTTTGTAATCCAAGTATCTAAAGCATTAGATTCTGCAACTACACTAGCATTTTTTCTTGAAATTGCCAAAGCAGCTTCTAAACTAGTTTTAATTGAATTCACGTAATTTATTACATTATCTATAGATGCCTTAACTATTGGCGTATAAGCTGCAGCTGAAATTGCATCTGTAACATTAGCATCTGTGTCTGCCTTTAAAGTATTTAACGCTGTTTTTAAATCATTAAATTTAGCGGTATCGATATCATCAGAAATCAATTGTACTTGCGCTTCTAAGTCTTCCTGAGTTGTAGATTTTTCAACTACTGAAATTTGAGATTCATCATAGGCGTAATCTAAAATTGTTTTTAAAAATGGATAATATGCGGCTCCATATTTAACTTCATTTTTAATACTAGAAATTTTATTTCTTAAATCTTCTACAGGAGTAGGCGATTGTGTTTCATCATCATGCTCTGAATCGATAATTACAAAACGATCTTTTAATTTCAAACATTGCTTCAAAGCATCATTATACAAACCATAAAAACTATCAGCATCTCCTATATTAGTAGCATCAGGAAATACAATTAATGTAGCTTCATCTACTTTTTCAATAGCATCTAAACCTACTTTTAATTTTGGTTGTTCTACTATAGAAACCGTTGCGTCTTCATCATCTATAACAGTACCATATCTACCAACAGAAACTATATAACACGGCCCTCCACCATTAGCAAAGAACATTTGAAGGCTATAATACATAAGAAATGGAGATCTATTATTTTTAGAAGGGCCTTCTGCAAAAATTTCTCCATTAACAACTGATACTTTTATACCAGTTTCATTTTGAGGCTTCCCAAAATAATTTTCATACTCTAACATCGAAGTAATACGAGTTGGTTTCCCTTTTAAATCTCCTATTGCTTTTTTTGTCGCCTTTTCTGTATATCCAATAAAGGCTGGAATTGCTGTTTCTACTTGAGCTACTGATGGTGGAAATTTCACAATTTCTTCAATGTAGACTCCTGGTGTTTTGTAAGCTGACATAATTATTAATTTTAATTTTTATTATATAAATATTTCTGAATAGTAATCTTGGCTATCCTTATCTAGTGTAATACTCTCTATTGTGGGATTTGGAAAAAAAACAGTTCCTTGAGACGGGGGAGTTACATCAGTTTTACCAATTTCTACGCGCCCATTTTTTGTTAAAGGGTGCTTAGTATTTGTAATCATTTTTAAATTTTCAGACAACTGACTATACCTCCAAAATGTTTTTCTATTTTCTATATAGATCTGAAAATTTGGAACCTCTTTTAATACACATTTTTTACTAACATCAAAATTGTTTGTTTCAGGATTTTTTACAAAAACGTTTTCAGTTAGTTTAGAATTATTGTCTCCTAAAATTTTCAACCTCAAAACACCAATAATTCCTTTGCTTTTATACTTTTGAATACTTAAATTTAAACTATCCAAAACTTCTTGTTCTTGAGTATTTAATGAAACATTATTCTGTATTTTGTTTTCAATTATATTAATTTGATTTGAGTCAAAATCAGCAATAGTAACTTTCTTAGGCGTATTCGTATTAAACTCATTCTCTTTTTCCATTTCATATACTAATCTTCTTGATTCTTCTTCAGAAATTAAAAAAGAACTCCATTTTTCAATATCAGTACTTGCTTCAAAAATGTTAATAGCGGAAGATGATATATTGGATAACTGATAGAATTTCTTTGTGTTTTTATCTATTATTTCAGTGTAGTTTTCAAAATACTTATCTGTTATTTTTACAAAAAAAGTTAGTGTTAAATCGTTTGGTAAATTAATAAGCGGACTATACCTTTCTATTTCATTATTTCCTTCCATAGCTACTTCTTTCAATGAAGTAGTAAGAACTCTCATTCCTTTTGAATGATTTCTTATCATTAATCTATAATCCTTTATTGTTTCTTGGGTAATCCTATTAGGTACTATTTCAATACAAGTTTTACTATTGTATACTTTATCTGCTTCTTCTTTTTCTTTAGCCTTTAATTTTTTGTTAGGATCTGGATTAATTGAATGATACTTTTTTTCACCTCTATCTAAAAAATAAGCATGTAATAAATTAATATTAAAGAGTGTTTGATATACCATTGTAATTAATTATTAATTATTGCATTTTTATTCATTTCTGTAACTACTGATCCTTCGCGTTTTAGTACATCTCTTTCTATCTCTAGTAATGTTATTTTATAAAGTACTGATGGGTTTTGTTTTCCACCTAAGGTTCCCCATATGAAATTCAATTCTTCAAAAGTTGGCGTATATAACTCCGTTATAAACTTGAAACTTTTAATATTTTCAACTCCGTCAACATTTTCATAGTTACTATTGGCTTGTGTAAATACTTTTTTGCCTTGAAAAAAAGCAATAACATTAGTAAGACTTTTTAACGACTCAGTGTAGGTAGATTTATTAATACTGAATAACACAAAAAGGTTTAAGTAAATTTTTGGGTTTTTATATGAAACCGTAGTTCCGTTTACATAATTATTTCGTAAATTTTTTAATGCAAATTCTTCTTGTGTATTTATTAAAGTAAGAGATATATTGGGAAAATTACCAGGTGAATTACCCTCAGAGTTTGCATCAGCTATGTTTGCTAATGCTACATCATTAGAATCTAAATAATCATTTAGTTCTTCTGCTATGATTTGTAGTATTTCGTAAATCATTAGTAGTTCCTAGTTTAGTTGGTTTCCAAAACTACCCCTAACTACATGAAAAATTTACAATGAAAATCTCCTTAAAAAAAGTTCTTTTTCTTTAATTATTTTCGGTGATAATATGAATTAAAAAAAGGAAAAACACTCTAGTTTTTAACAATTAAAAAGTTTAGATTTTGACTTAAAAACATAAAAACCTCTAAACATGATATTTAGAGGTTTTATAAAGTATTTAAAATATTTTTATGAATTAACTTTTAGTCAACTCATGAAATAAACTTTCTAAGTTTTTATTTTCTGTATTTAAGCCAAGAATTTTAAGTCCGTTTTCTTGAGCGAAATCAAAAATTACTGGACGCATATCTTGTTCTGATTCAAAAGTCAAAATCCAGTTGTTCTCAGTAGTATTTTTAAAAGACAAAATATTTGGTAAGCGTTTTATAAATTGTTCTTCTAACTTATAATCAAATGTTACTTTAATAATTTGTTCTTTACTTGTTTTTAATTCTTTTAAAGGTTTATCTATAATTACCTCTCCTTTATTAATCAATAACACCCTATCACAAACAGCTTCAACTTCTTGCATGATATGTGTAGACAATAGTACCGTTTTGTTTTTTCCTAACTCTTTTATTAATTCACGTATTTCAACTAATTGATTAGGATCTAAACCTGTAGTAGGTTCATCTAAAATTAATACTTCAGGATCATGTAAAATTGCTGCAGCTAAACCAACACGCTGCCTATACCCTTTTGATAATTGGTTTATTTTTTTATGCGCTTCATTAATTAAACCTACTTTATCTATTACTTCAGCTATCTTGGTTAAGTCAATTTTATAAATTGAAGCTTGAAATTTTAAATACTCACGAACGTACATATCTAAATACAACGGATTATGTTCGGGTAAATATCCTGTTCTTTTTTGCGCTTCTATTGGTGTTTTAATTACATCAATACCATCTACTAACACTTCACCTTCGGTTGGTTTTATATAACCGGCTATGATTTTCATAGTAGTTGACTTCCCTGCTCCATTAGGACCTAAAAACCCTACTATTTCACCTTTCTCAACTGAAAAAGAAATAGTATTAACAGCTTTTTGTGTTCCGTATATTTTAGTTATCGAGGTAAGTTTTAATGACATTGATCTTCAGATTTCCATTGAATTTTTATTGCATTCATTTCGTTTGATTCTAATTTTTTATTTAAGAAAATTTTGAAACCTAACTTTTTATAAAATTCAATAGGAGATTTATATTCTTTTTTATTCTGTTTAAGGTAACTATTTTCTATAACTACCCAACCATTCAATTCTTTATTTCTTTTCTTTGCTTTTTGTATTAGTTTTCTCCCTTCTCCAAAACCTTGCATTTTAGCGTCAATTATCATAGCAAACCACAACTCATTATTTCTAATAAAATCGCAATACCACCCTAAAACTTCATTCTCTTTTAATATAAGAATATGTTTTTTATTTTTTAGTTGAGATAAATACTCATCAAATTCTGCTTTACTTTTTTGTTGAATTATTTCGGGGTACTCATTATTCCACAATAATCTTACTGCTTCTTTTTCAAATTCGCTTAACGCATGTGTTTCTTTATAAATCATTACTTCTTTACATAAGAAACGAAACTATAATCATATTTATTTTTTTCATCAGCTATAAAATCTTCTCTTGAAGCTTCTTTCCAAACTAAAGTATTAATTTCAGGAAAATAAACATCCGCTTCAAAATTTTCATGAACCAATGTAATATCTAATTTATCTACTAAATTACTTTCTAATGCTTGTTTATAAATTTGAGCACCTCCAATAATAAAAACATCTGTATCTTTTTTACTCAACTCTAAAGCCTCTTCTATACTATTAGCAGTTAAGCAACCTTCTTTTGAATAGTCTTTATTTCTAGTAATAATGATTGTTGTTCTATTTGGTAAAGGTTTCCCTATACTTTCAAAAGTATTACGTCCCATGACAATATGATGACCACTAGTTACTTTTTTAAATCGCTTTAAATCGGCTGGTAAGTGCCATATTAAATCATTTCCTTTTCCTAACTCATTATTTTTACCTATTGCAGCAATTACTATAATCATTTTTGAAACTATTTGTTTTTCATGATGATGAAAATGGACAATATAATCTTCCATTATTTCAGCAAATGTATATAATTCTGTTTTCTCTTTTGAAACATTAATTTTAGCATTTACTTTATTCTCTGGAAAATTTTTCCATATATGAAGTATTTGTTGGTTAATCACTTTCCATAACTGCACAACATTTTCAATAGGTAATGCTTGCCAATTTTGTGATTTCACCCATTCATTTTGATTATATGCAATATGTGGAGTTTCTTCATATTGAACTCTAATAAAACGCTGTAAATTATTAAAACCCGAATCAATTAAATGGCCTAGAACTTCTTTTTTACTCCATTTACTTTCAGATTCTTTCTTATTCCAACTCTCTTTAGAAATAGAAGCTACCTGTAAAGGAAATGAATTAAGTATATTTTCTAAGTTTTCAATACATGTTTTAATTACATATTCTTTACCCATTCTTTTATATAGCTTGTAAAGTCTTCTTTATTCGTTATTTTATCTTCCCTACTATTTTCAATATTTACAATAATAGTTTGAATAGCTATTAACACATTTTCGTCATTAATTTCAGCTATCTTATCGTAAATATTCTCTTTTATAGTATCTATTTCATTGGTCATATTCTATGTTTTAGGGTTAGTACTAAAGTAATAACTAAGAACTAATTTTTAATTATTAAAAAGATAAAAGAACGTTAAAAATTAAATAGCTACCACTCCTTTTATATGAGGATGTGATTCATAACCAACCAATTCAAAGTCTTCAAATGTAAAGTCTTCAATATTTTTAATCGCTGGATTTATCTTCATTTTTGGAAGTTCTTTTGGATCTCTAGATAATTGTAATTCCAATTGCTCTAAATGATTATTATAAATATGAGCATCTCCAAAAGTATGAATAAACTCCCCTGCTTCATAACCACATACTTGTGCTACCATCATAGTAAACAAAGCATATGAGGCTATATTGAATGGAACACCTAAAAATATATCAGCACTTCTTTGGTATAATTGACATGATAATTTTCCATTAGCTACATAGAATTGAAAAAAGGCATGGCAAGGTGGTAATGCAGCTTTACCATTTGCTACATTCTCTCCAAATGACTTTGAAGTGTCTGGTAAAACAGATGGATTCCAAGCAGAAACTAACATCCTTCTACTATTAGGATTCTTTTTTAACGTTTCAATTACTTCTTTTAATTGATCAACCTCATCACTATTCCAATTTCGCCATTGATGACCATATACAGGGCCTAAATCTCCGTTCTCATCTGCCCATTCATTCCAAATACGAACACCATTTTCTTGTAAGTATTTAATATTTGTATCTCCTTTAATAAACCATAAAAGCTCATAAACAATAGATTTCAAATGCAGTTTTTTGGTTGTTACCATTGGAAAACCTTTGCTTAAATCAAAACGCATTTGATGCCCAAAAACACTTTTAGTTCCTGTTCCTGTTCTATCTCCTTTCTCATTTCCGTTTTCTAAAACGTGCTTTACTAAATCTAAATACTGCTTCATAATTCTATATTCACTTCCCTTAAGGAAAACATTTCATTTTGTAAAAATAAAAAAGCTTCCATATATTATACTGAAGCTTTTCATAATTATATTAATAAGTTATTAACTAAAAAGCCTTCTAAATTTTAACTTTAGCAATCATCTCTTCTTTATCTTTCTTAGTTAATCTAATAACTTTTACTTGCTTACTTTCATCCTTCTTTCCCTGATTTTTATAAATTGTTATTTTCATAAAAGTGGGAGTTTCAATTTTTTGTTTACGATCTCCAAAATATTTAATCTTCACATAATAAAGCCCCTTTTCTGCTTCCTTCAATGTAAAACATTCTGGTCCGAAACCTTGAGTCATATCTCTAGAAATACTACCTCCTTGTTCAGTTTTAGTATGACTATAATAACACTCTTCTAAATTAGGATCTATAACATGCAAGTCAATATCTGTATCATTGTGATTCCAGTCAACTACCGTTCTAAAATCTATAGGTGTCATTTCTTCAAAAAAACCTTCAGGCGCTTTTGATATATCTAAATCATCCTTATATTTTTTATATAAAATATTTAACTCTTGTTTTGCTATATCTTGCATCCCCTTAAAAACTCTTCGGTGTTTATTTTTTTCGTATATTTTATTATTTACAATACTTAATAAAACATCAAAAGCTTCTTGACATAAACCAATGTTTTGATATGCTAAAGCAACATCCCTATATGACTGTGCATCTTCAGGTCTTAGTTCTAAAATAGTTTTATAGATAAACAATGCTAAAGTATTCTCATTTCTTTCTTCTAATTTATAAGCATACGCTTTTAATAACTCATAATTATCTGCATCTAATTCAGATACATTAGATAAAATTCTACTTGCATATATTCTAGCATTAAACCTCCTGTTAAAATAATCAGAAACATCTATATAATAATGTGGTACTTCTTTATAGCTTTCTCTTTGCTTTATATAAAATAAATAAGCAGTTTCTTTATCTTTAAAAAAGTCTAACGCATTTAAATATGGTGTATTTACTATTCGCTTTTCTACCTGCAAACTTCCTTTGTATTTTTTATAAGAAGGTTTCACTAACGAATTATTAACTACCTGACTTTCTGTTAAACTATTAGAATTAGGTCTTCTATTGCTTGCATTATTAGGGAGTTCTATGGTATTTGCTTTAACTATTACTGATTCTGGTCTTTGTAAATTTATTCTTTCAGGATTATTTGATTTACTCATTGTTATAGGCAATATATAAGAAACGTTTACTGACCTTCCTCTTTGACTTGCTGGAATAAACCTAGGTAACATCTTTAAAACTCTAACAACTTCATTTGCTAAAATTAAATATTGGCTTCTAACTTGAATATTAATAATTTCACCTCTCTTATCTATCGTGAATTTTGCCAGAATTCTAGTATTAGATCTTATTTCTAAACCTTGAGTTAAACTTGTATTCAAATTAATTTTTATATGCTCATCTAACTTATCTATAAAACATTTTTTTTGATCTTCTTTTCTTAAATTTTCTTCACACCCTAAATAAATTGGAAGCTTTTCTACTATCGAAAACGGAACATCTTCAACAACCACTTCTTCTTCCTCTACTTCTACAATTTCATCTAACGCTACAACCTCAGCTTCATCAGTTTCAGTAACTTCTATAATCATTTCTTCCACATCTTTAGTATCTTCAACTATTTCAATTCTTTCTGGTTGCAGAGAAGAATTCCCCATATTACTCCTATTCACACTTCTTTTAGTAGAATTATTTTTTATCATATTGTACTGATCCAACAATTCTTTAGGTGGAGGTATATTATAAGTAATATAATCTTGAACATCTTCTAACACTATTAAAGAAGTATACTCAGTAACTAAACTATGTTCAACTGCCGTATTAATGATACTTTCTTTATTTTCCTCCTTATTTTCTAAAAGATGATTTATTTTATTTTTAGCCCAAATTCTTCTTATAATTCCCTTATCACTTGACACATTCTTTTTTAATACAACAGAAATTTCTTGTGTAACTTTATCACCATACCCAAAGAAAAAAGTTATCTTTTCTCCCTGCTTATAATTTTTACCAGCAATAGAAAAATCAAACAATCCTTTTGACGATTCTGACCTATACACTTCTATGTTTTTTGTAAATGAATTATACCCTAAATATTGAAGTTGTATATTATTTAAAATTGATAACGCTTCTTTTATGCTTGTTCTGTTTAAATTAAGATAACCTCCATTTGTATTTTTTGCTATACGATGTAACTTTTTGTGTGCTGCTTTTGTTTTACTATTTATAACAAAAACAGGGATACCCTTAGCTAAATCAGATTTACTTAGTGTAGTTATACCGTCAGAAAAAAGAATAATCACATCTGAATTATCTTTCATGTTCTTTAGTGAAGAATATGATGTTCCTCCATCATATACAGTACTCATTATTCTTTTCTTTAAACGAGACCAATCTCCATTTCTTATTTTAAATTTTTCTTTACCATTAATAAGATTACTAAAAGGCAAAAAATCAACGTCTACATTTTTTAAATTTCTAAAATATTGATGTAATAAATTTATTTCTTTAGAAGTGTTTCTAGACTTCATAGACAATGAAGCATCCCAATAAATGGTAATTTTATTCGGTCTTTCACGTTTTTTTTCTTCTGGTTTAATTGTTTTATAAAAATAAAAATGATTAGAAGAAGCTACTAATTTCTCTTCTTTTAATGCAATTGGCATTTTTACCAAAACACTTTTATTAGGTATATATTTTTCTTTTTTTAATGTTGTTCTAAATACATTTTCCCATTTGGAAAAAGACATTGTTTTATCTCCTTTAATTAATAATGGTGTAAATTTTTGTTGACTAGTTTCTATAGAAACATTAAAAAAATCTAATTCATCTTTAAAGCTTAGTGGTAAATGATAATAATGCGCTTCATCTTTATAAACAAGCTCTTGCTCATAAGCAATAACAACACGTTTATACCCATTTGCAGGAATAGGATACACTCTTACATTATATGAGTTTCCTTTCCCTTTTTCCAACAATGCAGGATCGACTCCTTTTCTTACAATTCCTTCAAAAGCAACTCTACCTAACTCTTTTTCTACAACAACAGCTTCCCTTAGCTTCCCTTGTATTTCTAATGCTAATCTAGAAATCTCTTGGCTTTCTCCCAAAGGAAACTTTAATTCTCCTTCTAAAACTCTTGAACTTGGATTATAAAACAACATATCGTAAGTTGTAGTTGCTATATTGCCTGTAATTGTTGCTTTAATATCTAAGGAAGATAATGCTAATTGTCTTTTACCTACATTTAAAGTAGGTGTTTTTTGGCTAATCACAAGGTTAGTAATTAACAACGTAATTAAAAATAGTAGTTTCTTCATAATAGTTTTTTGTACACTTTATTGACAATATTCATACCAAATTTTACATAAAAAAAACACCAACTGTACAGTTGGTGTTTTTTTTATTTTTTTTTATTTTTTTATTAACCTATAATCATCCCAGCAATAGTTGCAGACATTAAAGATGCAATAGTACCTCCAATTAAAGCTTTCATTCCAAATTCAGATAATGTTTTACGCTGTCCCGGAGCTAATGAACCTATACCTCCTATTTGAATTCCAATAGAAGCGAAATTTGCAAATCCGCACAACATATATGTTGCCATTATAATTGACTTATTATAAGTTAAATGAGTAGCACTAGCAACATCTTTAAGTTCAGCTAATTGAATATACCCTACAAACTCACTTGCTGCTAATTTTATACCTAACAATTGACCCATTAAAGCCATATCTTCACTAGCAACCCCTATTAACCACATTAATGGCGCAAAAAGATACCCCAAAATTGCCTCTAATGAAAGTTTAGAATAAGATGTATTTTCAATCATCCATGTATTAATTGAAGTAATATCTCCAACCCAACCTAAAACTCCATTTATCATTGCAATAAAAGCGATAAAAACTAACAACATAGCTGCCACATTCATTGCTAACTGTAACCCCTCAGTAGTTCCATTAGCTATAGCATCTAAAATATTAGAACCTATTTTTTCTGAAGAAACTTTCACATCTGTATTTACTTTTTCAGTTTGAGGGTATAATATTTTAGAAATTATAATTGCACCAGGCGCTGCCATAACAGATGCAGCTAATAAATGCTTAGCATATAACAATCTCAACACTTCATCATCTCCACCTAAGAAACCAATATAAGCAGCTAAAACTGCTCCAGCAACTGTTGCCATTCCTCCTATCATTACTAAAAGCATTTCAGATTTATTCATCTTTTCTAAATATGCCTTTATTAACAATGGAGCTTCTGTTTGCCCTAAAAAGATATTACCCGCTACAGATAAACTCTCTGCTCCTGATATCTTTAAAACTTTACTTAATAACCAAGCTAAAACTTTTACAACTTTTTGAATTAAACCTAAATAAAACAATAAGGAAGTTAACGCCGAAAAGAATATAATAGTAGGTAGTACTTGAAAAGCAAAAATAAATCCAAAAGAATCCATATCAGCTACTAATCCACTAAACAAAAATTCACTTCCTGCTCTTGTAAAATCGAGCACGCTTACAAATAAACCTCCAACCCATTCGAAAGCTTTTTGAACAAACGGAACTTTTAAAACACCAATAGCTATCAACAACTGAAAAGCCAATCCTAAACCTACAGTTTTCCAATCTATCCCCCTTCTATTTGAACTAAATAAAAATGCGATAACTAATAACGAGACCATTCCTAAAACACCTCTCCACAAACTTTGCATTGTAAATCCTTGACTAGAAACTATTCCAGAATTCATTTCTTTTATTTCAGATTTTTCCGCTACAATTGGCGCTACACTTTCACTAGAAGAGAACTTGTATAGTATATTATTCTCTGATAATGTTAATACTTTATCAGTTAACTCAGTAATATTATAGTACCTAACGGTATCTTTAGGTTGTTTGTAATTAAAAATTAATAGATTATTTTGATGTATATAGCTTCCAGACGATTTTAAATCATCTTTCGCCTCTAAAGAATAACAAAACTCTCCTTTAGATAATTCGAAAACATCATTTTGATTTATAGAAACAACTTCTTTTCCTTCAGTTGTTGTTATAGATGAAAAATTCCACTTTTTTTCAATACTTTGGCTAAACGTTACTATTGAAACGCAAAGCATCAAAAGTGTAAATAACTTCTTCATTTTTGTAGTTTTAAATATTTTTAAGATCGTTTGCTAATTTCATCTCGAATTTTAGCTGCTACTTCATAATCTTCATTTGAAACAGCTTCATTTAGCTCATCATGTAATTCTGACAAAGACATTTGGCTATACGCATCTTCCTCAACTTCTTCTTCAAAAGTTAACTCAAATTCATCTTCATCCAAACCTTCTTCTTCAGAAAACTCTTCGTCTAATTTCAAATATATCCCTGCTTTATCTAAAATATTTTCATAAGTATAAATAGGCGCTTGAAAACGAACTGCTAATGCAATTGCATCAGATGTTCTGGTATCAATAACCTCCTCAACACCATCTCTTTCAGAAAGTAAACTTGAAAAGAAAACACCATCAACCAGCTTATGAATAATTACTTGTTTTATATTTATAGAAAAACGATCAGCAAATGTTTTGAACAAATCATGAGTTAGTGGCCTTGGGGGTCTAATTTCTTTCTCTAAAGCTATAGCAATAGACTGAGCTTCAAAAGCTCCAATTATAATAGGCAACGTTCTTGTTCCTTCTATTTCACTCAACACCAAAGCGTAGGCTCCACTTTGTGTTTGACTATATGAAATTCCTTTAATAGTTAGTTTTATTAAACTCATGTATCATCATCATAAAAAAGAAAAAGGCTGTCTAACTTAGGCTTATTTTTAAGTTTTAGACAGCCTTTTTTATGCGAGCACAATTTACTAAAAATTATGAGTTCTTTTCTATTTTCTTTTAAAAGAAAAATTAACTCATTAATTATGCTTGTTTAAATACTTTTAATTTTTCTATTAATTGAGGAATAACTTCAAAGGCATCTCCAACAATACCATAGTCAGCAGCCTTAAAAAATGGTGCTTCAGGATCATTATTAACAACTACTTTTACCTTTGATGCATTTACACCTGCTAAATGTTGAATAGCTCCAGAAATACCTATTGCGATATATAAATTAGATGCAACTGGCTTACCTGTTTGTCCAACATGCTCACTATGTGGTCTCCAACCTAAATCAGATACTGGCTTTGAACAAGCAGTTGCAGCTCCAAGAACTTCAGCTAACTCTTCTACCATCCCCCAGTTTTCAGGGCCTTTTAAACCTCTACCTGCTGATACAACAACATCTGCATCTGCAATTGTAACTTTACCTGATGCCTTATTTATCGCTTCAGACTTTACATTTAATTCTGGTAATACTGCTTCAAATCCTTCAACAGCACCTGAAGCTTGATTTTCATGTGCACCATATGAATTCTTTGCTACACCTATTACCTTTCTATCAGTAGAAATTTCAGTATTATTAAATCCTTTATTCGAAAAAGCTTTACGTTTAACTACAAAAGGAGCAGTATCGCTTGGTAATGCTACTACATTTGAAGCGTACCCAGCTTCTAAAGAAACTGCTACTAAAGGAGCCACAGTTAAACCATCAACACTTGAATCAATAACAACAACACTAGCCTCCTTTGCTTCGGCTACTTGCTTTATAATTGAAGCATATGATTTAGCGTTAAACGTTGATAATTCATTTTTCACTTCTACAACATTTTCTGCTCCATAAGTATTCAGTTCTGAAGCATCACCACCATTTATTGTTAACGTTACCAAACTAGTTCCTAACTGTTCAGCAACTTTTTTTCCGTATGAAACAACTTCAAAAGCTGTTTTTTTGAATTTTCCTTCCGTTGAATCGGCAAAAACTAATACAGACATATTTTTTATATTTTTAGGTTGCTAAGTGATTTTAATATCACCCGCAAAATTTTATATTTTATTTTTAAATTGCTTTTGCTTCGTTATGTAATAAGTTGATTAAATCATCAACATTATCCACTAACTTAACAGCTCCTTTTGCTACTGGTTTTTCAAAGGTTTTTGTTACAGATGATGCAGCAGCTCCACTTCCTTCAACAACCTTTAATGGTTTTTTACGAGCCATCATAATACCTCTCATGTTAGGTATACGTAAATCTTTTTCTTCTACGATCCCTTTTTGCCCAGCAACTACCATAGGTAAAACAGATGAAACTTTTTCTTCTCCTCCATCTATTTCTCTATCTAAAGTTACATTAGTTCCTTCTACTTCCATCCCAACACAACCATTAACAAAATTGAAATCTACTAAAGAAGCTAACATTCCTGGAACCATTTGCCCATTATAGTCAGCAGATTCTTTCCCTGCTAATACTAAATCGTATCCACCTTCTTTTACTATCTCAGCTAATTCTTTCGCTACCATTAAACCATCAGTTGGCTCAACATTAACTCTTATAGCCTCATCAGCTCCTATAGCCAAAGCTTTCCTCAAAGTTGGTTCAGTTGAAGCTCCTCCAACGTTAACTACAGTTACCGAAGCACCTTGCTTTTCTTTAAACCACATAGCTCTAGTTAAACTAAACTCATCATATGGATTTATAACAAACTGTACTCCATTCGTATCAAACTTTGTATCGCTATCTGTAAAGTTAATTTTTGAAGTGGTATCAGGTACGTGACTGATACATACTAATATTTTCATATATTGCTGTTTTAAAGAAACTTATTTTTTGAACGACGAAGTTACGCATTTTTTTTAAAAATACTATGCGTGCATAGTAAATTATTTTTTCCTTTTTATTTTTGCAATTAATCATTTCGCTAAAAAACCTTACTCATTGAATATGAAGAGAAAAATTAAAAAAACTGTGAAACTAATTGGTCTACTACCTCTTTTTGAGCATGGGAATTTTTTTTATCAAAAATTCAAGAATAAAAAAAAGAATACTATCTTTTTGAATGAAAACCCTTTTGTAAAAATACCTCCTGATTTTTATTTGTATGAAACCTTTGGCTTAGACTATCATAAAATATATTTTGGTGGAGAAGACACAGCCGAATGGATTGTTGAACACATTAAAGAATTCATAAAACCAACAAACATTAAAGTTTTAGACTGGGGCTGCGGAACTGGAAGAATATTAAGGCATATGCCTAAATTTATTAAAAAATCTATTTTTTGGGGTTCTGACTATAATTCAAAATACATAAAATGGTGTTCAAAAAATTTATCGAATATAAATGTTATTAAAAACAACTTAACCCCTCCTTTAAATTTTCAAGCTAACTTTTTTGATTTCATTTATAGCATTTCAATTTTCACGCATCTATCAGAGGAAAAACATCATTTATGGATAAAAGAATTAAATAGAGTTTCAAAAAAAGGAGCTATTTTATTCATAACAACTCATGGAAATGCATATAAAAACAAACTTTCTAAGAAAGAGACTATAAATTTTAATCAGGGAAAACTAATTGAACATTCATATAAAGTAGAAGGTAATAGACTTTTTGCTACTTACCACCCTCCTATTTTCTTTAATAATTTATGCACCTCAAATAACTTTAAAGTACTTAAGCATATTGAAAGAGGGATTATTAATAATAAACCTACACAAGATATTTGGATTTTAAGAAAATTCTAACCTTTACATTACATCTATTTTTACTACTTTTGCACTCTTGATAAACAACTACTTATAAAACGTATGAAAACAGTACAATTTAGAGAGGCCGTTTGCGAAGCAATGAGTGAGGAAATGCGCAGAGATGAAAGCATTTACTTAATAGGTGAAGAAGTTGCTGAGTACAATGGTGCATATAAAGCTAGTAAAGGGATGCTAGATGAATTTGGTGCTAAACGTGTAATTGATGCTCCTATTGCTGAATTAGGTTTTGGTGGAATTGCTGTTGGTTCAGCAATGAATGGAAACCGCCCTATTGTTGAATATATGACTTTCAATTTCTCATTAGTAGGAATTGATCAAATTATAAATAACGCGGCTAAAATTAGACAAATGAGTGGAGGACAATTCAATTGTCCTATAGTATTTAGAGGACCAACTGCTTCTGCTGGTCAATTGGCTGCAACTCATTCACAAGCTTTTGAAAGCTGGTTTGCTAACTGTCCTGGGTTAAAAGTTATCGTTCCTTCAAACCCATACGATGCAAAAGGCTTACTAAAAGCAGCAATTCGTGATGATGATCCAGTTATTTTCATGGAGTCTGAACAAATGTATGGTGATAAAATGGAAATTCCAGAAGGGGAATACATAATACCTATTGGTGTAGCAGATATTAAAAGAGAAGGTACTGATGTTACTGTAGTTTCTTTTGGTAAAATAATTAAAGAAGCTTATAAAGCTGCTGACGAACTTGCTAAAGAAGGTATTTCTATCGAAATTATCGATTTACGAACTGTTCGTCCTATGGATCATAATGCAATTTTAGAATCTGTAAAGAAAACAAACAGACTTGTAGTTCTAGAAGAAGCTTGGCCATTTGGAAGTGTTTCTTCAGAAATAACTTTTAGAGTTCAAGATGAAGCTTTTGATTATCTAGATGCACCTATAAAAAGAATTACGACAGCTGATACTCCTGCTCCGTATTCACCAGTTTTATTAGAAAAATGGTTACCAAACGCAAATGATGTTGTTACTGCTGTAAAAGAAGTTTTATACATCAAATAAACAAATTGAAATTGAAAAAATAATCCAAAATCCTTTTGATTTTTTATATCAAAAGGATTTTGCAGTAAAAGAAAATAATGAAAATTCGGCTGTTTTACTTACTTATATTCATAACTACCTCAGTTAGTGCACAAATAACTTTAAAAGGGAAAGTAGTTGATGAATTTAATAATCCATTACCATTTGTTAATGTTTTTTTACAAAACACAACTTATGGAACTACTACTAGTGATGATGGTAAGTTTTTTTTAAAAACAAAAAAATACAGAGGAACTTTAGAAATATCTTTTATAGGATATAAAACTCAAGTTTTAAAAGTTAATCAAAAAACAAAATATCTTAATGTTGTTTTAAAAGAACTTTCAAATGAACTTGAAGAAGTTATTGTTGTAACTAAACCTAAAAAAAGGCTAAAGAAAAAAGAAAACCCTGCTTATAGAATTTTAAAAGAAGTATGGAAGCGTAAACGTAAACTAGGCCTAAACTTAGTTGATAATTATCAATTTAAAAAACATACCAGTATTGAAATTGGGCTTAATAATTTAGATACAGTATTCATTAAAAGAATTTTTAAACAAGATTACGAAAAAGCAATTTCTGAAATTAAATATGACAACGACGGTATTAATTACTATATCCCTGTATATTTAAGAGAGCAAGTTGCCAATGTATATGGTAATAATAAAGAGAACAATATTAGAACCGATATCGAAGCTGAAAAAGAAGAAGGATTAGGTGCTCAAGGTTTTGTTTTTGATAGAATGTCAAATACTTTTCAAAACATTGATGTATTTAAAAATAACATTACACTATTACAGAAGTCATTTGTTAGCCCCCTATCTTCAGACGGTTTTGCTACTTATGATTATGTTTTATATGATAGTATTGTAAAAAATAAAAAGAAGCTATATAACATCTATTTTTTCCCTAGAAGAAATGGTGATTTAGCTTTTCAAGGAAATGTTTGGATTGCTGATAAAAACTATTCAGTAAAAAAAATAAAAATGAAAGTTCACAAAAGTATTAATTTAAACTTTGTGAGGGGATTGAGTTTTGAAAAAGAATACGAAGTTAAAAATGATAGCATATATCTTTCTACAAAAAATGCTTATGATGGTGATTTTACTTTTCTCGACAAGAATGAAAGTAATAAAGGGTTAACAATAAAGAAAACTATTTTATTCAAAAACTACATTCTTAACAAACCAAAGCCTTCTATTTTCTATACTCAAAAAAACATTAAAATACGACCAGATCAGTATACAAAAAAGCAAGAATACTGGAAAGGAGTTACTGATGAGGAAAATAAATCAACCTATAAATTAATTAATTCTGTAAAACAAAAGAAAGAAATAAAAAACATTACAGGATTAATAAATACAGTAGCTAGTGGATATATAAACACTAATTTAGGGATTCAATTCGGCCCATTTTGGACAGCTTTTGCAAGTAATCAAGTAGAAGGATTTAGAACAAAAATAGGATTTAGAACTTTTAAAACAAAAGATGATCGTTTTAGGTTAGGTGGGCACATTGCATACGGATTTAAAGACAAAAAAGTTAAGTACGGAGCTGAAGCTAGATACCTACTATCATACAAACCAAGAATAGCTGTAGGATTAGCCTATCAAGATGATATTGAACAACTAGGTAGTGTGCTATTAAATACTACTCAATTATTAGGAAGAAGTTTTGGTACCACTGCTATACTTAATAGAGGAGACAATTTTTTCCTTTCAAGAGTCAAAAAGGTAGCTGCAAATTTTGATTACCAGATAAAAATGAATCTGCATGTAGGCTTTAACCTATCACATGCTAGAATTGGAACTGCTTCACAGAAAGATTTTTCAATGAATTACCTTGATGAAAAAGGGAATTTACGCTCACAAATAACAGACGTTGCTTCTGACATTTATGTTTCTTATACTCCTGGACGTTTTGTTTATGGATTGGGGGTTGAAAGGCGTTTTGGAAGAAATATATTCCCTACTCTAGTATTAAACTACAGAAAAGGATATAAAGGGCCTTTTAATGGAACTCATAGTTATGATAAAATTCAATTTAAATATACGCAACCTATTCTTTTAGGAAAATTTGGTTTACTAGACGCAACGATTGAAGGTGGTAAAACTTTTGGAACTGTACCAATTGGACTACTAAACCCAGTACCAGCTAACCAATCACTTTCTTTAGTTAAGAACACTTTTTCTTTATTAAATTATTATGATTTTGTTACTGACACCTACGCAGCTACACATTTAGAGCATCACTTTAATGGATTTATTTTAAATAAAATACCTCTATTAAAAAAACTAAAGCTACGTAGTTTAGTAACTTTCAGAGCAGCTTATGGTACAATTTCAAATAACAATATAGCTATTAATAAGTCAAACATAAATTACAACACACCAAATAAAATGTATTATGAATATAGTGTTGGAGTAGAAAACATAGGCTACGGAAACTTACGTTTTTTACGTATTGACGCTATTTGGAGAAGTAACTACACCCCTCCAGCAGGCTCAGTAGTAAGTCCAACTCCAAAATTTGCAATACGAATAGGAATTAAACCAGGCTTATAGCCATACATTTAACCATAAAATAACCTTGTTTTTAACTATAAAATCAGCAATAAATTATTACTTTTGCACTCCGATTTTAGAAACGAAGATAAGTTAAGTAATATGACTGCAAAAGAAAGAAAGACAGTAGATGTTTTAATAGAAATACCAAAAGGAAGTAGAAATAAATACGAATACGATTTTGATTTAGGTAAAATACGTTTTGATAGAATGTTATTTTCATCAATGATGTATCCTGGTGATTACGGATTTATACCTGAAACATTAGCATTAGATGGAGATCCATTAGATGTATTAGTATTAGGTGCAGAACCTACTTTCCCAATGTGTGTTATGGAAGTAAAACCTATTGGTGTTTTCCATATGGCAGATGAAAAAGGTCCAGATGAAAAAATTGTTTGTGTACCTGTATCTGATCCAATTTGGAATAGATATAATGATTTATCAGACTTAAACCCACACCGTCAACAAGAAATTACACATTTTTTCCAAGTATATAAAGATTTAGAAAAAAAGAAAGTTGATATTGGTGATTGGGGTGACGCAAATGAAGCTTATGAAATTTTAGATAAGTGTATTGAACGTTACGCAAACAGTGAACATAAAGCAAACGGAAACTTTACTATCTAGTAATTTTTTTCTTCAAAAATACATTAAGCCTTTCAGTTAGTTCTGAAAGGCTTTTTTATTAGTCGCTGATTTTGTTATATTTACGAACATTAATTAACTAATCAAACAATAATATATGGAATCAATGATGATTTGGATGCCAATAATAATGGCATCTTTAGGTTTAATTTATATGGTCTTTAAAAAGGCTTGGGTGATGAAACAGGATGCAGGTGATGGAAAAATGAAAGAAATTTCAGATCATATTTACGAAGGAGCTTTAGCCTTTTTAAACGCAGAATATAGACTTTTAGCAATATTCGTAATAATTGTTAGTGTATTACTAGCAATTGTTTCCTTCATTGTACCTACAACCCACTGGTTAATCGTTGTCGCTTTTATATTTGGAGCCGTTTTTTCTGCCTATGCAGGAAATATAGGAATGAAAATAGCTACTAAAACTAACGTTAGAACAACTCAAGCAGCACGAACTAGTTTACCAAATGCTCTAAAAATATCATTTGATGGAGGTACCGTAATGGGATTAGGTGTTGCAGGCTTGGCTGTTTTAGGTTTAACTGCATTTTTCATCTTCTTCTTTCACTTTTTTATGGGGGGCTCATGGACAAATACAATGGACATGACAATAGTTTTAGAAACCTTAGCAGGCTTTTCTTTAGGTGCTGAATCTATAGCTTTATTTGCTCGTGTTGGTGGAGGTATATATACAAAAGCAGCTGATGTTGGTGCTGACTTAGTTGGTAAGGTAGAAGCTGGTATTCCTGAAGATGACCCTCGTAACCCTGCTACAATTGCTGATAATGTTGGTGATAATGTTGGTGATGTTGCTGGAATGGGTGCTGACTTATTTGGGTCATATGTTGCTACAGTTTTAGCAGCAATGGTTTTAGGTAACTATGTAATTAAAGACATGGGAGGTTCTATTTCAGATGCTTTTGGCGGAATAGGTCCAATTTTATTACCTATGGCAATTGCTGGGGCTGGAATCATTATTTCTATTATTGGAACAATGCTTGTTAAAATAAAAAGCAATGATGCTAAAGAGTCTCAAGTAATGGGAGCTTTAAACAAAGGAAACTGGACATCTATTGCTTTAGTTGCTATTTCTTGCTATGGACTTGTAACATGGATGTTACCAGAAACAATGAACATGGAGTTTTTTGGAGAAGGATTGCAAGAAATTTCTTCTATGAGAGTTTTCTACGCTACCCTTGTTGGTTTAATAGTTGGAGCAGTTATTTCTTCTGTTACCGAATATTATACAGGATTAGGGAAATCGCCTATTTTAAAGATAGTACAACAATCTAGCACTGGTGCAGGAACAAATATTATAGCTGGTTTAGCTACAGGAATGATATCTACATTTCCTTCTGTATTATTATTTGCAGGTGCTATTTGGGCATCTTATGCTTTCGCAGGTTTTTATGGAGTTGCATTAGCTGCTTCTGCTATGATGGCTACAACTGCTATGCAATTAGCTATTGACGCTTTTGGGCCTATTGCTGATAATGCTGGTGGTATTGCTGAAATGAGTGAGCAAGAACCAATCGTTAGAGAACGTACAGATATTTTAGATTCAGTTGGTAATACAACTGCTGCAACGGGTAAAGGTTTCGCTATTGCTTCTGCTGCATTAACTTCATTAGCTTTATTTGCTGCTTATGTTACTTTTACAGGCATTGATGGTATTAATATTTTTAAAGCTCCAGTATTAGCTATGTTGTTTGTTGGAGGTATGGTACCTGTTGTTTTTTCCGCTTTAGCTATGAACGCTGTTGGTAAAGCTGCAATGGAAATGGTACAAGAAGTTCGTCGTCAATTTAAAGACATTCCAGGTATAATGGAAGGTACTGGTAAACCTGAATATGACAAATGTGTAGCTATTTCTACCGAAGCTTCTTTAAAAGAAATGATGTTACCAGGATTATTAACTATCGGTTTCCCTTTAATTATCGCTTTCGTTCCTATGATTTTTGGAATGAACAACATGGCGATTGCTGAAATGCTAGGTGGTTATATGGCTGGTGTTACTGTTAGTGGTGTATTATGGGCTATTTTCCAAAACAATGCAGGAGGTGCTTGGGACAATGCAAAAAAATCTTTTGAAGCTGGCGTAGAAATCAACGGAGAAATGACATACAAAGGTTCTGACGCACATAAAGCTGCAGTTACAGGTGATACAGTAGGTGATCCATTTAAAGACACTTCAGGACCATCTATGAATATTTTAATTAAGTTAACATGTTTAATAGGATTAGTAATTGCTCCAATATTAGGAGGACACTCAACCACTGACAGTCATGCTTCAGAAAAGATAAAAAAAGAAGTTAATCTTACTGTTAAAAATGATGATTTAGCTAAAGCAGTTATTACAACAACTTACACAGAAAATGGTGTTGAAAAAACTAAAAAAGAAATAATTGAAGGTTCCTTGGAAGAGGTTGAAAATAAGATTGAAAACATGAAGGGAAAAGGAATTCATGGAGAAAAGCATTTTAAATTAGACAGCTCTAAAGGAGAAACTCAAAAAATGGTAATCCTTCATAAACCAAAAAACAAAAGTTAATTTCATAGTATAAAAAAACCTCGCTCATTGCGAGGTTTTTTTTATACTATTTTAAATTGAAAACGGTCTCCCGTTGTTTTTTGAGCCAATTTACTTATTCCTTCTTCAGTTAATTGCAAAACCCTTGGATATCCACCAGTAATTTGACTATCTTTCATTAAAACAATAAGTGTTCCTGATGGTGTTAACTGAACAGTTCCTGGTAAAACTGCAGATGTTAACATTGAAGGCAAAGTATTATTAATTTTTTCTTCTAATCTGTATCCCATTCTATTATTATCTGACGAAATTGTAAATATCATTCTAAATAAATTCATTTTTTCTTTTTTAGATAATAAACTAAATTCAGGACCTTCATTACATTCTATATTTTTAGACAAAAAAAAGCTTCCATCTATTTTTATCTTTGAAAAACTTTTTTCATTTGTTTTACCCAATTGAATAATTGGCAATTGTACTCCTTTATTAATTTTAAAACTAGATGTTATGCCTTTATACATACTCCTACTTCCAAATAACTTTTCAGAACGAATTCCTCCTTTAACCCCAATATAAGTTCTCACTCCATAACCTCTTTTTCCAAAAGACAAAACACTTCCCTTCTCAATAAACAAAGCTGTATTCATAGTCACTTCATTCTCATTTATTTTAACTGAAAAATCTGCACCAGTTACACTTACAATAGTATCATTTTCAAACAATAATTTACATCCACCATAAACAACTTCTAACACTGCATCATTAACATTATTATTTAGTAAAAAATTTGAAAGTTTAGCTGAATAAAAATCCATAGCTCCAGAGATTGGCAAGCCAAAACTTCCATATCCAACCCTTCCTAAGTCCTGAATAGTTGTATAAAAACCTGCAGATAAAACTTTAATCATAAATTATTTCTTTTACAGGTATATAGTTCCCATTTTTTATTTCTTTTTCAAGCTTTTTAAACTCTTCTAAGTTGACAGGCTTAAAACGAATTTTATCTCCTGATTTAGCAAAACATGGAGTACTATTATTATGATTAAAAAACAAAACTGGAGTTTTTCCTAATATATTCCATCCTCCTGGACTTTTAGATGGATAAACACCTGTTTGATTTCCTCCTATAGCAACAGCTCCTTCAAAAACCTCTAACCTTGGTGTAGCTTTACGGTTCATATAAAGTATTTTGTTTAATCCTCCTAAATATAAAAAACCAGGTAAAAAACCAATAAAATATACAGTATATAAATTTTGAGTATGAAACTTTATAATTTCATCTATATTTATATTTTTTACTCTAGACATTTCTTCTAAATCAATTCCAAACTGAAGATCATAACAAACTGGTATCTCCCAAATATATTTCGCTGTACTATTCTTTATATCTTCTATTAAACTTAATCTCTTCAACGACTCTACTTCTCTTAAAAAATCATTGATTCTTTCTTTATAAACAAGAGTTAATGAATGATACCCAACAATACAATCATCTAAAACATCATTTTTTGAAAAACTAATTTTAGTTTTAAAATTAATGATGTCATTTAAAATAACAGTACTAATTCTAGCCTCCCACTCTATCAAAATAGCTTTTACCCCAAATGGTTTATATGATAATACTTTAAGCAATAGTAATTCCTTTTTTCTGCATTGATTTATAAATATAACTCACTAATTCTATCGCATTTTCAGTATCTCCATGCACACAAAAAGTATCTGCTTTTATTTTTATCAGTTTTCCATTAGTTGTTTTCAATTCTCCTAATGAGAGCATTCTAAAAACATGGTTAAAAGCTTTACTTTTATCATTTATAACAGCATTAGATAAACTTCTAGAAACTAACGTTGAATCATCATTGTAATTTCTGTCAGCAAATGCTTCATACTTAATTTTAATATTTTCTTTTTCTGCTATCTCAGCTATTTTAGAATTAAAAGGAACATATAAAAAAGTAGCTGGACTTACTTTTAATATTGACTGAATAACTACTTCAGCTATTTCTTTATTTTTAGCTACTAAATTGTATAAAGCTCCATGAAATTTTATGTGATTCAATTCACTTTTTTGAATCTTTACTCTTTCTTTAAGTAAGTTAATTTGCCACTCAACACTTTTTTGAAGCTCTATAGTAGAAATATCCATTATTTTTCTTCCAAAATTTTCTTTATCTGGAAATGAAGGATGCGCTCCTATTTTAACATTATTTTCTTTTGCTAATTGTATAACAGCATCAATTGTTTCAATAGTACCTGCATGAGCTGTACATGCAATATTACAAGATGATATGTAAGGCATTAACAACTCCTCATTACCAACACCTTCACCCACATCACAATTTATATCTATTTTCATATTAAAAAACATTGAGTACTTTTAGTATACTTTTAACCCCTAAAAAAACACTAAACACAAGTATAATAATCCCAAAAATATTTTGAGTTTTTGTATTACTGTATTTACCTAACACAGATTTCTTATTCATTATCCACAATAACACACCTGCTATTACTGGTAGCAACATTCCATTAGCTACTTGTGCAAATTTTATAATTTCAATCGGTTTAATCCCAAATGAAGAGAACAACACTCCCAGAAACAATATAAATATCCAGACCATTCTAAATTTATTAGATTTTAATCCACCACTCCAACCTAAACAACCTTTAGCAACATAAGCCGCAGCTAAAGGAGCTGTTATTGCCGATGTTATTCCTGCAGCAAACATTCCTAATGCTAAAAAATATTTTGCAAACTCTCCATATAAAGGCGCTAAACTTTTTGCTAAATCTGTAACACTCCCAACACTATTAGTTTGGATTGATGCAGCAGAAATGATAATTGCTATTGACACTAATCCTCCCAAAATTATAGAAATTATAGTATCTTTTTTTGCGAAAGTTAACTCATCAGCTATTTTCCATTTTTCTTTAACTAAAGATGCATGTAAAAACAAATTATACGGAACTACAGTAGTACCTATTAAACCTATAATAGTTAGTAAACTTTCTTCAGGAAATTTAGGAACAAACAACCCTTTTAATATTTCTACTAAATTGGGTTTTGTTATTAATGCAGTAATTAAAAAAGAAAAACTCATTAGTAAAACTAGAGTTATCAATGTTTTTTCTAAAAATTTATAGTTGCCAATAAATAACAATGCAAAAGCAATCACACCAATAAAAACACTCATAAAGTTAATTGAAACACCTCCAATTTCTAATATCATTTTCCCAAAAACGGTTTCTAAACCTAAAATTCCTCCACTAATATTACCTGCTTCATAAGAAGCATTTCCTATTACTATTGCTGATAAAATTAAAACTGTTATTATCTGTCTTAAAAAAGGATTGTTAATCTCACTTCTAATAACTTCAGAAAGTCCTTTTTGAGAAATAATACCTAATCTGGCAGCCATTTCTTGTAATATAATTGTGGCTATAATTGACACCAACATAGCCCACAATAAATTCATTCCGAAATTAACTCCAGCTAACGTACATAGTGTTACAGTTCCTGGACCTATAAAAGCAGCCGCAACTAAAGTTCCTGGACCTATGTTTTTAAGCCAATTTTTAATCATAAAATACTTTTTAACAGCTATAAATGTAGCGATAAAGTATTAATTATAGTTTTAAAGATAATCCACAAGAAAAACCCTTATTACATTTAAGTTTCTATTCGGTTTCTTATTTTTGCATAATGTTAAGAGTAATTCGTAAATTTTCAATAGAAAACCCAATAGTATTTAAAAAACAACTATTTCTTTGGGCTAAACAATTTGAAACTGCAATTTGGTTAGATTCTAATAACCATGATCAAACATATAGCTCTTTTGATAGTGCTCTTGCTGTTGATGAGTTTACAGCTATCAAAACTGACTATCATGAAGCTTTTAATAAATTAAAAGAATACCAATCGTATACTAATGATTATATATTTGGATATATTTCTTATGATGTTAAAAACAATGTAGAAAAACTACATTCTAAAAATTTCGATGGCCTTCATTTTCCTGATTTGTATTTTTTTCAACCTCAAAAAATAATTTTTATAAAAGGTAATACAGTTGAATTTCATTATTTACAAATGATTGATGATGAATTAGAAGAGGATTATGAAGAAATTTTTGAAACAAACATTAATTTACCCAATAAAGACACATCACAAGAAAATAATATTAAAATAAAACTTAGAATTCATAAAGACGAATACCATAAAAAAGTTTCTCAAGTATTAAAACATATTCATCGAGGTGATATTTATGAGGCTAATTTTTGTCAAGAATTTTATGCAGAAAACACCAATATTGATCCTCATCATATATATACTCATTTAAACGAAATTTCTGAACCTCCTTTTGCTACTTTCTTTAAACATGAGAATCTTTATTTATTATCAGCAACCCCTGAAAGGTATATTAAAAAAGAAGGTAATAAAATTATTTCTCAACCGATAAAAGGCACGGCCAAACGTTTAATTAACAAAATAGATGACGATAAAATTGCTTTTGATTTAGCTCGTGATGAAAAGGAACGCTCTGAGAATATCATGATTGTTGATTTAGTTAGAAACGACTTATCAAAAACAGCTAAAAAAGGAAGTGTTATCGTTGAAGAATTATGTAAAGTATACTCGTTTAAGCAAGTACATCAAATGATTTCAACAATCGTTTCTGAAATAAATTCAACAACACATCCTGTGGATGTTATCAAAGATACTTTTCCAATGGGAAGTATGACCGGAGCACCAAAAGTATCTGCTATGAAAATCATTGAAGAATTAGAAGAAACTAAACGAGGGTTATATTCAGGAACTGTTGGGTATTTTACTCCTGAAGGTGATTTTGATTTCAATGTTGTAATTCGTAGTATTCTATATAACGCTGATGAAAAATACGTTTCTTATTCAGTAGGAGGAGCTATTACTGCTAAATCAATTCCTGAAAAAGAGTATGAAGAATGCTTATTAAAAGCAAAAGCAATGAAATACGTTTTACTTAACTCAAAGTAGTTTTACTTATATTTACTAAAAAATATGATCATAGAGCAAGAGAAGAAATTTAATCATGTACTTTCTAAAATTGAAGGAACAGCTAATGAACAAAGTTTTTTTAATATGTTTTTAGAAACATATCCTGAAGATTGGAAACAACTAAAAATTACATTCTCAAAATTTAAACGAAGTAAACAATTTGGTAGAACAATTCCACTACCAAGACCAGAACAATCTTTAAGAAAAGAGATTAGACAATGGTTGCAAAAACAATAATTTATGACACATCAAGAGTTTAATTTCAATTATCATAAAACTAATTTTTTTGGTCAATTTTGGAAACCCAAAAAAACAAAAGCTATAGTAGTAATTATTCATGGGATGGGAGAACACTCTGGACGCTACACTCACGTTGCTAAAAAACTAACTGATAATGATTTTGGAGTAATAACTTTTGATCATTTTGGACATGGTAAAACAACTGGCAAAAGAGGTCATAATCCTAATTACAATGCTGTTTTAGAAAGCGTTTCAAAATTAATTGATAAAGCCAAAGACATTTTTGGAAACAAAAAAGTTTTTTTATACGGTCATTCCATGGGAGGTAATGCTGTGATTAATTACACGTTACGTAAAAAACATAATTTACAAGGTGTGATTGCTACTAGCCCCTTTTTAAAATTAGCTTTTCAACCACCAAAATGGAAAATTTCTCTTGGGAAAATCATGCAAAAAATAGCTCCATCGATAACTTTAGGTAATGAATTAGATCCTAATGATATTTCTAGAGATGCAAATGAAGTTAAGAAATATATTAACGACCCTCTGGTACATGACAAAATTAGCCCAAACTTTTCTTTAACTTTTATAGATTCTGGAGAATGGGCCATTAATAATGCTTCTTTACTAAAAACACCAATGCTTTTATTACATGGGATTGAAGACAAAATAATTGATTACAAAGGCACTAGAGCTTTTGCTGAAAATTCAAACACAGCTACCTTGAAACTTTATGAAAATGGTTATCATGAATTACACAATGATTTATGTAAAGAAGAAATGCTACAAAACATTGTTGATTGGCTAAACCAACAAGTTTAATTTATTAGTATCAATGGTCAATAAATTTAAACAACATCTTACTTCAAGTTTTCCTTTTTTAGAAGGTAAAAAAATACTTATAGCAATTTCTGGTGGAGTTGATAGTGTTGTTCTAACTCATTTACTTTATAAGTTAAACTATAATATCACTTTAGCTCATTGTAATTTTCAACTAAGAGAAAATGAAAGTGATTTAGATGAACAATTCATAATAAAGCTCGGAGACAAATTTAATATAGACACTTTTACTATAAAATTCTCAACACGAGAGTATCAAAATAAAAACAAATTATCAACACAATTAGCGGCTAGAGAGTTACGCTACAATTGGTTTTTTAAATTATTAGAAGAACAAAAAATTGATTATGTAGCAACTGCACATCATTCCAATGATAACTTAGAAACTTTCCTTATTAATCTAACTCGTGGAACTGGTTTAGAAGGATTAACAGGAATCCCTCCTATAAATGGTAAAATCATACGTCCTTTATTAAAATTTTCAAGGGAAGAAATTTTAAATTACGCAACGTTAAACAACATTGAATGGAGAGAAGACATTAGCAATACAGAAACAAAATATATAAGGAATAAAATACGACATAACGTAATTCCTGTTTTAAAAGAAATTAATCCTAATCTTATAAATTCTTTTAATAATACTAGTACTTTTCTTCAAGAAGGTCAACAAATTATTGATGATACTATAAAACAAAAATCCTTAGAGATAATTTCATATGATGGTGAAATAATAAAATTCAACATCAAAAAAATAAAAGAATTCACCAATCCAAAAGCCTATTTATATCATTTATTTAAAAAATACGGTTTTACAGAATGGAATGATGTTTTTAATTTAATTTACACTCAAACAGGAAAAGTACTAACAACAAAATCACATACATTGTTGAAAGACAGAGATTTTTTATTACTTTTACCCTCTGATAAATTTATAAATACTGAAAATCAACTAGTTACAATAAATAGTAATGATTCAAAAGTCAGTTATCCAATAAATTTATTATTTAAAAACGTTCAAAAAACAACATCTTTAGACAAAAATACTATTTATGTTGATAAAAATTCACTAAATTACCCCCTCACTCTGCGTAAGTGGAATGATGGTGATTTTTTTTACCCTAAAGGAATGCTTGGTAAAAAAAAAGTTAGTAAGTATTTTAAGGATGAAAAATTATCACTAATTGAAAAACAAAATATATGGATACTTTGTTCTGATAAAAATGAAATAATATGGATTTTAGGGAAACGACAAGACAGGCGTTTTCTACCATCAGACAAAACTATCAATATGTTGCAAATAAGTATATATAAACCCCTGTAAACAATTATAGAATGAAAAAACTCTTTACTCTTATTTTATTTTTTATAGGTTTCGTTACTTTCTCCCAAACTGATGATAACCCAATATTGGTTAACCCAACAGTTGAAAAAGTTTCAGATACTGAATATGATTTAATCTTCAACATAACAATTGCTGAAGATTGGCACCTGTACTCCCAATACAATCCGGAAGACGCTTCTTTACCAATGACAATAACACCCGCTGAAGGTGAGTCAGGGTACACAATAAGTGGAAAAGCTAAAGAAAGTGAAACCGAAACTGAATTTAGTGAAATTTGGGGAAAAGATGAAGTTTTCTTTGTAGATGAAGCTACTATAGTACAGCGTATAACTATTACAGACACATCTTTAACTCAAATAACACTTAACTTAGATGCGCAGGTTTGTAAAGAATACTGTTTGCCATTTGATGAAGATTTTACGTTTTCTTTAACTGGAGAAGCTGTAGAACAAACTGTAGCTGAAGTTAGTGACAAAAGTAAATCTTTATCAGAGTCATTAAAATTAGATTTAAAAAACACTGTTTTACTTAAAAGTTCAACTGATAAAGCTGGTGACGATAAAGACAGTAGTTTACTTAATATATTCTTATTAGGATTTGTTGGTGGATTACTAGCATTTTTAACTCCTTGTGTTTTCCCTATGGTTCCTTTAACTGTATCTTTCTTTACAAAGAAAACAGAACAAAAAGGAAAAGGATTAGGAAGTGCTTTACTATATGGATTCTTTATTATTCTTATATATGCTTTATTAAGTGTTCCTTTCCATTACTTAGACACATTAGATCCAGAAATATTAAATAATATATCTACGAATGTATGGTTAAACGTATTTTTCTTTGCTGTATTAATATTCTTTGCTGGATCATTTTTTGGTTTCTACGAAATAACTTTACCAAGTTCTTGGAGTAATAAAGCTGATAGTGCTTCTAGTATAGGAGGTATTATAGGAATTTTCTTTATGGCTTTAACTCTTGCTATAGTTTCTTTCTCTTGTACTGGTCCTATTTTAGGGTCATTATTAGCAGGTTCTTTAACTTCTAGTGGAGGAGCAATGCAATTAACAGCTGGTATGACTGGATTTGGTGTAGCATTAGCCTTACCTTTTGCTTTATTTGCTATGTTCCCAGGTTGGTTAAACTCACTACCAAAATCAGGAGGATGGTTAAATACTGTAAAAGTTATTTTAGGTTTCTTAGAACTTGCCTTTGCATTTAAATTCTTATCAAATGCTGATTTAGTTGGACACTGGGATTTATTAAAGCGTGAAGTTTTCATTGGTATTTGGACACTTTTAGCTCTATTAATGGCTTTATATCTATTTGGATTTATAGGCAAGAAATACGGCAAAATTTCTCTTTTCAGAGTTCTTTTAGGTATTTGTTCTTTGGGTCTTGCTGTATACTTAGCTCCTGGTGTTATGGAAAAACCAGCTTGGAGTCAAAGTAAGTTACTAAGTGGTTTTGCACCTCCTCAGTTTCACAGTATATATCAACAAGATAATAAATGTCCTTTAAACCTAAATTGTTTTAAAGATTTTAATGAAGGTGTTGCTTATGCTAAATCTGTAAACAAACCTATTTTATTAGATTTTACAGGTTGGGCTTGTGTGAACTGTCGAAAAATGGAAGAAAACATTTGGAGTCAACCAGACGTTTACTCGGTATTAAGTAATGATTATGTATTAATTTCATTATATGTAGATGATAATGAAAGAATGTTACCTGAAGATGAACAATTTGACTACATTAAACCTAATGGTAAAGTAAAAAGAATTAGAACTTATGGTGATAAATGGGCTACATTGCAGATTGCAAATTTCAAAACTGCATCTCAACCATTCTATGTATCATTAAGCCCTGATTTAGAAATATTAAATACTCCTGAACAGTATACTGACAAGGACACTTATCTTAAGTGGTTAAAGTCTGGTTTAGACCGTTACAAGGGTAATTAACTATATATTTTATAATAAAAATAAAGCCTCTTTTTAAAAAAGAGGCTTTTTTAATGGATAATTTTAAAAAACTAACTATTTAAAAAGGTCCAAACACGCATTCTAACTCAGCACAATGCCTACCATAATCTATACATACGCTATGTGGTTTACATTGTTTTCTACCTCCATTAATTTGAACTTGTTTTTCTTTTGTTAACGGTTTTCCCAAATTTAAAATTTGTTTTTTCATAATTGTAAAATTAAATAGTTTGTTAATCCTTGAACACTTTAAGACACTCAAGGCATGTGTCTATATATTACGAGAGAAATGAATTTAGAGCAATTACTCTTTTTATTAAAAGCTAAAACTTAGCAAAAATCAGGATACACATCACAAATACTTTCTAAAGGAGGTTCTTCCTCTTTACGAATACAACCACCGTCGCATGGTGCATTAATTATATTTCCATGAGCATCACATTTACATTGAGGATAATGAAATGTTCCATTATTACCACCTTTTATTTCTTTTTGATTAGCTTTGGTTAAGACTATCCCTACACTTAAAATTTGTTTATTCATTTTATTAAAAAAGATATTATTTTTTTATCTATTTAAATTGATTGACATTTATCTTTTTGAGTACTATGTTACTCAAAGCACCCATTATCTAAATTATTACAAGAACTTGCTCCTGGATAACTACCTATTTGATTACAAGGAATACAATAAGGGTCATTATCTGCAAAACAAAGGTTAATTCTAGCATAATAACCACAATTACTGATACCTCCATTAATCTCTTTTTGTTCTTTAGTACTTAAGTTTCTACCAAAACCAAAAACTTTATTTTTCATCATCTTTAATTTTTTATTTAATAGTTTAATAATTCTCGTTTTTTAAGACGTTCAAGATGCACACCATCTCCTTATTAGGAATAAATAATTTACTGCACATGAAATAAATCAATTGACTTATATAAAGTATTTTATCCTAGGTTTAATATCCTTAACAAATATTAAACCTAGGATGGATTATACTTAAAAATAATAATTGATATGCCCTCTATTGTGGAACAATTTCACCCAAACAAGCATGTGTTTCATATGATCCTAAACAACATCCATTTGGTAAAGAAAATCCTCCACACCCAAAACATTTTGCTGGAGTATACACAACGCATCCTGTTCCTCCATTTATTTGTTTTTGTTCAGACCTATCTAAGGTTTTTCCTAACTTTAAAATCTGTTTTTTCATAATTAAAAAATTTAGTAATTAATAATTTCTTGAACATTTAAAGACACTCAAGACTTGTGTCTATTCTTCGCGAATGAATATTATGTACCCTTATAATTAAAAGAGCTTATTCTATTAATAATAATCGAGATTAAAATATTTACGTCAAATTTTTGTAGTAGTAGTAGTAGTAGTAAAATAACTTACTATTTTATTTAATTAGAATTTACAATCATTAAATAAAAATCCATCATTTCATAACTCTGAAGAGTTTTTTTTCAATAAGTTTTGCCGAATAAATAGTTGTTGCTATAGTAGCTTTAAGCTAAAAACCCATACAATCAATTTATATAAAACATAGTAGTACCGCTTTTAATTTATTTAAAAGCTATGCTTTTATTATCAATAATGTCAATGTTTAAATATTATAATCAAACAACAAGACATTCTTTATTTAGTTAAGAGCCATTAATTTACAACAAACAACTAGAAAATCCAATCTAGTTGTTTGTTTTTTTTATTTACCTACAGTTTCTATCCCATTTATAACAATGGCGTTCAACTGGATTCCAATCAATACAACATTCAGGAGCTCTACCTCCATTAACTTCTCTTTGCTCTATTCGATTTAATGTTTTTCCTAGATTTAAAATTTGTTTTTTCATGGTTAAAAAATTTAATAATTTAATATCCCTTGATCATTTTAAGACACTCAAGGTTTATGTCTATCCTTTGCGAGAGAATATTTTAATAAATTACAATTAATAATAAAGTATTACTCAAGTGAATCTTCAAGTTGAGTAAATAACTTATGATTCTTCATTTAATATTAATAAGTTTTGAGTTACTTGTGTCATGAATTTATAAAAAAGAGTATATCTCTTTTTATAATTGACTAAACTCTGTACTATCCACAAATACCCCACTGACGGCCATTACATTTACCTGAACAGCATTTTGGACCTGGCCCTGTCCTATGACAAAGACCTCCAGATCCTATACAACCACCGACAGCTGCTTTTGACCCGTTGATTTCTTTTTGCTCTACTTTATTTAATGTTTTTCCTAGATTTAAAATTTGTTTTTTCATGGTTAAAAAATTTAATAATTTAATATCCCTTGATCATTTTAAGACACTCAAGGTTTATGTCCATCCTTTGCGAGAGAATATTTTATTTAAAAGATTAGCATCGTCCCATGTATGTAACTTCACCAGGACCGCAATAAGCCCATAATATATGATTACTACAAGTCAGGATTGGAGGGTTACCAGTTGAACATGAAACTGAACCTCCCTTAATACTTATTTGTTCACCCTTCTTTAATACTTTACCCAAGTTTAAAATTTGTTTTTTCATGATTAAAAAATTTAGAATTTAGTAATCCTTGATCATTTTAAGACACCCAAGATTTTGTCTATTCTTCGCGAGAGAATTTCTTTTATTTAATAATATTTTTAAGTTGATAGAAAAATCGTTCTATCAAACGTAAATCTTCAGTTATTATGTTAGCTGTACCTTTCATCTCTTGCCTAAACTCTATGTTTTTATCATAAGTAGTTTTTAAATCTTGAGGCAACATTACATCTATTAAATAATTTCCTTCCGCATCTGCTATTGGAGATATTGACTTCACCTTTCCATTTAATTCTCCAAATTCATCTGAAGGATAATTCAGTAATTGTATTTGTACTTTTTGGCCTTTTTTTATTTTCCCTGAATTTGCTGCAGGTGCTTTTATCTTACCAATAAAAGAATCACTTTTTTCGGGAATTATTGTAAATATTAAATCGCCTGTTTTTACAGTTTGATTTTCACTCCAGAATGTTAAAAATGAAACTTTTCCATTTATTGAGCTAGTTAAAGCGTATTGCTTAAGCCAATCTTTTATTGCTTTTTGTAAATATAAAAACGACTGAATAGCCTTTTTCTTTAAACGAGTGTCGTTTTGTGTTTTTTTAATAGTAGTTCCTACTAAGTTTTTCTTTGAATTATTAATAAACTCTCTTAATTGAGAAATTGAACTTTCTGAATTTTCATAAGACCTTTTCGATTGTAATATTTCTATTTCTTTTTGCTCTTTTTCTTTAGCTGAAATAACACCTTCATTAAACATTTTTATACTTCGTTCTAAATCTTTTTGTTTTATTTCTAGTTCTTTCCTACTAAACTCTCTTTGGGAACGTAAAATTTGTAATCGTTGTTTAGCTTCAATAACAGTCATCCTGTTAGCAAAAGATTCTGATTTGTATGGTGTTAATTCTTTATTTAAAACATATTCAGAATATTGATTTTCAAATTGAGAATAACTGGTTGTAATATCACCTAATAATAAAGGAGGTAACTTATCAATGGGGAAAGAAAAAATTTCTTTTTCTTTATTTATTGTATCTGTAATACTTTTTAATAATAAAACATCTTTATAAGAAGCACTATTTTCTATGACAGCTAATACTTCATTTTTAGTTACTTTTTTTCCTTCATGTGTTAAAAAAACTTCAAACTGGCCAGCAGATTTTGCATAGATTTTCTCTGGAGGAAAAGAAGTAGTTACCATTACCTCTGTTGCTATTACGTCAGGATATTTTACAAACCAAGAAATGAACAATAACATGATAATTAATAAAAAAAATAAAGTGTTTCCCCAACGAATCATCCAATTAGGTACATAACTTAATATTTCTTGTACTTCTTCACTTCGTATTTCTATGTCTTGATTATTTTCTGGCATTTTAAAATTTATTCTTTAAAAAGGGAGCTCTTCAACTCCCTTTATTTGCAATTTATCTATTATTTAAATGATAGATCTAGTCTTCAACTGAGGCTTTAACCTTATCACAAGCAAGTTGCATATCACAAAAATCAAAATGATATCCAGGTAAACATTGGCGGCAAGCAATTTGAGCCACTGTATCTCCTCCTTTAATAGACTTTTGTTCTTCTTTATTTAAGGATACTCCAAAAGTTAAAATTTGTTTTTTCATTACTTTATTTTTTAAAACTAATTTCTAATTCCATCATCAAATACTGGACAGAAAGGAGTTGCTCCATCTGGACATAATTCATTGCAAAGAACTTTAGCAATTAACTGTGGAGGATTTACCCCAACAGCATAACAAAATCCAACTGGATAATCAAATCCACCATTAATTAACTTTTGATCTTTCTTGTTTAAAAATTTACCTAAATTTAAAATTTGCTTTTTCATTATTTAAATACTTTATAATTAATAAACCTTGATTTTTAATGCTCTCAAGGGATGAGCTTATTTATACTTTTAAAGAATATAAATATTCAATAATTAAATTGATCATTCAGGACAAGCTTCCTGAAAAGGACCAATTACACATCTATTATTTATGCAACAATAGTGCTTTTGACACGAGCCAAAAGTACATTTCCCTGAACCTCCTCCATTAATCGTTCTTTGCTTTTCTTTATTTAAAGGCGTTCCTATGTTTGAAATTGATTTCTTCATTTTAAATGATATTCTATATTAAAAATTATTTACTGACATTAACACTTCACACCTAAATAGTATGTAAAAGTTAACATCCAGGAGTATTTGGAAAAAACAAACAAATATCATCAGAAAAACCATCACAATCAATACTACGTGAACTCCAGTCACAAGGTTGAATATTAGGTATTCCAGGAGAAGAACATTCACATGGTCGAAGACTTAATACGCCTCCACTTCCATTAATATATTTTTGCTCAGCTTTATTTAAAGTCTTTCCTAAATTTAAAATTGTTTTTTTCATCTTATTAAGTCTTATAAATTAATTACAATACCTTCTATAATCACTACCTAACATACATAAACCTAGATAAGGAGCATTATCACAACATCCCATATCACGTGGACAATCAGAATGATGAAAACATCCTATACCAACTCCTCCTTTAATTATCTTTTGCTGATCTTTACTTAAAGCATCACCAAAACTTAAAATTGTTTTTTTCATTTATACAGTTGTTAGTTAAATTTAAAGTCCGCAAGGATTCTCTCCAAAAATTCCTGGTACACAAACACCTGGACCACCAGGAGTTGCTCCAAAACAAACATAACCATAGCTATGATTATGTTGATGATTACAACAATCACTGTCATTATAACATTGATTTACTCCTTTAATAGGCTTACCTCCTCCTAATATCTCTTTCTGTTTAGTTTTACCTAAAACTTTTCCTAATTTTAATACTTGTTTTTTCATAATAGCTTAAAATGTATCAGCAGTTTCACAACTTATATGAACAAAAACTCTTACTTTACAGTAATTAGAAAGTTGATGATATTGCTCACAAGTACCACATCCCATTCCTGGAATTCCATAACAAGAAGGCCCATTACAACTAGTACCTCCGTTAATTTCTTTTTGTTTAGCTTTATTCAAAGCTTCTCCTAAATTTAATATTGATTTTTTCATTTTTAAAAGATTTAATAAGTTCATTAAACCCTTGATCATTTTAAGACATTCAAGGTATGTGTCTATTCTTCGCGAAATTTTTTATTACTATAGCTATCAGTAAAAACTATTAACCTAACCTAAAAATTGTATTAGATTAAGATATCTAAGCTCTTACAAACTAATTTGTATGTACAAGGCCCAGTGCTAACCCATTTACATCCAACTGGTGGTGGAGCTAATACAGGAAACTCACATGGGAAAGGAATTTGAGGATCAATTTGCTTTGTTCCTCCAAATACTTTTTTTTGATCTACTTTATTTAAAGCTCTACCTAAGCTTAAGATTGATTTTTTCATTTTTAAATTATTTAGTTTTGATTAAATTATCAATTGTTTTAAAACATTAGATTTTACATAAATTCTTTACAGAGAAAAATCTGGTCTAGGCAACTCTGCATCACAGATTACTCCAGGAGCTCCTATTCTTTTACATCCTCCGCCAGAACAGCAAAATCCTGAGCCATTACAATGGTTGTACTGATCGCATTGAGCAATTCCTCCATTAATAGCTTTTTGTTGTCTTTTATTTAAAGTCGTTCCTAAATTTAAAATTTGTTTTTTCATTTTTAATCGTTTATTATTTTTCTATTTAAAAATTAAAGAATTACTATTTTGTTTAGTAATGACTGTTTCATTTTTAAATAGAAAATATTAGATCTAATTTTAATCTATCTATTATAGTTGACAATACTGAGCGATACATTCATCCATACAGATACCATACACTAATCGATCACCTCCACTGTTGGATATACAATAGCTTTGACATTCAAAACAATCAACTCCACCGTTAATCGCTTTTTGTTCTATTTTATTTAAAGTCTTTCCTAAATTTAAAATTTGTTTTTTCATAATAATCTGTAAATATTTTTAGTTACTAATTAGCATAAAGCAGGAAATACATCACAAATATCAGGAACTTCAATATCTATAATACCACAACCAGTTCCAATACCATCACATGGTTGATTTATAATTGTTCCTACTGTGTTACATTTACAAATAGGTAATACTGGATTGTTACCTCCTAATATTTCTTTTTGTTCAACTTTGCTTAAGCTTTTACCTAAATTTAATAGTGTTTTTTTCATCTTTTTTGAATTTACCCTATACAACATGTATCATTATCATCAACACAAAATCTATCTGGAACACAACCTCCGCCTCCATTACCTCCTCCAGGATTACCACCACCTGTACTATCTTTTACACAAAAATAGCCTTCACAGTGGCTTCCTGTTGGACAACCTCCACTAGCATCACAAAAACCAATAGCTCCGTTACCATTAATTTCTTTTTGCTCTTTTTTACTTAAGGTTTTACCTAAAATTAAAATTGATTTTTTCATTTTTAAAAGATTTAATTGGTTTATTATGCCCTTGATCATTTTAAGACATTCAAGGTATATGTCTATTCTTCGAGATTTTCTACAACAGCTAATCTTCGAGGTAAACCTCAGAAAGTATTTAGGTTAAAACACCTCAACTATCACAAACAAACTAGTAAGTACAAGGCACATTACTAACCCATCTACAACCAATTGGCGGTGGGGCTAATACAAGAAATTCACAAGAAAAAGGAATTTCAGACCCACTATTTTTATTCCACCAAATACTTTTTTGTTCAGCCTTACCTACAGCTTTCCCTAAGTTTTAATTTGTTTTCTAATGATTAAATATTTTAATTATTAATATTTAATCATTAGGAACACATTTAATTTGCTTATTTTATTACTAGACAATAACACCTGAGCCACCTCCATTATCTCCACCTCCATTACCGCCTCCACTATTTCCTCCTCCTGTATTACAGTTACAGTATAGTGGCTTCCAATACATTTGTTGTATGTCAGGATCAGCACACCATTCAAAACATGGTCCATTAAACACTTGTCCTCCACTAATAGTTTTTTGTTCAACTTTATTTAAAGTCTTTCCTAAATTTAAAATTGATTTTTTCATTTTAAAAAGATTTAATTGATTTATTAAACCCTTGATCATTTTAAGACATTCAAGGTATATGTCTATTCCTCGCGAGAGAATATTTTTGTCATGACCAATGGAGTGATCTAATTTTAAAGAGATAACTTCGTTATTTCATTCCTCGTTATGACGTTTTTATATTTTATTTACCTAAATCTAGTTGATTTTTAACTAGGTGATGGTAGCTTCCTTTTAATGCTATTAATTCCTGATGTGTTCCTTTTTCTATAATTTTTCCTTTTTCTAGCACTACTATTTGATGCGCATTTTTAACAGTACTTAATCTATGTGCAATAACTACTGCGGTTTTATTAGAGAAAAACTCATTCAGTTTCCCCATAATTACTTTCTCATTATTTGCATCTAATGCACTAGTCGCTTCATCAAAAAACAAAAACTTTGGATTTTTATATACTGATCGTGCAATTAGTAATCGTTGTTTTTGCCCTGTACTAAGCCCGTTTCCTTCACTACCTATTTTTGTGTTGTATCCTAAAGGTAAACCCTCTATATAATCAGCTATATTGGCTACGTTTATAGCATGTGCTAATTTCTCCTTATCTACATAATCCTCTCCAACAGCGATGTTTTTTGCGATGGAATCATTAAAAATATACCCCTCCTGCATTACTACTCCACAGTTTCTTCTCCATTCTTTTTGAGAAATATTTTTTAAATTAAAGTTTCCTATACTTATATCTCCAGTATCTACTTGGTAAAAACCAAGTAATAATTTCATTAAGGTTGTTTTTCCACTTCCACTAACCCCAACTATAGCAGTGGTTTTATTGGCAGGAATTTCTAAGGATAAATCTTTTAATACAGGTTCCAAACCTCCTGTATATCTAAAAGATATATTGTTAAGTTTTATAGGTTCTTTTTCTGGGATATGAGTTACTTTTTCATCTTCAGGCTTTTCCTCATCTTCCATATTATGAATTTCTCCTAATCTATCGATAGATATTTGTGCATCTTGCACATCTCTCATAAAATTGATTAATTGAACAATAGGACCATTTAATTGCCCAACGATATAACTAATAGCCATCATCATACCTAAAGTAATTTGGCCATCAATTACTAATTTGGCAGACAAAATGGTAATGAACATATTTTTTAATTCATTGATAAAGTTTGACCCTACACTTTGGGTTTGTTCTAATGCTAAACTTTTGGTAGCTACTTTAAATAAACGAGCTTGAACATACTCCCAGTTCCAACGCATTCGTCTTTCTGCATTATGAAGTTTAATTTCTTGCATTCCATTTATCAGCTCAATAACTTTACTTTGTTCTTGACTAACTTGTGAAAATCGTTTATAATCTAGTTCCTTCCTTTTCTTGAAGAAAAACAAAACCCAACCAAAATACAAAACACTTCCTAAAACAAATACGCCAAATATTTGTAGGCTATAAAACCCTAAAACTAAACTGAAAATAATAAGGTTAAAGAATGAAAATAACACCGTTAATGAAGAGGTAGTTAAAATTCGTTCTATACGTTTGTGGTCATTAATTCGTTGTAATAAATCTCCAGTCATTCTTACATCAAAATAAGAAATAGGAAGTTTCATTAGTTTGATAAAAAAGTCAGAGATTAACGAGATATTAATACGAGTACTTAAATGTAATAAAATCCAACTACGTATTATTTCTAAAGAGGCTTTTCCTACAAATAAAAATAGTTGTGCAAATAATATTAAATACACAAAGTTAAGATCTTGATTTTTTATACCAACATCAACCACACTCTGTGTTAAAAAGGGTAAGATTAATTGTAATAAACTACCAGCTAATAACCCAATAATAAGTTGGATGATGAATTTTTTATATTTGAAAAGATATTTGAATATAAATGAGAACCCAAATTTTTCATCTTCTTCAAATTCTTCTTGATAAAACCTAGGAGTAGGTTCAACTAGTAAAGCTATTCCTTCTTCTGTATTTTCATCAGCATTGTTTCCTATCCAATGTTGAATAAACTCTTCTTTAGTAAAAGTAATAAGTCCATGAGCTGGATCTGAAACGTATACAGTATTTTTCTTTATTTTATAAAGAACCACATAATGGTTTTTATTCCAATGAATAATACAAGGTAATGGAGCTTCTCTAAGTTTGCTAAAAGCAAGTTTAATTCCTAAAGATTTAAACCCCATAGATTCAACTGCCTCACTCAAACCTAATAAACTACTTCCCTCTCGGGTTGTTTCACTTAGTTTTCTTAGTTGTTGTGTGTTGATTGTTTTACCATAATGCTTTGCAATTATTTTTATACACGTTGGGCCACAATCTTTTGCCTCGGTTTGCTTATAATTTGGAAATTTCTTCAAGTGGAATGTTAATAAAAACTGGGATGCATTACACCACCCCAGCCATTGATTTTTTAAAGTGGTTTCTATTTTTTAATAATAACGAAAATGTTTAAGCCCAAACATCTCCTCCTCCACCAGAGCCTCCACAATTAGGATGGTTATAAATTATAGATGGAAAGTTTAAGGTACAATAAGAACCTTGCCCACCATCTAAAACCCATGATGTTCCATTACAATGGTAACTACAAAGTCTTAAGCCTTTTCCTCCTCCATTAACTTCTTTTTGTTCAGTAATATTTAACTTTTTCCCTAAATTTAAAATTGATTTTTTCATAAATAATTGTTTTAATGTTTTATTAAAATAGTTTAACACAAACTCCTAAAGAGTTACAATAATCAAAGCCAAGCTTTTACACTCATCTTCAGAACCTGGATCACACATAGCAGGAAAACCTCCTATCACTTCCTTTTGTTCAATAGTATTTAACTTTTTCCTAAAAAAATTCGATACTTCATATCTATATTATTCTCTTATCATAAGTAATTATTAGAAATTTTTCTAATTTCATCCTTATAAAAACACCTGTATAATAACAAGACTTAATTATCTTATTTTATTACCCACCAATAACAATACATTGTTGATTGCGTATTACAATACAATATCTATCAGAAATATTAGGACATAAAGGGATAAAACTACAGATACCTATACCTCCTTTAATTTTTTCTTGAGCCGTCTTATCTAGTACTTTTCCTAAATTTAAAATTGATTTTTTCATAATTAAAATAATAAGATTACTTTTGCGGCGAACATTTTAAGACACTCACCGAGTGTGTCTATTCTTCGCGAGAGAATATGTTTCAAATTCAAAGCCCTTTTTAGGGCTTTGTCTTTTTATACTTTACTTATTGTAATTTGACTATTTTCTTCTAGTTCTTCGATGAAGAAAATTAAATCTGATCTATTGTATTCTTTTGGAAATGACCTTCCATTTATTAAAATTTCTGGAGTGAAATTAATAGCATTGTTTTTACACCATTCTTTTTCTCTTTCTAATTCAGATAAAAAGTAGTCGCTATTATTAGTCGCTCCCCATTTCTTTAACCATAAATCAACATTCCCTTCTTCATAAATCTCACTCATAGCTTCTAAACATTCTTTTTGTTTATTGTTGTTATAGAGCTCTAATAATCGACTAGTTACTTTTACTGCATTACCACTTTTATCTTCAGTGTTTATATTAAAACGTATTCTTATTTTAACCGAATCATTATATTTATGTAAAATCTCATCTACTTGTTTATGAACTGGTTTACAATGACCACAAAAAGGATTGGTTACAACAACTATTTCTAAATTTGAGGTTGGATTTCCAAAAACAATCTCTTGGTTTTTATCAAATGTTGTATTTATTTGAGGGGATTTATTTAGCATACCTTCAAACAAAGTGTAGTTTCTTTTAAATTTAACTCCTTCTATTTTTTCTTTTCGTAATTCTGTTACTTCAGAGATAAGAGGTTTTACATAACTCCATCCCAACCATGTACTTGTTCCTATAATTGCTAAAACAACATAATCACTAGGTACAAAGCTAGAAATATAAGTATTTGTTAGTATAGGAATTAATGCTTGTACCCATAATAAACCAACAATACTCAAACACAATAAACACCACTTTTTTACTACTGCATATTGATAATAAATTGAATATAATGTTATTGGAACTGCTACTAAACTTAATGTATAAGAAACAGCTGGTGTGGCTATTTCTAAAAAGGTTAAAAGGGTTAATGTTGAAAAATATAAAATACTGAAGTCGCTTAGTTTATACCCTTTTATTATTTCTGCGCCTTTTGAAGTAAGAACTGCATCACAATCTTTTTTATCATCTGCTCCAGAACAAAAAGCATCGCCAATAGAAGTTTGCAAGCCTAATTCTTGTTTTAAGATAGCTACACTAACCACAATTCCTACTATAGATAGCAATAAATGAGAAATACTAAAAACTGAACCAGTTGTTTTTAACACTAAGAAAACTGCTAACATACTTATGATTCCAAAACCTACATATTGAGGAATCTTACTAGTTTTTTTACTAGTTTGTATTGTATCTGTTTTCTCAACAGCTACTATAATCCCTGTAAACTTCTTTAAAAACTCTTCTTCTGATATCTTTTCTTTTTTGCCTTCTGTGGTATATAAAATATAATCACTTTTCTTTTTTTCAACTACAGTTAAGTTCTGTCCAGTACTATCATTTACTTGTACGATATAACAAGAAGGTAATTGCTCTAGTGTTTCTGAGTTAACAGGAACATCTGCTGCTACATTTTCTATATTAAAATGATCTAACACTCCTGTTATAGCGTGTAAACTAGGATACGATGGATGACTCTGTATTTGAAATCTTAACTCTTCTTTATCAAAAGAGATTTTATTTTTTCTAAGTAATTGCTCTACTAAGGAACTTAATGAATTTTTCAAAACGGTAGTTTTTTAAGCTATTTTTAAGATTATTATCAAATTTATCTTTAAAAAAATATAAACTTGATTTTTTTTTGATAAAAAAAGTAAGGATAAACATTACTTTCAATTATTCAGATTAAATAAAGCCATTTTCTTTGGCTTTCAATATCAATTCTCTATGTCCTTTTTCTTTCACATTGAATATCTTTTTTAAATGTCTCTTTCTTTTTTCGATAGCTGCTATTGATAAAGGAATATACCCAAGCATATCTTTTACTTTTGCTCCGATAGATAACTCATACAATATTTTCCTATCAACATCGTCTAACAAAAAGTCAGTTGAAACTTTCTTTCTTAATAATTTTAAAACTGTTTTACTATAAAAAGGAGGATCACTTACTACTTCATTAATAGCTTTCACCAACTCTTTAAATGTAATATCACTCTTTATTAAAAAACCTTCAGGATTTATACTCCTAAAAACACTATGAATTCTATATTTATTATCATTAGTAGTAGATAAAATCACTTTACAACTTGGAAACATATCTCTTATTAAGATTCCTAAATCTTCTCCTGATATTATCTTTTTATTATTAGACGGAAATAGCTTTAAATCTAGAAAGACTAAATCAATTTTTTCCTCCCTATCATAAAATGTTTTTATGATTTCACATGCATCATCGCAGTTGTGGATCGTAATAAAATCAAAATCATATTGATTATCATTATAATTACTCACATTAATGAATGCCCTTTTATATGCCTCACACATTAATGGGTAATCATTAACTATTAGAATAGTCAATTTTTCTTTTCTCATAAAATAAAAATTTAAAATAAGTACAATAGCAATTGTAAACCTAGATAATAGAGAGTAATCTCTACTTATAGGAAGTTATAGTTTCTTGAAATGAAACTTAAAAATAAGATATAACCGAACCTTAATATCTTTTTAAATAAGTTATCAAAAAAAGAAAGAAGGTTTGTAAAGTTAGAGATATTACTGATTAATTCAAAAAGCAATAAGGCTATTACATATTATTTAACTTTTTAAAGTTAAAAAAATTATATCAATCACCTCTTTTTTAACCTAATAAGAAGTTAAAACTTGTTTAAAAAAATATATCTTTAACAAAAAAAGAAAAAAATGCTAGTAAAAATCTATGGATCTGCCGTATTTGGCATTGAAGCAACTACAATCACGGTTGAAGTAAATATTGACAAAGGTATAGGATATCATTTAGTAGGCTTACCTGATAACGCTGTTAGAGAAAGTTCTTATCGAATTTCAGCAGCTTTAAATAACAACGGTTACAAACTTCCAGGTAAAAAAATTATTATAAACATGGCTCCTGCTGATATACGTAAAGAAGGAGCATCGTACGATTTAACTCTTGCTATAGGAATTCTTGCTTCATCTAATCAAATAAAATCTGAAAAAATTGACCAATACGTTATAATGGGTGAACTTTCATTAGATGGAAGCTTACAACCTATAAAAGGTGCATTACCTATTGCGATAAAAGCAAGAGAAGAAGGCTTTAAATATTTAATTCTTCCAAAAGAAAATGCAAAAGAAGCTGCAATTGTAGATAATTTAGAAATCTTAGGAGTTGACAATATTTTAGAGGTTATCAATCATTTTAATAATGATAAAAAAATTGAACCAACTATTGTTGATACAAGAGCTGAATTCTATAAACATATTGATTTTCCTGAATTTGATTTTTCTGATGTTAAAGGTCAAGAAAGTATAAAACGTTGTATGGAAATTGCTGCAGCTGGCGGACATAATATCATTTTAATTGGCCCTCCTGGATCAGGAAAAACAATGTTAGCAAAGAGATTGCCATCCATTTTACCTCCAATGACTTTACATGAAGCATTAGAAACTACAAAAATTCATTCTGTTGTTGGTAAAACCAAAAATGAAGGGTTACTTTATAACCGGCCTTTTAGAAGTCCTCATCATACTATTTCAAATGTTGCCTTAGTTGGTGGTGGTCAATATCCTAGGCCAGGAGAAATTTCACTTTCTCATAATGGTGTGTTGTTCTTAGATGAACTTCCAGAATTTAAAAGAGACGTTTTAGAAGTTATGCGGCAACCTTTGGAAGACAGAGAAGTGACGATTTCAAGAGCAAAATTTACAGTTACCTATCCTAGTAGTTTTATGTTAGTTGCAAGCATGAACCCTAGTCCTTCAGGGTATTTTAATGATCCAAATGCTCCAGTTACTTCATCACCAGCAGAAATGCAACGATATTTAAGCAAAGTTTCTGGTCCCTTATTAGATCGAATAGATATTCATATTGAAGTAACTCCAGTTCCTTTTGACAAACTATCAGATGACAGAAAAGGAGAGAATAGTAAAAGTATAAGAGAACGAGTTACTAAAGCTCGTGAAAAACAATCTACGAGGTTTAACAATTTCGAAAACATTCATTACAATGCTCAAATGAATGTAAAACAAATTCGAGAATTTTGTAAACTATCTGAAGAAAGCAAACAACTTCTTAAAACTGCTATGGAAAAACTAAACCTTTCTGCTCGTGCTTATGATAGAATTTTAAAAGTATCTCGTACTATTGCTGATTTAGATGCTGCTAATAGTATAGACTCAAACCATATTGCTGAAGCCATTCAATATAGAAGCTTAGATAGAGAAGGTTGGTTAGGGTAATAAATACAAATAAACAATACTTATTGTTAGGCTATATTATAATGTCATATTAATTATAACTTAACAAAATTATGGTAGTACATGAAACAACTTATTTAGAAGTTTTTTTCGACCAACCAAATGATTTATTCATTCAAACATGGAAAACATCTCCAAACACAAAAATTATTTTTAAAGGTGAAATGCTAAAATTTGTTCATAAATACATAGAATATTCTCCTTCAAAAGCTCTTTGGTTGCATGAAAATTTTAAATTTATGATAGACTTAGAAACAAAAAAATGGACAGAAAAAAATGTAATAGTCCCTTGTGTTAAAGCTGGCAACAAAAAACTAGCTTTTGTAGTGAGTGAAAATATATTCTCTCATTTAAGTGTATTAGATAGTTTTAAAGGAACAAAAATAGATTCTCCAAAACATTTTCCAAACAAATCTTTAGCCATGGAATGGATATCTTCCAATACATTTAACACCCTTGAGGACAACGTTGAACCTTATATTTCATTTAACGGAATAGACGAACAAGGTAATGTGGTGTTAAAATTTAAAACAAATTCAGAAACTTCTAATCTTTTAAAATCTCTAAAGAGTATTATAGAAGTAGAAAAATTTAAACAAAAAAACTATTTAAAATTCCTTTCGCTTACAAAAAGAGAAAAGGAAGTTTTATTTAAATATATACATGGTGAATCTTTAAATACAATTTCAGACTCATTGTATATTTCAATTTACACAACAAGAACACATTGGAGAAGCATAAAAAGGAAATTAAAAATCCAGTCAAATTACAATCTAATAAAATACTTATGCTATTATTAAACAAGTAAACTTAAATTTTAAAAGCTATCGAATAAAAATTCATCCGATAGCTTTTATTCATTAGTTATTCATTGTTAATGATGGAATTTGGACACAAGGCTCATCTGGGAAAAAGACTAAGGGACCTACATTTGTATTTCCACAACATATTTTTTGAAACAATCGTATTTCACAGTTTGAATTTGCAATTTCTTGTTGATGATCACAAAAAGCTTGTTTTTTTGACGCACAGTTCCCTGGATAGGTAGTATTATTCAATTCAAATGAATTTGGTAAACAATTATCAAACACAGCAGGAATTGGAGGGACAGAAGGATCAAAAGGAAAAGGGCTTATAGGATAATCACCTGTAAAATTCAACTCTTTAGAATTTGTATAATAAATAGATTTCCCTTTATACTTAATAAAGTTAAGTTGATTTCTTGAACTTCTTCTTAACCAATTATACTGATTAAGTGTCATCCATAAAGTAACTTCTTCTTTAGCTATTTTATCTTTAATTTTTATATAACCCCAACCATTAAGATTAGTAGCTTCATCTTTTTTAAAAACAACTTCGTTTTCAGTTTTAGAATTACTTGTTAAAGCTAATTCCTCATTTTTTGTACAACTTAGTGCTAAAACTAACACTAACGATAAAATAAGTTTTTTCATGATTATTTGGTTTTGATTATTCATACAACAAAATTCAAATAATAGCCTCTGAAAATCAATACCTAAAATTGACTATTTTTTAATATAAATCACTTTTCTTAGTACTTCTTTTAGGTTTATATGGTTCATTAAATATTTATTACCTTAGTCGTCTACTATAAACTATTAATTTTAAATTAAACTAAAATGAAAAAATTAATTTACCTAGCAATTGCCTCTATTGCTATAGTTTCTTGTAAACAAGAAGCGAAAGATTATGTTACTTTTTCAGGAAAAATAACAAATAAAAATTCTGACTCTATTGTTGTTGCAAATCGAGCAGGCTTTAAAAGAGTAATAAAAGTTGACGAAAACGGTGCTTTTAAAGACACTATGAAAGTAGTTAATGGAGTTTATTCTGTTTTTGACGGTAAAGAATTTGCTACAACATTTTTAAGAAATGGTGATGATATAAAATTAACATTAGACGCTAAACAATTTGATGAAACCATTTCTTATACTGGTAAAGGTGCTGGGGAGAGTAATTTCATAGCAAAAACTGCTTTAGCTCAAGAAGAGTTTTTCAAGGATGAATCTCTTTTCAAATTACCTAAAGCTGAATTTGACGCTAAAATAAAATCATATATAGATGGTTTTAATTCAAGACTTGTAGCAAAACCATTAGATTCTGCTTTTACAGCGAATCAAACAAAAAACATTTCAGGTCTTAAACCGTATTTAGACAGTAGATATGCTCAAGAAAAATACATGGCTGAAACCTTAGCTAAAGGATTAGTTTCTCCAAAATTTACAGAGTATGAAAACCATAAAGGAGGAAAAACTTCTTTAGATGATTTAAAAGGAAAATACGTTTATATAGATGTTTGGGCAACTTGGTGTAATCCTTGTAAACAAGAAATCCCTTATTTAAAGACCGTAGAAAAGAAATTTCATGATAAAAACATTGAATTTGTAAGTGTTTCTATCGATCAACAAAAAGACCATGATACTTGGGTAAAAATGGTTAATGATAAAGAATTAGGTGGAGTTCAATTATTTGCTGATAATAACTGGAATTCTAAATTTGTAAAAGACTATGCTATTTCTGGAATTCCAAGATTTATTTTAGTTGATCCAGAAGGAAATATTGTGAATGCAAATGCTCCAAGACCTTCTAGTCCTGAATTAGTTAAATTATTTGAGTCTTTAAAAATGTAATAGACAGTAATAATTAATATACAAAAACTCGCCCATTGGCGAGTTTTTTAGTTACATAAGAATTAGCACAATAAAAAAACCTCTCAAATTGAGAGGTTTTAATTTAATAAAATAAATTATTAATTAGTATCTATAATGTTCTGGTTTAAAAGGACCTTCAACTGTAACACCAATATAAGAAGCTTGATCTTCACGTAATTCAGTTAACTCTACACCAATTTTAGCTAAATGTAATTTTGCTACTTTCTCATCTAAATGCTTAGGTAACATATATACTTCATTTTCATAAGCATCACGATTAGTCCATAATTCAATTTGAGCTAATGTTTGGTTAGTAAATGAGTTAGACATTACAAAACTAGGGTGTCCAGTAGCACATCCTAAGTTTACTAAACGACCTTCAGCTAAAATAATAATGTCATTTCCGTTTACATTATACTTATCAACTTGTGGCTTAATAGTATCTTTAGTATGTCCATGGTTTTCATTTAACCAAGCCATATCAATTTCATTGTCAAAATGCCCAATATTACATACGATGGCTTTGTCTTTTAATGCTTCAAAATGACGAGATTGAACGATGTCTTTGTTACCTGTTGTAGTAATTACAATATCAGCATTACCAATAACAGTTTCTAATTTTTTTACTTCAAAACCGTCCATTGCAGCTTGTAACGCACAAATTGGATCAATTTCAGTAACAGTAACAATACTTCCAGCTCCTTTAAATGAAGCAGCAGTACCTTTACCTACATCACCATATCCACAAACAACTACACGCTTACCTGCTAACATAATATCAGTTGCTCTACGAATTGCATCAACTGCAGACTCTTTACATCCGTATTTGTTATCAAACTTTGATTTAGTAACTGAATCATTTACGTTAATCGCTGGCATAGGTAATGTTCCAGCTTTAACTCTATCATATAAACGGTGAACACCAGTAGTAGTTTCTTCTGATAAACCATTAATTCCAGCAGCTAACTCAGGATACTTATCTAATACCATATTAGTTAAATCACCTCCATCATCTAAAATTAAGTTTAATGGCTTTTTATCTTCTCCAAAAAATAAAGTTTGCTCAATACACCAATCAAACTCTTCTTCTGTCATATCTTTCCAAGCATATACTGGAGTTCCAGCAGCAGCTATAGCAGCAGCAGCTTGATCTTGAGTAGAAAAAATATTACATGAACTCCAAGTTACCTCAGCACCTAAAGCTTGTAATGTTTCAATTAAAACCGCAGTTTGAATTGTCATATGTAAACAACCAGCAATTCTTGCCCCTTTTAAAGGTTGCTCGTCTTTATACTCTTCACGCAAGCTCATTAAACCTGGCATTTCAGCTTCTGCCAATTCTATTTCTTTTCTTCCCCAATCTGCTAAAGAAATATCTTTAACTTTGTATGGTACGTATGCAGCGGTATTTGTGCTCATATTTTTGTATATTTATTATCAAATTTTCGAACTGCAAAGTTACAAAATAACTTTTTAAATTATGCCACTTTACAAAATAGTAACAATTAGTAATAGCACTAAAGCCTTGATTTGGAAGATTGAAGAATCATTTAATGATTTGTTAAAAGAAATTCAATTAACCGAAAAAAGCGCTAACAGACTAAATGGAATGAAATCTGAACTGCATCAAAGAGGTTTTTTAAGTATTCGTCACTTATTAAAAGAGGTAGGATATACAGATAATGATTTAATTTATGATGAATTTGGAAAACCGCATTTAAAAGACGGAAAACATATTTCAATTACCCATTCTTTTACTTTTTCTGGTATTATTATTTCTGATGAAAAACCTGTTGGTATTGATATTGAGAAAAGAAGAGATAAAATTGTAAAAATTGCTCATAAGTTTACTCCAATTGAAGAATACAAATCAATTGCCAATCACGATGCTTTAGTAAGTAAACTTACCATTGTTTGGGGGGCCAAAGAAAGTTTATATAAAATTTACGGGAAGAAAAAATTATTGTTCTTGGAAAACATTTACATTGAAGACTTCCCTTTTAACAGTAATAAACAAACCACTGGTAAAATATTATACGAAGGTATAACCTCACATTATGATATTCATTTTTTAGAAATAGATGATTTCACCTGTGTTTATGCGTATTAGTTTTGGTATAGGTTTTGATTAACCATTGAAAACAATATCAAAACTAATTGCCATGAAACTACGTTACCTTTTATTTTTACTTCTTCCTTTTTTTGTTACTAGTTGTAAAAAAGAAAATCAAAAACCATTTATACCTAAGAATCATTTAGCTGATTTTATCACAGAAAAATCTCAGTTTTTTGATTTAGATACTATCGAATTTAAAGAAATTATAGGTAAATATGGAACAAAAATCAGATACGTGAGAGATTACTTTAACTTAAAACAAAATGATAAAGTTCAATTAGAGTTAATCGAATTATATGATTTTAATGAAATATTATATAGAAATATACAAACACTTACAACTGATAATGAACTTTTAGAAACTTCTGGAGTTTTAAAAATAGTGTTTACCTCTAATGGTAAAAAGTTAAACCTTAGAAAAGGAGAAAAGATTATTGTATACCCTCCTAAAAGGAAATTAAAAAATAATACTATTTTTCTTTCAGAATCAGATCATACAGGGAATATAAAATGGAAAATTACAAGTCAGAATTACCGCTTATTTTCAATTTATAGAGGTGGTGGAATTTGGATAGAAACACTTATTGATAAAGATTCAATACCTTATTACAAAAAAATAAATTTAAATAGTATAGGTCATGAAACCTATGAAAAATATCTTTCCAAAGATTTAATAGTTAAGGACTTTTTTATTCTTAATCAAAATGATACAAACTGGATTAATATTGATCGCTTTGTTAAAAATACATCTAAAATTAATTTTAAGTTAAATGATAAGTCTAATAAATTCTCAGGCTTCGATTCCTATATAGTTTATAAAAACATAAATTCATTTATACACGAATCTAAATTCGAAAATGATATACTTTTTGAAAACATCCCAATAAGTGGAACAACTTACATTATTATAGTTGGAAGTTATAGAACTCAAATTTATTATGATAAAATAACACTAAATGAAAAGTTAGATAATTCAGAGATACAATTAAACATGAAAAAAACAACAAAAGAAGAATTGAAGAATTTATTCAAGCAATAGATTATCTTTACTTTTTTAAATTTAAACAATGAAAATATCTGTTGAATTGACTTTAACCCCTCTTCAAAATGAATTTGAAGAACCAATAATAAACTTTATTAAAAAACTAAGAGCATCTGGTTTAACTATACTTGAAAATCCATTGAGTACTCAAGTTTATGGAGATTATGATCAAGTAATGCAGTTAATTACTTCCGAATTAAAAAACTCGTTTGAACTCATAGACAATGGAATCTTATTAATGAAAATTGTAAAATCTGACCGTAGTAACTATGAACCAAGTTTTTGATTTTCTTTTTAGCCAATACGCTAACTCTTCTACACTTGACATTTCTCTTGAAATTATAGCTGTTTTTTTTGGTTTCTTATCTGTTTGGTGTTCTAAGAAGAATAACATTTGGGTTTTTCCAACAGGAATGATTAGTACTTCCATTTTTGTATACTTATTACTAAAATGGGGATTACTTGGTGATATGATGATAAATGGTTACTATTTTGCTATGAGTGTATATGGTTGGTATATATGGACACGTAAAGTTGATGCATCTCATGTTACACCAATATCAAGAACAACCACTAAAGAAAAGAAAGTGAGTATCCTTATTTTCTTTGCTACCTTAATTTTTGTGTATGCTGTGTATACTTATTTCGACAAATGGAATAACTGGACTGCATATGTTGATACCGTTACAACAGCAGTATTCTTTGTAGGTATGTGGTTAATGGCTAGAAGAAAAATTGAGAACTGGATTTATTGGATTATAGGAGACCTAATATCCGTTCCTTTATATTGGTATAAAGGCTTTACATTTACTAGTATACAATATTTCTTTTTTATATTCATTGCAGTTTTAGGTTATATAGCATGGAAAAAAAATATAGACAACAACAAATCAACCTTGTAAAGGTTGTATTATTTGGACCAGAAAGTACTGGAAAAACAACACTTTCTGGGCAATTAGCACGTCATTACAATACGGTATGGACACCTGAATTTGCACGTGAATATTTGCAAGACAAATGGAATAACGAACGTAAAACTTGTGAACAAGAAGACATACTTCCTATAGCTGAAGGTCAAATAAAATTAGAAAATGAATTAGCTAAAAAAGCAGACAAAGTATTAATTTGTGATACTGATTTATTAGAAACTAAAGTATATTCTGAAGAATATTATGGAGGATTCGTTGATCCTGTTTTAGACAGCGCTGCCCTATCTAACACCTATGACATTTACTTTCTAACATACATAGACACTCCTTGGGAAGCCGATGATTTACGTGATAAACCCGAAGAACGCGAAGAAATGTTTAAAGCTTTTGAAAATACATTAAAGAAATACAACAGACCTTATGTTTTATTAAAAGGAGACAAAGAAACTCGTTTAAAAAAAGCAATAACTATTATTGATAATTTACTTTCTAAAAAAGAAAATTTATATTCTTTTTCTGATAGTTTAACTGATTTAGATATGCATTTTATGCATCAAAATATCGATTCTAACAATTTTTCTTTACAATAGTGAATATTGCTGAGTTATTTAGAGAGCTTACCTTCAAAGCTACAAGAAGTTCTGGTGCTGGTGGACAACATGTAAATAAAGTTTCATCAAAAATTGAACTATCTTTTGATATAAAAAATTCTATAGGACTTTCTTCTAGAGAAAAAGAATTACTTTCTAAAAACTTAGCACATCGATTAACTAAAAATCATTTCCTTATTTTATTTTGTGATGATACTCGTTCACAACACCGAAATAAAGAATTAGCTATTAAAAGATTTATTGAATTAATTAAGCTCAATTTAATTCGTCCTAAAAGTAGAAGACCTACAAAACCTACTAAAAACTCTATAAAAAAAAGGGTAGAAACTAAAAAGAAGAATTCTTTAAAAAAAGCATTACGTAAAAAACCTAAAATATAATATTGCATGAGTTTATTAAAATAAACTCATGCAAGTACTATTTATTACAAAGGAATATTCCCGTGTTTTCTTTTGGGTCTTTCCACTTTTTTACCTTCTAACATTGCAAAAGCTTTTATTAACTTTCTTCTTGTTTCTTCAGGTAATATAACTTCATCTACAAATCCACGTTCAGCAGCTGTATAAGGATTTGCGAATAACTCAGCATATTCTGCTTCCTTCTCTAACAATTTAGCTTCTTTATCTTCAGCTTCTGAAATTTCTTTTTTAAAGATAATTTCACTTGCTCCTTTAGCTCCCATTACAGCAATTTCAGCAGCAGGCCAAGCAAAATTCATATCAGCTCCAATATGTTTAGAGTTCATTACATCATAAGCTCCTCCATAAGCCTTACGAGTAATCACACTAATTCTTGGAACAGTAGCTTCACTTAAAGCATATAATAATTTTGCTCCGTTTGTAATAATTGCGTTCCATTCTTGATCTGTTCCTGGTAAAAACCCAGGTACATCAACCAACACTAATAAAGGAATATTAAAACAATCACAAAAACGCGTAAATCGAGCTGCTTTTTTAGAACTATTAACATCTAAACATCCAGCTAAACTCATTGGTTGATTTGCAACAATTCCGATACTTCTACCACCTAAACGAGCAAAACCAACTACAATATTTTCAGCATAATCTTTATGTATTTCAAAAAAAGAGTCAGCATCTGCAATTCCATTAATAACCGCTTTCATATCATACGGTTTATTTGCATTCTCAGGAACTATACTCGCTAATTCTTCTCTAAACTCATCTCCTAGCGTAAAAGGAATTTTCTGAGTCGTTTCTTGATTGTTTTGTGGCATATAACTCAACAATGTTTTGACATCTTCTAAACATTGTACATCATTAACAGCTGTTAAATGAGTTACTCCTGATTTTGTTGAATGAGCACTTGCTCCACCCAACTCTTCAGACGTTACTTCTTCGTTCGTTACAGTTTTAACAACATTAGGTCCTGTAACAAACATGTAACTAGAATTCTCTACCATAACAGTAAAATCAGTCATCGCTGGTGAATAAACCGCTCCTCCTGCGCAGGGTCCCATAATAGCTGAAATTTGAGGAATTACTCCTGAAGCTTGTACGTTTCTGTAAAAAATATCTGCATATCCTCCTAATGAGCGAACTCCTTCTTGAATACGTGCGCCTCCTGAATCATTTAACCCGATTAAAGGAGCTCCTATTTTCACAGCTAAATCCATTATTTTACATATTTTTTCAGCATGAGTTTCAGATAATGACCCTCCAAAAACAGTAAAATCTTGTGCAAAAACATATATTAAACGTCCATTTACTGTACCATATCCAGTAACTACACCATCTCCATAAAACTTTTGATCTTCCATTCCAAAATCTTTAGTTCGGTGTGTTACTAAAATACCTACTTCTTCAAAAGAACCTTCATCTAATAAATAATGTATTCGTTCTCGTGCAGTAAGCTTTCCTTTTTGATGCTGACGGGCGATTCTTTTTTGACCTCCTCCTAACTTTGCTTCTGCTATTTTTTCTTGTAATTGTTCTATTTTAGATTTCACGAGTTGGTACTTTTAAAATTTGTTGTTCTTTTAAATATTGTTGTAATGCTATTTTAGCTGCAATTTTAGCCTCAATCTTGAAGTTTTTTTCTAAACTTTCAGGTGTATAAAACTTTTTCACAAAATGTGTGTCAAAATTACCTGAAATAAAAGCATCATGCTCACAAACAAACTTACCAAAAGGTAATGTAGTTTTTATTCCTTTTATTTTATAGTTAACAATGGCTTCTTTCATTAACTCAATGGCTCCTTCACGGGTTTCACCATAAGTAATTAATTTTGAAATCATAGGGTCATAATAAATAGGAATTTCCATACCCTCTTCAAAACCATCATCTACACGAATGTTTTTTCCAACTGGTGCTTGATACTTTTCCAAAATTCCAATACTTGGACTAAATCCTTCTAACGGATCTTCTGCATAAATACGTAATTCCAATGCATGTCCTTTAATTTTTAAATCTTCTTGAGTAAACGACAGTGCTTCTCCTCTAGCTATTTTTATTTGCTCTTCTACCAAATCTACTCCAGTTATCATTTCTGTTACTGGATGCTCTACTTGCAAACGAGTATTCATCTCTAAAAAATAGAAATTCTTGTTTTCATCTAACAAAAATTCAACGGTACCAGCTCCTAAATAATCACATGCCTTCGCTACCTTTATTGCAGCATCTCCCATTTTTTGACGAATTTCTGGTGTTAATACACTAGAAGGAGCTTCTTCAACTACTTTTTGATGACGTCTTTGAACTGAACATTCACGTTCAAATAAGTGTACTACATTCCCATGACTATCTGCGAGTACTTGTATTTCAATATGGCGTGGAGAGCCCACATATTTCTCAATAAAAACTGAACCATCACCAAAAGAAGATACTGCCTCAGATATTGCACGTTCCATTTGCTCTTTAATATCTGCTTGTTTTTCAACAACACGCATCCCTTTTCCTCCTCCTCCAGCAGACGCTTTAATAAGAATTGGATACCCTATTTCATTTGCTACTTTTTCAGCATAAGACACATCGGTAACGGCTTCATCTATTCCTGGTACCATAGGAATATTATATGCTTTTACAGCTTCCTTAGCTGCTAACTTACTACCCATTACTTTTATAGCTTTTGATTTTGGACCAATAAAAGTAATTCCACTTGCTGCTACAGCCTCGCCAAATGCGGCATTTTCGCTTAAAAAACCATATCCAGGATGAATTCCATCTACACCTAATTCTTTAGCAACTGCAATAATTTTATCTCCTAACAAATACGATTCATTAGAGGGTGCTGGTCCTATACAAACTGCTTCATCAGCAAACTTAACATGTGGTGATTTTCTATCTGCTTCTGAAAAAACAGCTACAGTTTTAATTCCCATTTTTTTAGCTGAACGCATTACTCTTAACGCAATTTCACCTCTATTTGCAACTAATATCTTCCTCATTTTACGCTTCCATTTCAATTAAAACTGTATTTTTTTCTACTTTATCTCCAACTTTAATGTCTATCGATTTAATAATCCCGTCTCGTGGAGCTAATAATGTATTTTCCATTTTCATAGCTTCAAGTACCAAAATACCTTCATTTTCTTTTACTTCCTGGCCTACAACTACATCAATAGAAACAATAAGTCCTGGCATTGGAGCCTTAACATCATTCTCTTTCTTTTCTAAAGAGGCTTCCATTCCTAACTCATTAATTAATATATCTAACTCATCAGAAACTTTTATTTCGTACACATTTCCATTAATTTGAATTGAGTACTTTTTCTTATTAAAATCACTCTTAAGAAGCGCTGCTTCAAAAGTTTGATTATTCTCTATAACGTGATAACTTTTATTTGATTTTTCAACAATATCTAATGAGTTTATTTCATTCTCATTAAAGTTAAAATCATATAATTCATTAACGTTTATTTTAAATGGTTTATTCATAAATAAAAATAGATTACGACTACTAAAGTATCAAATTAAATCTTGACCTAATAATTCTTTTTAATCATTTCTAATTCAAAAATCCGTCATACATTTGTGCCGTTCTCATAAAGGGGTGCCTTAAAAATTAAAATTAGGCTGAGATCATACCCATTGAACCTAGAACAGGTAATGCTGTTTAGGAAAATGAATGTCATAAACAAGTAATTAAAAAATTACGATACTAATTATTGGTAAAGAAAATTACACTTCATCAATGTTATAAAATGGCAACTAATTATTCAATAACAAACCATAGAATAATTACCTCTTTTTATTCCATTTTATTTTAACAAAAAAATGAGACCGATGTCTTTTATTAAACAAGTGAAGAGAGTAGCTTTTTTAATGGTATTATTTGCAACCTTAACTGCAAATGCACAATCTTTTATTTTATCAGGTAAAGTAGTTGATAGTAAACAAAAGGGCTTAGAAGGAGCAACTGTTGTTGTAAAATCTATCAAAAAAGGAACAATTACTGATTTTGAAGGTGGTTTTAAATTAAAATTAGCAAAAGGTACTCACTCTATTGAAGTGTCTTATGTTGGTTTTAAAACATTAATACAGAACGTTACGTTAACAAGTAACGAAAATTTTATTTTTCAATTAAACTCAGACACTGATCTTTTAGATGAAGTTTTAGTATCAGCAGTACGTGTAAAAGCAGACGCTCCTGTTACTCACTCTAATTTATCAAAAAAAGAGATTGCTAAACGTAATTTAGGACAAGATATTCCTATCTTAATGAATTACTTACCTTCTGTAGTAACTACTTCAGATGCTGGTGCTGGAATTGGTTACACAGGTATTCGTGTGCGTGGTTCAGATGCAACACGTGTAAATGTTACTATTAATGGTATTCCTTATAATGATAGCGAAAGCCAAGGAACTTTTTGGGTTAACATGCCTGACTTTTCATCATCTACACAAAGTATTCAATTACAAAGAGGAGTAGGTACATCAACGAACGGTGCTGGTGCATTTGGTGCTAGCTTAAACGTACTAACTGATAGTGACTCTGATGAAGCTTATGGTGAAATAGCTACTTCATTTGGTTCATTTAACACACAAAAATACACTGCAAAAGCTGGTACTGGAAAATTAAATGACCATGTTAAGTTTACAGGACGTATTTCTAGAGTTAGATCTGATGGATTTATTGATAGAGCTTCTTCAAATTTAAAATCTTATTTCTTACAAGGAAGTTATGTTGATGATAATACGTTAATTAAAGGACTTGTTTTTGGAGGTCATGAAATTACATATCAATCATGGAATGGTGTTGATGCAGCTACTTTAAAAACTAACAAAACTTTTAATTCTGCAGGTGCTTTATATGATACTAACTGGAATGTAATAGGATATTATGACAATGAGGTTGATAATTATAAACAAGATCATGCTCAATTACACTGGAATCAAAAATATAATGAAAATTTATCATCAAATATTGCGTTGCATTATACTTTTGGAAGAGGTTTTTACGAGCAATATAAGCAAGGTGCAAGTTTTTCAAGTTATAACCTAACACCTATTACTATTGGAGGGCAAACTATTAACTCTACTGATTTAGTAAGAAGAAAATGGTTAAGAAATGACTTCTACGGAATTACCTATAATTTAAATTACAAAAATGATTATTTAGATATTCTTTTTGGAGGTGCATGGAATCAATATAAAGGAGATCATTTTGGTGAAGTTATTTGGGCTCGCTATGCATCATCAAGTGAAATAAGAAATCGCTATTATGATAACTATGGAAATAAAGAAGATTTTAACCTTTTTGTAAAAGCTACTTATAAAATGAGTGATCAATTATCTTTATTTGTTGATCTTCAAAACAGAAACGTGAACTATAAAGCTAACGGAGTACAGCCTAACTTAGTAAACGATACATTTAATTTTTTCAATCCTAAAGCAGGGTTCAATTTTAAATTCAATGATAATAACAGCTTATATTTTTCATTTGCACGTGCACAAAGAGAACCTAACAGAACAGATTACGAAAATGGGAATCCAAAACCTGAAAAGTTAGATGATTATGAATTAGGATGGCGTTTTAACTCAGGTAACATTAAAGTTAATACAAATGTTTACTATATGGCGTATACTGACCAATTAGCGTTAACTGGTGAAATTGACAACGTAGGATCTTTTATTAGAGCTAATATTGGTGAAAGCTATCGTTTAGGATTAGAAGTTGATGCTTCTATAAAAATAACTGATTATCTAAACGTTACCCCTAATTTTACAATTAGTAAAAACAGAAATGTTGATTTCAAAGAAACTACAGGAACAATTTTAAATAACTTAGGGAATACTAGTATTTCATATTCTCCTGAATTTATTGCTGGTAATGCTATTAATGTGCAACCTATTCAAAATTTAAACATAGCTTTTTTATCTAAATACGTAAGCTCTCAATTTATGAGCAACAATGAGTTTAAAGACTCAAAGTTAGATGGTTATTTTGTGAATGACTTGAATATTAATTATACTATAAATACAACTTCTATATTCAAAAATATTGTTATATCAGGATTGATTAATAACATTTTCGATACAGAATATAGCTCTAATGGATACATGTGGGGAACAACTCCATATTATTTCCCACAAGCTGGCACAAACTTTTTACTTGGAGCCACGTTAAAATTTTAATCATAAAAAAACCGAGCAATTTGCTCGGTTTTTTTTATTCTGCTTTATTCAAACTAAAAAGCAGTTTTACTATTTTTTTTAATTCATTAGGTGGATACCCTTCATCAAATGTTGAAGATTTGTATGATGCTCCTCCAGTTTTTACAGCTAAATTAGCATGCAAAACACGATCTGTAGCTCTTTTATTACTAGGTGCCTTTAATGAGTTTATATTCTTAAGTGATAAATCACTTAACATCTGAACAAGCTTATCTCTATTTACTTTAGATAAAGGAACTTCTTTTGTTTCTTGATTGTTTTTAAAGTATACACTATTTTGAGTTACTTTAATAACATGCTCACTTCCTCTTGTTCTTGCTTCGTAAGTAATTTCAGTAAAATCATTTACTTTTTCTTGTGCAAAACTATTCATCGCCATAAAAAATATGATTGATGTTATTTTTAATAAATACTTCATGTTCCTTTTATTTTGTGATAAATATAAAAAAAGGTGCCTAAAAAGACACCTTTTTAATAAAATAAATATTTTTATTAGTCAGCCATAGTAGCTCTAAATCCTCCTGGAGCAAAAACTGCATCCATTCTTGTTTTTTGACCTTGCGTAAACATGTACATACAATTATCATCAGAATAGTCCATGAAATTCATTGTCATATTATTACTACCACACTCATTTGTAGGATAAGAAGGACAACCTCTACTTGGACCATCTGCATCTGGTGTATCAGCAACAAAATCACTAGCACCACATCCTCCATCGCCCCAAATATGACGTAAGTTTAACCAGTGTCCAACCTCATGAGTTGCTGTTCTTTGGTTTCTTCCAACAAAAGGAGCAGCTAAAACAACTCCATCAGTAGACCAGCTACCTCCTGGAAATTGTGCATATCCTAAAATTTGACCTGTTTGATATGGCATATAATTAACTATCCAAATATTTAAAAATTCTTGTGGATTAACTACATCACTACCTCCTGAAGAAGCAAATTTCATAGAATCATCTGGTCTCCAACGTCTTTTCTTTTTATTTTGAACTCTAATTACACTTTCAATTACAAAATCAACTTCAACATTCGCTTCAACACCTGCAAATTCAGCTGGTAAAGATCCTCTGTTTGGATTTTGAAGGTTAAAATCTTCATTCATTGCTGTTATTTGATCTTGCAATACTGCCAATGACACGTTTTCACTAGAACGCTTATAGATTACGTGAAACACCACTGGTATTTGAATTTTTCCATTTACTAATCTTTGAGAAAACTCACCTTTTTTTACTTTAGAAACATATTCATTAGTAAAACTTTCAACAGCTTCCATTTTACCTTTTAAAGAAGGATCATTATTCATGTTTTTACCTAAAACATCCATTGTAAAACATTGCTTTTCTGCTTTTTGCAATGAAGTTGTCTCAGTAAATTCGCTTTCAATAGGGTTTTGCTCATTGGTTTCACATCCAATTAAAACACTAGCAACTACTGCTAGAGATAAAATAAGTTTTTTCATCTTTTAAAATTTTAAATTTTAATTAATATTAGTTAAGAGTTTAAAAAGCACTAATACTTTAATGATTACTTAATAATTAAGACAAGAGGGAAACTTAATAAGAATTATTAAAGAAGGGATATAAAAAAAGCGCTATTTTCATAGCGCTTATATATTTTTAGTTGATCATTGAAGCTCTAGCTCCACCAGATTGAAAGATAGCTCTCATTCTTGATTTTTGACCTTCTGTAAACAAACTCATACATGCATCATCCGTATAATCCATATAGTTCATTGTCATATCATTTGAACGACAGTTTACAGTTGGATATGATGGACATCCATAGTTAGGAGCATCAGAAGAAGGAGTATCAGCAACGAAATCATCTTGACGACATCTACCATCTCCCCATATATGACGTAAGTTTAAATAATGACCTACTTCATGTGTCATAGTTCTACCACCATCAAATGGAGAAGAAACATAACCTGTTGTACCAAAATATTGTGGTGCACAAACAACACCATCAGTAGAAGAGTTTCCTCCAGGAAATTGTGCATAACCTAAAATTCCACCACCAATATTACATACCCAAATATTTAAGTGAGTTTCTGGTGTTACAGGAGGATAAGCTGACTTTACAGCATCATTAGTTCCCCAAGAAGTTCTAGAATTAGAATATCTAAACGTACCTGCTAATGAGAAAGTAAATTCTGAATCAGCAGCAACCCCTGCAAATTCTGAAGGAGTATTACTAGCATCAGAATTAGTCTTTCTAAAATCATCATTAAGCACACTCATTTGAGAAGCTATTTGAGTATTACTAATATTTTCGTTTGAGTTACTATACACAACATGTACATAAACAGGAATATTGATAACACCTAAGTTGTCAGGTGTAGTTCCACCGCCACCGCCACCGGTACCACCGCCGCCGTTTCCATTTCCACCACCGTTACCACCTTTCTTACCAGCGATTAACTTTCTTGTAGCGTACTCAACATCGTACATTTTTTTGTAAAGCTTTGGGTTTTCTTTAAGCTGTCTGTTTAGAACTTTCATTGAATGACATTGATCATTCCCCCCTCTATGTTGAACTTCATCAGTTTGAACATAGAAATCACTCATGTCAACCGGCACTTCTTGACCTAAAACTTCGTCATTCTTTGACTCATCTTGACACCCCATTAGAACAGCAGTTGCTACTGCCATTGTTAAAAAAATTTTTCTCATGTTAATAAATTAAAATTAATTATATACTGTTTGTCAAAAAACCATCTATAAAACCTAAAAGGTTAAAGAAATGTTAACTTATTACCGAAAAGATAAAATTAGAAGGGTTTTCTTAACGATTTGCAAGATATAATCTTTTTTTAATAATAAAAACACTTTTTTTTAACAACAAAAATGTATAAGAACCCTTTTAAATATCACTACTGAGCTCCTTTTAACAAATTCATAAAACCAAACGTTAAAATCAAAAAAGATTGAAAAAACGTCAAATAATCACTTAAATAATTAAAAAATTAAACAAATTAATGCAATTATGTTGCATTTTAAACATTAAAAATAACAAATAATAAACTAACTTTTTAGTATTAGTTATTTATAAATATCTTTACAGAAAATTAAATATTTATGGAAAATTCATTCAACAACAAAGTATTAGTATCTCAATTATCAGGAGCAGAAAGAATCGCTTTTTACAAAAAGACCTATGCGCATGTAGCTGGTGGTGTATTACTTTTTGTTTTATTCGAATACTTATTACTACAAAACGCTACCATTGTAGAGTTTACGTTATCTATGACTCAAGGGTATAAATGGTTACTTTTATTAGGTGGTTTTATGCTTATTACAAACTATGCTGAAAGTACTGCTTTAAAAACTACAGATAAAAATTTACAATATTTAGCATATGCAGGTTATACTTTTGCTCAAGCTTTTATATTTATTCCGCTTATTTATATTGCAATTTCTTATACTAACAATTTTGACTTATTAAAACAAGCGGCTATAGTAACATTAGGGTTGTTTGCTGGTATTTCTTCTATTGTTTTTATTACAAAAAAGGATTTTTCTTTTATTAGTGCAGGATTATCTATTGGCTTTTTTATTGCTATTGGTTTAATGATAGCTGGTATGTTATTTGGATTTAACCTTGGATTATGGTTCTCTGTAGGAATGTGTGTATTAGCTGGTGGTTCAATATTATATCAAACATCAAACTTAGTTCATAAATTTTCTAATGAAGATTATATTCCTGCTGCAATGGGATTATTTGCTTCTTTGATGCTTTTATTTTGGTATGTATTGCAAATTTTCATGTCAAGAGATTAATAAAAACTTATAACAAAAAATAAAAAAGCAATGTAATTTACATTGCTTTTTTATTTATATCATTTTTTGATTTCAAACAAACCTTATCTAAATCAATTAGTTAAGACAACATCATTTTTGCTTTTTTAACAGCATTCACCAAAATATCAATTTCTTCTTTTGTATTGTAAAAAGAGAAAGAAGCTCTTATTGTTCCAGGAATACAATAAAAATTCATTATAGGTTGAGCACAATGATGCCCAGTTCTAACTGCCACCCCTAATTTATCCAAAATAGATCCAATATCATACGGGTGAACTCCTTCTATATTAAATGAAATAACAGATGCTTTATTGGTAGTTCCATATATTTTTAATCCATCTATTTTTTCTAACTCTTGAGTTCCATAAGCTAACAATTCGTTTTCTTGTTTAGCAATGGCATCAAAACCTATTGAATTCATATAATCTATAGCAACTCCAAAAGCAATACCTCCACAAATATTTGGAGTCCCTGCTTCAAATTTATGAGGTAAACCTGCATACGTGGTTTTTTCAAAAGTTACTGTTTCAATCATCTCTCCTCCTCCTTGATAAGGTGGTAATTTATTCAATAGCTCTTCTTTTCCATACAAAAGTCCAACACCAGTAGGTCCACACATTTTATGAGCAGAAGCTACATAAAAATCAACATCCAACTCTTGAACATCTGGCCTAATATGAGGACAAGCTTGTGCACCATCAATCAAAACATAAGCACCAAATTTATGAGCGGCATGAATCATTTCTTTAATTGGATTAATGGTACCCAAAGCATTAGAAACATGATTACAAAACACCAATTTTGTTTTAGAATTTAATAGCTCATGATAAGCTTCCATTTCTAATGAACCATCTTCAGCCATAGGGATTACTTTTAAAACTGCTCCTGTTTTTTCACATAGCATTTGCCACGGAACAATATTAGAGTGATGCTCTAAAGATGAAACAATTATTTCATCTCCTTCTTTTAGTAATGAAGCAAATCCAGATGCAACAATATTTACACTATGTGTTGTTCCAGCTGTTAAAATTATCTCATAAGAATGTTTAGCATTAAAGTGCTTTTGAATTTTAAGACGTGCCTCTTCATACTTATCAGTAGCTTCTTGACTTAAAGTATGAACTCCTCTATGAATATTTGCATTGTAATTAGAATAATAATCAACAATTGCATCTATAACTATTTGTGGAGTTTGTGAAGTAGCACCATTGTCAAAATATACTAATGGCTTTCCATGAACCTCACGATTAAGAATAGGAAAATCTGCTCGAATTTTTTCTATACTAAACATATTATCATCTAATTTAAAACAAAGGTAATACTTGGTTTTTAAAAATGAGAACAATCAATTAAATTATTACATTTGCTAAAAAACATTGATAATGAAACTCCTAAAAAGAATACTTCTTATTATTTTAGTTATAGTAATAGCTGTAGTTTTTTATAATTACTCTAAGTTAAACATATTAGCAGGGTATTCAGCAAAAAACACCGCTTCTTCAGTTTTTGTTGCAGGCCGAAATTTAGCTTTTACTGATAGTACAGACAATAATTTTTCTCCAATTAATTTAACTTCAGATAAAATTAATTTAGAAGAAAAATCAGCAACAGGTTCTGCTTTTGGCTTATTAAAAAGAAAAGCTATATACAGAAAAGGGTTAGGAGCTGTTTTAATTACTGACGATTTTGACACCTCTGCACCGTATTTAACACCTAATAGAGAAACTTCAGATAACTTAACTCCATACCCTTATGGAAACGCACCTCAAAAGGATTCGGTTTTTGCAAATATTGACTACAATAAGCTACATAATACTGTTAGCTCTATATTTAATGAAACCAATAAAACTAGAGCTGTAGTTGTTCTTTACAAGGATAAAATTATTTCAGAAAAATACGATAAAGGTTTTACTAAAGATTCAAAGTTATTGGGTTGGTCTATGACAAAAAGTATAACCTCAACCTTGTTTGGAATTTTACAATGTAAAGGTGGAATTAATGTCATGGATAAAGCTCCTATAAAAGAATGGCAAAATGATGATCGTAAAAACATAACCATACATAACCTGCTTCAAATGAATTCAGGATTAGAATGGTTGGAAGATTACAATACAATTTCTGATGTAACAAAAATGTTATTTTTAGAAAAAGATGTTACTAAAACCCAAATAAACAAACCATTAGTTGGTAAACCAAATGAAACTTGGAATTACTCCTCTGGAACCACAAATTTACTATCTGGTATTTTACGTAGTCAATTTTCTTCACATCAAGAATATTTAGATTTTTGGTATAGTGCTTTAATTGATAAAATAGGAATGAATTCTATGATTTTAGAAGCTGACATGAGAGGGAATTATATTGGTTCTTCTTATGCTTGGGCTACCCCAAGAGATTGGGCTAAATTTGGATTATTGTATTTACATAATGGGCATTGGAATGGTAAAAATTTATTTGATAAGGATTGGGTTACCTATGCAACCACACCAACACCTACCTCTAATATAAAAAAAGAAGGTGGTTACGGTGCTCAAATATGGTTAAACACAGCTAAAAGATATCCTGATGCTCCTACAAACATGTATTCTTTTAACGGATATAAAGGACAAAATGTATTTATTTTACCTGATCAAGAATTAGTAATTGTTAGAATGGGATTGACTAAAAACGCAGATATTAATGTATTTTTGAAAAATATAATTTCATCTATAAAAAACTAATACATGAATCCTTACTACTACGTATTATCAATTAATGGATTACTATTTATATTTAGTATTGTCTTTTATTTTTTTCCTCCTAAAAAGATAAATTCTTTTTATGGGTACCGTACTAATAAAACAATGAAAAATGAAGCTGTTTGGAATTTTGCTAATGCCTTTTTTACCAAACAATTTTTAATATATGCCACTATTTCTTTAATAGCTTCTTTGTTACTTGTTTCTATTAATGCTAAAATAAGCTGGCAACCTATGGCTATTATGTTATTATCGTTAGCAGTTTCTGTAATAAAAACAGAACAAGAAATTAATAAGAATTTTGATGAAGAAGGGAATAAAAAATAACAATCTATTTTTTATACTCTTCTTTTAGTAAGCTGATATCGTTAATAATTTTTTGCATATTCTCTTTCTTGGTACCATCATAAATACCACGAATACGACGTTCCTTATCTATTAACACAAAATTCTCGGTATGAACCCAGTCATTCTCATCACCATTACCTTCATCTAATACAGCAAAGTAATGTTTACGAGCTAAGTTATAAATTTCTTTTTTTTCTCCTGTAGTTACATTCCACTTCCCATCAATAACCCCTTTTTTATTAGCATACGCTCTTAAAACAGGAACACTGTCCATAACTGGTGTTACCGAATGTGATAAAAACAAGACTTCTTTATCATCTTTAAAATGACTTTGTAATTCAGTCATATTTAAAGCCATTATTATACAAATAGTTTGGCAACGGGTAAAAAAGAAATCAGCTACATAAATTTTATTTTTATAATTCTCTTGAGTAATTGTTTCTCCATTTTGATTTATTAAAGAAAAATCTCCAACTGTATGATTTTTAGATTTATTTCTAACAGAGGCGTCTACTAACTTCGGATTTATATCAACTGGATTATAAATTGGTAATTTCTTATCTACTTTTACTAAATGATAAAAAACAGGAAGTGCTATTGCTGAAAAAACAAGTAAAAAAATTAATGTGCTTTTCGATTTTTTAAAGAATTTTAAGTCCATTCTTCTGAAATTTTATACAAAAATACGACTAAAAACAAGTATTCTATATTCATACTACAAAAAGTTTGTTAAATCAATGAATCCCTCCTATTGCAAACTTTTAGAACTCTTTTTAAAAACGTACATTTGTCAAATTTTAAATTTTAGAAATAAACCCATTTATGGAAATTTTAATAAAAGCATCACAATTTATTTTAAGCTTATCGCTTTTAATTGTTCTTCATGAGTTAGGCCATTTTATACCAGCCAAACTATTTAAAACCAAAGTAGAAAAGTTCTACTTATTTTTTGATTACAAGTTTTCTTTATTTAAAAAGAAAATTGGTGAAACTGTTTATGGTATTGGATGGATTCCTTTAGGTGGTTATGTAAAAATTGCTGGAATGATTGATGAGAGTATGGATACTGAGCAGTTAAAAGAAGAACCTAAACCATGGGAATTTAGATCAAAACCAGCATGGCAACGTTTAATTATTATGTTAGGTGGTGTGGTTGTTAATTTTGTGTTGGGTATTTTAATATATATATGCCTAATGTGGGGATATGGTGAGAAATTTTTACCTAATGACAGCGTAAAAGATGGTGTTTGGGTTCAAGACCAACTAGCTGCCGATTTAGGATTGCAAACTGGAGATAAAGTATTGTCAATTGATGGTGAAAAAGTTAATAAATTTAGAGAACTAACAATACAATTTATTAATGGAAATACATATACTGTTGAACGTAACGGAGAAACAATAGAGAAAAAAATCCCTACAGATTTTATTTCTAAATTAGTTGATAGAGGAAAAGATGCTGGACCTTTTTTAGCTGTTAGATATCCATTTGTTATTGCTAAAGTTCAAAAAGACTCTTTAAATGCTGGGGTTGATATTTTACCAAAAGATATAATCACAGCCATTAATGGTACTTCTATTACTTATTATGACGAAGCTAAACCTATACTAAAAAACTTAAAAGGTCAAGATATATCGATCACTTTAAAAAGAGGTGAAGAAACTAAAAATGTTCCTGTTAAAGTATCAAATCATGGGAATTTAGGTGTAATGTGGACTAGTGTTTCTATGTCTAATTTAGAAAAATTAGGATACTACAAATTAGCGAGTAAATCTTATACATTTACTGAAGCAATTCCTGCAGGAACAAATAAAGCTTGGAGTACCTTAACAAACTACATCAAGCAAATGAAAAAAATAGTAAACCCTAGTACTGGAGCTTGGAAAGGCTTAGGTGGTTTTAAATCGATAATGGATATCTTTCCTGTAACATGGAGTTGGCAAGCATTTTGGAATATTACAGCTTTCTTATCAATCATGTTAGGTTTTATGAATTTATTACCTATTCCAGCATTAGATGGTGGTCATGTAGTATTTACCTTATGGGAAATGATTACTGGTAAAAAACCAAGTGATAAATTCTTAGAATATGCACAGGTAATAGGTTTTGTATTTTTACTAGCATTATTACTATTTGCAAACGGAAATGATATTTTTAGGTCAATTTTTAAATAAGTTACCATAATACTCCTATAAAAACTCCCAAAGAAAGTTAACTTTCTTTGGGAGTTTTTATATTTTTACTGTATAGACTTACAACCTCCATATAAAAAAATAATTCATGTTGATATGGATGCATTTTATGCTTCTGTAGAGCAGCTTGACAATCCCGATTTACTGGGTAAACCTGTTGCTGTTGGAGGTAATGAAATTAGAGGTGTTGTATCTGCTGCTAGTTATGAAGCCAGAGTATTTGGCGTACGATCAGCAATGAGTGGCGCTTTAGCAAAACAAAAATGTCCGCATTTAATTTTTGTAAAACCAAGATATAGTCGTTACAAAGAAATATCATCGAAAATAAGAGCTATTTTTTATGACTATACTGATTTGGTTGAGCCTTTATCTTTAGATGAGGCCTATTTAGATGTCACTGAAAATAAAAAAGGTATTTCGTCAGCTAGTTTAATTGCACAAGAAATTCGTCAACGTATCTGGGAAGAATTAGAATTACGTGCTTCTGCAGGTATTTCTATTAATAAATTTATAGCCAAAGTAGCTTCTGATATTAACAAGCCTAACGGACAAAAAACAATTAAACCTAATGAAGTTATTGACTTCTTAGAAAAACTCCCTGTAAATAAGTTTTATGGCGTTGGAAAGGTAACCGCAGCTAAGATGCATAACTTAGGGATATTTACTGGTTTAGATTTAAAGAGAAAAAACTTAGAAGAACTCATTAAACTTTTTGGGAAATCTGGCTTACACTACTATAACATAGTAAGAGGTATGCAGAACAGCAAAGTAAAACCTAACAGAATTCGTAAATCTATAGCTGCTGAAAGAACTTTTAATGAAAATATTTCTTCAGAAATATACATGATAGAACGGCTTGATGCAATAGCAGAAGAGTTAGAAAAAAGAATGCTTCATTCTAAAACCAAAGGAAAAACATTAACCTTAAAAATTAAATATAGTAATTTTACTCAACAAACAAGAAGTAAAACTGTTTCTGAGTATATTCATTTAAAAAAAGACTTTATGCCTATTATTAAAGAGCTCTTATATCAAGAGGAATTAAAAGAATCTGTTAGGCTGTTAGGTATATCATTTAGTAACTTAGATACTGATAAAAAAGATCCAGTTTGGATACAGTTATCTTTTGATTTTTAACTAAGTGGTATTTTCAATGATACTTTTGTCCCAGCTGGAGAATTATTTTTATCAGTTAAATCAGTATAAACTAATGAATAACAATTCTTAAACTCATCTGTAAAGTTTTGCAACCGTTGTTTTGTTAACTCAATACCTATTGACTTTCTTTTAAGTGATTTGTTCTTTTTTATTCTTAAAGCTTCCTCTCTCCCTATCCCATTATCTGATATATCAATTTGTATAAAATCATTGGATACTTTAAGTACAGATAAGCTTACTTTTTTTATTCCTTTTTTTGAAGACAAACCATGCCATATTGCGTTTTCTAAAAACGGTTGTAAAATTAAAGGAGGTACTTTTACTTTGTCTAAATTTATTCCTTCATCAATATTTTCATGATAAACAATTTCATTTGAAAACCTAATATTTTCAATACTCATATATAGGTTCATTGTTTTTAACTCATCACTTAGAGGAACTTCTTTTGTTTTTGATGATTCTAAAATACTTCTAATTAGTTTTGAGAATTTATTCAGGTAATAAACTGCATTTTTCTGTTCATTATTTATAATATAAAGTTTTATCGAATTAAGCGCATTGAACACAAAATGAGGATTCATTTGATTTTGTAGTGCTTCTTGCTCTAGCACCAGTATTTTTTTATCATTACTTAACAAACGTTGGCCATAGATAGCATACAGTAAAACACCAAATAAAGCAATTGAAACTAAAGCTATTATTAAAATATTTCTATTTCGAGTAAGCTTTAATTTAGTAATCTCATTTTCTTTCGCTAAACTTTTTATTTTATTATTTTTTACTTCATTATCATACTTATTAATCAAGTTATTCACATAAAGAATATTCCTATCATTAAATGTTTTATGAGTTCCTACAATAGATTTTTTATAAAAAACATACGCTTTCTCAAAATCTCTCTTTAACCTATAAATTTCTGATAAATATTCATATGATTTATTTGTATTAGTAGGAATACCATGCTTTAACGAAATACTTAAAGACTTGTTTACATTATTTTTACCTTCATCAAGTTTCCCTAATTTTATTTGACAATAACCAAGAGTGTTGTAAATTCTAGATATGTAAAATTTGTTTCCTATTTGTTCAGATAAAACTTTTACTTCTTCAATATATTTTAAAGCCTTTTTATATTCACCTTTTAAAATTAAAACATTACTAATACTATTATGACATATAACCTTACCTATTCTAGATTTATTTTCTAAATTGTATTGTAACGACTTATTATAATTAACCAATGCACTGTCTAATTTTTCTAAATTTTGGTATGCAAATCCAATATTTTGGTGATTAATTGCTAGTCCTCTTTTATCTTGTAACTCTTGTTGGGTTACAATTGCTTTTTCAAATTTTTCTAGCGCTAATTTATATTGCTTCAGTTTTAAATATATATTACCAATACTATTTTCACATACACTTTTACTTATTTTTATGTCTTTGGTAGGATTGGGTATTTTATTTACTAACTCAAGAGCAAATTGATGATAGTTTAAAGCACTTCTTATTTTATCTTGTCTTCGATAAACAACCCCTATTTGATTTAATACAACAATTTCTGCATTTACCTTTTTAAACTCTCTTGATAAATTAAGCGCATTTAAATAATTTTCAATTGCTTTTTCATAGGTTGTTTTATTTCTATAATACCTACCTAATAAGGTATAAGAATAAATTTTTCCTAGAATATTTTTACTCCCCTTACTTTTTTCTAATAGGAAATCTATTTCACCTTTTCCAAACTGCGTCTTATTAAAATAATGCTGTACTTGAAAATAGTCGTTAAAGTCTTCTTTAAAAAAAGCTTTAATCATAGTTTCACTCTCAACAGGTTGATCTTGAGAATATCCACTGAAGTTTATACAAAAAAAGAAAATATATAAGGGAAAGAGTTTCATTAAATTTTAAAATTTGTCTAAAAAATCTGATTTTTTCTGCCTTGAAACAGGTATTTTATGATTGTTTTCTAAAATAACATAGCCATCTGATTTTAAAAACTCTTTTATCTTATTAAGGTTGATAATAAAAGAATTATGAATTCTAAAAAAATGATCGTCAGGCAACAAGATATTAACTTCTTTTAATTTTTTAGTTATTACTATTTTTTTATTATTTATTGTATGTATTGAACAATAGTTTCCATCAGATTCAACAAACAAAATTTCTGATTCCTCTAAAAAAACAAGCTTTCCATCGGTATTAATTGTAATTTTACGTCTATTAAACTTCTCATTAAAACTTGATAATATTTTATCAAACTTACTTGTACTACTAGTTTTAGAATAGTAATTTTTTATTCGACTTAATGTTTCTTCCAAGTCATCAGAATCAACAGGCTTTAACAAGTAATCAATTGCTTGGTTTTTTAATGCTTTTATAGCATACTCATTATAAGCAGTTGTTATTACAACCGCAAAATCTTTTCTCTCTAGTTTTTCTAACAATTGAAAACCATCCATAGTTGGCATTTCAATATCTAAAAATAAACAATCAAGAACATTTGAATTGATATATTCAATTGCTTTATCAGCCTCAGTAAAAGTTTTAATAATTTCTAAGTCATTATTAAAATTAGACAATTCCCAGGTAAGACCTTGAATTGCCTTAGGCTCATCATCTACAATAACTGCTCTTATCATATTATAGTATTTGTATCAAATGTAACCTTTAAAAAGCTAAAATTAAAATTGAAAAAACCTCATTTTAGTGCCCTCACATCATAAATAATACATCTCATAACAAATTATATGCAAATTATACATGAAGATATGCAAACTATACATTAAGCCTATATTAAATTATTTTTTAATCTCATATTTGCAGTGTAATATACAAGGGGAATCATTTTGATAATTGGGGGATTAATCAACAATGATAATTAAATTGAAAAGCACTACATTGTAGTGCTTTTCTTTTTTTATAATTCTGATAAAAACCTATAAAAGATTCTTTTAAAAGTAAATTTAAAATATTTCTTACTGCTTTAAAGCTTGTGACAAATCATCTAATAGATCATCTATATCTTCAACACCAACACTTAATCTAATTAAAGACTCAGTAATTCCTATTTTTAATCTTTCTTCTTCTGGAATTGAAGCATGAGTCATTGTAGTTGGATGATTCACTAAACTCTCTACTCCTCCTAAAGATTCTGCTAACGTAAATAACTTAGTGCTCTCTAAAAATTTAAACGTTGCTTTTTTACTTTCATCCTTCAAACGAAAAGAAACCATCCCGCCAAAATCATCCATTTGATTCTTAGCAATTTCATGATTAGGATGACTTTCTAAACCTGGGTAATATACCTTACTTACTTTGTTATGCTCTTTCAAAAATTTAGCTACAGCCATTCCATTTTCGCAATGGCGTTGCATACGTAAATGTAATGTTTTTATGCCTCGTAATGCTAAAAAGGAATCCATAGGGCCAGCTATCGCCCCAGCTGCGAATTGTATAAAGTGTAACTCTTTAGCTAACTTTTCATCTTTTACCATTAGAGCTCCCATTACTAAATCTGAATGACCTCCTAGATATTTAGTAGCTGAATGCATAACAATATCTACTCCTAAATCTAATGGACGTTGTAAATAAGGGGTTGCAAATGTATTATCAACAGCAACTAAAATATCAGGGTTTTTATTTTTTACAGCATTAGTTACTCCTACAACATCAACTATTTTCATTAATGGATTGGTAGGCGTTTCTAACCAAATTAACTTTGTTGCATCAGAAACCTCATCAACTACATTAGTAACTTCACCTACATCAACAAATTTAAACTTTAAATCATATTTTTGAAACAGTCTGGTAAACATTCGATACGTTCCACCATACAAATCATCTCCTGTAATAATCTCATCACCTGGTTTTAATAAACGTAGTACACAATCAATAGCAGACAACCCTGAAGAAAAGGCAAACCCATGAGTTCCATTCTCTATAGATGCAAATGCATTTTCTAAAGCAGTTCTTGTAGGATTAGCTGCACGTGAATACTCGTAACCTTTATGCACACCAGGACTAGATTGAGCATATGTAGAAGTTTGAAAAATCGGGGTCATTACCGACCCTGTTGCTTCTTCATGCTGTTGACCACCATGTATAGCTTTAGTATTAAATTTCATACTACTAAAAATTTACACTAACTTTCTCATTGCCATAATTACTCCTAAATGCATTCCTTCATGCATATTATTAAAAGCTAGAGCAGTTTTAAAAGAATCTAAAACAAAACCTGTACTTGTTTTATAAGACGTATAATCTGTAAAAATACCAGCTTCAAAATCTTCTTTTAAAGTATCAGGTAATCCCAACAACAATTCTTTCACCTCTTCTAACTCTTCTTCAGTAAAAGTTTCTGATGGCTTAGTTCCTTTTCTATAATTATCTATCAATTCATCTGACACTAAACACTGTAATCCAGATAATTTATAATGTAACAATTGTTGAGTTACTACCAAATGAGCAACATTCCAAGCTATATTATTATTAAACCCTTCTGGAATCTTATGTAACTGCTCAATAGTTAGTCCATCTATAAGATTAAACACTAACTCTCTAGATTTTTTTAGAACTTCAAATTGTGTATCCATTTTTCTGTTTATTTTAGCTCAAATATATTATTAAACATTTACATAAAATGAAGAAAGTTTATTTTTTACAAACCTGTGATACTTGTCGAAGAATTTTAAAAGAAGTAAACTTAGATGGTTTTGAAAAACAAGAAATTAAATCAACTCCAATTACTATAAAACAACTAGAAGAAATGTATAGTTTAAGCGGAAGTTTTGAAGCGTTATTTAATAAAAGAGCAAAACTGTATAGAGAAATGGATTTAAAAAATCAAACATTAACAGAAACTGATTACAAACAATATATTTTAGATGAATACACTTTCTTAAAACGCCCTGTTTTCATCGTAAACAATGAAATTTATATAGGAAATAGTAAAAAGGTTATTGAAAGTTTAAAAAAGGCAATTCAATAAAAAAAGGCGGAAATAATTTTTCCGCCTTTTTTATTTTATTTGGAAGCAACATCTTTATTATTTGATGAACTAATAATTGAAGCTAACTCTTCTTTTGTTAATTTGGTTTTAACCCCCAACAAAACAAGTTTATCATCATCAGCACTTGCTTTTATAATGATTTCTCTTACTAAATTGTTTCTTTCGATAAAAAGAATTTCTGCTTTCCCTCCTTTATCCTTAGCTCTTATCAAAGTTTTCAATTTATTCCTTCTAGAAAACCTTTTAAAATCTTTAGCTACATCGCTTCTATTCTTATCAAAAATCATAAGTTTAAAATCACTTGACTTTTTAATTAGATTTTTAATTTCGTCATCATCTTCATCATCAAAAAATGAACCAGCAAAAGAACTTGATAAATTTATTGAGAAAGCTGTTTTGTCTTTATTTGCCTTATAAAAGCTTTTAAATTTTGCTTCTTGTGCATTAATGCTAACTAAAAATAAGCAAAAAAATGCAGTTAAAAATTGTTTCATAATATTTGGTTTTAAAAAGAAGACGACCCGTTTTAAAACTTGTTACAAAAAAAAGTCTTAACTAAAATATAGTTAAGACTTTTAAGTTGGCCTACAAGGACTCGAACCTTGAATGTCGGTACCAAAAACCGGTGTGTTGCCAATTACACCATAGGCCAATAATTTGTGAGTGCAAATATAAAAATAAAGTTTGTATTAAAAAACACAAACTTTATTAAAAAATCATAATTACTTTTTTTAACGCTTCATTTAACTATTTAGCTACTATAAAAGTTCCATTATATTTATTTTCTTCATCATCAATTACCATATATTTATATATTCCTGAAGTAAATCCTGGTTCGTTAAACACTACTTGCTTTCTATTACTGAATGATGTTTGTACTTTTTCTGAATAAACCACTCTACCTAATAAATCAAAAACCTTAATATTTGCAAAAGATGATTCTCTATTTAACCTAATCATTGTGGTATTTTTAAATGGATTCGGGTAATTTAAAAGCTTATCATTAGATGCTGTATCTGCAAAATCTTGAACACCTAAAGCAACTCCACTTCTAAAAACTACGTCTTTAATACCTACAGAATATTCAACCTCATTAATATAATCTCCTATCACAGAAAAAACAATTGTTTTAACATCTTTCACATCACCTTTTACGCCATTCTGATCTACAAAATCATTAAAATTTATCTCATATTTTGTTTCTTTAGAGTTTCCTTTTATTTTATAACGTAACCTAGAGCTCCAATCTTCCAAACCTTCTGGCATTAACACTATCTCGATATCTTTATTTGTATTAACAGTAAAAGATAAATAGTCATACTCAGCAACATCTAATGTTTGATCTCCAGCTAAAAGGTGTCTAAAAATATTCATATTCCCTTTTACCTTCCCTTCCACTTCTATCTCTCTATTCACCTCATAAATTCCTTCTACATCAGTTACATCATTATTTGTTACTTCAAATCTAGTTACACTTGCGTATTCTTTTAAATAATCTAAACCCCATGGCCCATCAGCTAAATACAATGCATCTATTTGATCATTTCCTGGCACACTTAAAGAAAAACCAATATCGAACAACACTCCTGTTTCTATAGTTAAAGTTTCATTCCATTCTCCTGACAACTCTATTGCTGTATTCATATTAAATGAATTAGAAGTTTCAGTTGGATATATATTACCGTCAAAAACTATTTCTTTACTCTTACTTTTATTAATAATATCAATCGTTATTTTTCCATTAGAATAGCTTCCAGACTTTACAAACACCGTTGGTATTGTTGTTTCTTCAGGATTGCTAGTCAGTGTTTTATCTTCAATAAAAGAATCTAAAATATAATTTGCTACCGAAAACACTTGAGAATAAGTGCTCCCCCATACTTGAAAATTCATATAATCTCCTTCTGGGTATTTATCTATATTCCAATAACTATGCAATTCATTATCACCATCACCAGTTTTTACTGAAAAGCTTAGTGTATATTCAATAACACCATTTGCTCTCTTTATTTTTGAACTTACAATTTTATGTTCTCTGGTAATTACTGTTCTTACATCTTCTATTTCAGAATTATTTAAACGATCACAAATGGCCTTAGAATGATCATACACTTTACCCTCTGTTCTAGTTGCTAACACAGCTGAAACTCTTTCACTACCATTATAATAATCTACCGAAAACACTTCTTTAGCATTTGTTATCCCTATAAGGTCTGTTGGACTAGATACATTTGAAGTTTCATTTCCATACATACCTGTTGTTGGTAAATAATCTACTAATGTTTTTGATCCTTTTTTTAATAACTTTAATTTATTAAAAGGCTTTTGAAATTCTTTAATATTTTTAAACGTTTTGTTTTTACTTCTGTCAAGATTTCTTTTTGCAATCAACTGAGCTAATTTCCCATTACTCTCAAGCCCACCATCATATGAAGATGTAACATTATTAGCCGAACTAACATCTGCTACATTAGTTGTTTTTAATGCTGAAAAAGGAGAAGCAGTTACATAAAATATAGCATCATTAAAATCTTGATCACAGCTACTATAGTCTCTTCTAATATCTTCAAACCCTAAAATAATCCTTTCATTATCTGAATCAGAAAGTAAAACATTGTGGTACTGTAAACTTGGTGAACTCTCTGGATTAAAACTTGGTTCAGAAAATAACGTCCAATGTCCGTACCCAACAGTTTGATATGTTGAACTCCATGCATTCGCCATCAATACCCAACCAATTCCTGTATTTGCAGGAAAACTTCCAATTTTAACTTTATCTCCAGTTTGGAGTCCTCCTCCACTTCCTAATGCAGATACATTAGGAAAAATTATGGTGATATCTTCATCACTTGGTTTTGTTGTAGGAGGGTTATTAATATCATACGTATAAAATCCTAATACATTTCTATACCCTGCACCCTCAGAAACAAAAGTAACAAATACGTCTGCTTGTGCATTTAACTCAATACTTGTATCATAACCAGCCGTTATATATTGTGGATTGTAATCTGGAACTGGATATGATTCTGGCAAAGAATTACTTATCATTTCTAAAGTCTCTACCGAAACATTATCTCCTGGGTTTTCCAAATAATCTGGTTTTCCATTAGAAGAATATGTTCCTAGATAATTATAATTCTGAGCTATTGTAACTTGCCCTATAAATACGATAAAAAGTAATAACTTTTTCATAATCCCTTGATTTATAATATCAAAATTATGATGATTCTTACCTTTTTAACATGTTTTTCGATTACTGGTAGCTATCTCAAAGATAAGTTGACTTAAAAAGAAGATTAAAGGTTCTATTGATTTAAAATAAAACACAAATAAAAAGCTCTTACTTTCGTAAGAGCTTTGTTGGCCTACAAGGACTCGAACCTTGAATATTGGTACCAAAAACCAGTGTGTTACCATTACACCATAGGCCAATTGCTTATTGCGGGTGCAAATATAAAACAGAAATTTATTTTGACAAAATAAATTTTACTTTTTTCTTTTAACAGAACTTTATTCTGAAAAAATAAATCAAAATTATATTTTTGCTATACTTAAAACACACTAGTTATTAGTACATTCGCAACAACTTATTAAAAATTATATGAACGATTTTAACTACAAAAAATGGAATACTATTTTAGGATGGGCTTCATTTGCCGTGGCGTTAATAACCTATACCCTAACTCTTGAACCTACAGTAAGCTCTTGGGATTGTGGTGAATACATTTCAACAGCCGTAAAATTAGAAGTTGGTCATCCACCTGGTGCACCATTATTTCAAATGCTAGGGGCATTTTTTGCTATGTTCAGTAATGACCCAAGTCAATGGGCAAAAATGGTTAACTTCATGTCTGGTTTAGCTAGTGCTTTCACCATATTATTCATGTTTTGGACAATTACCAATTTGGCAAAGAAAATGGTAATTAAAAACGGTAATTTTAACAAAAACGAAGCGATTGCTGTTTTAGGTAGTGGATTAGTAGGTGCTTTAGCCTATACTTTCTCTGATAGTTTTTGGTTTAGTGCTGTAGAAGGAGAAGTTTACGCAATGTCATCTTTTTTAATGGCTTTATTATTCTGGTTAGGTTTAAAATGGGAAGAAGCAATCCACTTACCTAGGGGTAATAAATGGTTAGTTATCATAAGTTTTGTGGTTGGGTTATCATTTGGAGTTCATATTTTATCTTTATTGGTTATCCCTTCTATTGTAATGTTATACTTCTTTAAAACTTATAAAAACATTACTATAAAAACGACTGCAATTGCTACTGTAATTTCAATATTGGTTTTAGCTTTTGTTTTTAAATTTTTATTCCCTTTCACATTAAAATTCTTTAGTGTTTCTGAGCTGTTTTTTATAAACCAAATAGGATTACCTTATAATTCTGGAACTATCATTGCTGGTGTTATTTTAATAGGATTGTTTTATTTCGGATTAAACTATACTCGTAAAAAGAATTTAATTACAGGTAATACATTAATACTATCTGTTCTATTTATAATGATTGGTTTTTCATCATGGCTAATGTTACCTATACGTGCTAATGCTGATACTGTTATTAATGAAAACAACCCATCAAGTGCTCGTGAACTTTTAGCTTATTACAATCGTGAACAATATGGTGATGCTAATGTTTTTTATGATAAATATTATTCTATAACTTATAACAGAGAACAAGACGCTAGTCAGCCTTTTAAAGATGACAAACCAAAATATGAGAAAAGAAATGGTAAATATGAAATTGTAAATAAATACAAAAACGTAATACCTAACTATTCTGATAAACATAAAGGTTTTATCCCTAGAATGGTTGACCCAGGTTCTGAAAAACATTATAAAAGAATTGCTGGTATTCCAGCTCGTAGTAAAAGAAGACCAACATTCCTTGAAAATATAAAATTCATGGTAGATTACCAGTTTGGTTATATGTATGGGCGTTATTTTATGTGGAATTTTGTTGGACGTCAAAACGATATTCAAGGTCATTTAGATTTTGAAAATGGTAACTGGCTAAGTGGTATTAATTTTATTGATGAAATGCGACTTGGATCTCAACAAAATCTCCCTGAAGTAATTAAAAATAATAAAGGTAGGAACACTTACTTTTTTCTACCTCTTATATTAGGTTTTATAGGGTTACTTTATCAAATAAACAAAGACAAGAAAAACTTATATGCCTTAACTTTATTTTTTGTTTTTACTGGTTTTGCAATTATATTTTACACAAACCCTAAACCTTTTGAACCTCGTGAACGTGATTACGCGGTAGTAGGTTCTTTTTACGTATTTGCTATCTGGATTGGTTTCGGTGTACTTGCATTATATGATTACTTTAAAAAGTATGCAAACAAACAAACTGTAGCAATTGCTGTTTCTGTAGTTTCATTATTAGCAGTTCCTGTATTAATGGGTGCTCAAAACTGGGATGATCATGATAGAGGAGATCGTTTTGTAGCACAACTAAATGCACAGACATATTTAGAAAGTTGTGATCCAAATGCAATTATTTTTACTATTGGTGATAATGATACATTCCCTTTATGGTACATGCAACAAGTAGAAGGTATTCGTCCAGATATAAAGATTGTTAATACTAGTCTTTTTCAAACAGATTGGTACATTGACCAAATGAAAAAGAAAACATACGATGCTGATCCTATTCCTTCAACATTAACACATGATCAATACAAATATGGAACTTTAGATTTAGCGTACCATATTCCGCATCCTAGATTTAAAGACTCTATTATGTCTATAAAAAACTTTATGCGTTGGATTGAAAGTGACAATAAAGTTACTTATTATATTGATGAAGAAAATAATGTAAAAGAAAAGTTTTACCCAACTAATAGAATTCGTATTCCAGTAAATAAAGAAAATGTATTAAAAACTGGTTTAGTTGCACAAAAAGACGCTACTAAAATAGTAGACTACATTGATATTACTATTGACAGACAAGGCATTGCTAAGAACCGAATTTTAATGCTTGACATCTTGAATAACTTTGATTGGAAACGTCCAATTTATTTCACTGGAGGTGCAAATGCTGATGAAGAATATATTTGGTTGAAAGATTATTTACAATTAGATGGTATGTCTTATAAGCTAGTACCTATAAAGACTTCTAACAAAGGAAAATCTATGTTTGATATGGGAAGAATTGATCCTGAAAAGATGTATGCTAATGTAAAAAAATGGGACTGGAAAACTATTAATAATGGAAAAATATACTTAGACGAACAAAGTAAGCGAAATGCTATATCATTACGTAATAACTTAATGCGTTTATCAGAAGAATTTTTAAAATTAAACGATTCAGTTAATGCCAAGGATGTTTTAGATTTATCTCTGTACAAAATGCCTATTAAAGATTTTGGCCATTATAGTATTTCTCTTGGATATCCTGAATTATATTACAAAATAGGTGATAAAGATAAAGCACGTGAAACTGCTGAAACATTAATAGATATTTTTCAACAAAATCTTATTTATTACACTACCTTTAAAGGTGCTGATGAAAAATTAGTTTTTGAAAATATTGATACTAATTTATATATGTACCAGAATATAGTGCGACAAATTACTCAATACGATTTAGATAAAGATTTTACTGACAAGATTTTTAAAGCCTATATCGATCATGCTAAATTGTTTAAGCATTTAATGGGTGATGAACAAGATTCTTTACCTGAAGAATTAGACTCTATTAAACCTTAGTGCATTGAAATTTTACACAATTAAAACACCACGTATAATCAAGAAATTATTTTCAAGATATACGTGGTGTTTTTCTTCTACTAAAAAAGAGATTTATTTAACTTTTGATGACGGACCTATTCCAGTAGTAACTGAATTTGTGTTAGATCAACTAAAAATATACAATGCAAAAGCTACTTTTTTTTGTATTGGTGACAATATTAGAAAACATCCTCTTATATTTAATCAAATTTTAGAAGAAGGTCATATTATAGGTAATCATACGTTTAATCATTTAAATGGCTGGAAACACTCCTTAAAAGATTACATAAACAATACAAAGAAAGCTGAGGGAATTATTCAGAAATATAGTAAAGAAAAAGTTACCACAAAGCTTTTTCGCCCACCGTATGGTAAAATAAAACGTTCACAAGCTACTGAACTTATAAATAAGGGGTATAAAATTATAATGTGGGATGTTCTTTCAGCAGATTTTGACAAAAATATATCTAAAGAGGAATGTTTTGAAAATGTTATAAAAAACACCAATAATGGAAGCATAATTGTTTTTCACGACAGTATAAAAGCTAAAGAAAAGCTTTACTATGCATTACCAAAAATTCTTGAAGAATATACTAAGAAAGGATACCTTTTTAAAGCTATTCCTTAAACGTATTGTTGAACTAAACCTATAAGCGTATTTGCATCTTGCTCTCCAGTTTGGCGCCACTTCATTTCTCCATTTTTATAGATCATAAATGTTGGATTTCCCTTTACACGAAGTGCATCTGCTAAAATCTCATTTTTTCTAATGTCTATTTTTATAACTTTTGCTCTATCACCTAAAGCAGCAGCAACATCACGAAGTGTGTCTATACTTGGCTCAAACTCACTCCAATCAGCATAAAAATCAATTAACACAGGTTTATTAACACTTATGATTTCACCAAATTTTGTCATATAACATAATTTTTTTCTGTAAATCGCCTAAAAGTACTAATTTTTTAGCACTAAAATCTTAAATTAAGATTAAAAACGCTAAAAGCTAGGCTTTTTTCAACTCTATAACAGTTATTTCAGGCCAAATACCAACTCTACCAGGAAAAGCATGATATCCAAAACCTCTATTCACATTAACATATCTACCAAATTCTTCATATAATCCAGCCCACTGTTTGTACACATATTGAGACGGACTCCATTTAAAAAAACCAGGAATTTCAATTCCAAATTGCAACCCATGAGTATGACCACTTAATGTTAACTGATAATTAAAATCATCTTTTTTTACTTTGTATTCCCAATGACTTGGATCATGACTCATTAAAACTTTAAAATCCTCTTTATCAACTCCTACAGACGCCTTTTTTAAATCTCCAGCTTGGTTAAAACCTTTACCCCAGTTTTCAACTCCAACTAGTGCTATTTTTTGTCCTTCTTTTTCTATATATCTATGCTCATTTAGCAATAAATCAAACCCTATTTTTGGATGAATATTTTTAATTGCTTCAAAATTCTCTTTTTTATCTTCTTTATTTTTCCACTTTGAATAATCACCATAATCATGATTTCCTAAAATTGAATATTTTCCCATTGGAGCTTTAAGTTGAGAAAAAACAGGAATCCAATCATCCATTTCATGTGCAAAATTATTTACTATATCACCTGTAAATAAAATAACATCTGACTGTTGTTTATTAACTAAATCAACGGCATATTCAATTTTTTCTTTATTATCAAAACTTCCAGAATGAATATCTGTTATTTGTGTTATTGTAAAACCATCAAAAGCTTCAGGTAAATCATCAAAACTTAATTCATATTTTAATACCTTATAATTATATTTTCCTTTAAAAATCCCATACAATAAACTTGCAAAAGGAATTGCAGCCAAACCTAATGCCAATTGAGCTATAAACTTTCTTCTACCTCCTAATACTTTTGTTTCTTCAGATGAAAAATAAGAAATCCCCTTTTTTATCAACCTTACTATATCTTCTCCTAACATAAAAAGAATCATTATCAATTTTGGTAATAAAATTAACAACAAAAAACCTACTGCCCATTGAAATTGGCGAGTTTGCCCTGAGCTTCTGTCTGTAGAAAAAATTACATAAAAAAAATTAATATATGCTAAGGCACCTACAAATAACCATCCATACCTGATCATTTTATTTTTAGTTAGCATTTTAATTGCTTGAAAAGCATAAGCTTCAAAAACAATAATTATTAAAGAAGCAATAATTAAGAAGGAAATCCAACGAGGCATATATCTAATTTTAGAAGAATGTAAAGATAGTGGTAAAACTAAAAATCAATTTTTAACATCTTGTTAAAGTTTCGTAGCTTTACTGCTTAGTTAAATGTGACATTTACTTTAGATTTATTTCTAAACAAATAAGATATTTCAATAGCTTTTATATAACAACATGGCAAATAGAAAACGACTTTTTTTACTGGATGCATACGCTTTAATTTTTAGAGGATATTATGCTTTTATCAAAAACCCAAGGATAAATTCAAAAGGGCTAGACACTTCAGCAGTTTTAGGCTTTACAAATTCTCTTTTAGATGTAATAAAAAGAGAGAAACCTGACTATTTAGCCGTTTGTTTTGATAAAGGAGGAAGTGTTGATAGAGTAGAAGCTTTTCCTGAATACAAAGCCAACAGACAAGAAACGCCTGAAGCAATAAAAATAGCAGTTCCTTATATTGAAAAAATATTAGAAGCCATGAACATCCCTGCTATTGTAAAAACAGGATATGAAGCTGATGATATTATAGGAACTCTTGCCAAAAAAGCTGAAAAAGCTGGTTTAGAAACTTACATGGTTACGCCAGATAAGGATTTTGCACAACTTGTTTCTGAACATATTTTCATGTACAAACCACCTAGAATGGGAAATGGATATGAAAAATGGGGAATTGAAGAAGTTAAAGACAAATTTGGAGTTGAACACCCTGAACAAGTTATTGATTATTTAGGAATGATGGGGGATGCAGTTGACAACATTCCTGGATTACCTGGAGTTGGAGATAAAACAGCAAAAAAATTCCTTGCGGCTTATGGTAGTATGGAAGGCTTATTTGAAAATATTGATCAGCTAAAGGGTAAAATGAAAGAAAAGGTAGAAGCTAATCAAGAATTAGGCTTACTTTCAAAACAACTAGCTACTATTATGCTAGATGTTCCTGTTGATTTAGAAGAGGATAAACTTATTTTTGAGCAACCTAATTTTGAAAAAACTACAGAAATATTTAGTGAATTGGAGTTTAGAAGATTAGTTGAAAACTTAAAAAAAACTTATAATTTTTCTGTCGAGACGAAAAGTCAAACAGAAACCACCACTACAAAAACTACACAAACAACTGATAATCAACAATTCGATTTATTTGCTACACCTGGAAGTGGAACAGTTTCTGAAGAAAACAATATTAACGGATTTAAAACGATTGAAAACACTAACCATCTTTATCAATTAGTAAATACTCCGTTAAGCAGAAAATTATTACTTAAAAAACTTGAACAACAAACTTCAGTGTGTTTTGATACTGAAACTACTGGTTTAAAATCTTTAGAAGTAGAATTAATTGGTATTTCTTTTTCTTGGGAAGTTGGAAAAGGATATTATATAACTTTTCCAGAAAACCAGGAAGAAACTCAAACTATTATTGAAGAGTTTCTACCTTTCTTTGAAAACGAAAAAATCGAGAAAATTGGTCATAATTTAAAATATGATATTAAAGTTTTATCAAATTATAACATTCCAGTAAAAGGAAAATTGTTTGATACTATGATTGCACATTATTTGATAAATCCAGATATGCGTCATAATATGGATATACTTTCTGAAACCTATTTAAATTACCAACCAGTTTCTATTACTGAATTAATTGGTAAAAAAGGAAAAAACCAACTTTCTATGCGTCAAGTTGAACTTTCAAAGCAAAGTGAATATGCCGTAGAAGATGCTGATATTACTTTACAACTTAAAAAGCATTTTACTAAAGAATTAGAAAGTGGCAACGTAACAAAGTTATTTAATGATGTTGAAACCCCTTTAGTGTCCGTTTTAACCGCCATGGAAATTGAAGGTATTAATTTAAATATTGATTTTTTAAATTCTTTATCAACTGAGTTAACAAATGACATTCAAGAATTAGAAAAACGAATTTTTGAACAAGCTGGTGAAGAGTTCAATATTGGTTCTCCAAAACAACTAGGAATTGTTTTATTTGAAAACATGAAACTAGTTGACAAACCTAAAAAAACTAAAACTGGTCAATATTCAACAGCTGAAGATGTATTATCAAACTTAGCTAAAGACCATAAAATAATAGAAGACATTTTATTATATCGTCAATATAAAAAACTACAAAGCACTTATGTTGATGCATTACCAAATGAAGTTAATCCGAAAACAAAAAGGGTTCATACAGTATACGCACAAGCAGTGGCAGCTACAGGAAGACTAAGTTCTAACAATCCTAACTTACAAAATATTCCAATTAGAACTAAAAGAGGACAAGAAGTACGTAAAGCTTTTATTCCAAAAGATAAAAACCATGTATTATTAGCTGCTGATTATAGTCAAATAGAGTTACGTATTATTGCTGCTTTAAGCGAAGAGGAAACAATGATTAAAGCTTTTAAAGATGGTGAAGACATTCATGCTTCAACTGCTTCAAAAGTATTTAATGTACCTATAGAAGAGGTAACTCGAGAACAACGTAGTAATGCTAAAACAGTAAATTTTGGAATTATCTATGGTGTTTCTGCATTTGGATTAAGTAATCAAACATCTTTAAGTAGAAAAGAAGCTAAATCTTTAATTGATGCTTACTATGAAACGTATCCTAAATTACGTAATTATATTTCTAAGCAAGTAGATTTTGCTCGTGAACATGGATATGTAGAAACTATTTTAGAAAGAAGACGTTACTTAAAGGACATAAATTCTCGTAATGCCATTGTACGTGGTGCTGCTGAACGAAATGCCGTAAATGCACCTATTCAAGGTAGTGCAGCTGACATTATTAAACTAGCAATGATTAATATCCACAACCGTTTTAAGCAAGAGAACTTTACTTCTAAAATGTTACTTCAAGTGCATGATGAACTAGTTTTTGATGCTCATAAAGATGAATTAGAGGTCATAAAACCTATAATAAAGGAAGAAATGGAGAATGCTTTTAAATTATCTGTTCCTTTAGATGTTGAAATTGGTATTGGAGATAATTGGTTAGAAGCTCATTAAAGTAATTTATTTATTTGATTTTTAAGTTCAGGGAGAATATTTTTTTCAAACCAAGGATTTTTAGTTAACCAGAAACGATTTCTAGGAGATGGATGTGGTAATACAAAATAATTTGGAAGATATTTTTGATAATTACTAACTGTATTGGTTAACGTTTTTTCAGCTTTATCTTTTAAATAATATTTTTGAGCATACATTCCTATTAATAATACTAGCTCTACATTTGGCATTTTATTTAACAATAACTTATGCCATTGTGGAGCACATTCTTTTCTAGGCGGTAAATCTCCCGTTTTTCCTTTACCAGGATAACAAAATCCCATAGGAATGATTCCAAAATTATCTACATTATAAAATTGATCATTAGTAACGTCTAACCATTTTCTGAGTTGTTTTCCACTAGCATCGTCCCAAGGGATACCAGAAGCATGAACTCTAGTTCCAGGTGCTTGCCCAATAATTAATATTTTAGATTTCTCATTTGCAAAAACTACTGGCCTAGGTGTAATATAATTTTTACAAATATCACAACCTCTAACCTCTTCTAGTAATTCATTCATTTTATAAAACTAACAAAAAAACACTCGCTTTATCTTAAAACGAGTGTTTTCTATTCAAAAAAATTTTGCTTAATGATTTATAGCATATCCAGCGCCCTTGCCAAATTCTGCTAATACCAATAACATGTTTTTTAAAATTTTTTGAATCCCCTTAAGTAATCTTTTTTTCATTGTTAGTTAATTTATTAATTTTTCCCATGGTAAACATAAACCATAACCAACTGACAATCAAGAGTGTTTTCCCCCTTTATGATTTAGTTTAAAAAACATATAAGTATTATAAAATAAAATTATGCAAGAAATTGAATAAATAAAACACTTTAAATTAAGTAAATAAAAAAACACTCGCTTTATCTTAAAACGAGTGTCTCTTCTTCAAAATATCTTTATTGTTTAGTGGTTTATAGCGTATCCAGCTCCTTTGCCAAATTCTCTTAAAACCAATAATAAGTTTTTAATAAAGTTTTGAATCCCCTTAAGTAATGTTTTTTTCATTGTAATGTTTATTAATTAATTTCCCTATTGCAAAAATAAAACATAAACACCTGATTATCAATATAATCAGGTGTTTTCTAATGTTAAATTAAAAAAAATGTATAAATGGTATAGAATTAATTATAATTGGTTTTGGAATACTTATAAATAGTTCTAATAAATTATTATAAAATGGTTAAAAAATCATTAAAAGCAACATAATATGGTTGGTTTTTAAACACTGGCAAGTCAACACTTTCAGCATTTGCTATTCCTATACCTGCATACCATATTTTCGCATTTTGCTTTTTTGCATGCTCTTTAAATGTTTCCATCCATAAAACATCGTAGTCTTCTGGGTTTTGTATGTTTTGAGTTACGTTTACTAATACAAAGATTGTTGGCTCTCCTTTTTTAAACAATACAAATTGAGGATGTTTTTTTAAAGTGCTATTAATTGCAACAAATTCATACCCTTTTTCTTGTAGTTTTTTCCCTACAATATTCATCCCTAAATTGTGCAATTCTTGCTCGGTAAGTCTTTGCATTTTTATTTTTTCTTATTGCGCTTATTGTAATTCTTATCCCCTCTCGTTTTAGGTTTCTTATATTTTTTTACTATTTCCCTTCTATAAGACCCACCTAAATTCACTTTCTTATTTTTTTCCTTCTTTTCATGAAAAGCAGGACCTGGAACATACTCTTGTGAGGTTCTATTTTTTGACTGATCTCTATCTTCACTTGGTCTTTCTTCTTCAGTTAATTCTTTAGATATTACTACTTGTTCAGGAATTTCAACTAGTGGTATTTTATAATCCATCAGTTCTTCTATCGCTAACTTTACCTTTTGTTCATTTTCAGTTGCAAATAAAATAGACTTCCCTTTACGCTCAGCACGACCTGTACGACCAATTCTATGCATATAGTTTTCAGGGTATTGAGTTGGATTAAAATTAATTACATGAGTAATCTCATTTAAATCTAACCCTCTAGCTATCACATCAGTAGCGATTAAAATCCTATGATTTCCATTATTAAATTCTTCAATTGATCGTAAACGGTAATTTTGAGTTTTATTAGAGTGTATTACACAAGATTGATTTGGAAATTCATCTTCAACTAAATTAAATATCCTGTCAGCATTCCTCTTATTTGGAGCAAAAATTAACACTTTACCAAATTCATTTTTATCGAATAGTAACTCCAACAATAAATTAATTTTAGTATAAAAATTAGGTACATTATAAGCTACTTGCTCTATATTATCTAGAGGTGTTCCACTTACTGCAATTGCTATTTTTTTAGGCCCAACAAAGTAATCGTCTATTAACGCTTCAACATCTTCAGTCATTGTTGCTGAAAACATTACATTTTGACGTCTTACTGGCAATAATTCAAAAATATTCAACAATTGAAAACGAAAACCTAAATCTAACATTACATCTACTTCATCTATAACTACTTTTTGAATAGATTTTAGTTTCAACACTCTGCTTATTGCCAAATCATATAAACGACCTGGTGTTGCAACTATAATATCAGTTCCTTGTAAAACTGCTTCTTTATGACGATTTAAATTTACACCACCATAAACTCCTAAAACACGTAAGTTTATATACTTTGCTAGCTTTTCAATTTCATCTACCACCTGAACTACTAATTCTCTTGTAGGTACTAACACTAATATTCTAGGATGCTGTTGTTTAGAGAACTTTAAATCCCTTAAAATAGGTAACATATAAGCAAATGTTTTTCCTGTACCTGTTTGCGCAATACCTACTACATCTTTACCTGAACGAACAACCGAAAAAGCTTGTTCTTGTATTGGTGTTGGGTTGATAAATCCTAAGTCTTCAATGGAATTTCTTAGTGGATTTGATAAATCTAAATCTTGAAAAGAGATCATTTATAGAAAATTTTGACAAAGGTACGGTTTCTATATTTAGAAAAGGAAATCTCTAGTATGTATACCTATACAATATGAAGAGCATTTATGAATGAAATTCTTGAAAAGATTTTTTTACAAGAATGACATTTATATAATTTTGGTAGAAATAAAGTTTTTTGAAGTGTAGTTCTTTTAACCTTTTTAATCAATTTAGAGTTGCATTTAGGACATTCCATGATGGTTTTGTTTATGAAGTTGGGTAGCCTCATAAATATAACTAAAAAAGAACTTTAATAGAAGGGGGTTTTTCCTGTTTTTATAAAAAATGAGCCTAAATATTTTGATTACTAATTTGCTTATTTACTTTAGTTTTATATGGAACGATAGATTTTCCAAAAAAAGGAAAATAAAAAAACACTGTAGCACAACTAAAACATTTTAATTTTTTGCTGTTTGGCAAAATAATTTTTTGAAAGACACTTCTCTTTTTACGATTAACTATTATTGATTGGCAGTTTGGACAATTCATTATTATTATTTTTTCAAAAGTATTACTTTAACTAATATTCCAAATCACCCAAAATGGGTGATTTTAATCTTCTGCTAAGATTCTAAAAAATCACATAGAATATCCACAAAACTTTCCGAACGACATTAAATAGCTTCTAAATGTAAAAAACCAACGCATAAGCGTCGGTTTTTAATAGCTTTAATTTTATTTTAATGTAAATCTACCCATGATGATTTTCCAAACTTTACTTTCATCCATAAATCCCCTGGAAATGCAAGATTAACAGTAAAAGCTGTACCTCCGGCATATGTAGCAAATGGGTAATACGCACAAGTAGTATTTACAAAAACAGTGTATTGCTGACCAGATACTACATTTATTGCATTAGATAGTACAATTTCTTGTTCTCCAGCTCCTACTGTATATGATTGTGTATGTATTGGAGTACCCGTTACAGTATTACCACTATATATTTTTAATGTCCCTCCGGTTACTGCTGCCTGGAAGTTCAAAACTAATTTTGTGAAATTGCCAGTTTCTGTAGCTGTAAATGATTGTCCCGAAAAAGTTAAATTTCCTATAAATGTATTATGATTAATAAATAGTTCAGATTCTGGAAACCCTTGATATCCTTGAAACTTACCTGTTTCTTTATTAAAAATAATCAATCCAGGGTTTTTAGCTAATGCATCTCTTTCAGCAGTAGTTAAACGAGGTAAAAGAAGACCTCCTGTTGTTGAGTTGATCTCTACTGCTGCTCCTGAAGTTACGGTTGAAGTTCCAACACCTAATTTACTCAGATTAGTAATTGTTTTTGTGCCTGCATCACTACTTTTAGTTAGCACCTCAGCAAGAGAAGGTGTAGCCGGAGCACTCCATGAAGATGAAGTACCATCAGTAGTTAAAACTTTTCCTGAATTTCCAGATTGGGTTGGCAATTCAGAGTACTTACTTAAATCTACTGTAGTTGCTAAACTATTATTAGTAATTTTTAAATTATTATCAACTAATGATAAATCTTGAATTTCATTAGTTATACTACCATCAACTTCTGTTTGTAAATACCCATTGTTGTTTGCAAAGGCATCTACTTGTGATTCCGTTAATTGTGTATTAGTATTGTCTAAAAATTTACTTAAATCTATTGTTACTGCAGATTCATTGTTAGTAATCTTTAATTTATTTCCAACTAATGATAAATCTTGTATTTCATTCGTTACACTACCATCAACTTCTGTTTTTAAATACCCATTATTATTTGCAAAAACATCTACTTGTGATTCTGTTAATTGTGTATTTGTATTATCTAAATATTTACTTAAATCTATTGTTGTAGCTGTTCCATTTTTAGTAATTTTTAATTTATTTCCAACAAGCGACAAATCTTGTATCTCATTAGTTACACTACCATCAACTTCTGTTTTTAAATATCCATTATTATCTACAAAAGCATCTACTTGTGATTCCGTTAATTGCGTATCTGTATTATCAAGATACCTACTTAAATCTATTGTTGTAGCTGTTCCATTTTTGGTGATTTTTAACTTATTTCCAACTAACGATAAATCTTGGATTTCATTAGTTACACTTCCATCAACTTCTGTCTTTAAGTACCCATTATTATCTACAAAAGCATCTACTTGTGTTTCCGTTAATTGCGTATCTGTATTATCTAGATACCCACTTAAATCTATTGTTGTAGCTGTTCCATTTTTAGTGATTTTCAACTTATTTCCAACTAACGATAAATCTTGGATTTCATTAGTTATACTTCCATCAACTTCTGTTTTTAAATACCCATTATTATCTACAAAAGCATCTACTTGTGTTTCCGTTAATTGCGTATCTGTATTATCTAGATACCCACTTAAATCTATTGTTGTAGCTGTTCCATTTTTAGTGATTTTCAACTTATTTCCAACTAACGATAAATCTTGGATTTCATTAGTTATACTTCCATCAACTTCAGTTTTCAAATACCCATTATTATCTACAAAAGAATCTACTTCTGCTTCACTTAACTGTGTATTTGTATCAATTGTATGCTTTAAATCTGATATTTGACTTTCTTTAATAGTACCTGAGAAATTACTAGCAGTTTTGGCATGCAAGGCATAAGGAACACTCATTAATTGACTAGTACCTGTAATCTTATAATTCGTTCCTCCTACTGGATCTATTTCAGTTTTAATAAAAAAAGTATCACTAGACCAATCTATAGAATTAAACTTGCCTGTCACATTTATACCTTTTCCTATTTCTAAGCTAATTAAACCATTTTTATTAGTAGAAGGTGTTTGTGTTTCTGAATATACAGCAGAACCGTTAATACTACCTTTTAATATACTTATTTGTACACCTATTGATTGCTCTTTGATTAATGCGTTAGTTGCATCTCTTATTACTGCTTGGTAACTTATTTGATCTGGAGTTTGCCCAAATACACTACTTGTAATTATTATTGCTATTAATAAGGAGAAAAATTTCTTCATGTATTTAGTTTTTAATTATTTTAAATATCTTCATTAATCTATTTTTGTCATATACACTTAATAAATAAGCACCTGCTGGTAAATTCAACATACTAATCACTGTTTTATTAGTTTCAAAATCTTCTTGCTGTATGAATTTTCCTTGGATATCATAAAGTTGATAACTTAAATTTTCATTTATATAATTCCCAACGCTAAGTGTAAGATTTTCAATAGTCGGGTTTGGAAATGCTTTTAATTGCAGCTTAACCTCCTCTAAATCGGTTCCTAAAACTGTCGATATTTCAAAAGGTTGTTGTACTCCCTCAGTTATAGAACCGTTTACATTTGAATATGTTTGATAAGCAAAGCTTCCAATCGTATAAGTTAAGCTACCATCACTACTTTTAACACTACCTCCAGAAGTAATAATTGCTTGTTGCGCTTTTAATCCACTAATCATTAGTAAAAAAAACAGCATGTTTAATTTTTGTTTAGACCACATTTATGTTTTAATTAAAAAACAAATATGCTTCGCTTAAATATTTTTATAAATTATTTGTGAAGATTGGAGTGTTTTTTGTGAAGTTGAATACAATAATTATTAATATTCTTATATAGCCTCATTTTATAAGACTTACATACATTTGAAATAAAGAGTACTATTTAACGATTAATACTTGCTCTACTTCTTTTTTATATTTTAAAGAAAGTGGAATATTTTCATCATTTATGGAAACATAATCTTTTCCAACCACCTTAATTTTACTTATGTTTACTAGGTACCTTTGGTGACTTTGAAAGAATATTGTATGAGGAAGTTGTTTTTTAAATTCCATTAATTTATTTCTTACAACGTATTTTTTTTCTTTTAACTTAATTTCTAAATAGTTCCCATCAGATTTTATATAATAAATATCATTCGTATTTATTTTTACTTTCATAGCTCTATCTTTTATGAAGATAAAAACATCAGAATCATTGTTTTCTTTAAATACCTCTCTTTCTTTTTCGCTTTCTAAAAAATTATTTAATGCAATAGTAATTGTTGTTAATAATGTTGCCTCTTGATAAGGCTTCATTAAATAACCATTAGGCTTTGTTTCTAATACTTCTTTTAACGTTTGCTGATCTCCATAAGCAGTTAAATAAACTATTGGTATTTTAAAATTTTCTCTAACCTTTTGAGCCAACCAAATACCATTTTTATCTCCTGATAAATTAATATCTAATAAAATTAAATTTGGTTTTGTTTGTTGAATATCAATCCAAGCAACTTCTGCTTTAGCAGCTGAACCAGATACGATATAGTTATTTTCTAATAACATTGTTTCTAATGACATTCTTGATATAGCAATATCTTCAACTATGTATACTTTTATAGGTGCTTCCAATTAATCTATTTTAAAGTTAAAAATATAAGTCAATCCTTTTTCATTTTCAATTTTTAAATCGGCTTCTATTTCTTCAGCTAGCATTTTTATCAATCTCTGACCAAGTGAATTATTATTATCTTTTTTAGCTATATAACCGCTACCATTATCAGAATACTTAAATAAATACTCATTTTTATGAATCTCTTTTAATGACAATTTTACAATTCCGTTTTGAGAAGTTAGAGCATATTTTAATGAATTAGTTATCAATTCATTTACTATCAATCCAAGGGTTGTTGCATAATCTACAGGTAAAGAAACATCTAAAATATTTAACTTATAAGTTATTTTTTTTTGAGATGAAACTTGTAGCAATTGAGTTCCTAGTTCTTTTAAATACTTTTCCATTGAAACTAACGAAATAGTATCATCTTTATATAACATTTCATGAACTAGAGCAATCGAATTTATATGTTTTTGAGACTCATCTATCATTGCTGATACTTCATCATTTTTGTGTTTAACTGATTGCAAATACAAGAGTCCTGAAATTAATTGTAAGTTGTTTTTAACTCTATGGTGAATTTCTTTAAGTAGAATAGTTTTTTGCTTCGCAATTAATTCTATTTCTTTCTTTTTCTCTTCTATGTTAATTCTATCCTTTCTAGATTTAAGTATAAAAACAATGATTGCTATTAAAAAAATAAACAAAAACATGATTGCATAAGCTACAATAAAAAACAAATCTTTCTGATTATTAATCATCTAGACCATTCTTATTTATATAATTCCACTCAACAAAAATAAACACTTGATAAACGATGTAAAACAAGGTGTTAAAAATCCAAATATCTATATAAGGGTCTTCAATAAAAACTAATTCATAATTTCCAAACAAAAATATTAAAGAACTACATAAAAGATACAATATCATACCTACAGACAGGTAAAAGTATTTTTTCTTAGTACCCATTGTATTACTCAAATGAATTAACGCATAAATAATTAGTAATACAGAAGTCATAGCTATTTCAAATAAATTGAATTGCCAAAATAATTGGTTATTGTAAATATACATTCCAAGTATTATAAAAGTTACTATTACATAATTCAAAATAACTAGTTTTTTTAGTTTGTGACTCTTGAATAAGCGATAAAAAACGATACTTAATAAAATGAATTGTGCATTGAAATAGAAATGCGATAAATAAAAGTTTTGACCTGGATATAAATAACCAATTGTATTACAAAACAACTCTACTATAAATAATATTACTAAATAGGTTGCTACATAACTATATGTAGAATTATTGATTTTTTTTACTTTGCTTACAAATAATATTGAATTGATGAGTAATAAGAATAAACTAAAAACACTCAATACAAATCCTAAAAATAATGCCCCCATATTTTAACTGATTTTTATAAATATAATAATTTTTCAATAAGAAATAAAATTTACCATCCTATGCCCTTTTGTTATTAACAAAAAACCGAGCAATTTGCTCGGTTTTATATATTAAAAGGTTAAAAGTTTCTATCCTCCAAAATCATCAAATCTGATGTTTTCATCATCAAGACCAAAATCTTCACCCATTTTTTGTACTGCTTTATTCATTAGTGGTGGACCACAGAAATATAATTCTAAATCTTCAGGACTATCATGCTTAGATAAATATTGGTCTATTACAACTTGGTGAATAAAACCAACAAAACCGTCTCCTGCCTCATCGTTAATGTCTGTTTTAGGCTTCCAATTATCTTGTTCTAATGGTTCTGATAATGCCAAGTAGAATTTAAAGTTTGGAAAATCTTTTTCTAATGCTCTAAAGTAGTGAATATAAAACAACTCAGCTTTAGAACGACCTCCGTACCAATAAGTTACTTTTCTACCTGTTTTTAAAGTTCTAAATAAATGATAAATATGTGAACGCATTGGTGCCATACCAGCTCCACCTCCAACATATAACATTTCTGCTTCAGATTCATTTATGAAGAACTCTCCATAAGGTCCTGAAATAGTTACTTTATCTCCTGGTTTTTGATTAAAAATATATGAAGAAGCTACACCTGGATTAACATCCATCCATCCGCCTTTAGCACGGTCAAAAGGAGGTGTTGCTACACGAACATTTAACATAATTTCTCGTCCTTCTGCAGGATAAGAAGCCATAGAATATGCACGCTCTACTGTCTCAGTATTTTTCATTACCAATGGCCTTAGGTTAAACTTATTCCAATCGGCCTCAAATTTATCAGGTTCTCCTGGATGATCTTGTGGATGTGCTGAAATATCCATATCTGCATATTTAATTTCACATTGTGGAATTTCAATTTGAATATAACCTCCAGCTTTATAGTCCATTTCCTCAGGAATTTCAACTACAAATTCCTTAATAAAAGTTGCAACATTATAGTTACGTACAACTGTTGCCTCCCATTTCTTAATTCCAAAAATTTCTTCTGGAATAGAAATATCCATGTCTTGTTTTACTTTAACCTGACATGCTAAACGGATACCGTGTTGTAATTCTTTACGTGTAAAGTGAGGTGTTTCAGTTGGTAAGGCTTCACCTCCACCTGCATTTACATGACACTCACATTGTACACAAGATCCACCTCCACCACAAGCTGATGGTAAGAAAATCTTTTCGTTTCCTAAGGTTGTTAACAATGTAGCTCCAGAAGCAACTTCAATTGTCTTATCACCATTAATTGTAATTTTTACTGGTCCTGATGGTGCTAATTTTTGCTTTACAAATAATAACAACCCTACTAAAACTAATACAATTCCTAAGAATGCTACTACAGTTACAGCTACTGTACCTCCAGTACTTACTTCCAAAAACATCATTATTCTGTAATTTTTTTAGTGTTATCAGCTAATTTAGCTTCAGCTTCTTTCTTTGCTTTTTCTAAATCTTCTTTCTTAATTTCAGCTTTAGGTGCTTCTTCTTTCTTTTCTTCATCTCCTCCTGTTAACATTCCACCAAAACTCATGAATCCAATTGCCATTAAACCAGTTATAATAAAAGTAATTCCTAATCCTCTTAATGCTGGTGGTACCGATGAGTATCTAATTTTTTCACGAATAGCAGCAATAGCTAAAATTGCTAAAAACCATCCGATACCAGACCCTACTCCATATGTTAATGATAATCCTAATGTAGGAATTTCACGAGATTGCATAAATAAAGACCCTCCTAAAATTGCACAGTTTACAGCAATTAACGGTAAGAAAATACCTAAAGAGTTATATAAAGCAGGTGCGAACTTTTCTACAATAATTTCTACCAATTGTACCATTGTTGCAATTGTTGCAATAAACATGATAAATGATAAGAAACTTAAATCATAATCTGCATATTCAGCTCCTAACCAAGATAATGCTCCTGGTTGCAATAAATATTGATCTAATAACCAGTTAATAGGTACTGTAACCGCTAATACAAATATAACTGCAGCTCCTAAACCTACCGCTGTTGATACTTTTTTAGATACAGCTAAGTAAGAACACATTCCTAAGAACGTAGCAAATACCATATTATCAATAAATATCGACTTGAAAAATAATTCTAAATGTTCCATATTTTATATTTTTCCCTCTATCAAATTATCTCTAAAAATTGAAGAGATATTGAAGAGGATTTAATCCTCGATTAATGCTTTGTTTCTACTACGTTGTACCCAAATAATAATACCTACAACAATTAATGCCATTGGTGATAATAACATAAATCCGTTATTTTCGTATCCAATAGAATATAATCCAGTTTTTTCAATTGGGTCTCCTAATACTTTAAATCCTAGCAAAGTACCTGAACCTAACAATTCTCTGAAGAAACCTACAGCAATTAAAATCACTGCATATCCTAAAGCATTTCCAATTCCATCTAAGAATGACCTCCAAGGCCCGTTTCCTAAAGCAAAAGCTTCAAAACGTCCCATAATAATACAGTTCGTAATAATTAACCCTACGAATACCGAAAGTGTTTTACTTAATTCATAAGCAAAAGCTTTTAATACTTGATCAACTATAATTACTAAAGCTGCTACTACGATTAACTGTACAATAATTCTAATTTTTGAAGGAATAATATTTCTTAATAAAGAAATTACAACATTTCCTATTCCTAATACAAACAATACAGATACTGACATTACAATAGATGCTTGTAATTCAGCAGTAATTGCTAATGCTGAACATATACCCAATACTTGAATTGTAATTGGATTATTATCTGCTAATGGGTCAGTAATTAATGCTGCGTCTTTTTTTGATAAAAGTCCCATAATTATTTTAATGTTTTAAAGTAAGGTACGTATAAACCTAGTTCAGATTTAATCATTGCTGCAACACCGTCTCCAGTAATAGTTGCTCCTGCAATTGCATCTACCTCGTTATCATTTTTATCTTCGTTCTTCGGGTCATTATTTGATTTAGAAACAGTAATTCCTTTGAAAGAACCATTACTTTTTAAATTTTCTCCGATGAAATCATCCATAAAATAGCGTTGCTTAATGTTAGCTCCTAAACCTGGTGTTTCTCCTTTGTGATCAAAGAATGCACCTTGAACTACCATATCCTTATCCATAGCAACGTAACCCCATATAGCGTCCCAAAGACCTTTTCCTCTAATTGGTGCTATATAAAACGTTTTACCATCTTTTTCTCCAATAAACAAAGGCAATTTTCTTACCTTACCAGCTTTAGCAGCTGTTTGTTCTTTTTTAACATCTATTAAATAAGCTTTAGTATCTTCAGTAGTATTATCACCTTCAATAACTAATTGCTTTTTAATATATTTAGAAAACTCTTCAGCTACCTTTTCTTTTGACACAAAGATTGCGCTACTTTCATCATTTTCATTTACTCCCATTGCATACAAAATATTTTGTTGCTTTTCAATACGCTTATTAGCGTCTATCATTGGGCGAAGTGATGAAGCTGTAAAAGCTAACAACGCTCCTACTACTAATACCATACCAATGGCAAAAAGTAGTGTGTATCCATTACTATCTGTTCTCTTACTCATAATTAGGCAGTTTTAACTTTAGCACGTTTTAATCTTCTCTTTACATTACCTTGAACCACATAGTGATCAATTGTTGGAGCAAAAACGTTCATTAATAAAATAGCTAACATTACTCCTTCTGGGTATGCTGGATTGAATACACGAATCATTATAGATAAAAAACCTATTAAGAAACCGTAAATCCATTTCCCTTTATTAGTTTGTGAAGCTGTTACTGGATCTGTAGCCATATAAACTACTCCAAATGCAAAACCTCCAATTAATAAATGGTGCCAAAAAGTAGTATTCATTAAACTAAAGAATTTACTTCCTTCACCTATCCATCCTAATGTTACAACTTGATTAAAAATTAATCCCATTACTAAAGCTCCTATTACTGCAGACAACATAATTCTCCAACTTCCAATTTTTGCAAAAATTAAAAACAAAGCTCCCAATAAAATTAATAATGTTGAAGTTTCACCTACTGATCCAGGAATAAATCCAAAAAACATATCCCAAGTAGAAAAAGCAAATTCTTTCCCTTGAGCTAAGCTTCCTAAAACTGTTTCTCCTGAAATAGCATCAGCTGTTCCAGCTAATTCTCTAGCTCCTTCAACCCATACTTTATCTCCTGACATCCATGTTGGATATGCAAAGAATAAAAATGCACGAATTGTTAAGGCTGGATTTAAAATATTCATTCCAGTACCTCCAAATACTTCTTTACCAATTACAACACCAAAAGCTACTGCTACTGCTAGCATCCATAATGGTAAATCAATAGGTACAATTAACGGAACTAACATTCCCGTTACTAAATATCCTTCTTCTATCTCGTGTCCTTTTATAATACAGAAAACAAATTCTATAGCTAAACCAACTACGTATGATACTAGTACTAAAGGTAAAATTTTAACTGCTCCAATAAATAAATTATCTAAATTCCAAAAGGCAGTACTAAAAAAAGACATCCCTTCTGTAAATCCATTTACTGCTGCATTGTGTTGATACCCTGCATTAAACATCCCAAAAATTAAACATGGCACTAATGCCATAATTACAGTATTCATGGTACGTTTTAAATCATCAGCTGCCTTTATATGAGTTCCTCCGTGAGTCGTTTCATTTGGCAGGTATAAGAATGTATGGAAACCATTAAATAGCGGTGCCATTTTGGTTCCTTCATACTTCTTTTTTAAATTATGTAAATTTTGTTTTAAGCCCATAATCTTATCCTAGTTCTTCTCTCATTAAATCTAATCCTTCACGAATTATTTTCTGGTGAGGTTGTTTAGATACACAAATAAATTCTGTTAATGCAAAATCTTCAGGTGCAATTTCATATGCTCCTAACCCTTCCATTTCATCTAGATCTTTATACATACAAGCTTTTAAAAGTTGCATAGGATAAATATCTAATGGAAATACTTCTTCAAAAGCTCCTGTCACTACAAAAGCTCTGTGCTCTCCATTTGTATTTGTATTTAGATCGTATTTTTTCTTAGGATTTAACCAAGAAAATGTTAACGCTCTTGAAGTTGATACTTTATTAAAAACTGGTTTATTCCAACCAAATAATTCATAATCATCTCCTTCAGGAATTGCAGTAATTTGATTAGCATAGTATCCTAAGAAATCATTACCACTTACTTGTAATCCACTTAAAACGTTTCCGCTAATTACACGAGCATTATCAGCATTTAAATTCCCTTTAACAACATCCTCTATTTGAGCACCTGCTAAAGCAGTTACATATTGAGGTTTATTAAATTTAGATCCAGTTAAGGCTATTGTTCTTCTAAGGTTCAACTTCCCTGTTAATAACAATTCTCCAATTACTACTAAATCTTGCGGAGTTACTACCCAAACAACTTCTCCTTTGTTTATTGGATCAATTTGTGCTATTTGAGTACTCACATTCCCTACTGGGTGTGGTCCTGAAACTTTATGTAACTCAACTCCTTTCGCATCTTTAAAAGGTGATGAAGCTACATTTTCACCAACAGAAACATGTACTTTTCCAGCTGTTAACTTTGTTAAAGCTGTTAAAGCAACTTGCAATTCTGATTCTTTTCCTTTTAAGGAATAATCATAATCTCCTGCTAAAGGTGCACTAGCATAAGCGGATACAAAAATTGCTTTTGGAGCTTGATTTGGATTGGCTACCACATCATAAGGACGTTGTTTGATAAATGGCCAACACCCTGAAGCAAAAAGGTGATTTTTCACCTCTTCTCCAGACATTGCCTCAACATCTTTTTTACCAAAATCTTTGTATTCCTGCTTACCATCAGCAGTGATTTTAATTGCTAAAACTTTTCTTCGTGCTCCACGAACGATTTCTGAAATTTTTCCGCTTACAGGACTAGGAAATAACATACGCTCATCACTTTTGTTATAAAAAAGTGCTTCTCCCGCTTTTACTTCTGTACCTTCTTTTGCTAAAATTTTTGGAATAACGCCGTGAAAATCATCTGGTCTTACAGCAAAAACACTACCTAAAGAAAGTTCGGTAGTTACCTGTTCTGCTTCGCCAACGAGTTTGATATCCAAACCCTTTTTAATACGGATGTCTTTTGACATAGTAACTGATTAATTTGATTTTCTTAAAAACACGCAAATTTAAAAATTTTGAAAACCACATAAGAGCAAATCCTTTCTTATCTTCAAGAAACAGCTTTATTTATACTTATTCTAAATAAAAAATGTTTTTTTGGCTTATATTTTGATACTTTTGTTTACTATGATTAGAAATATTTTCATTTTACTTTTTTTTCTGACAATTAACCAAATTATTTCTCAGAATATCAAAACAATACAATTAAGACAAGTTAACAATTTAAATAATTTTAGTCCTATTGTTAGCTTAGGAAATGTATTAGAATTATCATTTGATGATTTAGATGCTGACAATAAAGAATACACTTATAAAATTGAACACATGACTCATGATTGGAAACCTAGTAACATGACTAGCAACCAATACATTAATGGATTTGAGCAAAACACAATTATAAATGTAACTAACTCTTTTAATACATTACAACCTTACACACATTACTCTGTAAAACTACCCAATGAAAATACTATAATAACTAAAAGTGGAAATTACTTAATATCAATATTAAATGAAGATTACGAAGTAGTATTTACGCGTCGTTGTATATTTTATGAAAACATTAGCACTGTAGGTGTTTCTGTTATCAGAAGTAGAAATACCTCAAAAAACAAACAAGAGCAAACAGTACAATTTTTAGTAAATCATTCTAATCTACCAATTAACAACCCAAGTCAAGAAGTAAAATCTGTTCTCATACAGAATTACGATTGGAGTACAGCTATTAGTAACATACCACCTCTTTTTATAAAACCTCAACAATTAATTTACAATCATACACAAATCACTAATTTCTCAGGGAATAACGAGTTTTTAAATTTCGACACTAAGTATGCAAGAAATACAAGTTTAAACATTTCCAAGGTAGAAAGAAATGAGGTATACAATTCATATTTATTTACTGATGAACCAAGAGCTAACAGACCTTACACATACAATCCAGATATTAATGGACAATTTGTTATAAAAACATTAGATGCTCAAGAAACGAACACTGAAGCTGATTACACACTTGTTCATTTTTCTCTTTTTGTCGAGGAAGAATATACTAACGAAGAAGTATACGTATATGGTGCTTTTAATAATTTTGAACTGAGAAAAGAGAATAAAATGACTTATAACAGCTCAAATAATACTTATGAAACCGCAATACTGCTTAAACAAGGGTTTTATAATTATTCTTATGCAGTTATTAACAATTCAAAAGAAGTTAACTTAAGTAAAGTAGACGGGTCATTCTTTCAAACTGAAAATGAATACACTGCCATTATTTACTACACCCCTTTTGGCGGTTTTTACGACAGAGTAATAGGAGTTGGCAACGGATATTTTAATCAAAATAGATAATAATACTTCTACAAATTTGTGGAAATTTATATTTTGTATTATATTTATTATATGTTTCAACAAAAAACAAAAGGCATAAAAATATCGGTAAAAACAATGTACAACGGAACCATATACCGTGGTTACCTCCCTTATTATGCTTTTAGTTACTTCATTACTATAGAAAACAAATCAGAAAAAACTGTTCAATTACTTGAGCGTTTCTGGACTATTTTCGATTCACTAAACAACACAGAATACATAGAAGGAGAAGGTGTTATAGGCCAAACACCTATCATTACACCTAATGGCGTGTACAACTACAAATCCAATTGTTTTCTACTGTCTTCAATAGGCTCTATGAGTGGAAAATATAAAATGATTGACACTAATTCTTCCAATGAGTTTTTTGTTAAAATACCAACTTTTCAACTTACTACAACACCAACTCTTAATTAAATGGCTAAAAGAAACAAGCTGCCAATTGTAAAAGATCCTAATTGCTTAAACTGTGGCTACCCCTTTAATCAAAATGAAAAATTCTGCCCTGAATGTGGTCAAAAAAATAAAGGAAGCAAAGTTACTTTTGGAAGTTTCATGCGTGAAATGTTTAGTGGCTTTTTCTCATGGGACGCTAAATTTTGGAGAACCTTATTCCCTTTACTAATTAAACCAGGGAAGGTGTCTAAAGACTATATAAACGGGAAACGTAATAAATACACCAACCCTTTTAGATTTTACCTAGCCACCTCTATTATATTTTTCATTTTAATAGGCTTAAAAGAGAATTACAAAAAATATCAAACTTTGAGAAGCGAGAAGAGCATGCCCTCTTCTGAATTGGCTATAAATATTGGCAAAGGAAACAAAAAAGCTCCTCTTCAATATGAAGTAATAAAACAATTAGACAATACTAATAAACTTATAGATTCTATTGAAAAAACAAACATCCCAAAAGACTCAATAAGCACTGACACTATTAATCATAATTTCATCAATTATGACAGGTCTTTTATTGACGGTGAAAAGCTTCAAAAATTTATCACTTTCAACAAAGACAATCCTAATACAGATATTGATGTAGCTCTTGACAGTTTAAAAATGAAAAAGAATTTTTCAAACAGGTTCTGGTATTCAAGAAGCAAAATTATTAATGGTTTTATGACTAACAAAAACGAAGCAAAGAAATTTACTCAAAAAATGGTTTCTTATACATCAATAGCTTTGTTTTTGTTACTTCCAATTTTTACGCTGTCATTAAAGTTTCTTTACATTCGACGTAAATTTACTTATGTAGAGCACTTAGTTTTTGTTTTCCATATTCAAACAGTATTCTTTTTACTCTTAATTATTTTTACAATAACTAGTTTTTTCAAAGTAATTAACAGTAATCAAATGTTACTAACTTTTTTATTCCTGTTTTTATTATACTTGTTTTTAGCTATGAAGAATTTCTACAAACAAAAAGTCATAAAAACTTTTATAAAGTTTTGCTTTGCAAATTTCGTTTTCATGCTATTAACTGCGTTTGGTATTATGGCAATTTCAACCATAACATTTGCATTATACTAGGATATCACTTTAAAAACTGATACATAAAGTTTTGAGATTTATTCTTCAAACTAATCTCAATTGTTACATCATTTTGACTTGTAACATTGGCTTTAATGTTTTCTATTAATCGAAAGTATTTATTAGATATGTTGTAAATTCCTCTATTAACTTTATTATATTCTTCGACATTAAAGAATAAAGTAAACTTATCATTAGCGTTACTTTCCTTTTTCAAAGGCTCTTTTGAAGAATACAAGAGCACTCCTAATTTATCTTCATTTATAAATGTTGTGAATAAAGGGTTCATAGTAAACACTTTTTTTGAACCTATTGTTTTAACAGCTTTTTTTGACGTTAGATATTTATAAAAAGCATCTGTCTTATTTAAATACAAGCTTACATTCGGATTTCTTTTCTTCTGAACAGATTTCTTTTCTACCTTATTAAAATCATCATCATACTCATATGTAACTATTGTATCTATTTCTTCTTTAAACCCCTGTAAATTTAACTCAAAACCACCATTCCAAGATGTACTCAATGAGTCTAATGACATTGTAGATAATTTCTTAAAAGATTCCTTATTTGACTTTTCTATAAGATTAGAAATAAACCCCACTTTTAACTTACCAGTAACATGAGCCATTTTTCCAGCTTTAAATCGAGTTTGATGCGGTAAAAATATATTATTCACCTCTCCAATAACCCCAGATAAATTTAATACCTGCTTGTTAATTTTAATTTCAAAAAAATCATCTTGCTTAGTAGCTAGAGCTAGTAATCCTTTACTTTCTCTAATCTTCTGTATAATTAAATCTTCATCAGTTAAATACTCTTTAACATTCAATACAGCTGCTAATTTTATTTCTATATTTTCAACCCTCTTTAATTTAATAAGCACCTTCAAGTTATCATCCAACAATACATAAACAATATTTTTAGATTCGTAATATCTAAAATTTTGACCTGTTTTTTCCTTGAATCCTTCTTGTTCAAAAAACTCGATTAAAGTTTTTTTCTCTTTAACTTTTATAGAACTACTTACCCAAACTCCCTTTAAATTTTGATAGTTCGTATAAAAAAACAAATCAGTAGGAATTTCAACTTGATCTAACAATGCGATTTTTCTCACTTTAGTACTAGAAGATGATGTACTCTTTTTTGAGTTAAAATAAGAAAAAGGATGACTTATAATATCAGTAACTACATTATACTCTATTGCTCTTAAATTAACACGAACAACAGCCTCCGCTGTATTCGGTATTACCTTATTAACAACAACGGTTGGGTTATATCTAAAATACCCAACCGTTATTAGTATACACCCTATAATTAAAATGGTATAACTTATTTTTTTTATCATAAATTTTATTTAGCCATGCTATTAATAAACTTAAACAACAATTTTAACGTATTTTCTTCATTCCCTTTTGTGTTTAGTTTAACCTCAGCAGACACTTGGTTTCCTTTCATTTTCGAAACTCTAAAATGCATGTCTTCTATATTTTCATTTGAAAATAAAACCATTTTACTTTCTTTTTTCCCAATAAATTCTTTTGGTACTCTGTTTACAATTTCATTAATATCTGCATATAAAACACTTGAATTTCTTTTTATTAATTTAGAATGTTTACTTGAATTATACCCACCTCGTCCAAAACTAATATTCATTGCTCTAGTTTTTGAAGTTGTAATATATAAAACTTCATTTTTTACTACTGCAAATAAACCAAAAGGAAGTTTTTGACCTTTTAAATCGAATTCGTAAATATTGTTGACTTTATCAAGAACCTTATATTTTTGACCTAATCTTAATACTTTATTTAACAATTTCTCTTCTTTAGAGCCAATCATTAAAGTAAAATCTGGCACAACAGTTTCTTTTGTTTTTATTATTTCTTTTTTCTTGTAATCTTCATCATACTTGTAAGTAGTATATTCAACTTCTTTCTTAGCAAAATCATTCAATACAAAAAGAGCATCACCTGTAACTAATCGTCCTATTGCATCTTCATCAATTATTAATGACAATACATTCCCAGCGATATCTATTTCTTCTTTAAATTTAGGAAGAATCCCTCCATACATTTTATTCATTAATTCAGGATATTGAATCAATAATTCTTTCGTACTCATAGAAACACTCCAAAATGCTAATACATTATTATGATCGAAACCTTTTATTAAATCATTATCCATTCTTTTATTATAAATCTTTTTAAAAGATTTTTTCATATCAGAATTTACAGTCATATCTAATAAAACACTTGCATTGTTTTTATCAAAAAACAAATTGGCAGTAACCTCATCTATACCGTATATATTATTATTTTTTTGAGGCATAAAATAAGACATTGATCTGTACATTTTACTACCAAAAGAACTAATAAAATTAGACATCATAATTCCATAATTACGAACCCACAGTGATGCAGAAGCATTTTTCTTCTTTCCTCTTTGAAATTTTGAATTTAATGCAATAGAGTTAGAAGGACGGTTATTTAAAATTTCAAAAGCTTTCTTCTTCACCCACTCATTCACAATTCTTCTTTTAAAAGAATAACTTTTCTCTCCCTCTTTTTTTAACTTATTTAATCGCTCTTTATGGTCGTTAAAATAACTATATGATTTACTACCGTCAACCATTAAAAGAAACTCATCATTCCAAATGGTAAAATCACTATAACCTTCTATATAATTATAGCCATTTTCTCTTTTTATTTTTTTTACTTTCCTTTTACTTAAATTAGATTCATATTCTTTTCTATTATAAATTTCGGCTAGAAAAGAATGATACGTAACACTATCAGTCTGTTTAAAGAAATAATATGCATTTGATTTTATATTAACTCCCGCTTTACTAACTGAACTTACTTTATTTTCTCTTTTTCTATTAATATTTTTCAATATTTCTTTACCAATCATACTATTATCCATCTCCGAAACACTAATTAACTTGAAGATATTTTCAGCATTAGCAGTAATAACCACATCTGCTGTATTAGGTATTTTAGTTTCAAGTTTTTGAGCTTGAACAACAGTTATGCTTACTAAAAGCAGGGTAGCAATAATTTTTTTCATAATAAGTTTTAATTCTGTAATTGTATTTTATTTTTGATTGTTTGTTTATTCGTAATTATATCTTGAGCTTTAACTCGTAACATAATTGCTTTTTTACTTTTTGATATTCTTGCTTGAGTATTTGTTGATGACAGTATTGGATTATCAAAACGATATATTCCTGTATAAGTAGCAGTTTCAAAAACTTTACGATCTTTCATTTTTGTTTTTTGAAACTCTTTACCAATGTTAAAATGATGACTGCGCGTGAATGTTTTATTCTTTTTATTATAAGTAAAGTGTTTATTCTTCTTTATAGCTAAAGCTTCTCTTTTAGAACTAAACGTTAACAATACTTCATTAAGGGCTTCTACATTGTCAAAATCACATGAAATAGTAACTATAAACTCATCAAAATTCAATGTATTTTTCACATTATGAATCCCTTTTGTTTTCTCTATTTTATTAACCATCTCGGTTAATTTATTTTTAATTGTTTTTTTCGTAGGAACTTTATATCCATTAACACTATCTAACAACATAATAGAAGCAATTTTAGTTTTACTTTTACTTAGGTTAATTGTTAAAGTAGCACTTCCCGATCCATCTTTATTAAAAGTTATTTCTTCTACAAACTCGAAACAACTAGTACATAAAAAGAGAGACAGCAGAGAGAAAAATAATAATAGTTTTTTGCTCATAACATATTTTTTGCAAATATATTAAAAGTCTTTAGTACAACACTTCTATTTTAAAAGTTCTAAATTGTTTTTAGCATCTAAAAAGTCAAAATATTCCATAGTTATAGTAGTATTATTCTTCATAATTGAAGTTACACTTACAGTTTCCACATATTTTCTCTTCATTTTTAAAGAAGTTTCTTTATTCCCTTTTGATTCATCTTGATGAAAATTTAAAATATCTTCTTGCTCAAATTGTTTATTCTTTTCTAACCAATTTGCAAACCACTCTTCACGAAGCTGTTTCATTTCATTTGTATACAACATTGACGACGACCATATCTTAGGTTTTTTATCTAAGTCCTTAAAGTGTATTTTTTCTCCATCCCAAATCAATTCAAAAATAGAAAGTTTCTCTTCCCAATCAATCAAAACAACAGTAAATGGTTCAATCTCATTAAAATCAAACGCTCTAATTTCAAGAATTACATCATCCGATTTTAGTAACATTTTCACAATAACACCTCTGCTTTTCTTATAATTACCAGTTCTGTTATGTTTTACAAAAGCACCATTCAATAAACAAACTAATCGCTTTTTATTACTTAATCCAACCCAAGTACCTCCTGCTAATTTATCTTTAGGATACGTTAACTCTACTCCATTTTCAATATAGCTTTTTGGAGGAATCGTTTTCCTAATTGGACTTTCATCTCTATTTGATGTTAATATAAAATCATGATCTCCTAAAGGTAAATAAGTTACCGTACACATATAGTCTTCAATTTTGATTAATAAGACGCAAAAACAGCTTAGTTATTACTAAAAATAAATGTTAACTTTGCCCTTTAAAATTAATCTAATTTAACAAACAACATATAAAATGGCAAGAGGATTTTTTAATGTTCCAAAGGCAGTTAACGAACCTGTTAAAGGATACGCTCCAGGATCTCCAGAAAGAGAAGAGTTATTAGCAACGTATAAATCTATGTTCAATAGTACTATAGATGTACCAATGCATATTAACGGAGAGGAAGTTAGAACAGGAAATACTAGAAACATTACCCCTCCACACGATCATAAACACGTGGTTGGTCAATACCATACAGCAGATAAATCTCACGTAGATACTGCAATTAGTACTGCTTTAGCTGCAAGACAAGAATGGTCTAGCACAAGTTGGACAGAACGTGCAACTATCTTTTTAAAAGCTGCAGAATTATTAGCAGGTCCTTACCGTGCTAAAATGAATGCTGCAACTATGATTGCTCAGTCTAAAAATGTACACCAAGCTGAAATTGATGCAGCTTGTGAAATGATTGACTTTTTCCGTTTTAATGTTCAATACATGACTGACATTTTCAAAGATCAACCTGGTTCTGCTCCTGGAATATGGAATAGAGTAGAATACAGACCATTAGAAGGTTTTGTATATGCAATTTCACCTTTTAACTTTACATCTATTGCAGCTAATTTACCAGCATCTGCAGCTTTAATGGGGAACGTTGTTGTTTGGAAACCTTCTGATCATCAAGCTTACTCTGCACAAGTAATTGTAGATTTATTTAAAGAAGCTGGTTTACCTGATGGTGTAATTAATGTTGTATACGGTGATCCAGTAATGATTAGTGATACTGTTTTATCTTCTCCAGATTTCTCTGGATTACACTTTACAGGATCTACACACGTTTTCAAAGATTTATGGAAACAAATTGGAAACAACATTCACACGTATAAAACATACCCAAGAATTGTAGGAGAAACTGGTGGTAAAGATTTTATTTGGGCTCACAATTCATCTAACCCTTTACAAGTTGCAACTGCAATAACTAGAGGTGCTTTTGAATACCAAGGACAAAAATGTTCAGCAGCTTCACGTGCATACATCCCTGCTTCAATGTGGGAAGAAGTAAAAGGTCATTTAATAGCTCAAACTAGTGAATTAAAAATGGGATCTCCTGAAGACACTAATAACTTTGTTAATGCTGTTATTCATGAAGGTTCTTTTGATAAAATAGCTAGTTATATTGATGCTGCAAAAACTGACGCAGACGCTGAAGTTATTATTGGTGGAAACCATGATAAATCTGTAGGATACTTTATTGAACCTACAGTAATCGTTGCTAAATCTCCAACTTATGCAACAATGACAACTGAATTATTTGGCCCTGTTATGACTATTTTCGTTTACGAAGATGCAGAATGGGAAGCTTCATTAAAATTAGTTGATGAATCAACTGAATATGCATTAACTGGGGCAATTTTCTCTACTGACAGATACATTGTTGAAAAAGCATCAAAAGCTTTAGAAAATGCAGCAGGTAACTTCTATATTAACGACAAACCAACTGGTGCAGTTGTAGGACAACAGCCTTTTGGTGGAGGTAGAGCTTCCGGAACAAACGACAAAGCTGGTTCAGCTCAAAACTTGTTACGTTGGACATCTGTTCGTTTAATTAAAGAAACACTTGTAACTCCAACAGATTATAAATACCCTTTCTTAGGTTAAGATATAAACATCAATAATTTTAAAACCTCATCATTTCATGGTGAGGTTTTTCTTTACAACAAACTCTACACTTAATTAATATAATTTTACTAATTGTAAGTATAACAATAACACAACTAGATCATTTAAACGATTCATAAAATTAATCTTCAGTTTTAACCTACCTTTGCAAAAAAAAACAATTAATGCAATTTTCAGATTTCCCTATACATACAACCATACTAAAAGCTCTTACTGAAAGTAAATACCACACAGCTACTCCTGTTCAGCAAGAAGTTATTCCTTTAGTTATAGATAAAAAAGACGTTGTTGTAACGGCACAAACTGGAACTGGAAAAACTGCAGCGTTTGCTTTACCTATTATTCAAGGGCTGCTTGAAGAACAAGATGCAGAAAAAGGCGGTAAAAAAATTAAAGCATTAATTATTACTCCTACTCGTGAATTAACAATACAAATTCATGAAAGTTTTAACATATATTCAAAATATACAAATTTAAGAAGTACAGCTGTATATGGAGGAATGCCTACCGCTCCTCAAAAAGATGTATTAAATAAAGGTGTTGATATTTTAATAGCTACTCCTGGAAGATTAATTGACTTACATAAACAGAGTGCTATTGATTTACGTTTATTAAAAACTCTTGTCTTAGATGAAGCTGATTTAATGCTTGATATGGGCTTCATAGATGATGTTAAACGAATAGAAGAGTTATGCCCTCGCAAGAAACAAACATTACTATTTTCTGCAACCATGCCAGAAAAAATAACAGAGTTAGCAAACTCAATGTTATACAAATCAAAAAAAGTAATAATTGCTCCTTCAGGAAGTACTTCAAAAAACATAGGGCAATTATTATATTATGTTCCTAAAAAAAATAAAACCGATTTATGCTTACATTTATTACGTAATACAATTAACGGTAAGATTATCATTTTTAGACGTACCAAAATTGGTGTTGATAAATTAGAGCAAACACTTGTAAAAAACAACTATAAAGTAACCAGTTTACATGGTGACAAAACCCAAGCATTGCGAAATAAAGCTATTGAAGGTTTCAAAGAAAAAAAAGCTACAATTTTAATTGCAACAGATGTTGCTGCTCGTGGTATTGATATTAGCAAGGTAGATGCTGTTATTAATTTTGATTTACCTAACATTCCAGAAACCTATGTTCATAGAATAGGTAGAACTGGTAGAGCTGGTAAATCAGGTATTGCTTTTTCATTATGTAGTGCTGATGAAACTTCATACATAAAAGCAATTCAGGAAGTTTTAAAAAGGTCTATAACTGTTATAGAGGATCATCCTTTTCCTTTAGTAAAACCCAAACATATTAAACAACCAAATACAATTAGTAAAAATAAAAAAGGACGAAAATCTACAAACTCTAAAAAAAACAAAAAACGTTGGTATTAATATATCCAAGTATTTTTTAAATATTCTCAAATTTAGTATTTCCAAAAAAAATTAGTAAATTTATAAACTAAGTACATTATCCCCTTATTAATGGAAAGTTTAAATCAATTTACTCAAGTTTTGGGTTTACGTAGGGCTAAACACTTTTTACGAAGAACCTCTTTCAATTTTACCAGCGAAGTTTTAGATAATTTCTCTAAATTAACACCAGAAGAAGCATTTAATAAACTTACTTTACAACAAAATAATAAATGGATAGAACCCTATGATCCATTACCTACAAGTGCTCCTGATGGAAATTGGACATCATCTACTAAAAAACCTACCGATTTTTCTGGTCAATCTAGAAAACGGAGAATTGTAACCTCTTGGTGGTGGTATAATGCAATTACTCAAAATTCTTTAAAGCAAAAACTTACTTTCTTTTTACATACCTCCTTTACTGTTTCAAAAGATGGAGGAGCTGGTACTTCTACGCACTTTTTTGATCATTTACGTCTTTTAGAACATTATGCTTTTGGAAATATAAAAGCTTTATCAAAAAAAATAACATTTGATAATGCAATGTTAGATTATTTGGATAATACAAAAAACAATGCGAATAATCCTAACGAAAATTATGCCCGTGAGTTTCTTGAATTATTTACCATTTTAAAAGGTCCTCAAAAAGGAAGTGGAGATTATACAAATTATACTGAATTAGATATTCAACAAACCGCTAAAGTTTTTTCAGGTATAAAAACACAGGTAGATAGGAGTTTAATAGATACTGACACCAATTTACCCAAGGGGAGAATTGTTATAAACCAGCATGAAAAAAATGATAAAACTTTTAGTGATGCTTTTAACAAACAAATAATTAAAGGTCAAAATACTGAAGCAGGAATAGAACAGGAACTGGATGATTTTGTTGAAATGATATTCTCTAAAGAGGCAACAGCAATTTCTTTTTGCAGAAAACTATATCGCTTTTTTATAAAAAGCGAATGGAATGATGAAGTTGAAAATTCTATAATAAAACCATTAGCTACTGAATTAAAAGATGGTAATTATGAAATATTACCAATTGTTAAAAAACTACTCATATCTAAACACTTTTTTGATGTAAGTGATTCAAACCCGAGTGATGAAATTATTGGAAGCATTATTAAAAGTCCGCTTCAATTAATCAGTGAAACCATCTCTTTTCTTAAATTAGAAATTCCTGACCCTGTAAATAATAGCGGTGAATTTTATACTTTTTTCAACTTTATTCATAGTTCTTTTCTAGCTGCATCAGGAATGAATTTATGGTCACCCGATTCTGTTGCTGGTTACCCTGCACATTATCAAGAACCCGATTTTGATCGTCATTGGTTTTCTTCTAATACTGTATTAGCAAGATACAAAATGATTGAAAGCTTAATTACAGGGAGAAATAAAGTTGGAAATAATGGAAGAATTCAAGTAAGTATTCATCTTCCTTCCTTTGTTAAGGATACCATAAAAAATGCTTCAGATCCAATTGAATTAATTACTGAACTTTCTGGCTACTTATACCCTGAAGTTATTTCTGAGGAAAGAAAAAACTATTTTGCTGAAAATTTACTAGAAGGATTCCCTAATTACTATTGGACTAGTGCTTGGGTAGCCTATACCAATGGAGGTGATGATACTATTGTAAAATCGCGTTTAGATTCTTTAATAATAAGAATGGTAAATACTCCTGAATATCAATTAATGTAATATCTAAATATTCTTTTAAATACATCCCCTTACAATGAAAAGAAGAAATTTCATAAAATTAGCATCCTCAGTATCAGCCTTAGGTTTAATGCCTTTAGAATTGAGAGCTATGCTAAAAACTGTAGATATAGCAAGCTGTGGCGATCTTTCAAATAGAAAACTGGTTTTAATCAATTTAGCTGGAGGAAATGATGGCTTAAATACTGTAATTCCCTTAAATGTTTACGATGAATATGCGGCACTTCGTCCTACCCTTAAAATACCAACATCTGGGAGTAAAAGCTATATTACTTTAGATAATACGTTATCAGATACTCAAAAGATTGGCTTAAACCCAGCACTTACAGGTTTTAAATCTTTATACGATCAAGGCTCTTTAAGAATACTTCAATCTGTAGGTTACCCTTCTCAAAACAAAAGTCATTTTGCTTCAAAAGACTTGTATTCAACAGGAAATGATGGTAATAGTTGGGATAACGGAAACGACTCTGGGTGGATAGGTCGATTTGTTGAAAAATATTATTCAGGAGAGTTAAAAGAAAATTACCCGTTAGGTGTACAAATAGGCTCAACTAAAACCGAGTTGGGATTTCATGGTGAAGATGAACATGGCTTATCTATAAATATTTCTGGTCAAGATCCTTCTGGGTTTTATACTGAATTAAATGGCCTTGGTGGAGTAGCACCCACAAATATTCCAAATTCTGATTTTGGAAAAGAATTAGAATATATTATCAATGTAAATTCTTTATCAAACCAGTATTCTCAATCTATTTCATCAGCCTTCAATAAAGGTAAAAACATTGCTACTTATCCTGATACCGATTTATCAAATCAATTAAAAACTGTAGCTCGTTTAATTAGCGGAGGCTTACAATCTAAAGTTTATATGGTTCGTATAGGAGGATTTGACACTCATAACAATCAAAACCAAGCTTCTGGAGATATTGAAGGAAAACATTACAATTTATTAAAAACTGTTTCTGATGCAGTTGAAGTATTTATGAGTGATTTAACTTCACAAACTATAGCTGATGATGTGGTTGGTTTAACTTTTTCTGAATTTGGGAGAAAGGCTAAAGAAAATGGAAATTTAGGTACTGATCATGGAGAAATAGCACCTATGTTTGTTTTTGGGAAACCTGTAAACGGAGGAGTATCTGGTAATAATGTAGATTTAACTGAAGCTATATCTGGTAATAATTACCAACTAGAAACAGTTCAATTTGACTACAGACAAGTATTAGGCACCTTACTTCAAAATTTTTTAGGTGCCAGTAATTTGGTAATTGACAATGCTTTTTTTAACAACACAACCAGTCAAAGTTTTTCTGATTTAAAAATAAATGAATTATTAAAAAACTCACATTCAGTAGCAACAAATTGTTTAAGTGATACGCTTTCTAACAATGATGTAATTTTAAACAACAGCAATAACAAATGGTTAGTACATCCAAATCCATTTAATACTATTATAAACTTAAACTCATTAGAAGATTTTTCAACAGTAAATTATCAATTATACAATAATCAAGGCCAACTTGTTTTACAAAATGTAGTTAAAGGTTTTAATAATAATATTAAAATAGCAACTCCTAATTTAGCTTCAGGAATTTACTTTTTAAAAATTAAAAATAATGGTAAAACTGAAATACACAAGCTACTTAGGCTATAATCTGCCTATCCTTTAAATTTTATAGGAACATGCACAACCTTTTTGGTTTCAAAAAAATCTTCCTCATAATAATCAGGCAATTCATAAATAGTTGCACTAGGAAAATTAGTTAATTCTTCTGTTAAATCCCCACCTTTTAAATACAAAATTCCATTTTTAAGTTGGTGATTTTGCTTTTTTTGTACTTTCTTTTTTATCCAACGATGAAAAGTTTCCATTTGAGCTACGGCCCTACTTACTATAAAATCATAAGTTTCTTTTACCTCTTCAACCCTACCATGAGTAGTTTTTACATTTTCTAAGCCTAAGCCTTCAACAACTTCATCTACTACTTTTATTTTTTTTCCTATTGAATCTACCAAATGAAAATTAGTTTCTGGAAATAAAATAGCTAATGGAACACCTGGAAAACCTCCTCCTGTACCAACATCCATAACATTCGCTCCTGGTTGAAATTTCATTACTTTAGCTATTCCTAATGAATGTAATACATGACGTAAGTATAGCTCGTCAATATCTTTTCTAGAAACTACATTAATTTTCAAGTTCCAATCTTCATACAATTCCTGTAGTTTAGAGAATTGTTCTATTTGTGTTTCCGTTAAATTTGGAAAGTATTTAAGTATGATTTCCATAAAATTGCTAATAAGTTGCAAAAATAGTTAAATGTTAACAAACAATTCCTAACAAAAACTGACGTTTATCATAAAAAACAACAACAAAAAGCATATTTTTGCTCTTTCCTTTAACAAACAATAAATGAAGACAATAAACTTCTCAAGAATAGACAAGCAAAAGTTTTTTAGAACTTTGAATAAAAGAGTTAATACATACTTTAAAGAAAATAACATAAAACGTACTGGTAACTGGAAATTATATACCAAAGCTATCGTTATGTTTTCTTTATTTTTAATTCCTTTTGTTTTTATCTTAACTGTTGACATGTCGCAATGGATTAAATTAATTTTGACCATTGTAATGGGTATTGGTATGGCTGGTGTTGGTATGAATGTAATGCATGATGCAAATCATGAATCATTTTCAAGCAACAAATGGGTAAATAAACTAATGGGTAGTAGTATTTATATTTTAGCTGGAAATGTATATAACTGGAAAGTACAACACAACGTACTTCACCATACATACACAAATATTAAAGATCATGACGAAGATATTGATGCTGGTAGAATTATCCGTTTCTCTAAACATTCAAAATGGTTAAAAATTCATAAATTTCAAAAATACTATTCTTTCTTTTTATATGGTTTATTAACCATTAACTGGGCTATTACTACCGATTTTAAACAAATGCATAACTATTTAAAAAGAAAATTATCGTATGGTAAATTTCCTAGTCCTGCAACAGAATGGACTAAATTAGTTATTTCTAAAGTAGCGTATTACTCTCTTTGGATTGTATTACCTATTGCAGTTTTAAATATCGTTTGGTGGAAAGTATTAATCGGTTTTTTTGTTATGCATTATACTGCTGGAATTATTTTAAGTGTAGTTTTCCAATTAGCACATGTAGTGCCCAAAACAGAAATGCCTTTGCCTGATGAAAATGGAAATATGAAAAACACTTGGGCAATACACCAATTGTATACTACAGCAAATTTTGCTCCTAAAAATTGGCTTATTAACTTTTATACTGGCGGTTTAAACCACCAAGTAGAACACCATATTTTTCCAAATATTTCTCATGTTCATTATAATAAGTTAGCAAAAATTGTAAAAGAAACTGCCTTAGAGTTTAATTTACCTTATAATGAGTATAGAACAACAAGAAGAGCAATTATTGAGCACTTCAATCATTTGGCTGAATTAGGTAAAAAGCCTCAACTAGCATAATTAAAAAACAACAACGCAATATATAACAATGTCAAACGCATTATCAGACAGAATTAACAGTTTACCTGTTTCCCAAACATTAGCTATGGCAGCTAAAGCAAGAGAATTAAAATCTCAAGGGAAAGACATTATTAGTCTAAGTTTAGGAGAGCCAGATTTTAACACTCCTGATTTCATTAAAGAAGCGGCAATTGAGGCCATTAACCAAGATTATAACTCATATACCCCTGTTGATGGATATGTAGAGCTAAAAGAAGCTATTTGCGCTAAATTTGAGCGTGATAACAATTTAACCTATAGCCCAAATCAAATTGTAGTTTCTACTGGAGCTAAACAGTCAATTGCTAATATAGCTCAGGTTTTATTAAACCCTGGAGATGAAGTTTTATTACCTGCTCCATATTGGGTTAGCTATTCTGCAATTGCTACTTTGTGCGAAGCTAAATTTATTGAAATACCTTCATCTATTGATACTGATTTCAAAATTACACCTGAGCAATTAGAAGCTGCTATTACTCCTAAAACAAAAATGATTTTCTTTAATTCACCAAATAACCCAAGTGGTTCTATTTATAGTGAACAGGAATATAGAGCTTTGGCTGAAGTTTTAGAAAAGCATCCTCAAATTTATATTTTATCTGATGAAATTTATGAGCATATTAACTATGGTAGTGAACTTTTTAGTTTTGCTGCTATTGAAAGTATGTATGATCGAACCATTACTGTAAATGGATTAGCAAAAGCTTTTGCTATGACTGGTTGGAGAATTGGATATATTGGTGCTCCACAATGGATTGCTAAAGCTTGTACAAAAATGCAAGGACAAATCACTTCAGGAACTAATTGTATTGCTCAACGTGCTGCTATTACTGCTGTATTAGCTGAACCTAGTAAAGTGCAATATATGGTTGATGAATTTAAAAACCGTAGAGATATAATGTTGGCTTTATTAGGAAAAGTTAACGGATTTAAATTAAATATACCTGAAGGTGCTTTTTATGTATTTCCTGATATTTCTGCTTTTTTCGGAAAAACTATTAAAGGAAAATTAATTAACAATGCTAGTGATTTTTCTATGTTATTATTAGAAGAAGCTAATGTTGCTACCGTAACTGGTGAAGCTTTTGGTGCTCCTGATTGTATTCGTATGTCATATGCTGCATCTGAGTTACAATTACGTGAAGCTGTTAAAAGAATAAAAGAAGTTCTTAGTTAATTTACTTAATGAAGTATCGTTTAAGTTTAAGAAACATAGAGAACCTATCTAAAGACAATGTACAAGAAAGGATTAATAAAGGGTATAGGTTTATAATATACCCTTATTGTATATCTCTAGTTATATCAAATATTAATGCAGTTTCTCCAGCTTTTTTTTTGAGTCCAAAAGATGACAGAAAAAAGCAAGGTTTTATTTATAATGTTATTTCATTAATTTTTGGATGGTGGTCGATTCCTTATGGCCCATCTGACACTATTAATAGTGTGAAAACTAATTTAAAAGGTGGAATTGACATTACTGATGATGTGATGATTAATCTAACTAATGATTCTTTAAACTCAAAAAAATTAAAGATAGAACAATTATTCACTATTTTTTCATCTGTTCAAAAATCTACAAAAAAAGATTTCTTAAAAGCTATAGATAAAACAAATGGTATAAATAATCAAGATATTTATATTGGTAAGTACATAAATACTGAAGCTACATATTATTTCCTAGCTTTCGAATCTATATCTGATGAAGTTGTAGAAAAATTAAAAAAGAATCTTAGAAAAATATTCTATGATCATGTTTTGATTGAAATAATGGAAATTGATAAAGAAGATGAAATTCATTTAAAATTAATGAATCAAGGTGAGAAATTAAAATAAAGAGAGAAAACATATGTTTTCTCTCTTTATTTTATTATTTACTCATTTTGCCTGTAGCACAGCTTACAAAAGATTTCGCTTTATGCAGCACTGTATTTTTATCTCCTACCTCTGGATAACCTAGCTTAGATAACTTTTCCTTTACTTTTTGTAAATTTTCTAAAGGAGTATTAACAGCTATTAATGATTTTTCTACATCTACAGTAACTGTATCTACTCCATCAATTTCTAATAATCCTTTTTTTATAGTTGCAGCACAACCACCACACTTTAAGTTTTCTATATATATATCTTGTATCATTTTAATTAGTTTTTTGTTGCCATTGCATATACCCACCTTCTATATTATAAACCTCAAATCCCTTTTTCAATAACGTTTCAGCTGCAATCATACTTCTTCCTCCTGATCTGCAATATAAATATACAGGTTTAGTTTTATCTAGTAGATTTAAAGCTTCCTTTTCAAAACTTGAAGATGTGACATCTATCTTAATTGCATTTTCAATAATCCCTTTTTGCCATTCAGCAGGCGTTCTCACATCAACTAACTGTATTCTTGAATCACTTTTTAAAACAGTTTCTAATGTACTGGTAGTAATATTTTTAATTTCTTTAGATTGTCCTTTACACCCAGTTAAAAACAATACGGTAATTATAAGTATACTATTTATAAATTTCATTTTTATTTATTTTAATGTTGACGGACACACACCAATTGTTCTTTCTATACTAGTTTCTTTTATAGCTTTATATCCACCAGCAACATCAATTACATGATGATACCCTCTTGCTTTCAATATAGAAGCTGCAATCACTGAACGATATCCTCCAGCACAATGTAAATAAAAGTCTTTATCAACTGGAAATTCATTAACGTACTCATTAATAAAATCTAACGGTGTGTTTGTTACATTAATAATATGATCATTGTTATATTCACCCGGTTTACGAACATCATAAACCGTTACACCTTCTTTTAATTTATTTTCTAAAGTTGTTGCCGAAACAGACTGTAAGGTATCTACTTCATTATTTGTTTTTTTCCAAGACTCAAAACTATTATCTAGATACCCTAAAACATTATCAAAACCTACTCTTGATAATCTTGTTATTGTTGTTTCTTCTTCTCCTTTTGGAGTAACTAATAGTATAGGATGCTTAACATCTTTTATTAAAGCACCAACCCAAGGCGCAAATGTACCTCCTAAGCCAATAAAAATAGACTTTGGTATAAATCCTTTAATAAACTCCGATTGATGTCTAACATCTAAAATTACAGCGTCAGAATCATTTGCTAATTTTTCAAATTCATTTACTGATAATGCTTTTGATCCACTTTTTATTACATCATCAATTGATTGATATCCCTCTTTGTTCATTTTTACATTTAAAGGAAAGTATGCAGGAGGTGGAAGTAAACCATCAGTAACTTCTTTAATAAACTCCTCTTTATTCATATTTTCACGTAATGCATAATTAGTTCTTTTTTGTTCACCTATAGTTCCAACAGTTTCTTTACTTAAATTTTTACCACAAGCAGAACCTGCTCCGTGTGCAGGGTAAACAATTACTTCATCATCTAAGGTCATTATTTTTGTTCGTAAACTATCGTATAACAAACCTGCTAACTCTTCTTTGGTCATATCTGCCGCTTTTTGAGCTAAATCTGGTCTTCCAACATCTCCTAAAAACAATGTATCTCCACTAAATATAGCGTGATTATTACCTGCTTCATCTTTTAACAAATAAGTTGTACTTTCCATGGTATGACCAGGTGTGTGTAAAACAGTAATGGTTATATGTCCAAGTTTAAAAACCTCTCCATCTGTTGCTATATGTGCTTCATATTTTGGTGCTGCTGTAGGACCATATACAATTGTTGCCCCAGTTTTTTCAGCAAGTGTTACATGCCCGCTTACAAAATCTGCATGAAAATGAGTTTCAAAAATATATTTTATTTCACTTTTATTTCTTACTGCTGTTTCAATATAAGACTGAACTTCTCTTAATGGATCAATAATAGCTACTTCTCCATTACTCTCAACATAATAAGCTCCTTGTGCTAAACAACCTGTATAAATTTGTTCTATCTTCATAATATTACTCATACGCTTGATGTATGTATTGTGCGTATTTTTTTTGATTTAAATTATCTCCTGTTTTAAAAAATTGTACGGCGCCATTAGCTCTCATGAAAAATTGATCTAAACTTACTACTTCTAACAAACCGCTTCTAAAAAGAGCATCTCTTACCGGCCCTTTAACACCAGCAAAATAAAAATTAACTCCTCTTTTATTATAATATAATATACGCTCTTTAAGCATATCAACACCTGTACTATCAACTCTATTAATACTTTCAGCATCAAGTACTATTAATTTCAATTTCGTTCCTTTTTCTTCAACCAATTCATCTAGCTTATCTCTAAAATAATTAGCGTTAGCATAAAATAATTGGGCATCAAATCTAAAAACTAAAACTTCTTGATCAACAACAACTTCTTTAAATCTATTTTTATTTCTATAAAAATCAGAATTTGGAACTTTTCCTAGTTCAATTACATAAGGCCTAGATGTCCTAAATATTAATAAAATAAGCGACATCCCTACTCCTGTTAAAATACCATACTTAATACCAAAAAAAAGTGTTGAGAAAAAAGTTGCTACTAATAACCAAAAATCAAGATTATTAGCACTCCATAATCGTTTAGCTTCTTTCACATTAATTAAATTAAATACAGCTACTACAATAATTGCCGCTAATATTGTTTTAGGTAAAAAATAAAACACTGGTGTTAAAAACAATAACGTTATGATTACTAACACCACTGATATAAATGCAGCAATTCCAGTTTTTGCACCAGATTCTGCATTAATAGCTGAACGTGAAAAACTTGAAGCTGAAGGATAGGCTTTGAAAAGAGAACCTATAATATTACTTAATCCTAATGCTATTAATTCTTGGTTAGGCCTAATACGATAATCATCTTGTTTTGACTCAAGAGTTTTCCCTATAGAAATGGTTTCTAAATATCCTACCATTACTAAAGTTAATGCTATAGGCATTAATTCTTTTATTAATGCAATATCTATAACTGGCATTGCAAAATTTGGTAAGCCAGAAGGTATATTTTTAACTATCTCTACATCTGACCAACTTTTTCCAAAATATTTAACTGTAATAATACCTAATATCACTACAATTAAAGCATTGGGTATTTTTTTATTTACTCTTCTAAAAAATACTATAATCAAACATGCAGTCAGTCCAATTATAGTTGTATTTTTATTATAGTATTGTATTTTATCAAAAATATCTTCTAATAATATATGTATTTGATCACTTTGTAAAAAATCAACTCCTAATAAATTTCTAAATTGGTTCAATCCAATTATAAGTGCAACCGCTGAAGTAAATCCGGTGATAACAGGTCGTGAAAGAAAATTAACTATAAAACCTAATTGAAAAACTCCCATTAAAAACTGAATTGTTCCTACAATTAAAGCCAATAATATAGCTATAGCAATATAACTTTCAGAGCCAGCCAATGCAAGAGTTGATACTCCAGTTGCCACAATTAAAGAATCCATGGCTACAGGACCAATAGCTACTTGACGAGAAGAACCAAATATTGCATAAATTAATTGAGGAAAAAGTGCAGCATATAATCCATAGATTGGAGGTAATCCGGCAATTAAAGCATATGCTATTCCTTGAGGTATTAAAACTATAGCAACAGTTATACCAGCAATTACATCTCCTTGTAGTTGTGATTTTTTATAGTTAGGTAACCATTCTAAAATTGGTATCAGTTTTTTAAGTAACTTCATTTTATTTAAAAAAAGTTAATTATTTTAAATTATAGAAAGGAATTGTCCATTCTAAAAAACTCTCTTTCTTATTTTTCTTTTCAATTTTAATTTCATGTACACCTTCAGATAAATTTTTAATATTTATAAAACAAAGTAGTCCAAATTGGTTAGTACGCACATGATTATCATATCTTATAAAATCTACATTCACTTTTTCTCCATCTAGTAGAACTATGTTGTATTTTTTATAACAAGTTGACAAATAATTTGCATAATCATTCTTTTGTTCTTTCTTAGATTTTTCATGATCTTTTACAAATTCACCACAAACTTTATTTCTAATTTTACTTTCATAAGTATATATAGGGATAAAAACTTCTAAAACGTTAGACTCTATTTTATCAGATTGAATTTCAGGAGCCAATAAAAAAGTATTATTTACATTAGCGTCTTTATAATAATTTGAATAAGTTTTATGAACATCGAAAAAATTATTTTCACCTGAAATAACTAAATAAAATATGTTTGTTTTTGCTATTTGTACACTCGTTACAATTCCTCCAGATACTATAAACAAGAATATTAAATATACTAGTGCCTTTTTCTTTTTAAAATTAGATCCAAATACCATTGATACTTGTAAGATACTTTTATAAAGTGGCCCAAAAGACAACATAGAAACGAATTTTACAATCTTAAAGTTAAATGTTTGTAATTTTTCTTTTTCTCTGTTTCTTTTCAAGTTTGCATACAAACCTACAAGAGCTTGAAATATTGAACTTGTAAATATGAATATAGCTGGAATTAAAAGAATATAATGGTTCACATAATCAGAAAGCAAATTATAAACAAATAAATATAAACTTGAAAATAATGCCATATAACCATACATTAATAAAAATGTAAAAGCAACAGAAAAAATAACACTACATAACTCATCAACTTTTTGAATTGAGTCTTTAAGTTTTGGTAAAATTGAAAGAATTTTTTCTGTATAAATTTTTGAATACGCACTATCCTCTATACTATAATCAGGAAACACAGAATTTAAACCTACTAATCCAACCCAATATGCACGTAAGAAAAAATGAATTACAAACATGGACGCTAAAATACTTATAGCTATAAGACCAAAAAGAACTATAAAATAACCGATATAGTATTGTGATGGACTTAAAAAATCTATAAATAAGTTTGTGCTCCAACTTATAAGATCGAAAAGTTTAAAAGAACCAAAAATGGCAATTGCAGAAACTAACAATTCAGCTTCCCAACTTTCATCCTTTAGCCTTTGTAACCAACTTTTAGTATCTTTTTTTTCCATAAATTAAAATAATTCACCTTGCGTTTTTCCTTTTATTCTTCCTAAATGTTTATAAGCTAAATCTGTTACTTCTCTTCCTCTTGGCGTACGCATTATAAACCCTTGCTGTATTAAAAAAGGCTCATATACCTCTTCTATAGTTTCAGCATTTTCGGCTACTGCAGTAGCCAATGTAGTAATACCTACTGGACCTCCTTTAAACTTATCAATGATAGTAGTTAAAATTTTATTATCCATCTCATCTAGCCCATGAGCATCGACATTCAATGCCTTAAGAGCATATTTTGCAATCTCAATAGTTATTTTACCATCTCCTTTAATTTGAGCAAAATCTCGAACTCTTCGTAATAATGCATTTGCTATACGAGGTGTTCCTCTACTTCTACCTGCAATTTCTATTGCTGCCTCCATTGAAGTTGGTACTTTTAATATAAGTGCACTTCTAAGAAGTATATTACTTAATAATTCAGTTGAGTAATAATGCAGTCTACTACTAATACCAAAACGAGCTCTCATTGGAGCTGTAAGTAAACCTGATCTGGTAGTAGCACCAACTAAAGTAAATGGTTCCAAATTGATTTGTACTGTACGTGCATTTGGCCCAGACTCGATCATTATATCAATTTTGAAGTCTTCCATTGCAGAATATAAATATTCTTCAACAATTGGGCTTAAACGGTGTATTTCATCAATAAATAATACATCTCTTTCATCAAGATTGGTTAACAACCCAGCTAAATCTCCAGGTTTGTCTAAAACTGGTCCTGAAGTAACTTTAATTCCTGCATCTAATTCATTTGCTAAAATGTGAGCTAGGGTAGTTTTACCTAAACCAGGAGGGCCATGAAACAATGTATGATCAAGTGCTTCATCTCTTTGATTAGCTGCTTCAACAAAAATTTTAAGGTTTTCTATTGCTTGATCTTGGCCAGTAAAATCGTCAAATGACAACGGACGTAGTTTTTTTTCTACATCTATTTCTTCATTTGAATAATTACTATTTTCCGGATTTAAATTCTCGTTCATATGTTTCACAAATATACTTCAAATAAAATGTTTGTTTTGTGATAAAAGTTACTAAACAAACAATGGCTGTATTGCTAAGGTACTCATAAGAAATGATAATTTTAAACAAAAAAAAAGCCTTTCAAAAGAAAGGCTTTTTTTTGTTTATATATTTTTAAGATGGCTCTTCGCCCTCTAATAATGGTGTAGTTTGTAATACGAAATCTTTCCCGTGAACATACTCTCCATTTTCATCAGTTTTACTATAATCATAAGCCCATCTATGAACTTCAGGAATTGCACCTGGCCAGTTACCATGTATGTGTTCAACTGGTGTAGTCCATTCTAATGTATTAGAATTCCATGGGTTTTGAGTTGCTTTTTTACCTCTATAAATTGAAATAAAGAAATTAGCTAAGAATATTAACTGAGCTAGTCCTCCTATTATAGCCATTACAGTCATAAATACATTGATTTCAACTAAATCATCAAACATTGGGAAGTTTGTATTTGTATAATAACGACGAGGTAAACCAGCTAATCCAACAAAGTGCATTGGAAAAAATACACCATAAGCAGTTATAATAGTTAACCAGAAATGCCAATAACCTAATGTTTTATTCATCATTCTACCATACATTTTAGGAAACCAGTGGTAAACACCTGCAAACATTCCTAATAAAGCTGATACTCCCATTACTAAGTGGAAGTGAGCTACCACAAAGTAAGTATCATGTACATTGATATCTAATGCAGAATCACCTAAAACTAATCCTGTTAATCCTCCTGTTACGAATGTAGAAACTAATCCGATAGAAAATAACATTGCAGGATTCATTTGTAAATTACCCTTCCATAAAGTAGTTACATAATTAAATGCTTTTACTGCAGATGGGATTGCAATTAATACTGTTGTAAATGTAAACACAGATCCTAAAAATGGATTCATTCCAGAAATAAACATATGGTGACCCCAAACAATCGTAGATAAAAAGGCAATAGCCATAATTGATCCAATCATTGCGCGGTAACCGAAAATTGGTTTACGTGAATTAGTTGAGATTATTTCAGAAGTTAATCCTAATGCTGGTAATAAAATAATATATACTTCAGGGTGTCCTAAGAACCAAAATAAGTGTTCAAATAATACTGGTGATCCTCCCTGATAATGTAATACTTCTCCTGAGATAAAAATATCTGATAAAAAGAATGATGTTCCAAAACTTCTATCTAATATTAATAATAAAGCGGCAGATAATAATACTGGGAAAGAAATAACACCGATAATTGCTGTAATAAAGAAAGCCCACATAGTTAATGGCAATCTTGTCATTTTCATTCCTTTTGTACGTAAATTTAGTACAGTTACAATATAGTTTAATGAACCAATTAAAGACGATGCAATAAAGATAGCCATAGAAACTAACCATAATGTCATTCCAGTTCCTGATCCAGGTATTGCTTGTGGTAAAGCAGAAAGTGGTGGGTAAATTGTCCATCCAGCTGATGCAGGTCCAGCTTCAACAAATAATGAAATTACCATTATTACTGAAGATAAGAAAAATAACCAGTAAGAAACCATATTTAAGAAACCAGATGCCATATCACGAGCACCAATTTGTAGAGGAATCAATAAATTTGAGAAAGTACCACTTAATCCAGCTGTTAATACAAAGAATACCATTATTGTACCGTGAATTGTAACCAATGCTAAGTACATATCTGGGTCCATAACTCCATCAGTTTGATGGTTACCTAAAAACGCTTCAATAATTGAGAATGATGTATCTGGCCATGCAATTTGTAAACGAAATAACATAGACATAAAACCTCCTATAACCCCCATGAATATTCCGGTTACAAGGAATTGCTTCGAAATCATTTTATGATCTTGACTGAAAATATATTTCGTTACAAATGTTTCTTTGTGATGGTGATCTGACATAATCTATATCTTTATATATATTTTAAAAATATCTTATTTAATAACTTGAGCTAATGTTTTTTGTTCTGATAACCACTTTTTATATTGTTCTTCTTCAACAACTGTGATTTTCATTTGCATGTTGTAGTGAGAAGCACCACAAATTTTGTTACATAATAACAAATAATCAAACTCGTAAGGCTCTTCCCCTTTAGCTTTTCTAATCTTATTTATACCTTTAGTCTTTGCTATTACTTCAGAGTTTTGACGCATCTCTTCAGTTGTATATTTAGGTGTAAAAGCAAATTGAGTAACCATCCCTGGAACACAGTTCATTTGGGCTCTAAAGTGAGGCATATAAGCTGAGTGAAGTACATCTTGAGAACGGAACTTAAATAACACTTTTTTACCTTTAGGTAAGTACATTTCAGTAACTTTCTTATCATCTTGAGCACTTGGGTCAGACATATCAACTCCCATTGAGTTTATACCTTTAATAAAGTTTACGTTACCTAAACCTAACTCATTATCATCACCAGCATATCTTGCTTGCCAGTCAAACTGTCTTGAATAAACTTCAATTACAATAGGATTTTCGTCATCTCCAACATACATAATGTTGTTCCATGCCCATAAACCATATCCAATTAAAATAACAATTGTTACAGCAGGTATAGTAGTCCATAATAACTCTAACTTATGACTGTCAGCATAGAACAATGCTTTGTTATTTTTATTTCCTCTATACTTATAAGAGAAAAAGAAGATTAAGAATTGCATTCCAAATTGAACAATTCCAATTAACCAAAAGGTTATATTAAAAAGGTTATCGTCATGTTCTCCTTCAAATGAAGCAGATTCTGGCAATAAATAAACGTTCATTGCAATTAAGCAATAAATCATCATAACATAAAGGAACACTAAGAATCCTATTGCTAATTTACCTTGTGTGTCATTGTCTTTATCTGTAGCAATTACAGAACGAAAATTCATAATACGAGTAATTTGCCAAAAGCTAACTCCTATTGCAACTGCTATAAAAATGTAAAATAAAGCGAGCATAATATCTAAACTATTATTAGTTATAATTTTATTTTATTAATGGTGATTACTATCTTCTCCTCTGTGTTCGATGTTATAGTAATGGTGTGTTTCACTTTCATGTAAGAAAGGACTTCCTTTTGCTAATGGATTTACTTTTGCAAATGCACTAAAGGTTGCAAATATAAACAATCCGATGAAGAATAGTATACCACTTATTTCTCCAATTCCGAATCCCCATTGACCTCCAACTGTTCCAGGCATAATCATTACAAATAAATCAATATAATGACCAATTAAAATAACAACTCCACCTATAATTACTAACCAAGGAATACTTTTAAAATCACTATTGATTAATAATAATACAGGGAAGATAAAGTTTAATACTACCATTAATAAAAATGGAAGTTTATATTCATTAAAACGTTGTGCAAAATATGTAGTTTCTTCTGGCATATCAGCATACCATATTAACATGAATTGTGCAAACCATAAGTAAGTCCAAAACACAGAGAAACCAAACATAAATTTAGCTAAATCGTGAATATGACTATCATTTACAAATGGTAAAGCACCTTTTTGACGTAAATATATTGTTACTAAAGCGATTACGGTTAATGCTGATACTAAGAAAGTAGCTAACACATACCATCCAAATAATGTTGAGAACCAGTGAGGATCAATCCCCATAATCCAATCCCAAGACATCATTGATTCAGAGATCATGAAAAACACGATAAATCCAACACCTATGTTGTATAAGTTTTTGTGTAATTTTAAATCTCCATTATCTTGTTGTATAGATTTTTTTCTAATGATAAATCTGAAAATATTCCAACCTAAAAGATAAATAACACTTCTTATAGCCCAACCTGGAAGATTCATAAACCATTTTTTTCCATCAATAATAGGATCGTAATTATCACTTAAAGGATCAACAATTCCTTCTGCCATCCAAGGGAATAAGTGATTTTTATGCATTACAGTTAAGATAATAAATACTAACATAAAACCACTTACATAGTGTAAGTTGTTTGTAATAGCTTCCATTACTCTAAATAATACAACTGACCAACCAGCGTTAGCAACTCTTTGAGAAACATAAAAAGCAAATACTAATAATGTTACCCCTAAGAAAAATAACATAGCTACATAAAAAGCAGACCATGGTCTATTTTGCATTTGGTGAAAAACATGTTCTGCATGATGATCATCATGAGAACCTGCATGTGCATCTTCTGATGCTACTTTAGCGTGAGTAGTTTCAGCAACTGTGTGAGCTTCTTTTTTTACTTCTTTAGTAGTAGAAGTAGAAGCATGAGTGGTATCTTTAACTTCCTCTACATGTTTAGCTTCACCATGACTTTCAGTCGTTGCTTCTTCTTTATGTGTAACTTCACCATGTGCTTCAGTAGTTTTTGCTTCTTCAGCATGATGTGTTTTAGCTTCTCCATGACTATCAACCTCTCCATGTCCTCCATGATGAGCAGCCTGTTTTGCAATAATCTCTTTTGCTTCTTTAAGAGAACTAGGCGTAGTCATAAAACTCCACGCTGTACCTAAAAGACCAATTACCATTAAAGCAAGCGCAAGTATTTTTAATTTTCCTGTAAACTGATACATATCTTTATACTATCTATTATAGACTTATTTTAATTCGCTTCTTAATTTCTCAACATACTGAACAACTTGCCAGCGTTCTTGATATCTTAATTGTGAAGCATGAGATCCCATTAAGTTTTTACCATACATAATAACATGATAAATATTTCCTGAATTTAAATCTCTATCCTTATAGTTTGGAATACCATTAAACTTATCTCTTTGTGATAATACTCCATTTCCATCACCTTTCTTACCATGACAAGAAGCGCAATAGATATCATATAATTCTTTCCCTTTTTCTAAATTCTTTTCATTAGCTTCTAAAGGGTTTTTCAATTCTGCTTTAGCTTTTTCATATCCTTCATTAGTATCAGGTATATCATAAGCTACTATTCCATTTCTACTAACAGTACCAGCAACTGGTATTCTGTTAACAACTACCCCTCCAGCAGAATTTACTCCATTAGCATCATAAGGAACAGATACGTACATATCTGGCATGTATTGTACTTGCGGAGTTCTTTTATTATTACAAGAAGCAAAGCTTGCAACTATAACTAAAGCTAAAATTATTTTTAAACTTTTCATACTTTCCTTAATTAATGCTTTTCTACTACGTTAATTTCAACTGCTCCTGTTGTTTCTAACAACGCCTTCAATTCTTCTTCATTATTATGAACTGGTATTTCCATTAAGAAATGGTCATCTGTAGTTCTTGGATCAGGATTTTCAGCTTCTTTAAAAGGCCAAATTCTACTACGCATGTAAAATGTTATAACCATTAAGTGAGCTGCAAAAAAGACCGTTAATTCGAATAAAATAGGAACAAAGGCAGGCATGTTAGTAGCCCAAGAGAAACTTGGTTTACCACCAATATCTTGTGGCCAATCAGCTATCATGGTATACCATGTTAACCAAGTTGCTACTGCAGTACCGGTAATTCCATATAAAAAAGCTGTAATAGCTAAACGTGTTGGAGCTAACCCCATTGCTTTGTCTAGTCCGTGAACAGGAAATGGACAAAAAACCTCTTCTATATGATGATGATCTGCTTTTACTTTCTTAACAGCATCCATTAAGATATCATCATCATTGTATAATGCGTGAATTACTTTATTAGTGCTCATTGTTCTCGTCTCTTAATTTTTTAAAGTTCTCTCCTGAAGATTTTAAAATCGTCTTAACCTCTGCTGTAGGAATTACTGGGAATGTTCTTGCATATAATAAGAATAACACAAAGAAGAACCCTATTGTTCCGATAAATATACCAACATCTACAAACGTTGGTTCAAAACGCCACCAAGTAGAAGGTAATTGACCTTTACTTAATACAATTGCAATAATATCAAAACGCTCAAACCACATACCAATGTTAATTGCTATAGAAATTAAGAAAGACCAAATAAAACTTCTTCTTACTTTCTTTATCCATAAGAATTGAGGTATCATAATATTGAATATCATTAATGACCAGAATGCCCATCCATAAGCACCAGCTTCTGCTCCAAATGATAAATATGTATAATTTTCATAAGGTGAACCTGTATACCAAGCTATAAAAAACTCAGTTGCATATGCTACAGCTACAATACCACCTGTTAAAATAATTACAATATTCATATACTCAACATGTAAACGAGTAATATACTCTTCCATGTTAGTTACCTTACGCATAACACCTAAAAGTGTTTGTACCATTGCGAAACCAGAGAAGATTGCTCCAGCTACGAAATAAGGAGGAAATATTGTTGAGTGCCATCCTGGATTTACAGAAGTAGCAAAGTCCATCGATACAATTGTATGTACAGAAAGTACTAATGGTGTTGCTAAACCTGCTAACACTAATGATACTTCTTCAAAACGTTGCCAATCTTTAGCTCTACCTGACCATCCGAAAGAAAGTAATGCATAGATTTTCTTTTGGAAAGGTTTAACAGCTCTATCACGAATCGTAGCGAAATCAGGAAGTAAACCTGTCCACCAGAATACTAATGATACAGACAAATAAGTAGAAATTGCAAATACATCCCATAATAACGGCGAGTTAAAGTTAACCCATAATGATCCGAACTGGTTTGGAATAGGCAATACCCAATATCCATTCCAAGGACGTCCCATGTGAATAATAGGGAATAAACCTGCTTGGAATACCGCAAAAATTGTCATTGCTTCTGCAGAACGGTTAATTGCCATTCTCCATTTTTGACGGAATAACAACAGTACAGCAGAAATTAAGGTTCCGGCATGACCGATACCTACCCACCATACAAAGTTGGTAATATCCCATGCCCAACCAATGTTTTTACTTAATCCCCATACACCGATACCTGTTCCAACAGTGTAAAAGATACATCCAAATCCCCATAACATTGCTGCTAAAGCGATATAGAATGCTATATACCAATTTTTGTTTGCCTTACCTTCAATAGGTCTTGCAATATCCTCTGTAATATCATGGTAACTTTTGTTACCAAGTATTAAAGGTTCTCTATAAGATGATTCGTAATGAGACGACATAAATCTATATACTTGTTAATTTTATTATTAAGCTTCGTTTGTATTTCTTACTTTCACTTGATACACTACATTTGGTTTTGTACCAATATAATCTAACACATGGAAAGCTCTTTTATCTTCTTTTAAATGCGCTACAGTATCTTCTGAATTATTAACATCACCAAATACCATTGATCCAGTTGAACATGCTTGAGCACAAGCCACTTCGAACTCATCCTTCTTAACTGCTCTTCCTTCTTTTTTAGCCTTTAAAATAGTTGCTTGTGTCATTTGAATACACATAGAACATTTCTCCATAACTCCACGAGAACGAACAACCACGTCTGGGTTTAACACCATCTTACCGTACTCATTATTCATATTGAAGTCAAACTCATTGTTTTCAGCATAGTTAAACCAGTTGAAACGACGAACTCTATATGGACAGTTGTTTGCACAATATCTTGTACCAACACATCTGTTATAAGCCATTTGATTTTGACCTTGACGACCATGAGAAGTTGCTGCTACTGGACATACTGTTTCACATGGTGCGTGATTACAGTGCTGACACATCATTGGTTGGAAAGTAACCTGAGGGTTTTCAGCAGGATTTTCTAATGCATCAAATAAATCACCTTTACTTAATCCTAAAACATCTTCTGTATACTTTCTTTCAAGCTCTTGATTGGCAATTTTACCAAACTCTTTATTAACCTTTCCTTGAATTTCCGTTGCTGGTAAGTCAGGATAATTAGCTTTGTATTTTTCAGTTAATTTAACTTTATATGCAGCTTTAAACTCATCTAAAGTCATATCACCTTGCACTCTTGAAGAATAGTAACGATCAATACGTAACCAATGCATATCTCTACCAACACGTACTTCATCTTTACCAACTACTGGCACATTGTTTTCAGCGTGACAAGCTACAACACATGCTCCACAACCTGTACAAGATGTTAAGTCAATAGACAAATTGAAATGATGACCGATACTTCTATCATGCTCATCCCATAAATCAATTGTACTACCTTCTTTTTCTTGGTGATCATAAGAAACCATAAATGGTTTATTCCAAGTCTTTTTAAAATATTTTGGACTATTTGGATCGGAAGAAGCTTCATTTACTTCCTTAATAGAAGCTTCTCTTAAAATATCATGACGTCCAGCTAAAGTACTTTGAACTTGTGTACAAGCAAACTTATGCCATCCTGCTCCTTTTTCAATAGTAACATTGTATTGTACATTGTTTCCATTTTTATAGAAAGGATATGCATTTATACCAACTTGCATTTCTTCTTTTAATCCTTCAACTCTACCATAACCTAATGCTAATCCAACAGATCCTTTTGCTTGACCTGGTTGAATCATTACTGGAATATTTTTAATACTTACTCCATTAACAGTTACATTAGCGTAATTACCATCAATAGCTCCGTTATCTTTAACAGGGTTATCAAAACCTAATTCTTTAGCATCAGCCATAGAAACAGTTAAGTAGTTATCCCAAGACGCACGTGTTATTGGATCTGGTAATTCTTGTAACCAAGGATTGTTGGCTTGTTTACCATCTCCTAAGGCAGTTGATGTATATAGGTTTAATTCAAATCCTGAAGATTTAACAGAACCTGCTAATTGAGAACCTGCAACATTGATATCAACAACTGTTTCTGTCTCTGTAGCTTCAGTTGTAGTTGCCTCTTCAGCTATAACCGTTTCTCCTTTAAAGAATCCATCATGTAATGCTTGGTTCCAAGATTTTTCACCTAAAACATTTGCACTCCAAAATTCTTTTAAAGTATCATAATAGTTTTTAGTACTCCCTGACCACTTTAATAAAACATCTTGTAATTGACGTGTATTAAATAATGGTTGTATAGTAGGTTGCATTAAACTATAAGTACCAGCATTTGCCATAACATCTCCCCAACTTTCTAAATTGTGAGGTGCTGGCAATGTATATTCTGTAGCATTAGCTGTTGCATCATTCTGAGTAGAAATTGCAACAGATAATTTCAAGTTCTTTAATCCGTTTACTAAATCAGTAGCATTCGCTAAAGTATAAACTGGGTTTACATTATAAGTAACTAAACCTTTTACTTTACCTGATTTTACATCAGCTACTAATTGAGTAATTTGAGCATCGTTACCTTGACGAGTTAAATTAACTCCTTTCGTATCGATTACTTCACTATTTAATGCTTTGTTAATTGCTAAAGCAATTAATTGAGCATTTTTGTCATTTATTCCTGTAACTACTACTCCTTTTGACCCTGCCTTTTTAAGATCTGTTGCTAAACTTTTAATTTTAGCATCAAATGGAGTTGCTTTTGAAGGAAGACTACCTCCAACTACAGCATTGTATAAATTGATTAATGCATATACCTGATCAGATGGCTTAGCAACAATTCTTCTGTCGGCATTTGCACCAGCTAAAGACATGTTACTTTCTATTTGAACATGGTATGACATGTTTCCTGTTTCTGCTCTACGACCTTCTGCATATGACTTTTCATATCCACCTTGCCAATCTCCTAAGAAATCTGCACCGATAGACACAATAACTCCTGCTTTACTAAAATCGTAATTTGGTAAAGCACGCTTACCATACATCGCTTGAAAAGCATCAGCAGTAGCACTTTCAGATACCGCATCATAAATTACATGCTTTACATTTGGATAAGCAGTAATAAAATCAGCAATCACTTTTTCAGTAGAAGGACTTGCTAATGTTCCAGTTAGTAAAACTACAGGTTCGTTAGCGTTTTTTAATTGAGCTAATTTTGCTATAATTTCTTTATCAGCATCAGCCCAAGATATTTGAGCTTTTCCTTTTTTAGGTTCTTTTAAACGTAATTTATCATCATATAATGATAACACAGATGCCTGTGTACGTGCATTAGTTACCCCACCCGCCTCTTTATTAGGCATAATTTGGATTGGACGACCTTCGCGTGTTTTTACTAGTACGTTTGCAAAATCAAAACCATCAGCAATTGTAGTTGCGTACCAATCTGCTACACCTACTACAATATCATTTGGTTGTACTACATAAGGGATTGATTTTCTTACTGGACCTTCACATGCAGCTAATGATGCAGCAGCAGTTGTAAATCCAACATATTTCAAGAAATCTCTACGTGAAGTTGATGAAGTTTCTAATGTTTCTTTATCACCTAAAAACTCATCTGTAGGAATATCTTGTACAAACTCATTATTACGTAGCGTTTCAACAACAGAACTATCTTTTAGTTCTTCAACACTTTGCCAGTATTTTTTGTTTGAAGCCATTTATATACGTGTTTTTCTACTTTCTAATTGATTAATAGTGGCACTTACCACACTCTTTTCCACCTAACTGTGCAATAGTTACTTGCTCAACTCCATACTTCTTAGCTAATTCTTTATGAATTTTAGCATAGTACTCGTTACCTTTCAAGTCAACTTTTGTCTCTTTATGACAATCAATACACCAACCCATTGTTAATGGAGAATGTTGCTTAACTTCATCCATTTCCTCAACAGGCCCATGACATTTTTGACATTTTACACCTCCAACAGTTACGTGCTGTGAGTGATTGAAATATGCGAAATCTGGTAAATTATGTACTCTAATCCATTTTACTGGTTTCGTTTTACCTGTATATTCTAATTTATCAGCATCCCAACCTGCTGCGTCATATATCTTAGCTATCTCTTTATCTAAGTCAGCCTTAACTAACGTTTCGTCATTATGCTCAACTTGTAAACCATCTGCAACCTCAGAAATATTTTTATGACAATTCATACAAACATTAACAGATGGAATTCCTGAATGCTTACTATGTTTTGCCGAAGAGTGACAGTATTGACAATCAATCTTATTATCTCCTGCATGAACTTTATGTGAAAACGCAATTGGTTGTACTGGTTGATATCCTTGATCCACACCAACTTTAAACAATGTTCCAAATAAAACATATGCTGTCATTAACACTCCAAAGATCACAAATAAGACATGTAAAAATGTATTCTTCTTTATTCCTTCCCAAAGCTCAGCAGCTTGACCTAATAAACCTGGTGTTTTTGGAGCACCTTTTAACTCGCTAATTGTTTTTAGTAAACTTCCTATAATCAAGAAGGCAACAATAATAGCAGCAGCTAAAATGTACAATATCCATTTTGGAGCACCCCCCTTTTTACCTCCGTTATCATCCCCTGTTTCTGGACCTCCAACAGGCTTAAGCTCACCAACAGTAGTATAATAAAGAATATCATCAATATTCTTATCTGTTAACTGAGGAAAAGCGGTCATGTTAGACCCCTTATACTCTTCAAAAATCGCAATTGCATCTTTATCTCCAGATGCTCTTAAAGCCGCATTGTCTTTAATCCATGCCTTTAACCAATCATTTTCTCTTCTTTCTTCAACACCACCTAATCCTGGTCCGATAAGCTTTTTATCCAACTTATGACAAGAAGCACAAAGAGATTTGAATAATTTTTTCCCTTCCTTTTGACGAGCCTCATCAACATCTTGTGAATAGGTCGAAAAACTTACTAAAAAGATTAAAAAGAAAGCTAAACTCTGTAAGAGCGTTTGAGTCAATTTACTGTGATGTTTCACACTTTTCATACTATAAAATATAAGTTTTGTATCTATTTTGGTACAATTTTTTCTATACCCTAATTATAAAAACAGGTTACAGAAAGTTGCACAAAAGTACTACTTATCTCTAAATTGTGAAATGTTAAGAGTTTCCTAATTCATAATTTATACTAATTCTAAATAAAGTTTTTAAACAATCTATTATTTAACAAGTCGTTACTTTTGTAAAAAGTTTAATATCTCATGAAAAATAAACAATCATTTATACTTTTCTTATTTTTATTAATTGGTAGCATTTTTACCATAAACGCTCAGTCAGACTATAAAAATGAAGAAGCAATAAAAAAATTAATAGAAAAAAAGAGAGAGTATAACAAGTCAAATAAAACTGGTTATAGAATTCAATTGTACAATGGTCTTGAAAAGAATGCTAAACGAATTAAATATAGATTTCAAGTTGAATATCCAGGAGTTACTACACACTTAGGATACAAAGCGCCTGAATGGAAAATTCAAGTTGGCTATTATAAAACTAGGCTAGATGCTGATAGGGCTCTAAATAAAATTAGAGAAAAATTTTCTGGTGCTATTGTAATCCCAATGTAAAATATTTTAAAAAAGAAGAGACCGTTTAAACGGTCTCTTCTTTTTTTTCTTCTACTAAACCATCATCTTTTATGATGGACGGGAATATGGTCGGAGCTATTTTTTTAACTGGTTTATACAATATAGATTCTTCTAAATTTTCTTGACTTACAAAAGGTATTGTGTCATTCATTTTACCAAAGAAAATAAATAAAACGCTTAATATCAAGCCAATTTTTAAAGCTCCAAACACGCCTCCTAAAATTTTATTCAATATACCTAAAGCTGCAAAATCGGCTATTTTCGTTAAAACTTTGCCCATTAACGCTACCACAACAATGATAGCCACAAAAGTAACTGCAAAAGCAGCTAATGAAACATATTTCTCATCCCAATCAACACTATCTTTAAGCCAGTCACCTGCAAAGTATGAAAAGTGTATAGCACCATAAACACCTGCAATTAATGCAACTAAAGAAGCCACTTCTACAAAAAGTCCTTTCATCAAACCTCTTACAAAACCAAACAATAATAGTGCAGCAATAATTATATCAAATGTATTCATGAGTTTAATCTTGTATTTATTCTTCAACCAAAACAATTCTACTTTGTTAGGTTTATAAAAGTTTACGACAAATATAAACAACTCGTTTGTATCTTTGCTTTTTTTTAAAACATGGATAAAAAAACAGACTTAAAAGAGAATTGGAATTTATTAACTGATAAGTTATCAAAACAATTTGCTGACGGTGATACTTTAGATGTTGATAGTATCATTTATTTAATAGGAGTTCAAGAATTAGGTAAAGGACACCAAACATTTAAAAAAGATGAAAAGATAAATCTTATGCATATTGCTATATGTAAACTTTTAGAACCTTATGGGTATTATGAGTTTGATTATTTTGATAATGATGGTTGGCCACATTATAAAACACTAACTGAATTGCCAAATTTAAAGCCTGGTGAACAGTCGGTTCTTATAAAAGAAGCCATTGTTAATTATTTTATTGGCCTAGGTTTTATTAACTAAACAGTTTTTAACTTCTTTTTTAATTTGTTTTATTGTTAAAATAACAAATCTCTTGTTTTTCAAATAAACTGTTATATATTTACTGAGTAATAGTCTTGTTTATTTGTAATTAAGAAGTTAATAAAAAACTTTGGTACGCTTCTTGAAAAGACAATAACAAACAACTCGTTTTAAACCCTTAATAATAACTTTATCAAAACATTATGATGAAACAATTACTAAGCCTACTAATAGTATTAATGACTAGTTCAATAGTTAATGCACAATACTCTATTAAAGGTACAATGACTCCGCCAGAAAAAAGTGACTGGGTTATGCTACATAGATTACAAGGAATAAAACCTAAATTTATATCACACACTACTATTAAGTTTGATACTATTAAAGTAGGTGCTGACAAACAAGTAATAGGTAGATTTTCTTTTGAATTACCAGAAACTGCTCAAACAGGTGTATACCGTGCTACTTATAGAAACAGTGGATCAGGTTTTGTTGACTTTATATTCAATAAAGAAAATGTTGAATTTATTTTTAACCCTAAATATCCTGAACAATCTATTACTTTCACTAGTTCTAGAGAAAACAAAGTATTTAGTAAGTACCTTGAACAATCTGCAAATGCACAAAAAGAAATCAACTCCTATCAAGTTAATTATATACAAAACCCTGTTAGGGATGTAAAAAAGGCTTATAAGAAAGCAGTAGAAAAATTAGAAGACTTGCAAGAAGCTAACGAAAACAAATCTGAAGGAATGCTTTCGCATCACTTTATAAAAGCCTCAGCTCAATATAATTCTTCTAGTCCTATAGATAATATGGAAAAATATGTAGCTTCAAAAGTTGACAATTTTTTCAAATATGTTGATTTTGAAAGTAAACCTCTTTACCAATCTTCTTTTTTAATTGATAGAATTAATGATTTTGTTTTTTACTTAAACTACTCTGAAGATCAAGTTACTCAACAAAAATTATATAAAGAATCTATTACTAAAGTTTTGGATGATGCACTATCAAGTAAAAGTTTTAAAAAGGAAGCTATTGAGTTTTTAGTTACTTCTTTTACCGATAAAAGAAATTCAGAAGTAGTAGACTGGTTATTTACCGAATTCTATGACAAACTAGATAATAGTGACCAAAGCTTTAAAGCAAAAAAACTAGGTCAGTTAAGTGTTTCTGTTGGACGAGTTGCTCCTGATTTTTCATGGAAGGAAAACGGAACAGACTACAAATTATCTACATTAAATGATGGGCAAACTTATTTATTAATTTTCTGGAGTACTGCTTGTCCTCACTGTGTTAAGGAAATTCCTGATGTTCATAATTTCATGAAACAGTTTAGTAATACGTCTGTAATTGGATTTGGAATTGAAAGTGACGACACTAAATTTAATGAATTCAAAAAACAATTAGATGGGTGGCATAATGTTTATGGAACTCACCCTGATAACAAATTTGACAATGAAACTGTAAGAGCATATAAAATTGATGCAACACCTACTTACTTCGTTTTAGATAGCAATAAAAAAATTATTGCAATCCCTAACACTGTTGAAGACGTTCACAAATACTTTAAAAGTTTATAACTGAACAATACATATTTTACAAAAGCCAATATTATTACGATATTGGCTTTTCTATTTTTAAAAATATAAAAAGGCATCTTCAATATGATCAACAACTATTTTATCATTCTTCTTTAGAATAGCAATAATATCAAATTGCACCTCTATATCAATATCCTTTTCAACCACATAGTTATTAATTGCTGCTACCAATAATTTAATTTTTTTAGGATTTACAAAGTCTTGTGGATTTCCATAATAATCTGTTGAACGGGTTTTCACCTCTACAACAGATAATACTTTATCTTTTTTAGCAATTATATCTACTTCAGCTTTTTGGTAACGGTAATTCTTTTCTAGTATGGTATAGCCTTTGTTTTTTAGGAAATCTTCAGCTAACTCCTCTCCTTTTTTTCCTAATTCGTTATGTGCTGCCATTATTTAAAAATAACTAAAGCCTTTTTAGTATCAATAGATAATTGAACGTTTCTACCAAAAATTAAAGCTCTATTATCAGGTTCGTGACCCGCTGGAAAATTAAACATAACTGGTATATCTTTAGGTAGCACCTCTAATATTAACTGTTCAATTGAATTGCCCCAAGGAGTACTATTCTTCTTTACTTTCGTCATTCCACCAACTATGACTCCTTTTACCTTCGTAAAATAATTAGCTCTTTTTAAACTTTGCAACATCCGATCAATTGAATATTTATATTCTCCTATTTCTTCAATAAACAAAATTTTACCTTCAGTAGAAATTTGACTGTCTGACCCCAACATTGAAGCTAGAATAGCAATATTTCCACCTACTAATTCACCTTCAACATTACCTCTTCTATTTTTTTTAGATGAAGAAACACTATACTCCAACTTTTCTCCAAATAATGCTTTCTTAAAAGTGGTTATAGTATGTGCTATTTTTTCAGGTGTATCTTGCATACTAGTTCCCATCATTGCATGCAATGTTTCTATTCCTAAATTATGAATATGATTATGAAACGCAGTAATATCAGAATATCCTATTACCCATTTAGGATTCCTTTTAAACTTTGAAAAATCTAATTTATCAAGAATTCTTACCGAACCATACCCCCACGTGCACACCAAATAGCTTTTATATTAGGATTATCAAGTGCATTTTGAAAATCTTGGCAACGTTCATCATCTGTGCCCGCAAAATGGTTATTCTGATGAAACATGTTTTTACCATACATAACTTTCAAGCCCCAACTTTCAGCTAATTCTTTTGCTTTATCAATAACATGCTTTCTATTTTTTAAAATTCCAGCTGGAGCTACAATTGCAATAGTATCTCCTTTTTTTAAGTAAGAGGGTGTAATTAATTTCATTGGAATATTTTGAGCATTAACTATTGAAAAAATAAAAAATAACGCAATAGCATAATATTTCTTTCTCATTTTATATTATTTTAGATAGTAAAAGAACCTTTTCACTATAATTTTCTGGTGAATTACACCATTCTAATTTTTTTAAAATCTCTTTGGGAGGTAAACTAAGATTTGTTGTAAACCCAAACTTATTATAAAAACCTTTTAGTTTCTCAAAAGGCAAACACCAAATAACAGATTTTTTATCAGTGTTAGCTTCACATAAAAAACTCACTATTTTATCTGCCACTCCTATGCCTCTATACTTATCAAACACATATATTCCGCCAAGTTCTAAATTATTTTCATCTATATACACTAATCTTCCTAAACCAGCTTTTTCGCCATTAACCTCAACAATAACTATAAGCTCATTTTTATAATCAGATAACTTAAAGTTAATCTCTTTATATTTAGAATTAACCCAATCAATTTCTGTTTCTTTTACTTTTCTAACCAGAATGTTATTCATATTAATGCTACAGATAAAATATATACGTAAATGTATCTAATTTCTATCAGTTTTAAAAATTGCTTTTTTGTACTTTTGCGCTTTAATTTTTAGCATAAAATTCATGAATACACCAAAAAGATATACAATCACAGCAGCATTACCTTATACAAACGGACCAATTCATATTGGTCATTTAGCAGGCGTATATGTTCCTGGAGATATTTATGCTCGCTTTTTACGAGCTAAAGGTAAAGATGTAGCCTACATTTGTGGTTCTGATGAGCATGGAGTTGCCATACCTATGCGTGCTAAAAAAGAAGGCGTTTCTCCACAAGACATCATTGATAAATATCATGGGATTATAAAAAAGTCTTTTGTTGATTTTGGAATTACTTTTGACAACTACTCAAGAACATCTTCAGAAATACATCATAAAACAGCTTCTGATTTTTTTACAAAAATGTATAATGATGGTGAGTTTATTGAAGAAGTAACAGAACAATTATATGATGAAGAAGCAAATCAATATTTAGCGGATAGATTTGTAATTGGTACTTGTCCGAAATGTGGAAATGAAGAAAGTTATGGAGATCAATGTGAAAAATGTGGAACTAGCCATAATGCTACAGATTTAATTAATCCTAAATCAGCTATTACAGGAAACGTTCCTACTTTAAAAGAAACTAAACATTGGTTTTTACCTTTAGATAAACATGAAGCTTTTTTAAAAGAATGGATTTTAGAAGGTCATAAAAATGATTGGAAACCTAATGTTTTAGGACAAGTAAAATCATGGATTGATGATGGTTTACGTCCTAGAGCAGTAACACGTGATTTAGATTGGGGAATTCCTGTACCTGTGGAAGGTGCCGATGGTAAAGTTTTATATGTATGGTTTGATGCTCCTATTGGTTATATTTCTGCTACAAAAGAATGGGCTGAACGTGAAGGTAAAAACTGGGAAGACTATTGGAAAAAAGACGACACTAAATTAGTACACTTCATTGGTAAAGATAATATTGTGTTTCACTGTATTATTTTCCCTGCAATGTTAAAAGCACATGGAGACTATATTTTACCAGAAAATGTTCCTGCTAATGAGTTTTTAAACCTAGAAGGAAATAAGTTGTCTACTTCTAAAAACTGGGCAGTTTGGCTACATGAGTATTTAGAAGATTTTCCTAATCAACAAGATGTATTACGTTATACGTTAACAGCCAATGCTCCTGAAAGTAAAGATAATGATTTTACTTGGAAAGATTTTCAAGCAAAAAACAACAATGAATTAGTTGCTATTTTTGGAAACTTCATTAATCGTGTAGTTGTTTTAACAAACAAATATTATAATGGTATTATTCCAACTCCTAATGATTTTAGCGAAATAGATGAGGATACTTTAGCTCAATTAAAAGAGTTTCCAAATATTATTGCCAAATCTGTAGAGCGTTACCGTTTTAGAGAAGCATCTCAAGAGCTAATGAATTTAGCACGTTTAGGTAATAAGTATTTAGCTGATGAAGAACCTTGGAAGGTAATTAAACAAGATGAAGAACGTGTAAAAACTATTATGTATGTAGCTTTACAAATAGCTTCTGGTTTAGCAGTATTATCTGAACCTTTTTTACCTTTTACTTCTACAAAACTAAAATCAATATTAAATTTAGACAACTCACTTACTTGGGCTAGTGTTGCTGAAAAAGATGTGTTATTAAATTCTGAACATCAAATTAACAAAGCTGAATTGTTATTTTCAAAAATAGAAGATAAAACTATTCAAGCTCAATTAGACAAATTAGAAGCTACCAAAAAAGCAAACGAAGCAGCCAACAAAGTAATTGAGCCTCAAAAAGACACCATAGAGTTTGACGATTTTACTAAAATGGACATCCGTGTAGGAACCATAGTTGAAGCTGAAAAAGTTGCTAAAACAAAAAAACTATTAAAGCTTACTGTTAATGTAGGTATAGATACACGTACAATTGTTTCTGGTATTGCTGAAAGCTTTAAACCAGAAGATATAATTGGGCAACAGGTTTCTGTTTTATGTAATCTAGCTCCTCGTAAATTACGTGGTGTTGTAAGTCAAGGCATGATTTTAATGACCGATACTCCTGATGGAAAACTAGCATTTGTTCAACCTTCTGAAAAAGTAAACAATGGAGAGTTTATTGCTTAATGTAAAAAACATACTATCAATATAATTTAACTTATAAAAAAGACATCAATTTTTCTTTTAACGCTCAATAGTCATCTACTATTGAGCGTTTTTAGTTATGCACAATTTATAATGAAAAGTTGTTTTTTTTAACAAAAAAATAACAAATTACTGTTTTAGGTATAGTTTTTGATAATTTTTAAACACTAATTGCTAAAAACAAAACACATGAAAACTAATCACTTACCCTCAAAAAAAACATTAAATCTTGTATTAAAATTACTTCTTTGCTTTAATTGTGCTTTTACAACTTCGTTCTCTTCTGCACAACAAAAAAAACCTAGTTCTATAATTAAGAACTTTCAGGAATATACTTCTAACTACCGAGAAACTGCTTATTGCCATCTTAACAAATCAACTTACATAAAAGGAGAAATGTTAGGATTTAGTAGTTACGTAATAGATAAAACACAAAAAAAAGCATCACAATCAACCAAAAATTTATATTGTGTTATTACTGACAAGAATAATAAAATTATTAAAAGTCAACTTCTAAAAATTAACAAGGGAGTTGCTCACAACATCTTTAGAATAGATAGTCTTTTTACAACAGGACAATACACTTTTAAAGCCTATACAAATTGGATGAAAAATTTTGATGAACCCAATGCGTATATTGAATCTTTTAATGTAATAGACCCTAAAAAAACCACTTTTGAAGAAAAAAAGAAAATTTCTAATGTATTAGATGTTCAATTATTACCAGAAGGTGGTCATTTTGTTAGAGATGTAAAAACAAATGTAGGTGTAGCTATAAAAAATGAATATGGGTATGGTGTTCCTGATATTGAAGGTAGCCTATACGATTCAAACAATCAAATAATAACAACGTTTAAAACAAATTTTTTAGGTATAGGTAAATTTTTATTTGTTCCTAAAACTAACAAAAGTTATACTGTTAAAATCAATCATTTAAATAAAGAACATAAGTACGCTATAGCTGGTATTAAAAACAAAGGAATTACAATTCGTCTTAATCAATCAAATTCAAAAGTTGCAATAGAGTTAAATACGAATAGAAAAACTTTGAAAAATATTAAAAATAAACCTTTTAAATTAATAATACATAATGGAAACATTATAAAAGAGGGAACTATTAAATTTAAAAAAACAAAATTTGTTAAAGTTATTGACTACAAAAATTTACTCCCTGGTGTAAACGTTTTTACTCTTTTTGATACTAATAACAATCCTATATTAGAACGTGTTTTTTTTAATTATAACGGTATTAACATCGAAACTTTAGGGAAATCTAGTTTTTCAAAAGTTGGTGATTCTTTAAAAATTAGTATTCCTTTTGCTAAATCATTAAATGAAACTAAAAATAATATTCATTTAAGTGTTTCAGTACTACCCAAAGAAACAAACTCTTATCAAAAAAATCATAATATAATTTCATACACACACTTGCAACCTTATTTAAAAGGATATATAGAAAATGCAGGTTACTATTTCTCAAAAATTAACAGAAAAAAGAAATATGACTTAGACAATTTATTAATTACTCAAGGTTGGAGTAGTTATGAATGGAGTACTATTTTTAATAGTAAACCTATTAACAGTTTTCCTTTTGAAAATGGTATTGTTGTAAAAGTAAATAAAAACAACTTAAACAATTCAACTTTTTTCCTTTCATCACTGAAAAGCAATAATGCTACGCTAATAAACTTACCCAAAGACAAAAAAAGTTTTTCTGAAATTGGTTTGTACCCTCAGGATGAAGAAACTATAGATGTAAGTGTACTTAATAAAAAAGGTAAACTTATTAAACCTAATTTGTACCTCCAATTTTATCCAAATAAGGTGCCAAAATTCGATAACCTTTATACTTCTACATTATCGCCAAAATCACCTTTATTTACCCTAGAAGAGAATACGATCCCATTTACTAAGTTTGAGTTAAACGACCAACAAAACCTTGATGAAGTTACAATTAAAGGAAATATTGAACAAAAAAGAATTGACAAAATTGAAAAAAATAGTTGGGGAGATGTTTATATTGTTAACGATTTTTTCAGAGATTCAGGATTAACACTAGCACATTACATAAATGCATATATACCAGGATTTTCAGCTAATGAATACCTTGGTGAATTTATTATAAGCTCAGGATCTAGTCTTTCTTTTAATGGTAGTGCCCCTCCTCTTGTATTGCTAGACGGTATGATTCAATCAAGCAATGATTTTTTATATCACTTTAATATGAGTCATATAGATTATATTATAGCTAATCGTCATGGATTAGGAGAAGGTGTTAGAGGAGCTAACGGTGTTATAAAAATTTATACCTTAAAAACATTAAAACCAAAAAAATCAACTCAAAATATACGAAAGTTTCAATTTCCTTTAACTTTTTCTAGTAGTAAAAAATTCTATGTTCCTAAATATAAAACTTACCATGATACTTTTTATAATGAATATGGAGTGATAGATTGGATTCCAAACCCTAAAATAGACCAAAACGGAAACTTAACTTTTAAAATACACAACCCTGCAAATACTAGTATCACTTTTTTCATAGAAGGAATGACACAAAAAGGTACATACATCGTAGGTAGTAAAACTTTAAATACAGGTCAAAATCAATAATAAACTAAATAACATCACTAAAAGCAACTAACCAACTATTATTACCAGCTTTTATACTGTTCACCCCTTTACTATAAAGTTAAGGGGTGTTTTTATTTAACCACCAACCGCTTTTTTACTTAAATAATTTAAGATTACATTTTTTAATAAAACATATTACTTCCTATTTTGACATTTCAAAAAAGATCAATTTAAAATACTGTTGAATTGCTCAATTAAAATTGCATCATTCCTTTTTTTAGTTAAAATCTAAAAAATTAAAAACACATACAATTACTTAAGTAAAACCTCATTATTTTTTTTAACAAAAAAATAACAAAACACTACTTTAGGTATAGTTTTTGATAATTTAAAAAAACTAATTGCTAACAAATAAAACAAATGAAAACCAACCACTTACCATCTAAAAAAACATCAAATCTTCTATTAAAATTACTTCTTTTCTTTAATTGTGTTCTTATAACTTCATTTTCTTCTGCACAACAAAAAAAACCTAGCTCTATAATTAAGAACTTTCAAGAATATACTTCTAACTACCGAGAAACTGCTTATTGTCATCTTAACAAATCAACATACATAAAAGGAGAAGTATTAGGGTTTAGTAGTTACGTAATAGATAAAACACAAAAAAAAGCATCACAATCAACCAAAAACTTATACTGTGTAATTACTGACAAGAATAATAAAATTATTAAAAGCCAACTTCTTAATATCAATAAGGGTGTTGCATACAATACTTTTAAAATAGATAGTCTTTTTACAACAGGACAATACACTTTTAAAGCCTATACAAATTGGATGAAAAATTTTGATGAGCCTAATGCTTATATTGAGTCTTTTAATGTTATAGATCCTGAAAAGAATGCTTTTGAAAAAAGAAAGAAAATATCTAATGTATTAGATGTACAACTATTACCTGAAGGTGGTCATTTTGTTAGTGATGTAAAAACAAATGTAGGCGTAACTATAAAAAATGAAAATGGATATGGTGTTCCTAATATTGAAGGAAGTCTTTACAATTCAAGCAACCAAATAGTAACAACATTTAAAACTAACTTTTTGGGTATCGGCAAATTTTTATTTACTCCAAAAACTAACAAAAGTTATACAGTTAAAATCAACCACCTAAATAAAAAATACAAATACGCTATAACCGGTATTAAAAACAAAGGAATTTCAATTCGTCTTAATCAATCAAATTCAAAAGTTGCGATAGAACTAAACACGAACAGAAAAACTTTGAAGAATATAAAAAACAAACCTTTTAAATTAATAATACATAATGGTAATATTATAAAAGAGGGAACTATTAAATTTAAAAAAACAAGGTTTGTTAAAGTAATTGATTACAAAAATTTGCTTCCTGGGATAAATGTTTTTACTCTTTTTGACACTAATAACAATCCTATACTTGAGCGTATTTTTTTTAACTACAAAGGTATTAATATAGAATCCTTAGGGAAGTCTAGTTTTTCGAAAATTGGTGATTCTTTAAAAATTAGCATTCCTTTTACTAAATCATTAAATGAACCTAAAAATAATATACATTTAAGTGTTTCAGTATTACCAAAAGAAACAAATTCTTATCAAAAAAACCATAATATTATTTCATACACTCACTTGCAACCTTATGTAAAAGGGTATATAGAAAATGCAGACTACTATTTCACCAATATTAACCGAAAAAAGAAGTATGACTTAGACAATTTATTAATTACTCAAGGTTGGAGTAGTTATAAATGGAGTACTATTTTTAATAGTAAACCTATTAATAGTTTTCCTTTTGAAAATGGTATTGTTATAAAAGTAAATAAAAACAACTTAAACAATTCTACTTTTTTCATTTCACCACTAATGAATAATAATGCTAGTATTATAAATTTATCGAAAAGTAAAAAAAGTTTTACAGAAGCAGGCTTATACCCTCAAGATGATGAAACTTTAGATGTAAGTGTGTTAAATAAAAAAGGTAAACTTATTAAACCTAATTTGTACATTCAATTTTACCCAAATAAGGTACCAAAATTCAATAACTATTTTACTTCTACATTATCTCCAAAATTTTCAGTGTATTCTGCAGAAACAAAAGCAGAACCTTTTACTAATTTTGAATTAAACAATCAACAAAATCTAGAAGAAGTTGAAGTTAGCGGTAATATAAGACGAAAAAGAATGAACCGTATTCTATCTAAACATTGGGGAAATGCTTACCTAATTAGTGACAATATTAGAGATGCTCACTTGTCATTAGCATATTATGTAAACGCATATGTTCCTGGTTTTAGTGCAGATGAAACTTCAGGAGAATTTATTTTAAACGGATCTACTTCTATGTCATTTAGGAACGAAAATGCTAGTCCTCTTGTATATATAGATGATATAATGCAAACAGATTATTCTTTTTTATACAATTATGATATGAGCTATGTAGATTATATAATTGCCAATCCAAATGGTTTAGGAGAAGGCTTTAGAGGAATAGCTGGTGTTTTAAAAATTTACACGTTAAAAACACATAAAATGAGAAAACCTATTGATAATACTAGAAAGTTTCAATTCCCTTTAACTTTTTCTAGCAGTAAAAAATTTTATGTTCCTAAATACAAAACCTATCATGATACCTTTTATAAAGAATATGGAGTTATAGATTGGATTCCTAATTGTAAAATAGACGATAATGGTAATTTAACTTTTAAAATATACAACCCTGCTAAAACTAGTATATCTTTTTTTATAGAAGGTATGACACAAAAAGGCACATACATCGTAGGTAATAAAACTCTAAATACAGGTCAAAATCAATAATAAACTAAATAATATCACTAAAAGCAACTAACCAACTATTAATACCAACTTTTATACTGTTCACCCCTTTACTATTAAGTGAAGGGGTGATTTTTTAAATACTCACAGCTTCTTTTACTTTTGATAAAAACATTTTACCAGATGATTTACCTAAACGAATAATAATTAAATCTTGACTAGGCACAATATATATTATCTGCCCTAAAATACCTAGAGCATAATAATCATCTGAACATTCATTGCTATACCACTGATATTGATAACAATCATTCATTTTATTAGGAGTAGTTAATTTATTTATCCATTTTTCTGAAATAATTTGTTCCCCATTAAATCGTCCTTTATTCAATACCAATCTAGCTAATTTGGCTAAATCAATTGCAGTTGTATTTAAACAACAAAATGCTTTAGTGTTTTTACGAGTTTTATCATCTAAACTCCAGGTAGCATTATTTTCCATTTGTAATGGTTTCCATAATTTTTCCTCTAAATATTTACCCAATTGTTTATTTGATACTCGTTCAATAGCTATACCTAATAGCGTAGTACAAACACTTTGATAATCATGATAAGTACCAGGCTCATGAATAAATTCCATACTTGAAATTTGTTTCATTTGATTTTTCCCATAATACAACTTACTAACCTCATCAAAAGGACTACTGTATGTTTCATTAAACTTTAAACCAGATCGCATATTTAATAAATGTTCTATAGTTAATTTATTAAATGTTTTATTAGCTTCTGAAAGCTCAGGGATATATTTGGTAATTGGATCGTTTACATTATTAATTAGACCTTCATCTAAAGCTATACCTACTAATAAAGACGTTACAGATTTAGATACCGAAAAGATATTAGATATTGAATCTCTTTTATATCCTTCGTAATACTTTTCAAAAAGTATAGCATCATCTTTTATAACTAAAAAAGCTGTAGCTTCTGTTTCTTTATCTAAAAAATCATCAATAAAATGTTCTCTTTCATTTTCTAAAACCTTTATATTCTTTATTTTTTCTGATAGTTTAGAATTAGTACTATCTTTAAAATAAAACACTTCTTCTCCTTTATTCACTTCAGTATAAGGGAATATTTTGTGATCATCAATATCTGCTTTATAATACCGAATCATTCTTCCTATGTGGCAAGATTGTAAAGTTAAAAACATTAAAAACAGTAGCACTTTTTTAATCATTCTAGTAAGTTTTAAAATTAATTTATAGTTTCAAAATTAATTTCAAAAGCCTTAAAAACTATTAATTTTACTAGCTGTGTGGCGAAACGCTACTTATTTGTGGTAATTGGTAATTTAGATTTTATGGAAGTTTGTAAATTTCTAGATACAGGAATTTTTTTTCCGAAACCCATATCAATATAAAGCTTTTTATTTTCTATTTTAAACTGTTTAAAATGATTTGGATTTATTAAAAAAGAACGATGAGTTTTCATTAAAAACGTAAATGATTTTTCTACTCCAGATAGTGTTTCTCTAAGTGTTTTTTTTCTTTAAAATATTTTTTTCAGTGAAAAAAATATCAACATAATTATCAGATGAATGAATAAAAACTAATTCATCCATATGTAGAGTAATAAGATCATACTTTCCCTTTCCTTTAATGATTATTTTTTTCTTATCAGTTTTAATTTCATTCTCAAAAAATTTACCCATTACATATCTTCCTATAATTATAAAAGGAAGAATTATAGCTAAAGCTGGAGCATAAATCCATTTAAAATAATGGTAATATTCATAAGTATCAGGCTCATTATATGCTACAATATTTTTGTAAAACAAAAAGTTAATTCCAAAGCCAAAAATAATCATAAGTACAATAAAAATCAATTCATTTTTTACACGCCAAATACTATTTTTAAATTTGTTTTGATACCAAATAGGCAAACAATAACATATTCCTTGAATTACTCCATAAACAGGAAGAAAAATTAACTTTTCAGTAGTTGTAAACTTATGAATATCAAAAGGCTCAGCAAAAAACAAGAAAACAAAAACCCAAAGACACAAAATTATCCCTAACAATAAATGATTTTTAATATTTTTATTTAAAGGATATTCTTTCTTCATTTTCTTTATTTATAATTTCAAAACTAACAATTAGATTATTTATTAAGATAACATCTGCCTATTTTTTATTTCATTATTTTTGCTTGACTCCATCAAAATTTAAAATTATACTCTTGATAAAATATATTACCTCTCGTTCAGAAATTTCAGAAAAATCAATTCAAAACACTATTGAACTATTAAATGAAGATTGCACTATTCCATTTATAGCAAGATATAGAAAAGAAAAAACAGGAAATTTAGATGAAGTTGAAATAGGTCAAATTGTTCAATTAAAAGAACAATATGAAACTTTAGAGAAAAGAAAAACTACAATACTAAAAGCTCTCGAAGAACAAGAGGTATTAACAAATGAGTTAAAGCTAAAAATTGAAAACACCGAGAGTCTTACCACTCTTGAAGATATTTATCTACCATATAAGAAAAAGCGTAAAACTAAAGCAGAAACTGCTCGTAAAAATGGATTAGAACCTTTGGCTAAAATGATTATGAGTCAACGTGTGAATGATTTAGAATTTACAGCATCAAAATACACTTCTAATGCAATTGAAACCATTGAAGATGCTTTAGAAGGAGCACGCCATATTATTGCTGAATGGATAAACGAACGAAGTGATATTAGAAATAACATTCGTTACCAACTAGAGCGTTTTGCAATTATCTCAACTAAAATAATTAAATCTAAAAAAGACGAAGACGGTGCTCAAAAATTTAAAGATTATTTTTCTTGGGAAGAAAACCTAAGTCGTATCCCGTCTCATCGCTTATTAGCAATATTACGTGCAGAAAAAGAAGGCTTTATTCGTATAAAAATTGAAATAGATAACGACCGAGCACTTCAAAAAATAGAAGATCGAATAATTCGTTCTCATAATGAGTGTGCTCAACAAATAGAATTAGCAATCTCAGACTCTTATAAACGTTTATTGTTTCCTGCTCTTACTAATGAAACAATGAGTATAGCAAAAGAAAAAGCTGATGAAAATGCTATAAAAGTATTTGCTAAAAATTTACAGCAACTTTTACTTGGTTCCCCTTTAGGTGAAAAACGAATTTTAGCTATTGACCCTGGTTTTAGAACTGGATGTAAAATTGTTTGTTTAAATAAACAAGGTGATTTATTACACAACGAAACTATTTTCCCTCACGCTCCTCAAAATAAAGCTACCGAAGCTATAAAAAAAATTAGTACACTAGTAGATGCTTATAAAATAGAGGCTATAGCTATAGGAAATGGAACAGCTTCAAGAGAAAGTGAGCAATTAATAAAACGAATTCATTTTAAAAACAACATAGAAGTTTTTGTAGTAAGTGAAGCTGGTGCATCTATTTATTCTGTTTCAAAAATTGCTCGTGATGAGTTTCCTAATTACGATGTTACTGTTAGAGGGGCAATTTCTATTGGCCGTAGATTAGCAGACCCATTAGCTGAGTTAGTAAAAATTGACGCAAAATCAATTGGTGTAGGACAATATCAGCATGATGTTGACCAATCTAAACTTAACAAATCATTAGACACTATTGTGCAACATTGTGTTAATAAAGTTGGTGTAAATATAAACACAGCAAGTGCATCGTTATTAAGTTATGTATCTGGTATAGGTTCCAAATTAGCAGAAAACATTGTAAACTATAGAAATGAAAATGGTGCATTTAGCAATAGAACTGCTATAAAAAAGGTACCTCGTTTAGGAGGAAAAGCTTTTGAACAATCTGCTGGATTTTTACGAATTAAAAATGGAGATAATGTTTTAGACGATTCAGCGGTTCACCCAGAACAATATTCTTTAGTTAAAAAAATAGCTAAAGATTCTGGAAATAATATAACAGAATTAATAGGAAATACTTCTGTATTAAAACAAATAAAATTACAACAGTACGTTACTGACTCTTTTGGGTTACCAACACTACAAGATATTATTAAAGAGTTAGAAAAACCGGGATTAGATCCAAGAAAAAAAGCTAAAGCTTTTAGCTTTAACGAACATATAAAAACTATTAATGACCTTAAAACAGGGCAAATTTTACCTGGTATTGTAAACAATATTACAAATTTTGGTTGCTTTGTAGATATAGGCATTAAAGAAAGTGGTTTAGTTCACGTATCAAACCTATCAAATACCTTTGTACAAGATATTAATGAGCATGTTAACTTACAACAACATGTTCAAGTTAAAGTTTTAGAAGTAGACATTCAAAGAAAACGTATTCAATTGAGCATGAATTTTTAGTAAAACTGTAAATCTTATTCTATAAATATATTTTTAATCAAAAAGTAAGACGCAACCTGTCTTACTTTTTGATTTACTTGCTCCTCTTTTTTTACCTAATCATTTAAAAATCTTCAAAATAACTGTAATGAAATTGATAAATTATATAATAATTTATTAAATTTAGTACTTAAGTTAAAAACCCCCATGTGTACATTAAAAATAATAGTTTAATAGTACCATTTTATTTACAAAAAAATGGATGAAAAGAAAATACAGTTATTAGAAGAATCTCTTGCACTTGAACGAAAAGCCCGCAAAGAGGCTGAAGCAATAATGAAGCAAAGATCATTAGATTTACATGATAAGAATCAAGAGTTAGAAGAAACTAACCAAACCCTTTCTAAAGTTATTAATGAAAAACAAATTGAGTTAAACAATTTGTTTAAAACAATTATTGATCCATACATTTTAATGGATTTGTACGGTAATGTTTTAAAAATGAACGATGCTTCTATCGATTTTTTTGGAATTGATAATGAAAAGAATCCTTTCAATGTAATGGATACCCTATATGAGGAAGATATTGAATATGCTATGAATTCATTTCAAGAATTTTTAGAAACTGGGATTTTTAGAAATTTTCAAGCAAGAATTTACAACAATCTAAAAGAAATAAAATGGGTGGATATTAATTGTAATGTAGTGTATGATACTGAAGGAAATCCTACTTTCGCTCAAGGAATAATTAGAGATATTACTCAACAAAAAGTTCAACAACAAGTTTTTGACGAACAAAAAAATCAATTAAATGCTATTGTCGATTATTCTTCATTAGGTATTGTTTTAACAAAAAAAGGAGAAATTATAAAAAGTAATAGAGCTTTTCAAGAGTTACTAAATTATACTGAAGAAGAACTTTTAGCTTTATCTGTTGGTGATATTTCTTTAAAAGAAGACAAAGAAACATCTGAGTTATACATGAAAAAGCTTGATAACAATGAAATAGAACATTTTTCTATTAACAAACGTTATAGAACTAAACATGGCACTGTAATTTGGGCAAAAACAAATGTTTCTACTGTAAAAACAGGCAGAGGAAACAATAGCTACCAAGTAGCTGTGGTTGAAGATATAACTGAAGAACTTCAAAATCAATCACTTCTTAAAGCCTTAAATAGTTTAATGTCTTCAATATTAGGAAAAACTGATATTTACGATATTGCATGGGAAATCTCTGAAAGAACAACTGAACTTTTAAATTTTGAAGACCTTGTAATATACTTATTAGATTATAAAACTGGTAAATTAAAACAAATTGCTGCACACGGTGGTAAAGTTGAAAAAAGAAAAATTATACAAAACCAACTAGAAATTAGTATAGGAGAAGGAATTGCTGGTTATGTTGCCAAAACTGGTAAATCAGAAATTATTAGCGATACCTCTAAAGACAAAAGGTATTTAGTAGATGATAAAGTACGCCTTTCTGAAATTTCAGTTCCTATTATTGCAAACAACGAAATCATTGGGGTTATTGATTCTGAACACTCCAATAAAAACTTTTATACAGATTATCATTTAAAAACATTAGAAACCATAGCTAATTTAGCTGCTACTCAATTAAAAAACGCACTTAATTTACAACTTCGAATTGAGGCAGATATTGAAAATAAAGCTTTGCTAAAAAGTTTAACTAAAAGCAACCAAGAATTAAAAGATTTTGCCCATGTAGTATCACACGATCTTAAATCACCTTTAAGGAGTATGAATGCTTTAGCTAGCTGGATTAAAGAAGAAAATGCTAAAACTACCAATCAAGTAATTGATGACGATATTAATTTACTTTTAAAGAAAATTGATAAAATGGAACATTTGATCAATGGTATTTTAAAATATGCTAGTATAGATCAAGTTAAATCTACCAAACAAAAAACAGACCTTCATAATCTAGTAAAAGATATCATAGATACTATTTACATACCTAAAAACATTAAAATAAATATTTTAAACAAGCTACCTAAATTAGAAGTTGAAAAGTTTAGAATATATCAATTATTTCAAAATTTAATAAGTAATGCTGTAAAGTATAACGATAAGCAAGAAGGAATAATAAACATTACTTGTAAAGAAGAAGAAGAAACCTGGTTATTTAGCGTTCAGGACAACGGAATTGGTATTTCTGACAAATACCATAAAAAAATATTTGAAATTTTTCAAACTTTAGAAAAAAGTGAAGATTCAACAGGAGTCGGACTATCTATTGTAAAGAAAATAGTAGATATTTATGAAGGGAAAATTTGGCTTACTTCAAAAATAAATGAAGGTACTGTGTTTTATTTTACACTGCCTAAATAGTTCTTTTTAAAATATTTTTAAACCCTTTCCTTCTATTTAATTAATAGTTTTCCTCAATTTAATTTAATAAAAATTAAATTGAAACTTTCTCTTATCATTAAACACTTGCATTTGAACGAAAGTTAACTTCTCTTCATCAATATAACTTATCTAGCTCGACCTTTTTTTTTAATTTCATTATTCACAACCCTTAACTATAAGAAAGCATTTTGATTCTAAAAGTTAGTAATATACTGTTATAAAAACCTGAAGAATGGATTATCATAAAATACGATTTTTAGAAGAATCTCTTGCTCAGAAAGATGCTGCTCTTAAAAAAGCACAAGAGGATATTAAAAAAATATCTTTAGATTTAGATTACAAAACCGAAGAACTTGAAACTACTAGACAAAACCTATCTTCAATTGTAAACAAAAAACAGCTTGAAATAAATAGTTTATTTAAAAGTATTATTGATCCATATATTTTAATGGATCTTTTTGGTAATGTTATTAAAATGAACAAAGCTTCAATTGATTTTTTTGGTGCGAATAATAACATCGAATCATTTAATGTAATGGATACTCTTTTTCATGATGATTATGAATATGCCATGAAATCTTTTTATCAATTAATTGAAAAAGGTACTTTTAGAAATTTTAGAACAAGAATTTATGACAAACATAAAAATCTTAAATGGGTTGATATTAACTGTAATATTGTATATGACCACAAAGGAAACCCTACTTTGGCTCAAGGAATTATTAGAGATATTACCAAACAAAAACTACAACAAGATATTTTTGATGAACAGAAAAAACAATTAGATGCAATTGTTGAACATTCTTCTATAGGAATTGTATTAACTCAAGAAGATAAAATCATTAAATCAAATAAAGCTATTCAAAAATTATTAGGTTATACCGAAGAAGAATTAACCACACTAAGTATGTCTAGCATTATAGAAAAAAAAGAAATTGACAATGAAGAAGTTAGTAATACCTCCACTAATAAATGTTATCGTTCAAAAAGTGGAAAAACAATTTGGGCAAAAACAAACACCTCAGTTATAAAAACAACTCACAAAAACAACTATCAAGTAGCCTTAATTGATGACATTACAGAAGAATTACAAAACCAGTCTTTACTTTTAGGTTTAAATAGTTTAATGTCTTCTATTTTAGGAAAAACAAACATTCACGAAATTGCATGGGAAATAACAGCAACTTCTGCAAAGTTATTAGGTTTTGAAGATTGTGTTATTTATTTATTAAACTATAAAACGGGTAAGCTAGAACAAATTGCTGCTTTTGAAAATAAAATTGACGCTAACAACATCATAACAAATCAATTAGAAATATCAATTGGTGAAGGCATTGTTGGTAGTGTAGCAAAAGAAGGCAAATCAGAAATTATAAACGACACCTCTATAGATAAAAGATACATTGTAGATGATAAAATTCGTTTATCCGAAATTTCTGTTCCAATAATTGCAAACAATGAAGTTATTGGTGTTATAGACTCTGAACATTCAACTAGAAATTATTTTACAACATATCATTTAAAAACATTAGAAACCATTGCTAATTTAGCTTCTTCTCAGTTAAAAAATGCTCTTAATTTACAGCTTCGAATTGAAACTGATAAAAAGAACAAAGCATTATTAAAAAACTTAACTTCAAGAAATAAAGAGTTAAAAGATTTTGCACATGTAGTATCACACGACCTTAAATCGCCTTTAAGAAGTATAAATGCTTTAGCAAATTGGATTAAAGAAGAAAACACTATTCATCCGAATAAAATCATAGATGAGAATACGAAATTACTTTTAAAAAAGGTTGACAAAATGGAATATTTAATCAACGGTATTTTAAAGTACACAAGTATTGATCAGGTAAACTCTAAAAAACAAAAAACTGATTTAAATGGCTTAGTTAAGGATATTATTGATACTATTTATGTTCCAAAAAATTTTACCGTCAACATTTTAAATAAATTACCAAAATTAAACGTAGAAAAATTTAGAGTATATCAATTATTCCAAAATTTAATAAGCAATGCTGTAAAATATAACGATAAGCAAACTGGTATCATAAATGTGAAATGTAAAGAGGAGCAATCGCATTGGCAATTTAGTATTGAAGATAATGGTATTGGTATTTCAGATAAATACCACAAAAAAATATTTGAAATCTTTCAAACTTTAGAAAACAATGAAAATTCAACAGGAGTTGGACTCTCCATAGTAAAGAAAATAATAGATATTTGTGAGGGGAAAATTTGGCTAACCTCAAAAGTTAATGAAGGTACCATCTTTTATTTTACGTTACCTAAATAAAAAAGAAACTATAAAAGCCCACAGGTATCTGTGAGCTATTTATTTACTGAAAAAATTTCTTTTAATTGTTTTACCATGTTTCCATTTCCTGAAACAGTAATCTCTCCTATTTTATCTGCTATTTTTTCTACATATTCCATTTCTTTCAACTTGTATAACATCTCATTATCTTCCATTAATTTGGCAGTGTTTAATAAACTTCTAGTAGAAGCTGTCTCTTCACGTCTTGTAATAATATTAGCTTGCGCTTTTTTCTGCGCTACTAGAACTTGATTCATAATTTCTTTCATATCACCTGGTAAAATAACATCTCTAATTCCACAATAAATCAATGTTACTCCTAAAGCCTTTGTGTTTTTAGAAACTTCCTCAAATACAGCATTTCCAATATCTTCTTTTTTCTCTAATAACTCATCTAAAGTATATCTACCTACATAAGACCTTAAAGCTAGTTGCATTAAAACATACAATTGCTTTTCAAACTCCTTATTTGCTAACAATGCTTTTTCGATATCTATAATTTTATACTGTGTATAAAAATTGATTCTAATATTCGCTTTATCCTTAGTTAACAATTCTTGTCCAGAAACCTCTAATTGCAATTGTCTTGTATCAACTTTAGCTATTTTAATAGAAATATCATTTCTCCAAAATCTATATACACCACCAGTTATGGTTTTAGTATATACATCATCTATTAACAACACTGCTTTCTCATACGCAGCTACTTCAAATACTCTTATGTATTTATTTACAGCATAATTTTTAAACAACGCTTTATCTAAATTTTCAGTGATATAAATTTTACTAATATCAATGGTTTGAAAAGTTCTTTTTACTAAACCTTTCCAAAATGTATATCTCCCAGCTTCTAAAGCACGCTTAAAATTATTATTTTCATATACAAAAACTAACTCATTATCTTTTACTTCAATAACCTCTAACATCGCAACCAGCTCTTCATCTTTTAATAAAACTTCTAATGCTAGTGAAATATTAAAATCTTTAGTTAAATCATATGTATTTACATATTGATTAAAACCTAACCAATGCAAGCCACTAGTAATTACTTTTTGATAGTCTCCATTTTTAAAAACTAAACCTACATTTCCTTGGTTAATTCTTACTCTTTTCATTTTTTCTTTTGCTTATAATTCAACTTCTTTTATAACAATTCATTCCAATAAAGGAGAAACTTGTTCTTTTTTAATGAAAAGTATTGAGTACTCATGCTTATAAAAACACGGAAATAATAATTTTAAAAAAGTCCATATTTTAATTTAACAAATGGATTACAGTTTATACTCAACAATAATTGACGTGCTAAATATTAATACTTCACTTATTTAAAAGTTATTCTTTCAAGTACGTTTACAAGTGTTTATTTAAAAACTTCATTAAACACTCAATACTTTTACTTTTTCATCAGTTTCATAAGATGATGAGCTTGATTTACAAAAACTACCGAGATTATCAGTCTCTAGTTTAAAATCGGATTTGAACCGACACACTTTAAAGAGTGTTACCGAAAACCTAGATTTTCAGTCTAGAAATCTATTGCTCTACCAAACTGAGCTACATAACTTCCGTTATGACAGGATTCGAACCTGCGACACATAGAGCCGTGACTATTTTTTGGCTAATAATCAAAACCTTCAAGTCAAGTTGCATATACAAACTCAATACAAAACTGCAAAGTTGTATACAATGGTGCTATACAGAAACACCCAACAAGACTTACTTGATATTTTAATGTCATTAAAATGAAGTAATTAAGAAGTTCTTTAACAGGTTACTTCATTTCACTTCGTTACATTCGTAATGACCTTTTCATTTTAATATGTTAATGAACTTCTTTAATTTGCCTCATCATACTCCATGTTATGATGAGGTTTTTCATCTTTTTTCTTTTGCAATTCTCCCACTTTTAACGGCGTTCTTTTTCAATTACTATGCAAATATTCAACACAGCTACGCAGTCTTTTTGCGTAATTAAAATATTTTTGATTTTTTGTAGGAATAGCAAGATTCGAACTTGCATCTTTAGAATCGTACTCTAAAATTTTATCCAATTAAACTATACCCCTTTTTTAATAATTACTATTTTGATTAATATTCAAATTTTGTAAACCTGATAGGATTTGAACCTATACAACAAGAATCAAAATCTTGTATGCTAACCATTACATCACAGGTTTCTCTTCTAGAGAAAGAAATAAATCTTTATTCTTTATTAGTACGGGAAGAGAGACTCGAACTCTCACATCTTTCGATACTAGATTCTAAATCTAGCGTGTTTACCAATTTCACCATTCCCGCATTTAATTTTGTCTGAGAAGTAGGGCTCGAACCTACAGCCTCCTGCATCCAAAGCAGGCAAACAACCAATCGTTATCTTCCCAGTTTTGCAGTACTGACGGGATTTGAACCCGCAACTTTCCGAGAGACAGTCGGACACACTAGCCATTGTGCTACAGTACTATTTATATAAGTGATAGAACCCAAATCTAATAAGTTGTCTAATTACTCCACACTTTATTTTATTAAGTCATTGCGAATGAAATGAAGCTATCTTTTAATAGATTCCTTCTTCGTTCCTCATCGGAATGACACATTTTATTATTTGATTAATTCTCAAACATGTTTCAATTGCTTCAATCATCGAGACAAGGATGAGATTACTTCATGTTCTCATCTAATCTAGAATTGGATTTCCGTAATTCTCAAACAAGTTTCAATTACTTCAATCATCGAGACAAGGATGAGATTACTTCGTGTTCTCATCTAATCTAGAATTGGATTTCCGTAATTCTCAAACAAGTTTGGATTACCTCAATCATCGAGACAAGGATGAGATTCGAACTCATAAAAAACGGAGTTGCAGTCCGCTGCCTTTGCCATTCAGCCACCTTGTCGTTTTATTCCATAAAAAAAGCATCTCCTTAACCGGAGATGCTTTACAATTATGTATGAATGTATAATTAGCTTATATCATCATAATATATCTCCTTTTTAAAATTGAACTCCTGATCATCACATAGTATACATAGGCTACTCGGTAAGCGAAACTCGAAGTAGTTTAGTTTTATATGTTGTGAATACTGTTTCATTTTATGTTCTTATTTTTATTTTTAATAGTATATCTAGTCAATATCAAAACAATAATTTCTCTTGTTTTGATGTTGCAAATATGTAACACATTTTTTAATTACACAAGGAAAAAACAAGTTTAAATTATTGATTTACAGGTGTTTAATTTGATTTTATCCACTAAGAATCCTGTCCGTTATTTAACGGATAATAAACTTTCACACAATAGTCTGTCTCTCAATTGTTTGTTACTTTTTATTATTTGATTTTCTTAACTAAAACATTTTTATTTTTTTTCATAAAAAAAGCGTCCAATTGTTAATTGGACGCTTTGTATTGTTCTGTGATTAATTTAAAAGTATTAAATCACTGTTTATTTTTACATACATAACATCCTTTTCGCCAAATACTCGGGCGAAAATCAAATGAACAAAGCTGTATTTGCTCTTTAGTATGTATATATTTTAATTCCATTTCTTAATTATTACAGCAATATTACTCTTTTTTAGTTTATGATAGACCAAACCAACTCTAATTTAGTACCAAAATAAATAAGATTTCATAAAAAATGATAAACATTTTTTTATTTCTAAACGATTGTTTAGATTTGTAGTGTATTAAAACTTAATGTCTAGAAAAAAGCAATATATAGAAGAAGAGGTTATAGACAAAGCAATGCGATTGTTTTGGAGGAACGGTTATGAAAATACTTCTATGCAAATGCTTGAAAAAGAAATGGGGATAAATAAATTTTCTATTTACTCTAGTTTTGGTAATAAACATGGTATTTTTATTAAAAGTATAGAGTTATACAAACGTAAAACAAACAAAATGTTTACTAAGTTAAAAGAGGAGAATAATGGAATAAACGACATTAAAACGTTTTTTTATGATTCTGTTGATGTTTGTTATCAAGAAGGTAATCATAAAGGTTGTTTAATGACTAACACTTACAATGAATTTTCAAATAATACTGATTCTGAAATAAACAAGTTAATTAATTTTTTTATGAATTCATTAAAAGAGATATTTATTCAAAAATTAAAAGATGAATCAAAAAGTAGTGATATTATTTTGAAAGAAGCTAACTTTTTACTCTTGGCAAAACATGGGTTAGCTGCTGCTACAAGAGTTAACAATAAAAAAGAGATATCTGATTATATTGAAATGATATTTAAAAATATTTAAACATTTTTTTTACAACAAAACTAAACGATCGTTTAGTTTTATAATTAAAAACCAATAATTATGAGTACATTAAAAATTCACACAATTGAAACAGCTCCTGAAGGAAGCATAAAACTATTAAATAAATCATTAAAAGCTTTTGGTATGGTACCCGGATTACATGGCGTATTAGCCGATTCACCAGAAACATTAGATGCCTATCAAAAACTACATGAATTATTTTCAAACTCCTCTTTTAATAATGAGGAACTAACTGTAGTTTGGCAAACCATAAATGTAGAACACGGATGTCATTATTGTGTTCCTGCACATACTGGAATAGCTCATATGATGAAAGTTGATAAAAATTTAACTGATGCGTTAAGAAACAAAACTGCTATTGCCAATGAAAAATTAGAAATACTAAGAAATACAACTTTAGCTATAGTTAGAAATAGAGGTAGAATTTCTGATGCAGATTTGAAAGCATTCTTTGATGCTGGCTATCGTCAACAGCAAGTCTTAGAAATCATTTTAGGCTTAGCACAAAAAACAATTAGTAATTACACTAATCATATTGCTAACACCCCTATAGATAAACCTTTTAAAAAGTTCGCTTGGGAAAATGAAATGCAAAAATAACACGAATAAAAAACCACATTAAAATAAATAATGTGGTTTTTAGTTTTAAATCATTTCTTCTTTTTCTTAGATTTTTTATCTTTTTTCTTAGATTTTACTTTCTTCTTTTTGGGCAATTTCCCCTTAATACGCTTTTCTTCTTCATCAATAGTATATGAAAATTCACTATTAAAACTGTGCTCTCTAGCTTTAATAACGTTTTTTAACGCCTTTTTGTATTTCTTTTGGGTCTCAAATAAAACTGCTTTTTTTAAATACAACACCGCTTTATCTGATCCCTTTACACTCAAGGCAAAATCTATTAGCTTTTCTGCCTCTTCAAAATCTTCATTCCATAATAGCACATTGATGTAATTTGGATATACATTAAAAGCATGAATATTTTCAGCTAGAGCCTCTGCATAATATTCTTTTGCTTTGTCATAATTGTATAATGCTTCGGCATTAATACGCCCCATTAAACATAAGGCAATCGTGTTTTTTTCATCATATGCTAAAGCATATGTTAAAGCTTCAATTGCTTCCTCTAAATCATATGGATAAGCATCTATTGCTTTAAATATGTAATTATTTGCTAATGTTCCCATTTTATTTTCTTTTTTGTCATTTTGAAGAATCATCTAAATTTGTTAATATATAGAGAGATTACCTCTTTACCCTTCGCTACAATCGTAATGACGTTTTGTATTGTTATTCTAATTGTTTTCTTAAATCAGTTTTTAGTTGATTCCGTTTTGTTTTAAAAGATTTCAATTTCTTTTGTTGTTTAAAATCTGAACCTGTAAATGTTCTAGTAGGATTTCCTCGTTCTAAACTTAAATGATTTTCCCATTCGTTCTTTACCGATTCTTTTAACTGACCGATATTATGATCTGCTATTTTTTCTTTTAATCGTTGTATTGCAGTCTTCTTATTTTGATGTTGTGAACGACCATCAGAGACCAATACTTGAACTCCTGTTGGTATATGTTTTGCTCTAACAGCAGAACTTACCTTGTTTACATGTTGCCCACCAGCTCCTGAACTTCGAATTGCTTGAAATTGAATATCGTTTTCGTTAATTGTTTTTTCTTTATGTTGATTCAATTCATAACAACCAATAAACCAGTTTTTACGTTTATGATATTTTCTAAAAGTTGAAGTTCCAATCCATTGAATAGATCCTAACCAGTTTTTTAAAAAATCAGAAAGTAGTTTTCCTTTTAACTCAACAGTTACAGATTGTACTGTTCCATTTTCAATTCCATTAACTTTATGCAACACTGTATATTCAATGTTAGCTTCTATTAATTCTTTTAAAAATATTTTTAAAATTTTTGCAACTACCCACGCACATTCTGATGGGCCTTTAGCTGCTGTTATTTGTATTATTTTTGTGCCCATTATTTCTTATTATTTATACTAATCCCTTTATTACAATGCTTGCGTTAGGGTTTGAAGCGGCATCCTTTTTATAGCTTACATAAATTAGCGCCATTGCGAGGGACGAAGCAATCTGTTTATTAATTATAAGATTGCCACAGTTTACAAAACAGTAAACTTCGCAATGACAGCTATAAAAAGATATAGCGTAAAGCGCGACCTTTAGGTAACGCTCAAAGAATGCTATTTATCCATTCTTACAATTTTCGGCGTAAAGGTTCCTAACACTTCAACCAGTTCTTGTTGATTTGCCATTACTTTTTTAATGTTTTTATATGCCATTGGTGCTTCATCTACTCCACCTCCAATAAGACTTACTCCATTCATTTTTAATTGGTGTTTGATATCGCTTTTTGTAAATTTCTCTTTACACTTTCTTCGAGAATGTTTTCTACCAGCTCCATGAGAAGCAGAATTTAAACTTTCAGTATTTCCCAAGCCACGTACTATGTACCCAGGAGCTGTCATGGAACCGGGAATGATACCTAACTCACCTTTGTTAGCGGGAGTTGCTCCTTTTCTATGAACAATTAATTCTTGTCCATTCACCTTTTCTTTCCAAGCAAAATTATGGTGATTCTCAATTTTTGCAATTGCTTTTGCTCCTAGTAATTTACCAATTCGTTTATGAATATTATCGTGACATGCTTTTGCATAATCACCCGCTAAATTCATTGCTAACCAATATTCTTGTCCGTCATGAGTATTCAAATCTAACCACGCTAAATGTTGTACATTTTTTGGTAAAGGACATTGTTTCGTTGCTAAATACGTATAATGTTTTGCAATGTTTGCTCCCAATCCACGACTTCCACTATGCGTTAATAATCCTATATATTCTCCAATAGGCAAATCAAATTCATTATTTTCATCTGTAATAGTTACCACTCCAAACTCTACAAAATGATTTCCTCCACCTGAGGTTCCTAGTTGATTATATGCTTTAATTTTTAACCGCTTTAACAACGGTATATCTTGAAACTCGGTACGTTCAAATATTTCATGATCATGCTTCATTTTGTGCGTTTCATACATTCCGAATTTAGTATGCTCAGACAATATATTTTCCAACTGATGAACTTTCCCTTTTAAATAAGATGCTTTTACTGGATATACTGTTAAACACATTCTACAACCAATATCAACTCCTACTCCATAAGGAATCACGGCATTTTCTGTGGCCAATACACCACCTATTGGTAAACCATATCCTGCATGCGCATCTGGCATTAAAGCTCCTTGTACAGCAACTGGTAATTTTAAAGCGTCATACAATTGGTATTTTGCTAAATCGTCAATTTCATTTTCTCCATAAATACTAAATGGAACCCTAGTGTTTCGTAATTTGTGCATTTGTACCTCAACAGGTTTTACCAAACCTTCTGCAACTTTACCCCAAATAGCATTTCCCTGATATTTTTCTGGTGCTAACAATACTTGCTTTGCTTCCTCTAAAATGCGTTCTTTCTTTTCTCTTTTACGATATCTATTAATTTGCCCTAAGGCTATATTTATACTATTATTTTTTGGAAACCCTAATTTTATTAAGTCCTTTCCTTTTAATTTATTTCCCATGATATGTTGTCATTTATAATATCCTGTAAAGGATACTTTTTAAGAGCATTCAACTGTTTAGTTACTTGAAATTTTTGCTTGTGTTCTTGAGGAGTTCTCCAATAATTTTTCCAATAACTCTCTTGCCAAATTTCATAATAACCACTTTTATACAATTGTTGTTCTAAAAGATCTAACTCACTTTCAAGTTGAGGATCAATTCTTTTAGAGTGTGTTATATATGCTCTTGTATATTTAATTTTATAAGCTCCTTTTGGAATTCTTATATAAAATCGTTTTTTTATTTTTTTGTTTTCGTTTCTAAAAGAGAATACCGTACACATAGCTTGCGCCTTATATGTTAATCGATTAAATTGTTTTTTAGATATGGTTGGAAATTCTTTATATATTAAGTGTTTTGAGATTTTATGAAACCACTGTTTATCAGCTTTTTCTTTTGTTCTACCCCAAAAACTTTTTTCTATACAATCGTACAACTCTAAAATAGCCGCCTTGTTTTTATAGCGTTCTACATTTTCTGTTATTACAATTTCTTTAAACCAACCATGTCGTATAGGTTCTTTTAATTTTATGTACCCTAATTCTTTAATTTTTTGATAAATCTCTCTTTGCCTCTTTCTTATAATTCGAATGGCTTTCTGTCTTTGTTCTTTGATGTGTTTTGGTTTCAATGAACATATATTTAACTATTTATCACCTATCGGAAATAATTATTAACTCGTATGTTATTTGAAAAAGAGCATAAAAAAATCCGAAACTTTTTGGCTTCGGACTTTTCATATATAGGATAATTCTTATCTATGTGTGAAGAAAGTCGCGAAGCATGTGCACACAAGAACCTGGTTCTATTAGTGTACTTATGTTTAATTGGTATTTGAACATGTTACTTCGTTTTATAATTGTTTTGTTGCATAATTGCGATGCAAACTTAGAATCTATTTTTGAATTACACAAATAAAAACACTTTCTATTTTACTAATAATCAACTAGTTGCGGTTATTTTTAGGAAATAAAAATCCCGTCCGCCTTTTGCAGATTTATTAATTGACTGATACTTTGTTATGTACATTTTGTACTACACGATTCAAAGTGGATTTCAGGTTTTAAAATTTTTTATAAAAAAAAGCGTCCAAAAATTAATTTTGGACGCTTTTTACTTTTTATACTGTGAATTTCTACCTAAAATACAACTCACTAAGTCGCTTATTTGCGTCCTGATATGTGAATTTTAGTATTGTCATAGGTTTAAATTTTGTTTTATTCTTTAATTATTAATTACAAATATCATCTATTTTTTTGATAAAAACGTTTAGATTAATTTTAAATTATTAAATCACTGTGTATCAAAAGAAGTTATGTAGCCTTCAATAAGGTATCTTTTAGGGTAAGTTTTAGATATTTTTAAAAATATTGTGTCCCCTATATTTTTTTGCCCTTCAATCTTATCTATTTTGACATTATTTTCATATAATATTTCATTATACTCATACTGAAAATATAGATTTTGATAATACCCACCAATAGTAGGTGACCAATTAGTTTTAAATATGACTGCTTTTACATTTGACGTATCCTGAAATAAAAATTTGTATTCACCTGTATATAATAAATTCCCTACATATAAAATAAAAGGCAACAGACCTAATGCTATTAAAACTTTAATCCTTCTTTTTTTCTTTTCATTTTTCTGTTTCTTTTTATATTTAATTTTCCATTTTTTATATTTCTCAATTTCTTTTTCTTTATTCTGTGATGTTAAACTTTCAAAAAACAATTTTGTTATGTTTTCTTCTTCTTCATTTAAAAACCTATTAAGATGTAAGTTAAATTCCGAAAATGAATTTAACTTTAACTTATCAAAACTCTGATTAAAATTATCAAAGTATTCAACCATAAATTCTGAATGATTTCTTCTCAACATTAACCCCTTATAGTTGGGTTCAAATCCTGTTTTATAAATTATTAAACTGAATTTAGAATAATTTTTTATACCATCTATAACTTGTATAGCTTCATAAGTGAAAAAATTTCTAAAGTATTATCCTTAAATTCATAAAGAGTTCTTATTAATATTCTCATAACAATTAAAATTTCATTTTTCAAAAATATTAAATCTAATTTTTACCATCATCTAAACGGCTCTACAAAACCAATAAATTCTAAATTTTCTTTTTTCCAACGAGCTCCATGTCCTGACGCTATTCTTATCTCATATACTATTTCATGTTTGTAATGATAATAAACATTCCACCATGTTTTATTTTTTAACATCCCAGCTAATAAATCTCTTACTTTTTCTTCTTTTTCAGCAGGATTTCCAATAGCCTTTCCCCAAAAACTATTTGTGGTTCTTTCTGAATGCTTTTCAAAAGCTCTCACTGCTTTTGAAATCTGTGTATTATAAAACTTAAAGCTTGCATTGTACACTTCCTTGTTTATTGGCAGAATTGCTTTTTCATCTTTAATTGTTGCTGATGTAATTCTTTGCCCTAAAACTATAAGGAAATCTTTAATTTTTACTTCCTCTAATTTTTGAATTAATTCAGGTATATTCTTTTCTTCTATTAAAAACTGAAATTTATTAAAGACCAAGATTCTATCAATTTTTATTTCTTCTTCAAAGTAGGGCTGCTCATATTTTTCGAGAAAACATTCTTGAGAAAAATAATTCTCGATATTAAATGCTATTGTTTCAATATGCTCATCCTTACATTTCAATAGGTAATGTTCTTTGTTTTCGTACAAAAACAACCTTTGTATTTCTTTTAACTTATATAGTACCTTTTCTTTTTCCATTTTATTTTACTAACAGGTGATCAAAAAAGGATAATTTTCAGGAATTAAAACGTCAATAATATTAGTCCAGGATTTTGTTTTATCTAAAATCCAAGCATCAGAACTTACCCCAATAAAATTGCTATTTACTATGAATTTATCGGGATTGTTCTCTTGTATCACTTCCCAATTATACCCTTTTTTATTTGCATACTCCATTAACTTTACTTTCATATGTCCACTATTAGAAACTGGAGCATCAAATACCCAAACAACTTTTAAAACACTATACTTTTTAAAGAACTCAGCAAAAACTTCAATGGCTTTTTCAGTTTGACGTACACTTTTATAGGTCCCGTATAAATTCGACAAATCTCTATACGCTCCATCTCTTCCTTTAAACACATAGGCTTCTGATAGTATACTTTCTAATAATATTAACTGATTAAATCCGTCAATAATTAATGTAGCTCCTTCTAAATTTTCAACGGATATTTTAGTCTTTTCTCGATGCACAACAGCAGTTTCACTTGCCGCCATTCCTTTTATTGCTTGTTGTTGTCTTTTATTCAACTTATAACGGTTTCCTACTAATTCACAAGAAGAAGATTCACCATAACCACGTTCTAATAAAAAAGACATGTCAAGTACCGCTTCTTTTATTTTTCGTTGCATAAATACTTCTCCAAATAAATAATCGTCTTTACCTTCTTTTCCTCTATTTTTTGACATTAAGTGTGTAGTATTTGTTTCTTACAGAAATTAGTAATGAGTTTATTTTATGTAAATTAGGTTTTTCAAGCAAGTCGGATGCATTATAAATCAACTCTAATTCTTCTCTCATTAATTCTGCTTTTCTAACTAGATTATCATATTCATATTCAGCATTTTTTATAGCTAATAAAAAATCTCTATCATTTCGTCTTACATTAATTATTCCTTCTTTTCCTATTTCTTTTGCCATGTGTAATAATCGAAACGTATGCATCATATTTTTAGCGTCATAATTCTTATCATGAGAAATATTACTTTTATAACGTTCATCATTTCTTTTTTCTACCCAAGACCAGTACTCCTTATATTTTTTACAATACGATGAATATCCCTCCAAATTACAATATAACATTGCTATTGGTTGTTCTTCCTTTGGAATAGAACTCGTACAAACTTCATTTGCTTCTTCTCTTGAAATTCCTTGATAATTTGAAGTATCACTATAAAATAGATTAAAACAATTTTTCATGTTCGGTATTTTTTCCAAACCGACATTTTCTTTTTCTAATGATTTTTCTTTTAGAAAATCTTCAATTTTTATAGCTCTCTTATCTGTTCTTATAGTACAAAAATCCTCAATAGTTTTTCGTTCTTTTTCAATTGGATTAACAATTTTCTTGTTTAACCCTCTTGCTTTTTTAATTTGTGTAAACGCATAATTAGCAAAGGACTTTTTACATAGTTTAGACAAAAAGTATTCTTTTTTAATTTCATCAAATAATGGATTTTTGTATAAAACACAATCCTCAGGAACGTTCAGCATCTCTAAAATATTCGGATTGTTCTTAGAACATAATTCTATAAACTTTCTTAATTCATAATAAGCTATATCATTTGTTTCATTGTTTACCTGCCCAATATAATTTAAAGAATAAAATTGTTCTTTTGGCAAAATAAATACACCTCTAATATCAGTATCGGAAGTAGGAGTTTGTAAGCCATAAGCTCTACTTCCACTGATACATTCGAATATAATACTTCCTGATTTTTTTAATTCTTCTAGTGTCATTTTATACAATCTTTAGTTTCATTATTGCTTGTAAAGCAATCCATTTATCTATAAACAGATTGCTTCTTTCGTACCTCAATCGCAATGACATTTTTAAACGTTCTTTATAAAAAACCTATTAAATTCTTCCTTTTTAGGTTTTGTATTTAATAAACTGTTTTTCATATCATTATTCTCCTCAACAATTTTTCTTACCAAATTGATTAAATCATTATCAATATTCAAAATACTCTTTTCTATGTTTTTACTCTTTAACAGAATTAAATCATCTAATTTTTTTTGATGATTTTCTTCCAATAAAGAATACATTTCTCTTAATAGTACTGGCGGAATCGTTTTGTTTTTCACTATCCAATTAGCACATAAAGCTGTTCTAATAGCATAAAAAAAGCTTTTTATAGTCATTTCTGAAGTTCCTAATTTTTCTTCAAACCCTTTATTCATACTGTGATAGTGATAAAACCCTGAAACTGGATTAAAATTTAAGTTAGCTAATTCTTTAATTTCTTTAAGAAAAACCTCATCTGCTCTATAAACAACTGGTGAAAACAACCACCCTAAAAACGATGCATTTGATTTAGATAACAATTGTAATGCCTTTCGAATATCCCATCCTGATCCATCTAAATCATCATCAGTCATAAATTGAATCGTATCTTTTTGCTCCCAAAGGTTTAAGTACCATTCTCTTTTGTGTTTATATACAAATCGTATATCATAATCAGAATCTGGAGAAGCAAAGTCCCAAGCTCTGCTCCCCGATTCTACTGCAAATAATATTTCAATATCTTTTTCACGTTCTAAATTTGCTAAGTACTCTAAAATTCTCTTTTCCATTGTTTTTAATTTTAATATTCCCACCAAAGTGTTTTTCTATACAGTGGAAATTCTATTTCATAGCCTTCAACTTGTTTTTTTAAAACAGTTTTACATTTTGTTCTGAATTGTTGCCTCAAAAATCTTCTGTACTCCCAACTATTACTTTTCCAATAAATTTTAGCTGATTTTGTACGTTTTTTTCTCTTATGAGATCTTTTGAAATTGTAATACTTCTTGTTTGTGTACGATTTCATTTTGTATTAAGTTATTAATTAAAACTTAATACAGTGTTCCTTTTTTAATTTGCATCTCTTACTTATTATAAACCTAACATTCTTTTTTATGAATCATATAACTTTTTTAATAGGTCCTAAGTTCATATTATTCTTTTTCTAACCTTTTTATCGACTTCTTTAATAACAAAAAAAAGCTTTCTGGATCTTTCTTTCTTCTAGCAAAATTTTTAAAGCTTCCATAATGTTCTTTATGTATCAATTCTTTTCTACCGATTTTAACTAATCTAGGATACGACTTTGTTCTACATCCTCTAATCAAAAACCCTTCTAGTACTCCTTCAACACTACCATTTATTACTTTTATACAATTTATTAATGAGTAATCAGTATCTTCTTTTATGTAGTTTGAAAATTCAAACTCATTATAATCAGAATAAATAAAATACATTTTACCTCTATTTTTATATACTAGAATTCTGAGTTTAATTTTATTGAATATCCATCTTAAAAGAAAATAGAATAAGATAAAAGGAATCGTTAGTAGAAAAACAATTAATCCAGCTATAATTATAATTTTCTCAAAAAAAGATACTCTTTCCATTTACCATAATGGTTTTAATGAAACTTTATTTACATCTAATCCAATAAAACGTGGAGTATAACAATCAGCAACTAAAACCCCTATTTCTTCTTTACAAGTAGGGCAAAGTTGATTCAGTCCATCTGCTCCTGAAGGTCCACAACAGCCTTGCATTTTCGCATAATCATGATGACTTTTTAAGTCTATATTATTAGCATTTATAAGGTAAATAATTTCTAAATCTCCAAAATTCCAAATATCACTATTGACTATATATTTCCCAATTGGGATTAAATCATATTCGTCTGCATAGATAACTTCTTTCTTTTGTGCTTCCTTTAATCCTTTCACTAATAAACTATTACATTTTTTACAAAAAAACTTCATAAGCTACCTCTTTCTATTTTGTCTTCTTTTATTCTTCCAAGGTGCATTTTTTTGCCAATCACCTGCCATAATACAACCGTAAGGCACAACCTCATCAATAACTTCACCTAAACCAAATTCTTCCATTTGGTTACGAACACTCTCTGCATTTTTATAAGCAGAAGGTAACTCAGTAATATCAATTTCATTAGAAAAAAAACGAGCATCTATACCTTTAGTTTCTTCTTTAAAAATTTCTTCAAAAGTTCCTGTTTTACTCTTTCTATGCTGTGTTCTACTAACATTTCGACCAGCTCCATGAGGTGCAAATCCTAAATTACTTTTAGTCGTTTTTCCTTCCACAATCAATACTGGTTCACTCATGTTTAATGGAATTAAACGTGGCCCAGTAATATCTGGCATAAACTTAGCATCTAACGGAGTTGCCCCCTTTGCATGGTAAAACAAATCGCCCTCTTTAAATACAAAATTATGCTCATTCCAATACCTGTTTTCTTTTTCAATTCCTAACTTATCTAAAGTTGCATCATGTAAAACTTCATGGTTTAACTTTGTCCATTTTCTTATAATTTGTAATGCTTCCCAATAATTTTCTCCTTCTTCAGTATCAAACGGAATCCACGCATTTTGTTTTAATGTTTGTGGAGACAATTCTTTTCTAAATTGTTCTGCAACTTGCATTCCTCTTGAATACAAATTAGCTCCAAAACCTCTACTTCCATGATGTGTTACCATCATTGTATTTCCTGTTTTTTTAGAAGTACCAATAAATAGAAAGTGATTTCCATCTCCTTGTGTTCCTAAATGACTTCTTGCGGCAGAAATACATTTTTGAGTATTCAAAAAAGGGTTTGCTTCTATTTCAGCTAATAAATCCATCGGAAAACGGAACTGCGTATTTCTATCTCTACCTCCTGGCCCAAAATGTGTGTTACTATGTGCAGCATCTAACACTTCTTTCGGATCAGCTTTTCCAAAATCAGTTAACATAACAGAACAACAAATATCAGCACTATGCATCCCTGGATGAATCGCATTTTTAGCTACCACTACTCCACCTACTGGAATGGTTCCAGCTGGTCCAGTAGGACAAGCATCTGGCATTATAGATCCATCAACAATCGTTGGGGTTTTCATTAATACTTCCATTGAAGTGATTACTTTATGTACATTCTCTTCTTCTAACTCATTTTCAGCCTTAATATTAATATTAAAACTCGCTGGATTTTCTAACAATGGAATTTCAGGTCCTGAACGAAATTGCTCTAAGTATTCTAATGTTTCTTTTTCTGACAACTCATTTGAGTTTATATATTCCATCGCTTCTGGAAACCATTTTCCTGATTTGAATCCCATTTCAATTAATTCTTTTCCTGTAATTTTAGTTTTATTTTCCATCATTTTAATTTTTTAAGCTCCACAAACTCCTTGTTTTGTGGAGCAATTACTATTGAAAGTTATTTACTTTCTTATGATTCCGGTACAAATATTACATACCATTACGCAATCTTTTTGCGTAGATAAAATTATTTGTTATTTTTATAAAAAAATTAGCCTTGGACTTAAAAAATCGTTTTAAAAACCTTGTTTCAGCTTATACTTCTAATAAAGACTTAATAGATTCTCTATGGAATACTCTTGAAAACAACTACACTGAAAAACATAGAGTTTATCATAATTTTTCTCATTTAGAAGAACTATTTACTTATTTTGACACCTATAAAGTTGAATTAAAGAATGCTGATATAGTTTCTTTTTCTATTTTTTATCATGATATAATCTATAATATTTGGAAAAAAGATAATGAAGAAAAAAGTGCCCTCGTTTCTTTAGATCAACTCTCAAAGATTAATTTATCTTCTGATTTCCTAGAAAACATTCACCAGCAAATAATTGCAACAAAAACACATGATGCTATAGATAATGATGCAAAATGGATGATAGATTTTGATTTAGCAATTTTAGGTACATCTTCTGAAGTTTATTCTAACTATTCTAAATTGATTAGAAACGAATATAAACTAGTTCCTAATCTTCTTTATAAAAAAGGTCGTAAAAAAGTTTTACAACACTTTATTGATAAACCTTTTATTTATGCTACTAATGAATTTAGACGCTTATACGAAAATCAAGCAAAACTTAATCTTACGAATGAACTAAATGCTTTATAAATGGCTTCAAATAAAAATGCATTAATCCGTTATAAAACGATTGATCAATGCTTACGAAATACCATGCGAACTTGGACTTTAGATAATTTAATTGAAGCTTGTTCTGATGCGTTGTATGAATATGAAGGAAAAGATGTATATGTAAGTAAGCGTACTATTCAGTTAGACATTCAGCATATGCGCAGTGATAAGTTAGGATATAATGCTCCTATTGAAGTATATCAACGGAAGTATTATAGATATTCAGAAGATGATTATAGCATAAAAAACATTCCTGTTACTGATGCTGATGTAAAGGTTATGAATGAAGCCATAGAAATGTTACGTCAGTTTAAAGACTTCTCTTTGTTTAAAGAAATGGATGGTGTTTTACAACGATTGGAAGATTCAGTTTATTCTTCCAACAAAAGTAACAGAGCCATTATTCATTTAGATAAAAATGAACAGTTAAAAGGCTTAGAGTTTATAGATCCTATATACGATGCTATAAAAAACAAAAATGTAATAAAGATAACTTACCAATCCTTTAAAGCACGACAAGCTAGTGACATGGTTCTACACCCGCAGTTATTAAAAGAATATAATAATAGATGGTTTTTATTAGCTACCCATAAAAATAATTATATAACATTAGCATTAGATAGAGTTTCTAACATTGCTATTGAAGAAAATATAGAGTTAAACGATTTACAAATTGATGGCGATATTTTTTATAAAGATGTAGTTGGAGCAACCGTTACTAATTCAAGACCACAACGTATTCAATTTTGGATTGAAAAAAGACATGCTCCATACGTAATTACTAAGCCACTTCATAAATCACAACGTTTAATAAAACGTGTAGAAGATGGTGTTATATTTAACATATTTGTGAAAACTAATTTTGAACTCGAACGTTTGTTATTAGGATATGGAGATTCTATAGAAATACTAAAACCTGAAAAACTAAGAAACCAAATACTTCATAAACTAAAAAATACTATTAACAGATACTCTAATTCTGAAAACAATGAAGGTGACTAAAAAAACTTATTATAATTTTTATATATTTGTAACAGAGAAATTCATGTAACTCTTGTTACAAACTTATTTTCTATCATAAGGAAGACATTGGGAAAATAGGTTTTATTTCTTACGGAAACTCCGTATACCTTAATTAGTAATAACTAATTGGTGTACGGAGTTTTTTTTATACCAATTTTAAAAACATAAAAAATGAAAAAATTCATTAAAAAAAGTCTCATTGGACTATTAACAATTGGTGTTTTAACTGTAATTCTAATTTTCTTTTTCCCTCAAGTACTATACGTATCTGCATTAGGACAAAAAATGCTCATGAAAATGGAAGGTGAACAAGTTGCTGAATTCTATTTTAAGGAAAACCAAACAAGTAAAGACACTCTTTACATGAAAGGAATTATATATAGTAATACACTTACTGATATAAAAAAAGTATTAGATAACAATCCACAAATAACAACAATTACTATGGTTAATGTTGGTGGATCTATTGATGATGAAGTTAACTTGGTAGCATCTCAAGAAATTAGAAAACGTAATATAAACACCTATCTTCCAAAAAATGGAATGGTAGCTTCTGGAGGAACAGATATGTTTTTAGCTGGAACTAAAAGACAAGTACATCCAACAGCTAAGCTAGGAGTTCATTCTTGGTCTGGTGGAGATAAGGTTGCTTTAGATTTTCCTAAAGAGCATGAAGAACATAAAAAGTATTTAAACTACTATAAAGAAATGGAAATCCCTACTGATTTCTATTGGTACACTCTTAAAGCTGCTCCTGCTGATGGTATTCACTGGATGACTTCAGAAGAAATTATTAATTATAATATTACAACAGATACGAGATCAGAATTACTGAGTTTACAAGAAAAACTCTCTTCTAATGAATTTAAAGGTAGAGGGACAGAAAACAATCAACTAGCTCAAGATTTAATTACTACTTATTTTGAAAATGTTGGGTTAGGGAAATTTAACAACACCTATAATTCTCCTTTCACCTTCATTAATAAAAAAACGACTAAGAAACGAGAAGGGACAAACATCATTGGGTACATAAAAGGAAAAAAATATCCAAACAAATATATTGTTATTGGTGCTCATTATGATCATTTAGGTATTGTTAATGATACTATTTATAATGGAGCTGATGACAATGCATCGGGTACTGCTGCATTATTAGTTTTGGCAAAACACTTCAAAAGTCATCAGCCAGAACATTCTATCATTTTTGCAGCTTTTGATGCTGAAGAATTAGGATTACATGGCTCTAAGTTTTTTGTTGAAAATCCACCAATACCTTTAGAAGATATTCAATTGAATTTTAATTTTGACATGATTAGTCGTAATCCAAAAAACGAGATTTATGTTGTAGGTACTTATCCATATCCACAATTTAAATCTTTGGTTGAAAAAGTAGCAAAAACAAGTTCTTTAAAAGTGTCTTACGGACATGATAATCCTAATGATAAAACGAAAGATTATTGGATGTTCTCATCAGATAATGGTCCATTTCATAAAAAAGGAATTCCAAACATCACTTTTAGTGAAGAAGATCATCCTAGTTATCATAAACCAACAGATGATTTTGAAAATATAAATCCTACGTTTTATAAAAATGTTGTGAAACTAATTCAAAAGACCATTGAAAATATAGATCAAAATTTCCCAACTAAATAATTCATCAAAGTGGTACATAAAAAAGATATTGAGATCGCTTATAAAAATATTAAAGATGATATTTTAAAAACACCTTTAGTACACTCTCCAAAATTGAGTGCTATTTCTGGCGCGAATGTGTATTTAAAAATGGAACATTTACAGATAACAGATTCATTTAAAATACGAGGTGTGCTAACGAAATTAAAGAGTATTAACAAAAAGGACTTTAACAAAACCTTTGTAGCAGCTTCAACAGGAAATCACGCAGCAGCATTTGGATATGCTTCAGATAAATTTGGATTTAAAGGGAAGTTATTTTTACCAAAAAACATTAGAGAAGAAAAATTAACAGGAATTTCTAAATATGCTTTTGAAACCGTTTTGTACGGAAATTCTAGTATGGAAACTGAGCGGAAAGCAAGAGAATATGCTAAAGAAATTGATGGAGTTTTGATTCACCCATATAATGATCCAGAAATTATAAAAGGGCAAGGAACAATTGCTATTGAAATAGCAGAACAATTTCCTGAAGTAGATACGGTTATAGTTCCTATTGGTGGTGGTGGACTTATTTCTGGAATTTGTTCTTATTTTTCAGAAAACAAAAATGTAACTATTGTAGGTAGTCAACCAATAAATGCTTCAGAAATGGAACAATCTATAAAAATAAATAAAATTGTTTCTCCAAGTAAATATAGTACGATTGCTGATGCTGCTGCAGGAGGAATAGAAGAGAACTCCTTAACATTTATTATTTGTAAAAAACACCTTTCTCATGTTGAAACAATTAAAGAAGAAGATATAAAAAAAGCAGTAGCCTTTTTATATAAATTTCATGAAACAACAGTAGAACCTACTGCTGCATTACCAGTTGCAGCATTATTAAATGGAGATAAATATCGCAATAAAAATGTGGTAGTAGTTTTAACAGGAAAAAAAATAAACAAACAATTATTAACTGAAATAAACAAAAATTATGGCGACTGTTATTAATTTAGAAGAAATAAAATCCATACTAAAAAACATAGATATAATAGCTGCTATGGAAGAAGGATTCATTCAATATAGTAATGGAAATACAGTAGTTCCTCCTGTTGGAGAATTATTATTTGAAAAACCTAAAGGAGATGCACATATCAAATACGGATATATTAAAAATGATGACTATTATGTAATTAAAGTTGCATCTGGATTTTATGATAATGTAAAATTAGGAATTGCTTCTAGTCAAGGATTAATGTTATTATTCGATCAAAAAACAGGAGTTCCAAAAGCTATTTTATTAGATGAAGGGCATTTGACTGATATTCGTACAGCAGCAGCAGGTGCTTTAGCAGCAAGGTATTTTGCTCCAAAAAAAATAAAAGCAATCGGAATTATTGGAACTGGAATACAAGCAAAATTACAATTACAATATCTTCAAAAACATACACCTTGTTCTTCTGTTTGGGTTTGGGGAAGAAACAAAGAGAATGTAAAAAAGTTTGTTCAAGAACTTGGTACTGATTTTAATATTCAAATTGCAGAATCACCTTCTGAAATCGCAAAAAACTGTAACCTTATAGTAACTACTACACCTTCTGAAATCGCTTTATTAAAAGCAGAAGATATTCAAGTAGGAACACATATTACAGCAGTTGGTTCAGATACAGAACATAAACAAGAATTAGAAAGTGAATTACTAAAAAAGGCAGACATTGTTATTGCTGATAGTATTCCACAGAGTAAAAGTAGAGGAGAAATTTATAAAGCTGTTAGTGATGGTAAAATTTCAGAAAATACAGTCATTGAATTAGGAACTGCAGTTCAAGATTTAAAATTACAACGAACGAAGGACAGTCAAATTACAATTGTTGATTTAACTGGAGTAGCTGTACAAGATATTATGATAA